>JAJRYK010000021.1 GCA_024275825.1 Alphaproteobacteria bacterium
ATACAACGGCATTCCTGAAAAGCAATTTTATTGGTTCTTAAAAGAAACGGAATTTAGGTTTAATTATGGGTCGCATAAAGAGCAGTTAAAAACGCTCAAAAAATGGACAAATTTATAACTTATCTACGACAGCCCCAAAAAATATATAGAAAGATTAAAGAATGAAACGTGAAAAAATACATGCAGAGTACTTGGTTTCTCTCTTTAACAGCGTTGTTAAGCTTATTGATAATTCTAAGAATACAATGAATTATTTAAGTGAGATAAGTGGAGCATTTAATGCCGTTAAGGAAATTGTTGAGATGTCAGAGCGTTGTGAATTTTTCACCCACGGCTGCTGCTTTTCTGTTGGTCCCGATGATGATTACTTCGAGGTTGATTTATCAAATATACTGGCGGGTGTTAGGCGTCTTGGCAGGGCATGTGAGGCCGTTGACTCGGAGGCTTTTAGAAAAAAAGTGAAAGCCGAGAATTCTATACTTAGCGGTTTTTTACCGCCGGAAAATGTTCCTGCTGTGGTCGAGGGGGGCGCCATGCTCACTAATGCTCAGAACGAGGCTATCGAGCTGGAAGCTATATTAGGGCAGCTAACAAGCGGCTAAATCACCCATCAGCCGTGATTTTTTCTACGATTTCGTTGAGGGCGTCTTCGGCTTTTAGGTTCTCAATCTGGCATGTGCCTGCCGCCTTGTGTCCGCCGCCGCCGTAGCTGAGGCAGAGCGTGCCGATATCGGTCTTGCTGGTGCGGTTTAAGATAGATTTACCGATGGCCAGCACTGTGTTTTGCTTGTTCTTGCCCCAAAGGATATGCATAGAGATATTACATTGCGGGAACAGCGCGTAAATCATGAAGCGGTTTCCGGCCCAGATGGTTTCTTCCTGACGCAGATCTAGAATGATCAGGTTATCATTGATGGTGGCGCAGCGCTGGATTTGTTCCTTGAATTTGGCTTGATGATCAAAATACAGATCGGTGCGCTCTTTCACATCCTGCAGCTCCAGAATATCGGCGATATCCTTATGGTCGCGGCAAAAATCGATCAGCTTCATCATGAGCTGATAGTTGGAGATGTTAAAGTCGCGAAAACGGCCAAGGCCAGAGCGCGAATCCATGATAAAGCTGAGCAAGACCCAGCCCTGTGGATTAAGGATTTCATCCTTGCTGAAATCAGCGGAATCGGCCTTGTCTACCGCGGCCATCATGTCATCGGTGACATTCGTGAATGTCTCGGCGCCGCCGAAATAATCATAAACCACGCGCGCCGCCGATGGCGCGCCCGGGTCGATGATGCGGTTGTTGAGGTCTTCAGAAAGGCGCTCCGTCTCGCTGGCATGATGATCAAACGCCATGAACACACCGGGGACATAGGGCAAATTGGTGGTGATATCATCCGGGCCGATATCGATCAAACCGTCCTGCATATCCTTTGGGTGGGCAAAGGTGATGTCGTCGATCAAGTCCAGCTCTTTCAACAAGACACCGCAGACGAGGCCGTCCATATCGCTGCGTGTGATCAGGCGGTATTTTTTGCCCTTTTCAGGCATTAATTTATTGGCGGATTGTGACATGTTTTGGACTTTCCCACGTTAAATATCAGAGCATTGTGACTTACGAGTATACACCATACTTCGTTGATGTTTTATTAAAATTTAGCGTTTTCAGGTGGCTTGTGCCACTTATCCGTCATTGCGAGCGTAAGCGAAGCAATCCGGAGCGTTATGCTCTATAGTGTGGATTGCCGCGTCGCTGCGCTCCTCGCAATGACGGCATGGGGCGCAGTAAAAACGTTAAGCCTCTTTTCCCGCCTTCTTACCCTTGCTTGCGGCTTTTTTCTTTTTTTCTGCGAAAACATACACTGGCGTTTTGTCTTTTCTGACGGTGTCTTCGCTGATGATAACCTCTTCAATACCGTCCATGTCCGGCAGGTCATACATGGTGTCGAGCAGCATATTTTCTAAAATAGAGCGCAGGCCCCGCGCGCCGGTTTTGCGCTCAATGGCTTGCTCCGCAATGGCTTTCAGGGCCTTGTCCTTAAAGGTTAGCTCCGCGCCCTCCATCTCAAACAGCTTCTTATATTGCTTCACCAGCGCATTTTTCGGCTCGGTCAAGATGGTGATCAGCGCGTCCACATCAAGATTCTCCAGCGTGGCGATAACAGGCAGGCGGCCAACAAATTCAGGGATCAGGCCATATTTAAGAAGGTCCTCCGGCTCCAAATCTTGTAAGATTTCGCCGGTATCGCGCTCTTCGCTTTCCTTGATGTCTGCACCAAAGCCGATGGTGGAGCCGCGTCCGCGCGCTTCGATTACTTTATCCAGCCCGGCAAATGCGCCGCCGCAGATAAACAAAATGTCCTTTGTGTCGACCTGCAGGAATTCCTGCTGCGGATGCTTGCGCCCGCCCTGCGGCGGCACGCTGGCCACGGTGCCTTCCATCAGTTTCAGAAGTGCTTGCTGCACCCCCTCGCCAGACACATCGCGGGTGATGGACGGATTGTCGGATTTGCGGGAGATTTTGTCAATCTCATCAATATAGACGATTCCCTTTTGCGCACGCTCCACATTGTAATCAGAGGCTTGCAGTAGTTTCAGGACGATATTCTCAACATCCTCACCAACATAACCGGCCTCGGTCAATGTGGTGGCATCGGCCATGGTGAAGGGCACATCAAGAACGCGCGCAATGGTCTGCGCCAGCAGCGTTTTGCCGCACCCCGTTGGGCCAAGGATCAGGATATTTGATTTGGCCAGTTCAAGTTCCGAGCTGCTCTCGCCATGTTCCAGGCGTTTATAGTGATTATGAACGGCCACGGACAGCATACGCTTGGCGCCCTCTTGCCCAATCACATAATCATCAAGGAAGCCCTTAATCTCGCTGGGGGAGGGGATGCCATCTTCGCCGCGTACAATTTGCGTTTTATCTTCCTCGCGGATGATGTCCATGCATAGCTCAACGCACTCATTACACACAAACACATTCGGTCCGGCAATCAGCTTGCGGACCTCGTGCTGGCTCTTGCCGCAGAAGGAGCAATAAAGAGTGTTTTTTGAATCGCTTGAGTCTGACTTACTCATAAAAGGAATCCTATGGTTCTTGTTTCACCGCAAATCAAAAATGATTTGTTCTTTTCAATCTAGCCAAGGCCCCGGCCTGCGCGCAAGCCCTTAAAGCAGTTAATTTAGAGTTTTTACGGTTTAATTCCACATTCTATGTGTTTCACCTTAACTGTAATTGTATTATAAGGACCTTATATAAAGGCTTAAGAGGTTATGGAAGAAGCGATGCAAGATGATGGCTTAAATGAACTGGTAGAGGATTTTGCCCTGTTTGATGATTGGGAGGATCGTTATCGCTATCTGATTGATCTAGGGCGCAACCTGCCGGTGATGGAGGATGCGCTGAAGACGGAGCAAACGTTAGTGCGCGGCTGTACCTCACGCGTGTGGATGTATGCAACTATTGAGGATGGCGTGTTTCATTTCGTCGCCGACAGCGATGCCCATATCGTGCGCGGCCTGATTGCGCTGCTCATGCGCGTGTATGAGGGGCGGGCAGTGAGCGAGATTGCCAGCATTGATATTGATGCCGCGTTTAAAGAGATCGGCCTGGACCAACATCTCTCCCCCAACCGCCGCAGCGGGTTCTTCGCGATGGTGGAGCGGGTTAGGGCGTTGTCTGTTATTGAAGGTTAGGCAATATTTGATTCTGGCCGATCTTCTGTTTTAATTATAGTGTTGAGTTCTACATCATCTGCGAGTTCTGGGATGTGATGTTTTAGCGCGCGCCTGCTAAAGTTGTACCAGGCTTCAGATGTCATCATTTCTTCTATAAATTGCTTAGCTTCTTCGTGTTGGTTGATGCTGTCCTCTACCTGATCATATGAGTATCCAAAAAGCTTCCTAACTTCTATTTCACGTTGTCCACCGCCATGGAAATATAGCCTTGAGCCCTCAAGGATTCCCGCGTGTAGTGGTGACTCATCCGTGCTTATTTTATTGTACATTTTATAAATTTCGGCTTCGTTATCATTAAGTCTTTCTGAAGAAATAAAGCGGTCAATGACAATCACGAACTCGGGGTTTTCATATGGCAATGCATTCGCAAGTTTCTGTGTTTTTCCTCCCCCAAGAAAACTCACAGTTAGTTTGTTAGGGGCGAATAAGTCCGGATCAATTTTTTCTGCATACCCCATGTAGAGGCCCCGCTCTCCAGGCAAGGCAATGGGAAAGACTTCATCTTCGGTAAATGCGTCAGCATTGCTGCTCAAAACATTACTTAACGTTATAGACAATGCCGTCATGAAATTAAATGTTTCTCCCCGATAATTAATGCCGAAAGCTGTTCTTGAAATGTGAGAGTCTTCGACATCCCGCAATACGAGTTCCAGGGGGAAGTGACGTTCCACAAAAAATAAGTTCGTTTCTGACGCAGAAAACTTAAAGCCCATAACCTTGTAGTAGGATGAATCATCTGGATCAGGGTCAAAATAGCTAAGCGTTCTTCTTGCTTTTTTTCCTTTGTTGTTGATTTCTGGTTTGGGTGTACAAATCTTTAAGCGCGTTGCTGATGTTTGTTCATCAAAAGCTTTTTTCAGCGCCATTATGTGGAGTGCACCAAATTTCCCAGTTTCTACAGCGCCGGAGCATTTGCTGAAAGCTTGGTAATGCCTACTGCCCTGGAATTCGTTTAAATCATCAATTGTTTGTTGTTGATATTCCAGAGCTTTTTCTTGTGATGGTCGCCTTATTCTATACATTTTTAATGTGTAACCTCACCTATTTTTTATATGTAATTAATTGTTTTTATAATACATCCTTTAGGGAAGGTGTCAACAGTTTTTGGAAATGTAAAATCAATATATGCATTAATTATTTTTCTGCCGTAGGGGCGTTGTCTTTTCTATACCCAACACTGCGCAATATCTCACTAAACAGCGCATCTGCATCATCCGCTGCCTCGCCGATCAGCTCGGCTTCTACAGACAGGGCGGAGCGGTTGCCGATCCAGAGTTGGGCGATGTAGAGGGTGGGAGTTTTTCCGACCAGGCCGGAGCCGACCAGGCCGGCTTGTTTATAGCGCTCCTCCTCGCGGAAGGATGTCTCGAAGGTTTGCACGGCACTTCGGCTGGTCATAGCGCGCAGGGTTGATTTCATTACCTCTGCGTTATATTTTTCTTTGACCTCTTCACCGATGGGGTTGCAAATCACGCGGAAATTGACGGTGGAGGACAGGGCGAAGACTTTGGTGTAGCTGATTTGGTCATAGCATTTAGCCTTAGCCTCATCCTCGCAGCGGCGGGTTTTGTAGGGCGCTTCCGGGAATGTGACGGAGAATTCGCAAAAGTCAGGCGCGTAGGTGGATTGGGCGGTATCTTGCGCAAAGCTTGATTGCATTGTGCCTATAAGCCAAAGAAAAACAAACCACCAAGACACCAAGGCACCAAGATTTTTGTAAGAATGTTTAAATACTAATTCTTTTCTTGGTGTCTTGGTGCCTTGGTGGTTAAAAATCTTTTTATTCATCCGGCGACCATTTTGCAGGATCAGCGCTCACCTGCTTGCCGCTATCCATGTTCTTCACCTCATGATCTGCTCCATCTTCAAAGGGCGGGAACCAGACGTAAGGAATGCCCTTTTTCTCCGCATAGGCCAGTTGGCGCTTTAGCTTGGCGGTTGTGTTGTGCCAAACTTCGACATTAAAGCCGCGCTTTCTTAGTATGCGCCCCACTTCTTGCATTTTACATAATGCGATTTGGGTGGGCGAAGAGGGGGAGCTGTCTGTGTTGGGGGCCGCAGGTGTGCTGGAAGCTGTGTCGGAGGTGTTGGGGGCTGTAGCTGTGTCGAGGGAGGCCGCTGTGCTGGAGGCGATCGCTGTGTTAGAGGCCGCATCTGTGTTAGGCGCGTGCGCGGCGGGGTCTGTATCGCTAGGGATGTGCGGTGAGGTAATCAATATGTCGGCCGGGGAGTGGCGGCGCGTATCAAGTTTGCCCTTAACTCGCAGGCGATCAAACAGACGTGAAAACCCGATGGAGATGCCTACACCGGGCAGGGTTTTATTGATATAGCTGCTGGCCAGATCATCATACCGCCCGCCGGAACAAATCGAGCCATAGCCCGGATCATCAAGGAAAACCGTCTCATACACCGTGCCGGTATAATAATCCAGCCCGCGCACGATCGACAGATCCGCAACGACTGCTCCTTCTGGCAGGTGGGAGAGTTGTTCCATCACGAATGAGAGTTCCTCCACGCCTTCTTTTAGAGTAGGGTGGCTGGTGTCTATATCTTTGCAACCTACCAAAGCATCTTCTAATTCATTTCCTGAAGAGTATTTAATTTTACATAATTCTACAAAGGGGACTATAAGATTTTGAACACTGGATCGATAGCCTGCTTGAATAAAGGTTTCCTCAATACGTTGGAGAACAATTTTCTGTCCTAACTTATCAAGCTTATCTATGTCTCTTAATATTTTTGGTATCAAATTAGGATCAACCTTAGATGTGCTTTCATCTTCGTTGGGAATATTTAGGCTGTCCAAAAACCCCATCAATATCTTCCGATTTGAAATACGGATCTGGATTTTCTCGCCGTCCATACCGGGCAGGCTCGACAGGATTTCCCAGATGATCGCGGGCATTTCACCGTCAAAATGTAGCGGCAGATTATCGACATTAATCACGTCAATATCGCATTGGTAAAACTCACGAAAGCGCCCGGCTTGCGGTCGCTCTCCGCGCCAAACACGCTGTATCTGATAGCGCTTGAACGGGAAGATCAGATCATTGAAATGCTGCGCGACATAGCGCGCCAGGGGAATCGTCTGGTCGAAATGCAGCGCAAGTCGCGCATCTTTATCGCCCTCTTCCTTATGCAGGCGCTCCAGCACGTAAATCTCTTTATCCACATCCGCCTCGCCATCGCCGCCTTTGGCATTAATAACGTCCAGCGCCTCCACACTCGGCGTTTCGATGGAGCAATAGCCATAGCGCTCAAACGTCGCGCGGATATGGTTAAACCATTGCTGCTCCACAATCCGCTCGTTCGGGAGCCATTCGGGAAAGCCGCTAATGGGTTTGGGTTTGTATATTTGTTTTTTGTTGCTCATTTTTTATCTTTCTTTACAACCTTAAACCCTATGGGGTTTTTCTGCGGTGGATTGGGCGGCATAAGAAGCTTGTCCAGCTCCTCATAAAGCCGGGAAATATGGTGGTCGTGCTCATGAATTTTGCGCGCCAAATCTTCGTTACTGGCCAGCATTTGGCGGAGTTTCACAAATGTTCGCATGATGCTGATATTGATTTGAACGGCGCGATCGCTTCTTAAAACAGAGGATAGCATTGAAACGCCAAGCTCAGTAAAGGCCCGCGGCGCTGTTCGGCGGCCGCCCCAACTTGAGGTCGCAATTTGCGACCTCAAGTTTTCAAGTTCTTCACTTGATAAACGGAACATAAAATCCTCTGGAAACCTGTCTAGATTTCGCGTGACTTGTTCATTAAGGCGCTTGGTTTTAACGCCATAAAGATCCGCCAAATCAAAATCCAGCATAACGCTCTGGCCACGTATGAGGTAGATTTGTGATGCGATACGCTCTGCCGGGATGATGTTTTTCTTTTTGGCCATAGAAGATTTTATAGCTGTCATCCCGAGCGAAGTCGAGGGATCTAATTAATAAGATAGAGGGTCAGATCTCTCCGCTCCGCTATAATCCGGTCAAGATGAGAATAATTTCTAAATGTTTTTTTATTGACATAATTTTATGACTAGTGTAGTTTGCAGGAAGATTTTAAAAATTAAGGAATTTGGAGAGAAAATTATGAGTATTTTGACCTATAATCGAGTGTTTCAAAGGGCTGCTTATACAGTGGTAACTGTAAGTAGTATCTTGTTGACATCTTGCGGTTCTGAAAGTGATAAATCCGCGCCTCAAGAGTCCGTGCATGTAGATGTTCCAGAAACGCGAATTTCACTCCTTACATCTATGTCTGAAAGTCCAGAAAAGCAAATAGAGGGTAATATTAGATTTTGTGCTGTGGCATATCTCGTCGGAGATTATAATGCTGTATTGCAGCGGGGATGTGCTGGGTTGCGGTATGGGCGAGCCCATAATGTAGAAAAATCACAAGATATAGCGCCTTATGTTTTGGCCGCCTTGGAACTGAGGGTTGAACAGTTAGAAGGGCATGATGATGTTTATGGGGTTTCTGATTTTATAGTTGATTATGCTCTTGTAAGGCCGTTTATTCTAGCGCGCGCTGTGGAGACAGAATTGAATGACTTGGAAGCACTGAAGTCTCGTTATGATGTATTGCATGCGCCAGCTGATTTAGATGCTCAGATTCGGGCATCTTTAGGAAATGAATCAGAGCAGGCAATAGTTTTTTCTTCTACCCCTCAAACAAATCCTCCAGCTGACCAACCAGCGCCTTAGCCAATTCATCTACATCGGTAATTGTCAGTGCCTTTTGGTAGTATCTTGTGACGTCGTGGCCTATGCCTATGGCGGTTAGTTCTATGTTTGAGCGGTCTTCTATCCAGTTTATGACGTTGCGTAAATCTTGCTCTAATACATCGCCGGGGTTTACGGACAGGGTGGAATCATCGACCGGCGCGCCGTCGGAGATGACCATTAGGATTTTGCGGGCTTCGGGGCGTTTGGACAGGCGGTTATGGGCCCAGACTAGTGCCTCGCCATCGATATTTTCCTTTAAGATACCTTCCTTCAGCATCAGGCCGAGATTTTTGCGGGTGCGGCGCATGGGCGCATCGGCGGCTTTGTAGATTATATGGCGCACGTCATTCAGGCGGCCGGGCTTTTCTGGGCGGCCATTTTCCATCCATAGATCGCGAGATTTTCCGCCCTTCCACGCGCGGGTGGTAAAGCCCAAAATCTCTACCTTCACCGCGCAGCGTTCCAGCGTTCTGGCGATGATGTCGGCCGTCATGGCCGCAATGGCGATGGGTCGCCCGCGCATCGAGCCGGAATTATCGATCAGGATGGTCACGACCGTATCGCGGAACTCCGTCTCCTTTTCCTGCTTAAAGGTCAGCGGTACATCCGGGTTGGCGATGACGCGGGCAAGGCGGGAGGCATCCAAAATTCCCTCATCCAAATCAAATTGCCAGGAGCGCTGCTGCTGCGCCATAAGCTTGCGCTGCAGGCGGTTAGCCAGTTTTGTGATGATCGCTTGATGGCTATAGAGCTGTTTATCCAGTATCGCACGCAGGCGGTATAGCTCTTCGGTTTCGGCTAAATCTTGTGCTTCGATTTCCTCGTCAAACGCCGTGGTGTAGATGGTGTAGAGACCTTCCGCGCCGCCGCCCATGCCCGCTGGCCGGTTATGCGCGGGGCCGCCGGCTGCTTCGCCTTCGCCGCCGATGTCGCTTTCTTGCTCTTGCCACTGGCCATCATCATCCGCGCCGGTGGGGGATTGGTCTTGATCGGGGCTGTCTTCGCTGCCTTCGCCAGGCTCGCCGGGGGATTGGTCTTCTTGCTGTTCGATCTGGTCTTGCTGAGCGCTTTGCTCTTGCTCATCTTCGGCGTTTTCGAGGCCTTCATCGTCGGAGCTGTCCCCGCCGATATCCATGTCCAGAGTTTGGATGAGGGTTTTTGAGAGTTTGGCGAATTCTTCTTGGTTTCTCAGTATGTCATCCCGACCGAAGCGTAGCGAAGTGGAGGGATCTTCTGATTCAGTTTGAGGACTAAGATCCCTCGGCTTCGCTCGGGATGACAGTGAGGGGGGTGCTTTAGATGACAGTGAGAAAAACTCTTCCATAGAGCCTTTCAAGCGCTCCTCCACCAAAGGCTGCCACAGCTCCACCAGCTTTGTCGCAGAGGGCGGGGCAGGCTCACCGGTCAGGGCTAGGCGGGCCAGAACGTGCAGCGCGTCGCTTATGCTGCTTTGCTCGCGGTTTGTGATGTTGGCATATCCTGCGCGCTTGCAGCGCTCTTCCAGCACCGCATTTAGATTTGCACCAACGCCGCGCATTTCCTGTGCGCCGAGGGCTTCAATACGGGCATTTTCCAGCGCGCTAAAAACTTGCGCAGCGTCTCTATCACGTGGAATGAGCTGGCGGTGCAGTTTTTCATCATGATGGGCGATATACAGCGCATGCGCATCCGCGCAGCCCCGCACCAGCGTCACCGATCCGCCATTCATATCCGCATCGGGGCAGGGCAGGCGCGGGTTGGCCGTGGAGGTGATTTTACCGGTTGGTGGCTCGCCCGCGGCAAACGTGCAATCAAGCTCTTTCCTCCCCGCAATAGTGCGCATCACCGCGGCGGTGGAGGTTTTGAAGGTTTCTGATTTGCGTTGGTCTGGCATTATTTTATCACATATGAACTTTTAAAAGAGGGTTCATGCAAAGATCGCATAAGATTTTCCGCAAAGGGCGCAAAGTTTTTTAATTTCTTTGTGGTCTTTGCATCTTCTTTGCGGCCTTTGCGTGAACCCCTTAACTTAACTCACAGCCACATTTCGAATAGCGCTTTGCGGCAATTCCACATCAAAGCAGCGCTGATACATCTCGGCGATAATTGGGCGTTCGGTTTCGTCACATTTATTGAGGAAGCTTAGCTGGAATGCTATCTCCCGGTCTTTGAAAATCAGGAAATTTTCGATCCAGGCTAGAACGGTTCTGGGACTCATGAGCGTAGACAGATCGCCATTGACGAAGCCTTCGCGCGTTAGATCGGCCATGCGGACCATGCGGTCGATATTGTCTTTACCCTCCTCGTCGCGCATGTCCGGGAATTTGGCGAGCATGATGTTCATTTCATCATCATGGGGCAGGTAATTGAGCTGCACCACCACGTTCCAGCGATCCATCTGGCCCTGGTTAATCTGCTGCGTGCCGTGATATAGGCCCGTTGTATCGCCAAGGCCAACCGTATTCGCGGTGGCAAACAGGCGGAAAGCCGGATGCGGGCGGATGATGCGGTTTTGGTCGAGCAGGGTGAGCTTCCCCTCGGCCTCCAAGATCCGCTGGATCACAAACATCACGTCCGGGCGGCCGGCATCATATTCATCAAAGCACAGCGCGACGGGGTTTTGGATGGACCAGGGGAGCAGGCCGTCCTTCCACTGCGTGATCTGCTTGCCCTCTTGCAGCACAATGGTTTCCTTGCCGATCAGATCAACGCGGCTAACGTGGCTGTCGAGGTTAATGCGCACGCAGGGCCAGTTCAGGCGCGCGGCGACTTGTTCAATATGGGTGGATTTACCCGTGCCGTGATAGCCCTGTATCATCACGCGGCGATTATGCGTAAAGCCTGCGAGGATCGCCATTGTGGTGTCGTGGTCGAACTGATAGGTCGGGTCGATATCGGGGACGTTGGCGCTGTCTTCGGTAAAGCCCGGCACTTCCCAGTCCAGATCCAGTTTGAATGTTTCGCGCACATTATATTTAGTGTTGGGAATGGTGGAGTAATGCCCTTCCTTCGCCTTGATATGCGTGATGTCAAACGACATGCCGCCGCTTTCGAGTTCCTTGTCTTTGTCCAGGTTTTCTGGGGCGCTCATGATTATCTCTCCGGCAGTTCTTCAAATTGCTGATAGGCCAGTTTTAATATTGTATAGGCCATATTGATGTGTTTGAGAAGCTCCTCTGATTTATCGCAGCCTCTATTCAGGTCAGGATGGTGCTTTTTTGCCAGCTCCCTATAGCGGATTTTAATCTCACTAAGCCCTATCGGTGGTTCAACCCCGAGGATGGCCATGGCCTCATATTCTGGCGTATTGCGATCACCGGTAAAACTGCGTTTCTTTTTATCCTTTGGGGACTCTTTTTCTGTAGCGTTGTAAGTCTGTTGCGCTTTACGTTTCAGATCATCCTCAAGGTTGGAATCCTGATCATAGCGCCAGGTCGGCCGATCGCCGAACATAGAGTTATAGATATGCTCCTCAACCTCATGATTGGCCATGCCGGAGAAAAAGTTCCAAGCCTTGTTATAGTCGCGCACATGTTCGAAACAGAAGCTGTAATAATCATTAAGGCCGCGATGTTTCGGCGCCTTATGCTCAGCCCAATCGCTACAGCCTGGCATTTCACAGTGTGCAGTGTGCGGTTTTGCATCAGAATCTGCATATTCTGGTGAATTTGGCTTTAGCTTAATCTTTGGCATTGGTTAATTTTCTTTATATTTCCAACCTTTTATTATACACCAAAGCATGACTATAGAAGACCTCATCACACAAAAAATCGTCGAAACCCTGAATCCTGAGCATTTTGAGTTGGAAAATCAGAGTCATATGCATGCTGGCCATGCCGGTGATGATGGGTCTGGGCAGACGCACTTTAAACTCTTGGTTGTATCCTCAATATTCGATGGTTGCAATCGTATGCAGCAGCATCGTCTTGTATATTCGGCTGTCGGTCAATTATTTCCTCAGGGATTGCATGCGTTTTCCATGAAAACCTTAACCCCCTCCGAATATTCGCAAAAATAATCGTTTACACCACATGGTTGTATGCGTATATACTTAAGTGTGTTCTCGCTGTGAGGGCAACCGTAAGTTTTATTTTGCAATTTGAAGTGGGGGAAATACTGATCATGCAAAGCACACATAACGATGATTATATAACTGAAGACGATAAGGGACCAAAGACAACGCTGATAAGCCGCAATATTACCGTAACGGGACGACGTACCTCTGTGCGACTCGAACCGGAAATGTGGCAAGCCCTGCGCGAAATTGCAAAACGAGAACGCTGCACGATTCATGATATCTGCAGTCTTATTTTTATGCGTAAGAATGAAAAAACATCACTGACGGCGGCTATTCGAGTTTTTCTGATGCTGTATTTTAGAGCTGCCACGACTGAAGAGGGGCACCGCCGCGTGGGTCATGGTAACTTTGATGTGATGAGACAGCGCGCGCGCGTGGCTGAGGAGGCGCTGCCGTCTTTTGCAAAGCGTAAGGAGCGGCATAATAGGATCAGCAATGATCAAGAGCATATGGTAAGCGCTTAAGCTTTTCTGTATTTCTTCCTCCTGAGGGGGCGGAGGATTAAGAGGGGGGGGTGAGCCTTAGATATTCCGGCCAAAGGCGAGGAATTTTTCGCGGCGGGACTTTAGAAGCTTTTCTTTGTCCCAGGGCATGAGGTCTTTCATCGCTTTTTGAATTGTACGCTCGACGTTATGGATTGTTTCTTCCTGATAACGATGTGCGCCGCCCGTGGGCTCTGGGATAATGCCGTCAATGAGTTTAAGCTGTTTGAGGTCTTGCGCGGTTAGCTTGAGCGCGGTGGCTGCGTCTTTCGCGTAATCGCCGCTGCGCCAGAGGATAGAGGCACACCCTTCCGGTGAAATCACGGAATAAATCGAGTGCTCTAGCATATAGATGCGATCCGCTACGGCAATGGCGATGGCCCCACCAGAGCCACCTTCACCAATAATTACAGTGATAATTGGCACATCAGTGCGTAGGCAGGTTTCGATGGATTTCGCGATGGCTTCGCTTTGGCCGCGCTCTTCTGCGCCCATGCCGGGATAAGCGCCTGCGGTATCAACCAATGTGATAATCGGTAGCTGGAACTGGCTGGCCATTTTCATCAGGCGTTGGGCCTTGCGATAGCCCTCTGGCCGGGCCATGCCGAAATTATGTTTGATGCGGCTTTGCGTGTCATGGCCTTTTTCTTGGCCCATGATGATGCATGATTGCCCCTGAAAGCGTCCGAGGCCGCCAATAAGGGCATGATCTTCGGCAAAGTTACGATCGCCGGCCAGGGGCGTGAAATCTTCGATAAGGGCGCTGATATAGTCGCAAAAGTGCGGGCGCTGCTGATGGCGCGCAATTTGTACTTTTTGTGCGGGGGTGAGCTTGCTGTAGGCTTGCTGGAGCAGGCGAGAGGCTTTGGTTTGCATGCGGGTAATTTCATCCGCGATATTCACAGCGCTATCGCCGCTGACATGGTGCAGCTCTGCGATTTTCGCTTCTAGCTCGAGGATTGGTTTTTCAAAATCTAATTGGCTCATTCACTATGTCTTTCAAAATAGGTCACCTCGACCGTAGGGCCTTAGCCCGTAGTGGAGAGGTCTGATCGTTTGCGCTCCCGGGTCAGATCCCTCGATTTCGCTCAGGATGAAAATTAAAACGCGGCACAACAATTCAGAGTAGTCTTAATAGCAAAACGGGCGGCTCTATTCAAACAATAGATCCGCCCGTTTTATAATTTTTTTTAAGTGCTTAAATTAGCTGCCAGTTCTCGTTTTTGAAAGCGGGTGCTTTTCTTCAACAGTTGCCTTCGCATCATCACCCAAGATGTGAGTGTAGATTTGCGTTGTCGCAATGTCAGCGTGACCAAGCATTTTCTGAACAGAGCGCAAATCAGCGCCGTTTCTCAAAAGATGCGTTGCAAAAGCGTGACGCAGAACATGCGGGCTAACGCGGTCTTCATCAACTTCAGCGGCGCGGGCCAAGTCTTTCAGAAGCTGGGCAAAACGCTGACGGGTCAGGTGGCCGCTATCTGATGTACGCGATGGGAATACCCACTGCTCTTGGTTTGTGCGGTTCTCAACGCCGATGAATTGCTTGCGAACATTGAAGTAAGTTTCCATTGCCTTTTGTGCTG
This sequence comes from Alphaproteobacteria bacterium, assembly GCA_024275825.1. Taxonomy (GTDB): domain Bacteria; phylum Pseudomonadota; class Alphaproteobacteria; order Micavibrionales; family Micavibrionaceae; genus JAJRYK01. The sequence continues at coordinate 14,575 of JAJRYK010000021.1, forward strand.
GATCAGAAATGGGAACCATACGCTCACGACCGGCTTTACCGCTGATCATCACGAATTGGTTGTTCTCACCGATGGCTGCCATTGGCAGGCCAACAAGCTCTGATACACGAAGGCCGGTGGCGTAGAGCATCTCGATCAAACAAACGAGACGAACGCTTTCCGGCTTGCCTGGTATGCCAGCTGTTTTGATCAGCTGTGTTACTTCGGCTTCGCTCAAAACTTTTGGCAATGTACGGCCTTGCTTCGGGCTTTCGATCGTGCTGGTTGGATCATCCTGACGGACATCCTCTGAGATCACGAAGCGAAAGAACTGACGCATGGCTGAAAGGCGACGTGCAACAGTGCGCACGGCGATCTTGCCTGTTTTGTTCCCCTTGGTGTGTGTCTTTTCACTGAGGTCTTTTAGGTAGGCCTGAATGTCTTCAGTGGTTGCAACATTAACGTCAGTGCTTCTGTTTTTCCGTAGATACAGGCTGACATCTGCAAGATCACGCCAATAGGCTTGAATAGTGTTTTCTGCTGCGCCGCGTTCTCCGCGGAGCATTTCTAGAAACGAATCCACCAATGGGTGAAGATCCGGTTTGGGTAGTGCTGGACGACCTGGACGAGCCATGTGCTTTCTCCTTAGTTTAGTTTGTGCTCTCTAAAATAGCCACTATGGCTAGGTTTTTCGACAGCGTGGTTAAATTCACATTTTGAGTACTCAGTACTATATCCCTCAATAATCCGGGGTATAGCTGGTGCATGGACTGTCCATGCAGTGACAAAGTACTTAGCAAGATCGTCTCTCCAATTACCTTGGAGTTATTGAGTTTCGTTAAACGATCCCACACAACAACTGTAGGCATTACATAACCTGAAGGCGTTGTCAAGTAAAAATCTTTTTCATAAGCTGAATTAGTTTTAGCAGAATCCTCAGCTTTGTCAACACTTTTCATAAATATAATTAAATTTTGTCCCAAGGGTGTGTCGACAAAAGGGGAGATATCAGTGCTGGTAAGGGGAAAATCTTTGAACACAGAGCTGTTTGATTTCGCAAAATGAGCCGCCGCGCGTAGGGCTATATGCTCTGCGCTGTCTTTTTTGTCACCATCATATTTTTCAGCAATATCAATCCAGTAGTCAGGAATTGGTGCGCCATTATGTATGAGGGCGGTGTAGATCTGGGTGATTTCAAATAGGCTTGGCTCTTGCGCGCTTATGTTTGCGATAAGGGGCGCGTAGGGGCGAAAGATTGCTGGGCCATATTTTTTTGTGAAGGGCATGATTTTTTGCAAAAGCGCCCATTGTTCTTTTTTTTCTGCTTTTTTTATTTTTTCTAAATAATAAGGTAATTTTTCAAAATCCTCTGTCGGCGCAGGGGTTTTGCTATCGGGATTTTTGTCATTTTGGGCTTTTGCAATGGCGGCATAGAGCTTTTCAAAGGTCTTTGCCGGGATTAGGCCGAGCGCAACGGCGTTTGCGGTGAGGGTGAAGTGTAGCTCTGGGGGCAGGCTTCCCTGATGCAAGAGCAGCTGAATATGGGCGTTGGGGATGTCTTGCGGTGTAAGATCGGTCGTGCCAGAGACATCAAGGCGCTCTTCGGCCGCGATCAGGGCTTGCTCAATGGTGCTGAGCGCGCTGAAGGCATCGGGGCTGTAGGGGAAGAGGAAGTCTTTGTCTGTGGCCAGGGTAGAGAGCACTTTATAGCCAGACTCTGCCAGTATAGAGAGGTCGGCGTCATCGGGCGTTTCAGACAGGCTGATATTACAATAGGCGATGATGTGTTTCCAAAAATCATCGTTTTGGATGAAGTCATAGGTTTTGATTTCTAAACAGGCATTAGATTTCTCGCCGTTATAGAGGAAGGCGAGAATGCCCGTACGGGCGAGGCGCTCGTGATAGGGCTGTTCTTCGCGCTGAATGAAGAGCTCATACGCTTGTGTATATGCACCGGCTTCGAGCAATTTTTCGATGCGCAGGGTGAGTAAATCTTCGCCGGGGGCGGGCAGGACGTCGTTTTCGATCGCACTTGCCTTGGCTTTGGTCAGTAGCGTGCTCAAGATCATATTATTGACGAGCGGTATTTTGGATGCACTTGGCGCGGCCTGTAATAAGGCTGTGATGTCAGAGCGCGCGCTGCCGGCCCAAAGGTCTTTGCCGTATCCGCCTTCTGATTGTTTGCTGTAAAGGCCGAGGCTTTCCAGCTTTATGAGGTCGTTGGCGGAAAGCGGTTTTGGCTCTTCTATTTGCGCGAGGGGCTGAGGGTTCGTCTTCTCGGCGCCTGCCTGATCCTGAGCATGGGCGTTTGTGCTCAGGATCGCTAAGCTGCTTAAAAGGACGAGCGTGATGTATTTAGTCATTCTTGAAAAGCTTTTCATGCGGGATTTCTTTCACAACATCCTGTTGCTGGACCGGAACATCAATAAAGCCCAGGGCGATAAAACCGCCAATCAGGGCAATAAAAATGATTCCGGTTAATAGTTTTATAAATTTCATGCGCTGAGTTTTTCCTAAAGTCAGATTTTGCAAAGGTGATGGGCAGACTATAGAAAGGCTGTTGAGATTTCAATCGTTATTCATATATAAAGACCTATGGATGATGTAGAAAAACTAAAAGTCGCCCTTGATCAGCCCATCGTCATGGTTGGGATGATGGGCGTGGGGAAGAGCCGGATTGGACAGGCGCTGGCCAGTGCGCTGGATCTGCCATTTTATGATAGTGATAAAATTATTGAAGAAAAAGCGGGGCGGCCCATTCCTGATGTCTTTATCGCGTTTGGAGAAGAAAAATTCAGGCGCGCGGAGCAAAACACGATTATTGAGCTCTTGGAGCAAAAGAGTCCTTGCGTGATTGCGACGGGCGGCGGGGCATTAACCTCTCCAGTAACGTTGGAGGCGATTAAAGAGCAAGGGATTTCTGTGTGGCTGCAGGCTGATCTGGACACGACGATGAAGCGGCTGGCAGGCAATGCCAATCGCCCATTATTGCAAACCGAGGATCCGCGCGCGACAGTAAAGGCGTTGATGGAAGCGCGGCAAGCCCTTTATGCGCAGGCGACGCTGCATGTGCAAACTGATGAGCATTCCACGCAAGTCACTATCGATAACCTTATAAAAACCTTGTGTTTCCGGGTGATTCCGGGTAGCGTCTGAGGCTGTTAAAGTGGGGATTTAGAATAAGGCTATGGACACACGTATTGTCACAATTGATTTGGGGCTGCGCTCATACGATATTTATATCGGATCGGGGCTGCTCTACCGTATTGCCGATTATGTGCCCTATGAGCTTGCGGGGCGCTCTGTCTTCTTGGTGGCTGATGAGAATACGGCTCCGTATATGCAGACCTTGCAAGTCGCGCTGAAAGAGGCTGGCGCGGCGCGGACAGAGTGCTTTGTCGTTACGCCGGGTGAGCAAACCAAATCCTTTACATCATTGGAGCGTTTGACCAATTGGTTGTTGGAAAGCGGTATTCGTCGTGATTCAATCGTGTTTGCGGTTGGTGGCGGCGTTGTCGGTGATTTGACCGGGTTTGCGGCTTCCGTCGCGATGCGCGGCGTGCCCTATATTCAAATTCCAACCAGCTTGCTGGCGCAGGTTGATAGCTCGGTGGGCGGCAAGACGGGCATTAACACCGCGCAGGGCAAAAATCTGGTGGGTAGCTTTTATCAACCCAAGGCGGTCGTCATCGATATTGATACGCTGGGAACACTGCCAAAGCGTGAGCTACTGGCGGGATATGCAGAGATTGCGAAATACGGCCTGATCAATGATAGCGGCTTTTTTAGTTGGCTGGATGATCATGGCGAGAATGTGTGTCGCCTTGATGAGGAAGAGCTTGTGCACGCTATTGAAAGCAGTGTGAAGGCTAAGGCGTTGGTCGTGCAGGCTGATGAGAAAGAGCAGGGCCAGCGCGCGTTGCTCAATCTCGGCCACACATTTGGCCATGCATTGGAAGCGGCTGCGGGTTATGACGGGCGCTTGCTGCATGGTGAGGCTGTGTCGATCGGCGCGGTACTGGCCTATGATTTATCGCACCGGATGGGGCTGTGCACGGCAGAGGATTTGGAGCGTGTGCGGACGCATTTTTCAGAGCTTGGCTTACCAACGCAAATATCATTCATTGACCCGGCGCTTGACACCACGCCAGAGGCGTTGATTGAAGCGATGGGGCATGACAAAAAAGTTTCCGGTGGCAAGATTAACTTTATTTTGGTCAATGGTATTGGAGAGGCCTTTATGAGTGATGAGGTTGATTTGGCGTTGGTGAAGGCGGTGCTAAAAGACTCGCTTGGCGAGCAACAGGGCAAGGCGTCTAGCGATAGCGAAAATGGATTATCGATGAGTGGGAAGTTTAAAAATAAGGGAGTTAAAGGATTATGGCGATCAGCCTTTTCTTCGCGGGCTTAGCGATTATTTGTCTTTTGCTGCTATCGGCATTTTTCTCTGGTGCAGAGACAGCGCTGACGGCGGCCTCTGCTGTGCGGCTTCATAATAAAGAGAAACAGGGCGATCGCCGCGCGGCGATCATCAACAAGGTTCGCCGCAAGAAGGACCGGATGATCGGCGCGCTGCTGCTTGGGAATAATCTGGTGAATATTCTGGCCTCTGCGCTGGCGACCAGCGTGCTGATTAAAATCTTTGGTGATGCGGGCGTTGTGTATGCGACGCTGATGATGACCTTGCTGGTGCTGATCTTTGCCGAAGTGCTGCCCAAGACCTACGCCTTGCATCATGCAGAGGGGATGAGCCTGCGCATTGCGCCGATCATCGCGCTGGTGGTGTTTATCCTTGCGCCCATTACCGAAACGATTACGTACATTGTGCGCTTTGTGCTCAAATTATTCGGCGTGGATATCTCAAAGGTCGCTAAGGGCTCACATCTGGAGCTGCTGCGCGGCGTGATTGATATGCATGATGGCCCGGCGCAGGAAACGCAGGAACAGCGCGCAATGCTGCGCTCTATCCTCGATCTGGGCGATGTGGATATTGAGGAGATCATGATCCACCGCAAAAATATGACGATGATTAATGCGAATCTGAATGTACGCGATATCGTTCAACAAGTCCTCGACAGTCCCTATACGCGCCTGCCGCTGTGGAAGAATGATCAGGATAATATTGTGGGTATTTTGCATGCAAAATTATTGCTGCGCGAGCTGAATAAGTGCGATGGGAAGATGGAGGATATTGATCTGCAAGAGGCGGTTTTAAATCCATGGTTCGTGCCGGAGACCACCAATCTCTATGAACAGCTGCAAGCCTTTCGCGAGCGTAAAGAGCATTTCGCGATTGTCGTTGATGAATATGGCGCGCTGATGGGGATTGTGACACTGGAGGATATTTTGGAGGAAATTGTTGGCCAGATTGATGATTAACACGATCTGGATATCCCCGGCGTGCGCAAGCTGCAAGACGGTTCTTTGTTGGTAGACGGTACCGTGACGATCCGTGACCTGAACCGTGAATTTGATTGGGAGCTGCCGGACGAGGAATATGCAACGGTCGCTGGGCTGATCCTTCACGAATCCCGGATGATCCCTAAGGTCGGTCAGTGCTTCGCTTTCCACGGCTTTCGCTTCGATATCAATAAACGCCAGCGTAATCAGATCACGAAGATTAAGGTGAAACGGATTGCGGCTTAGGGTGTTGTCATAGTTTTTGACAAACATGTGCGGTTGCGGTAAAGATGGACCGTAAATTTCAGGAGCTTTGATATGAATATAGATGATGATGACCCCTGTGATGAGTCAGCGCTTTCTTTAGACGCTGATGATACAGTTATTGGGATAGAACTGCCATGGGATGAATCAGAAGTGGGTTTTGTCTTAGGGGCTGATGATACATGTGATGGAACAATATCATTATCAGACGATGATATTGATGGTACGGCTTTTGGAGGGTTTGTTGAAGAGATTGATCCAGATCACCCCGGAGGCCCGCCCTTTGACGGGCCAGATAATGATGGCGGCGCTTTGGTTGAAATACATGACCCCGATCGTCCTAAGGGGCCTCGTGGTGGTGGCCCAATACAGTCAGGTTTAGCTGCTGAGCTACCATTGCCGGAGTGCGGCTAAAAACTTGCTTCAACATTTGCCCTCAAATGCTCTTCATTAATTGTGCCTACAATCACGCTGCTGACAGCTTTATGGGAGAGCGCGAAGTTTAGGGCGTCTGCTGGTGAGGTTGCATGGCCGCTGGCTATAGCCTTTTTGATCAGCGCGCCTTTGTTTTTTTCTAGCGCATAATCGAGCACAGCTTTTTCATCCGTATAGGCCGAGTTATAGCTTGCCATGACGACATCGAGCAGGTCGCAAGCCAGTTTGCCGCCGGAAACGGTTTTGGTGGACGCGCCGATGGCGCGCACGCGGCCATCTTCTTTGAAGCTGTGAAGGCGCTTTATAAGGGCGCTATCATTTAAGATCTCTTCATCCCGCCCATCGGAATGAATGAGAAATATATCGATATAGTCTGTTTGCAAGCGTCTCAGAGAGCGCTCAAGGCTGCGCTCAAAATGATCGGGGGTGAAGTTGTAGGTGGATTGATTGTTTTCGAAATCCTCGCCGGCTTTGCCGATGATCACCCAATCGGCTCGCTGGTCAGCCAGCAGGCGGCCCAAACGCTCTTCGCTTGTGCCATAGGCGGGGGCGGTGTCGAGGGTGTTTAGCCCCAAGCTTTTGGCGGCGGCGAGGAGGCTGGACAGAGCGCTCTCATCAGGGATTTCAAATTCTTTTGGGTATTTCACGCCCTCGTTACGGCCAAACTTCACAGTGCCTAATCCGAGGGGGGAGATTTGTATTCCGGTTTCCCCGAGTTGTCTTTTGTTCATAGGCGTGTCCAGTCTGCTGTGTCCCATGGCGCGGTAGCGTATTCAGCATTTTCCCAGTTGTTAGTATCTGCTGCATCGTGCGAGGGCGTTATATTTTTTGCACCAATCTTCTCGATGACCATATCGCATAGCATCGGCGCGAAGGTCAATTTTGTGGGCCAGCAATAGAGCGTGTTATCGACCTCGTGAATGGTCGGTGCGTTGGGCATCCAGCCATCCGTTTTTGATTTACCTTCCACCCGGTCAATCGGAAGAGTTGTCCATTCGATGCCGGAGAGATCAAGGTGCGGCAGATATTTGGCTAGCGCTTTTTTGATAGCGGTATAAACCTGTGCGGGGTCAGAGTCTTTTGCGCGCTCCGTAACGCCTGCGCCGATATACCAGATCAGCGCGCCGTCTTGCGCTTTATGTGTGGTGATCGTCGCGACGGGCTTGTCACTTTTGCCTACCAGATGCGCAAATAGCGGGAAGGGCACATTTTTCATTATGCCCATGAGGAGAGGCCGGCGCTGGGTTTCCAGGCCTTGATTGTGACCTGTAGCTTCAGCAATTTCGGCGTTCGATTCGGCGGCGGTGAAGATATGGAGTTTCGCGTTGATATGTGCAAGCGCGTCTTCGGCGTTGTCAATTTTCAAAATGTGATCGCGGTGGGGTTCGGCCAGAGCTTTGATCACGCTGGGAATATCGAGCACCAGTTCGTTCATATTGATCAGGGAGCCTTTGAACCCGGCCTGTGTGATTTCAATAGGCCAGTCGGCGGGCAAAATTTCGCTGACACTATCGCCGAGGAGTTTTTGCGAGATTGTTTTTGTGATCCCGCCGATGACCCCCTTGGGGATGAGGAGCTGTTGCGAGGGGGCGGCGATGTTTGCAGCAGAGAGATCAACCGGCCCTTCGCCGCCCAACGCGGCGCGCCAGACATCCGGCATAAGGCTGAGGGATTTGGCCAGCGCATTTACTTTACCGCCCAATGTGAATTTCAGGCCGGAATGGATGATGCCTTGGGAGGCGATGCTTTGCCCGCCGCCAATCGCGCTGTTTTCCAGCAATATCGCATTGTAACCCAGCCCGCGCAGGTGGCTCAGCAACCACAGCCCCGCGATTCCTGCGCCGAAAATGGCGATGTCGGCGTTTAAAATTTTGTCTGTTCCAGCCATTGCTCAATTGCGCTTATATGTTCGGGGGCTGTGAGGGAGGGCACATGGCCGCAATCGTCGAAGGTGGCGAGGGTCATAGACGGGCCGGGGCCGCAAGTGCTCATCTGGTCGAGCAAATCTTGCGGTAATATGATTGATTTCGCGCCGCGGATCATCAGGGTAGGGCAGGCGACAGCGTTCCAGAATGGCCAAAGGCCAATGTCGTTTGGCTCTGCTGCGTTGAAAGCGACGGCAATACTGGCATCATGATTATAGGTCAGCCTGCCGTCATCCAGCGCGCGGGCATTATGCTTCGCCATATGATGCCAATGTTCGTCGGTGATTGGTCCCCAACCGATACGCTGGGTTTGTTTGAAGTCTGTTTCCAGCTCTTCGATTGAATCAAAGATGCGCGGTTGGAGCACGACATCGCGAATAAGGTCGAGCGCATTTTGTGGGATGATTGGCCCAACATCATTGATGATCAGACGGCGAATGGGTGAATTTTGCACGCCCGCCAAGCACATGCCGATCATGCCGCCGAGCGAGACGCCGAGGAAATCGACACTATTGGCTTCCGTGATATCCAGATGAGAGAGCAGGCCGGCGATATCTTGGTTATATTGCACCAGATTATAATCCATCGGGTTCGGTAGATTATCGCTGCGGCCGCGGCCGGGCAGATCGATGGTGATTAGGCGATGCCCTTGCGCGCTTAAATGTTCCGCCAGCGGATCGAAATCATGACCGTTACAGGTCAGGCCGTGGACACAAATGATCGGCGCGCCGTCGCTCGGCCCCCAATCGTTATAAACAATATTGTGGAACCCCATAGAGTTCAGGCCAAGATATGATTTTTCGTTAAAAGACATGAGACAAAGTCTATGGCTTTGCGGCGTGCAAGGCTAGCGTAAATATTTCGTATGCTGATCTTGGTTAAGATGCTGCTTGATTTTGAATTTGACCGTGGCAATGCTTGAATTTTTTGCCTGAACCACAGGGGCAAGGGCTGTTGCGCGGCACTTTGGCCCAGCTTTCCGGGTCATTTTTGTTGAAAGTTTTGTTGCGCATGGGGGCTTGTTTGGGGGCGGCGGCTTGCTGTGGTTGTGGCTGGCCTTGTGGGGCATTTTGTCCTGCTTGCGCACCTAGTCCCATGAGAGCGGGATCTTCGCGCGTTGTTTCGAGATTTTCGGGCTCGGCAATCTTTGGCATGAACATGTCGACCTTACGATCGCCAGGGGTGACTTCGTTCACATCGACAATCACGTAGCTGAGGATCTGCGTCGCGCTTTCACGAATTTGATTCATCATGGATTCAAAGAGTGTAAAGGCTTCAGTTTTATATTCGTTAAGCGGATCGCGCTGGCCAAAGGCGCGTAGATTAATGCCCTGACGCAGATGATCGAGATTGAGTAAATGCTCTTTCCAGTGCTGATCAATGGTATTGATCAAGATGGTTTTTTGCACGCCGTACCAGATATATTCTCCGTTATTCGCGAGTTTAGAGGCCATGGCTTTGTCAGATTCGTCGATTAAGCGCTCCAGGATTTCTTCGTCCGCAATGCCTTCTTCGGCGGTCCACTCAGTAAATGGCAGGTTGAGGTTTAGGGTGCTCTGTACCTGTGTATGCAGCGTATTGATATCCCATTGTTCAGCGTAGGCGCCGCGGGGAATGGCGGCGGCGACCATGTCTTCGATCACATCATGGCGCATATCGGTGGTCAAATCATTGACGTCTTCCTGTGCGCCTAAGATTTCGCGGCGTTGCTCATAGATGATTTTGCGCTGGTCATTCATCACATCATCGAATTGCAGCAGGTTTTTCCGTACGTCGAAATGCATACCCTCGACTTTGGTCTGGGCTTTTTCGAGCATTTTGGAAATCAGCGGGTGTTCGAGCGCTTCACCGTCTTTTAGGCCGATCTTGTTGTGCGAGAGAAGCCCTTCAAGCTTATCTCCGGCAAAGATGCGCATCAAATCATCTTCGACCGAGAGGAAGAACATGGAGGCGCCGGGGTCGCCCTGCCGCCCTGAACGACCGCGCAGCTGGTTATCAATGCGGCGTGATTCATGGCGCTCTGTCCCGATGACGAAGAGGCCGCCGGCCTCGATTACGGTTTCTTTGTCTTTAGCGATTTCGGCTGTGATTTTGTCGGTCGCTTTTTGTTTTCTCGCGTCGGTCCAGCTTTCGTCGATATCTTCGGCGAGGCGCATATCGAGATTGCCGCCCAGCTGAATGTCTGTGCCGCGACCGGCCATGTTGGTGGCGATGGTCACTGCGCCGGGGCGACCGGCCTGTGTAATGATATGGGCCTCTTGTTCATGATAGCGTGCGTTGAGAACTTTGTGTTTGATCTTGGCCTTTGTTAGAGAGGCAGAAAGCGATTCTGATTTTTCGATGGACACGGTTCCGACCAAAACAGGCTGTTTATGCTCCTGGCACTCACGGACGAGCTCAACGATGGCACCGTCTTTTTCGGCCAAAGATTTGTAGATTTTGTCTTCATGGTCAATCCGTGCAACGGGCAGGTTGGTGGGCATAGACACCACGCCGAGTTTATAAATCTCCATAAACTCGCCAGCCTCGGTCATCGCCGTGCCGGTCATGCCGGAAAGCTTTGGATAGAGGCGGAAGAAATTTTGGAAGGTGATGGAGGCCAGAGTTTGATTCTCGCTTTGAATCTCTGCGCCTTCCTTGGCTTCGATGGCCTGGTGGAGGCCTTCGGACAGGCGGCGGCCTTCCATCATACGGCCGGTGAATTCGTCAATCAGAATAACCTTGCTGTCTTTTACGATGTAATCGGTATCGCGGTGGAACAGCTTGTGCGCACGAAGGGCTTGGTTGGTGTGGTGAATTAGGCTGATATTGTCGAGGTCATAAAGTTCACCCTCTGTCAGTAGGCCGTGTTCGCGCAGCAGGGATTCAACCTTTTCTGTGCCATCTTCGGTCAGGATCACAGTTTTGTGCTTTTCATCCATGTCGTAATGGTCAGGCTCTAGCGATGGAATGATTTTATCAACGGCGGTGTAAAGCTCAGCGGAAGATTCAGACGGGCCAGAGATGATCAGCGGCGTTCTGGCTTCGTCAATCAGGATAGAATCAATCTCATCAATGATGGCGTAGTTAAAGGGGCGCTGGACCATGCGATCAAGGCGCATGCGCATATTGTCGCGCAGATAATCAAAGCCAAACTCGTTGTTTGTGCCGTAGGTAATGTCTGCGGCGTAGGCTTCTTTACGCTCTAGATAGGGTATGTCATTGGTGACGCAGTCTACGGTTAGTCCGAGAAAGCCGTGGATTTGCCCCATCCATTCGGAGTCACGTTGCGCCAGATAGTCGTTCACAGTCACAATATGTACGCCCTTGCCGCTGAGCGCATTCAAATAGGTCGGCAGGGTGGAGACAAGGGTTTTACCTTCACCCGTACGCATTTCAGAAATCAGTCCCTGATGCAGGGCTACGCCGCCTATGAGTTGTACATCATAATGGCGTTGGCCCAGCGTACGTTTTGCGGCTTCGCGGACAACGGCGAAGGCTTCGTACATGATGTCATCGAGTGATTCGCCGGCTTCTATACGGTCGCGGAAGATTTGTGTTTGCCCCTGAAGTTCTTCATCGCTCATCGCTTCATAGGTTGGCTCAAGCGCATTGATGGGTGCAACATGCTTTTCAAGCTGTTTTAAGGTGCGCTCATTTGATGAGCCAAAAACTTTTGCGATGAGGTTGAGCACTTAAATAATTTCTCCAAAGTAAAATCAGGCAACGATATAGCTCGTCATGATATAGGCTTTCGGACGCGCAGCGTCAATCGTTACCAGTAATATATCCTGTTTCACCCTATTGAAAAGGGCGCCGCAATCCGGTACGGTTCTTCATCATTTTTACAAATTAAAAAATAGGAAAGCAAATGACCATGTCAAATTTTCGTGCGTTTACTACTCAAAAATCTCAATCTGGAAATGCAGCGATTATCGCGCTGGTGGCGCTGGTTGTTGTTGCTGTTGGGGCGCTGGCGTTTTTGTCCGGCAAAATGACCAAGGATGATGGTGCCAGCGTGGTGCCAGCAGCAAATGTTGCGGCGGCCGCTGGTGATCAGACAGCAGATGTTGCTCAAACGGTTATCGAGCCTGGAAATCCGGTTGTGGCCAAGGTTGATGGCCAGGATATTACGCGTTTGGATGTGTTTAGCTTTATTCAAACTCTGCCGCCCAATACGCGCCAAATGCCGGTGGAGCAGCTATTCCCGCTCGCCGTTGATCAGGTTGTGAATGCGCAGATTATTAATGAAAAGGTTAAAGGCGTTAATCTGGATAGTGATCCGTTGGTGAAAGAGCAATTGGCCGCGGCTAAGGCCAACATCGTTCGTAACGTTTTCATGCAAAAAGAAGTGGAAAAGAAAGTCACGGATGAGCGTTTGCAGCAGGTTTATGAGACCTATAAGGATAATTTCCCAGAGCTTGAAGAAGCCAAGGCAAGCCATATTTTGGTTGCCGATGAAGCGCTGGCTACGGATTTGATTGCTAAGCTTGAGGGCGGTGCAGACTTTGCAGCGCTTGCGAAAGAAAACTCAACAGATGGTACAGCCGAAAATGGCGGCGATCTTGGGTATTTTGCGGCGAATGAAGTTGTTCCAGAATTTGCTGCGGCTGCATTTGCTTTGAATGCTGGTGAGTTTACAAAAACGCCAGTGAAGTCTGAATTTGGCTATCACATTATTAAGCTTGAGGAAAAGCGCCAGCGTCCACCAGCGACATTTGAACAAGCCAAAGCCTTCCTTGAAGGCCAGCTCCGCCGCGCGGTGCTTGATGAGGTCGTGTTTGAATGGCGCAGAGACTCTGATGTTGAACGTTTTGATATCAACGGCAAAGACATCGAGCCCGCCGCCGGTGAGTAAAACTCATGAATAACGACAAAGCGTCCCCCCTCCCAGAGGGAGGGGGCTAGGGGGAGGGTTTACAATGGCAAATCTAAAGCACCTCGCTTGCGTCTTAAGATCCACCCCTACAGATGCCGAAACAAAATTGTGGGCGCATATACGTAGAAGACAGCTGTGCGGCCTCAAATTCAGGCGGCAATATGCCATAGATAAATATATCGTTGATTTCATTTGCCTTGATAAGGCTCTGATCATTGAAGTTGATGGCGGTCAACATAGTGAAAACCCAAAAGATACTGAGCGTACGAGAGTGCTGGAGTCTAATGGCTTTGTGGTGCTACGGTTTTGGAATAATGATGTCTTAAGCAATATTGATGGTGTGTTGTTGGAGATTGAGCGTTTTTTAAACATCGTCATCCCCCATCCTAACCTTCCCCCTCAGGGGGAAGGGACTTAAGAAGAAAGTAGTTTTTCATGAATTGTGCAGAAGCCCTATCTAAACCAAAACCTGCCGCGCCGGATTTGCCGATTGTGTTGGTGAGTGCAGTGGCGCTTGTGGACTCTGACGGGCGTGTATTACTGGCGCAGCGGCCAGAGGGGAAATCTATGGCCGGGCTGTGGGAATTTCCGGGCGGCAAGGTTGATGCGGGAGAGACCCCGGAATTTGCCTTGATGCGCGAGCTGGAGGAAGAGTTGGGGATTGAAACGCGCCCAACATGCTATAGTCCGATTGCGTTTGCATCACATAGCTATGACGATTTTCATCTCTTGATGCCGCTCTTTGTCTGCCGCACGTGGCGGGGCGAGGTTGAGGCGAAGGAGCATCAGGCGCTGAAATGGGTGAAGCCGACGGATATGTATGAGTATTCGATGCCGGAGGCGGATATTCCTCTTATTGCTGCCTTGAGAGACATGCTCTAGAGTAGCATTTATGTATCGTTCCGTTTACGACCTTAAATCTTTTTATAATGGTAAAATCGGCCGTGTTGTGCGGCGGGTGTTGCAGGAACGCATTCGCGATATCTGGCCCGATGTGCACGGATTGCGGGTGCTGGGCGGCGGTTATGCCTCGCCCTATTTGCGCAGCTTTATGGCGGAGGCAGAGCGGGTGATTGGGGTGATGCCGGCGGGGCAGGGGGCCCATGATTGGCCGCAGGATGGTAAGAACTTGGTCTGTCTAGCGGAAGAGGGCGAGCTGCCAATTGAGAGCAATTCAATTGATCGTGTGGTGCTGATCCATAGTTTGGAATTTGCGGAACTGTTGCAGCCTGCGTTGCAAGAGGTTTGGCGGGTGCTGAAATCTAGCGGGCGGGTGCTGGTGGTGGTGCCTAATCGCGGCGGGTTATGGTCACGGGCGGATTGGTCACCCTTTGGACAGGGCACGCCCTATAGCGCCTCACAAATTCACTATTTCCTTCATGATAATTTATTTGTGCATGAGCGTACGGAAGAGGCATTGTTTATGCCGCCATTGCGTTTCGGTGGCGTGCTCAAATTTGCAAGCGTGTTTGAGCGTCTCGGGCGTTACGTCCCATTTATGGCGGGGGTGCATATCGTGGAGGCGAGTAAGCAGCTTTATGCGCGAGCGGATAAGGGCTCGGGCTCTAAACTACGTGTGCGTGGCCGCGGCTTCATGCCCCGTCCGGCGCCGCAGAATTTTTATACCGATCAGCCGCCCCCCCAATAGACCCCTCTCCCTGAAGGGAGAGGGCAACGAGGCTTGAGGCCGCAGGGCTCTAGCCGCAGTGGGTGAGGGTTTAGGATGTTTCCAGTAAACAAATATTGTCACCCTTCCCCCTAGCCCCCTCCCTCAGGGAGGGGGAGTTTTTGGTTGTGAAGGCTATAAGCGTTTGCTTTGCGGTAATCTTCCTTGTACAAAAATGAGATGTCTAAAAAACTCGATCAAATCCGTAAGAAAATCGATGCGCTGGATCACAGAATTCACGACACGCTGATGGAGCGTGCGGCCTTGATTATGGAGGTGGCGGCGGAGAAAAAGAAAAGCAATCTACCCTTTGTGCAGCCCGCGCGAGAGGCGCAGATGATTCGGCGTTTACTGGCACGTCATACGGGCAACTTGCCCGCCGCAGCCGTGGTACGAATTTGGCGCGAGCTGGTGGGGGCCGTGTCGCTGATGCAAACGGGCCTAAAGGTCGCAGTAACGATGGATGAGGGTGATAATTTGCTCTGGGATCTGGCGAAAAGCTATTTCGGATCGGTTGTGCCGATGCAGCGTTCCTCTAGCCCGCTGGCGGCGATTGCGTTGGTGCGGGAGAATGAAGCATCATTTTCCGTTCTGCCCTGGCCGCGCGATGAAGAGGGTGATATCTGGTGGCCGACTTTATTTAATCAGGAAAATAGCGAAATTAAAATTGTTGGTGCGCTGCCCTATGGTTGGGGGAAGGATCAGGCACTGAGCTGGGAGGATAAGGGGTTGATCATTTCCAAGATTGGTTTTCAGGAATCTGGTGAAGATCATAGTTTTATCGTTGTTCAAATTGATCAAGAGGTCAGCCGTGGGCGCATTGTTGATGCCTTGCGTGATCTGTCTTTTGATCCGCTGAGTGTATTTACCAAGTCAGGGTATCAGGGGACATCAAGCAGTTTACATTTGATTGAGCTGAATGACTTTGTTGCCGATGGCGATGAGCGCCTTGCCAAGATAACGCGCAAGTTTGAAGAGTATGCGGCGATTTGTATGGTGCTGGGTGGTTATCCTGTGCCGCCGGTTTACGAGATATCTGATGCGGAAAAGCAGGGTTTTGTCGCGCCGCCTGCGCCGGGCCCAAAAGCGCCGGATAAATAAAGAGTTCCCCTCCCTGAGGGAGGGGCTAGGGGAGGGGTGATAATGGTGCGTTTATCAAACATCATTACCCCCCATCCTAACCTTCCCCCTCAGGGGGAAGGGACTTAAGAAAGATTACATTGGGGGATTGATGAGCGCATTATTCGAAAAAATAACCATTATTGGTATGGGGCTTATTGGCTCCTCTTTGGCGCGCGCTGTACAGGCAAGGGGGCTGGCAGAGGAAATTGTCGCTGCTGATATTGATGAAGAGGTTTGCGCGCAAGTCAAAAGCTTAGGGCTCGCCGATACGGTGACCAGCGATATTCGCCAGAGCGTGGTGGGCAGTGATTTTGTGATGATCTGCACGCCGCTTGGCGCATATGCCGCTGTGGGCGAAGCGATTGGCCCGGGCCTGAAAGCCGGCGCGGTGGTCAGTGATGTGGGTTCGGTCAAGCAAGCTGCGATTGATGCGCTGATGCCCTATATGCCTGAGAGCGTGCAGTTCGTGCCTGGTCACCCGATTGCGGGGACGGAGCATTCCGGGCCGGAAGCTGGCTTTGCTGCGCTGTTTGCCGATCGTTGGTGCATTTTAACGCCGCTGCCAGATACGGATATTCGTGCGGTGGAAAAGGTGACAAAATTGTGGGAGGGCTGCGGCGCGACGATTGATATATTGGAGCCGAAACATCATGACCTTGTGCTAGGCATTACCTCGCATTTACCGCACTTGATTGCTTATACGATTGTGGGCACGGCGAGTGATCTTGAGGATGATATGGCGTCCGAAGTGATTAAATACTCGGCCAGTGGCTTTCGCGATTTTACGCGTATTGCGGCCTCTGATCCGGTGATGTGGCGCGATGTATTTCTGAATAATAAAGAGGCGGTGCTGGAAATTCTGCAGCGCTTTAATGAAGATCTAAGTGCGCTGCAAAAAGCGATCCGCCGCGGTGATGGTACATACTTGCATGATACATTCGCGCGCACGCGAGATATTCGTAAGGCCGTTATTGATGCTGGTCAGGTGGATTAATTTATAGGCTGCACCGGTATTTCATAAACTGCGATTGGGCCGACATAGAGCCATTGTCCACGTTGATAGAATGGCACGCGGACGATGCCGTCTGGGTCGGCGAGCGAACTAAACCCTGCGCCCATAAATAAAGCAACGCGCTGTTTGAGCAGGCCGCTATTGGCCAGGCGAGAGAGCAAGGCGTCGTGATTTTCGAGAGCGACTTTTAAATCAAGAGCGGGAATGGGCTCTTGCGCGGTGTCAATACGGCCCGTTATGGCGGCGGTGAATGTGCTTTGTTTAAGAGCGCTATCGGTGATGGTGACGATGTTATCATCGACATAGAGCGTCGCGTTAAAGCTGTCGAGCACAACCGGGCTTGCCCATTCATCAGATTCCAACGTGATCATATCGCTGCTTAATTTCAGGGGAGAGGCCGGAATGGGCAAAAAGCGAGCGCGGAGGTTTTTGATGCGCATTGTGCCAAGATTTGTAGTGATGATTTCCTCTGGCACATCAAGCTGTACGGGGCCAGGGAACCCGGAAATGCGCATGGTTTCAGGGCGCGTGTCATTCTTTGTCATACGGTAGAGCATGTTGTAATAGCTCCGCTTGCTGCCTTCCGCGACTTGCTGCCAGCTATAGCTATAGGCTGCACCGAGCAAGATCAGCAGCAGGAAGATCAGGAAGGGTATCTTGAAGAAAAAGGGCAGAGATGTGATCTCGGCTTTTTCTGTTTTTGGAGCCTTCTCCGTTTTTGCCGCCTTGGGGCTGCTCTTTTTGCGGTCTTTTAGCGCGTCATCGCTTTTGGCAAGCTGGGCCTCGCTCATGAGTTTGGCAGAGGTGTTTTCGATGTTTTTTTCAATCATGGCCATAAGCTCCTTTTTGTTTTTGCCGGGCGCAATGGGGGGCAGGAATTCGAATATAACCGTTCCGCCGCTTTTTAAAAACCCGCCGCGTGGCCAGAACAGGCCGGTATTGAGCGCGAGGGGGATGATCGGCAGGGCGGTGACTTTTTGAATGCTGGCAATGCCGGATTTATAGGGCTTGTCTTGTGTGGTGGCATCGGGCGCAACGCGGGTGCCTTGCGGGAAAATGACGATTGGGCGGCCTTGGTCTTTCATCCGCAGCGCGCCTTGATGCAGTGATTGCTGCGCGGTTTTGGGGGAGGTGCGATCAATCGCGATGACATCGCTTTTCCACAAATAGGCACCCCAGAGCGGAATGCGGAGCAGCTCGCGCTTGAGGATAATCGCCGGATCGTTGAACAGCAGGTGGAGCTTGAAAGTCTCGTAGGCGGACTGGTGCTTTGCGGCGATGATAAAGGGTCCGTTTTGGGGGAGGTGTTCCAAGCCGCGCACTTCGTAGCGCAGGCCGAGCATGACCCGCTCTAGCAGTGCCACAATGCGTACCCAGAGTTTCACCGCACCAATGAACCACGAACGTGGCAGGATCAGCAGCGGAATATAGGCAATGCACAGCACAAGCGTGATCAGCCAAAAGAGCAGGTTAAAGATGATGGAGGTGAGGGTGCGTCTTTTCATGAATGCCCTCTAAAACGGGCCGGGCGTGTATTTGGATGGGTCTTGTGGATTGAGCTGTAAGTTGGTCACGCTGCTGGGCAGGAATTGTTCAAAGCTTAGGGAGAACCAACGATAAAGCGCTTTATTATATTCGCTAAAGCTCATCGTCCAATAGCGGCCTTGATTGGCCTGAAAATCTGTCTGCTCTATTGGGTGAGCGTAGATTTTCACATCCGGCATGGCGTGTTTAAACTCCTGCAAGGCACGCTTCATGTGGAAATTGCCGGTGACCAGGCGGATGGAGTTGTAGTCCTGTTTCGCCAGCCATGCCTTTGTCTCTGTCGCATTTTGCTGTGTTGTGCGGGCTTCGTATCCCAGGATGATGCAGCAATTGGGGAGCAGCCTGTCGCCGTCCCACATCTCTCTGATCTCGCTGCGTTTCACATCGGGGTGCACGCCGGTGATATACAGCGTTTGGGCTTTGTCGTAGGCGAACAGCTCTAGCCCTTCGTGAACGCGGCCTTTCCCTCCGGTTAACACCACAATTGCGTCTGTTTTCTGGTTTGGTCTTTGGGGCTGAATAAACAGGCCTGCCAGCGCGTAATATAAATATCCTGCGACCCACAGCCAAAAAAGGAGTTTAAAAAGTCCGCCAAATGATTTTATACGCGCCATCATATGTTTATTTTACGGCATTTGGGCCAGCACGCGCAAGACCGTAAAGCGCGCCGCCATCGATGCGATGATGCAAATTAGTGTGGGGACGATGATCATGCCGATGATGTGGCCCAGCTGAATGTGAAAATCGGGGAGGAGCGCCGCGCCGGTGTCGCCCGCGATCAGCGCGATGAGGCCCAGAACGATGAGGCCTGCGATGAGGCCGACCAGACTGCCTTTTAGCCCGATCATGAGCGCATGGCGCTGAAGCTGCCGCGTGATGTAACCATCGCCTGCGCCCATCAGATGCAGCAGCTCGACCTCTTCATTATGCACAGCCATGCGCGTGCGGATCGCGCCCGCGACGGCGGCTACAGTGGTGAAGCCGATGATCAGCAGCACAAACCCGGCCGCGAATTGCAGCGCGCCGGTGAGGCGGAGCAGATCGCCCAGCCAGCTTTCATGCGTATCGAGCCGGATTGTCTCATCTATCTCTGCGAGCGTTTTGGTGAGTTTGGCAAGACTGCTCTCGTTAGAGATTTGCAGCTCTACCGAAAGCAAGCCGGGCAGGGGAATGTTATCGAGAATTTCACCCTGGCCCAGCCAAGGCTCGATGAGGGCTTGAATATCGCCTTGATCAAGCGCGGTGACGGATTTGATGTAGGGCTGATCACTGAGTTTTTGTTCTACGCGTTCAACTAGAGCGTTAACCTCGTTTTTTGTGCGCAAATCTGAATCATTTTTCTCGGCAGGGACTTCGATGGTGGCTTTGTTTTCCAGGCCCGATGACCAGCGCTGCGTCATGGACCCCAGCGCGAAAGATGTGCCGAGTGCCATGATGGCGAGAAAGGTCATGAGTGCGATCAGCACGACCAAAAATCCCGTGCCGATGCTTTTATTCAGCGGTAAATCATATTGGCGTTTACCCTCGGCGACTCCTAAACGGCGGTCTTTTTTGGGTTTAAAGGGATTCATCAAAACACCCCCTCAATTTTCTTTTGGATCCAGTTTTTGGGGGCTTCGATTTTTAACGTGCCGCTATCGAGCACGAGGCGGGAATGGCCGAACTCATCCATGATTTTCTGATTGTGGGTGGCGATCACGATGGTCGTGCCCATGCGGTTAAGCTGGTCGAACAAATTCATCAGGCGGAAACCGATTTCATCATCAAGGTTCCCGGTAGGCTCATCCGCGAGCAACAATTTCGGGCGTGCAATGACGGCGCGGGCGATCGCGACGCGCTGTTGCTGTCCGCCGGACATGGTCAGGGGCAGGACGTTTTTATGTTCGCCAAGCCCAACCCATTCGAGAAGCTCATCAACATTATCCTTAATTTCCTTCTCAGGTCGTCCGGCGATGCGCAGAGGCAGAGCAACATTATCAAAGGCCGAAAGATGGTTAAGCAGGCGAAAATCTTGAAACACCACGCCGATGCGCTGGCGGAGCGTGGCAAGCTTATCGCGCTCCATCTGGTTAATGTTTTGCCCGAACATGGTGACAAGTCCGCGTGTGGGCTTGCGGCCCAGATACATCAGGGTCATCAGCGAGGTTTTACCGGAGCCTGATGGCCCGGTTAGAAAATGGAACGAGCCGGGCTCTAAGGTGAAATCAATATCGGTAAGGACCTCCGGCCCAACGCCGTAGCGCAGACCCACATGTTCGAACTTAATCAAAATGTTTTATCCTTTCACCACAAGAATCCCCCTCCCTGAGGGAGGGGTTAGGGGAGGGGTGACGAACGATGGATTTATCAAACACCGTAAACCCCCACCTTAATCCTCCCCCTCAGGGGGAGGAGGTTTGAAAGAGACATCATCATTTCCGCTCGCTCTCACGCGGTTTTTGTACATCGAGTATATACTGCAGGCTCTGCGCTTTTTTATAGGCGTTGGTGATGTTCAGGGTCGCGGCGTGCGCGTCTTCTAGCTTTCCATGATCTGCGAGAATTTTTGAGACGATCGTGTAGGCTTTGTTGCGATAGGCGGTGCTGTTAATCGTTTCTATACTTTTCATCGCCTCTGCGAATTTGCCTTTTTCGGCCTGGATCTCTGCGGTTTCGCCGTAGGCCTTGTGGCGCAGCGCATCATTCTCCATGTCGCTGGCGGTTTTCCGCGCGCCATCATCATCACCGGCGAAGGCTTGCGCCATGGCGATATAGGTGAGCGCAATCGCGTAGGAGGGCTTGTGCGTGATCTTTTCGGCCTCAAAGCGCAGCGCTGTGAAAATCGCGTTATAATCTTCTGTGCTCAATGCATTATCAGCCGCGGCCATGCCAATGCCGCGAATGGTCAGGGCCTTGGTGTCCGGGCTTTTGATTTTATTGAGGATGATAATCGCATCATCGATGCGTTTGTCGAAGGCAAGCGTTTTAGCCAGCTCGCGATAGATCTGATCGCGCCAGTTTTCATTGTCGATAGATTGCGCTGCGGCCTTTAGCTCCTCAATAACGCAGGCACGATCGCTCACGGTGCAAATCACGGGTGGAGATGTCGCAAACGCATTTTGGGCGTTTATGGTGACAAGCACCGCTGCGGTGATAAAGAGAATTACATTTGGCATTTCAAGGAGGCCCAAAAATTTGTTACTATAGTAAGACACGTCGTTTATGCGTACTCTCCTAGATACTAGAAAAAACCGCTTAAGAGAAGAACTGCGCCTTTATGATTCTAACCTGCCCACAATGTTCGTCACAATTTAAGTTCCCGGCCGATCAGCTGGGCGACGAAGGCCGCCATGTGAAATGTTCGGATTGCGGCGAAGTGTGGCATCAATTGCCGGACCCGGAGGAGCTTTCTGAGGCTGCGCCTGTTGAAGAGGATGTGGTTGAGGAGGCCGCCTCTGAAGAAGGCGAGCAAGGGGCGGATGATTTTGAAGACATCCCGGAAGGGGTAAAGCCTGCGCCGGATGATGATGCGCCTGAGGGTGAGAATGCCGAAACGGATGAAGGCAGCGGCGGGTTTTCTGTTGCCGGTGTGAAGGCGATGATTTTAGCCTCCTTCCCGCATTCTCTGATCGCGGCGGCGGCGATTTTTGTTGTGATTTTGATTGTATTGTTGGCGCTCAGCAGCCCGATGAAAAAAATATTTCCGTCTATGCGCGCCTTTTACGGTACGTTCGGTATGGTGGGCGCTGTGCCGGGAGAGGGGCTGGTGTTTGATCGGCTTGAAGCCAAAATCGAGGCCCATGATGGTTATGATACGCTAAGCCTGCAGGGTAAAATTGTGAATTTAACGGCTAAAGATACGGCTGTGCCCTATATTGAGGCCGTGATTAAGGATGAACATGGGGAGGCGATTGATCATCTGGTGGTCGACCCATCGGCCAAGATGGTTGAGAAAGAGGGCGTTTTGGATTTTGAGGCTCAGCATGAACTCTCACATGACGGCGGCGTGGATGTGACATTGCGCTTTGTGCTGAGCGCGGAGAGGCCCGCTAAAACTGCTTTAGAAGACGACGGAAATACTCCCGCTCCGCCCGCGGACGATTGAGCTCACCAGAGCGGCGGCGCAGCTCACGAAGAATCTCCTGCGCCCGGTTCCGCTCCGCCGCATCCGGAATCTCAATCGGCTCCCCCGGCAGGCCACTCTGACGACCACTCTGGCCAAAAGCCCGCCCCAGCGGATCACGGCGCATCTGCCCGCCATTAAAGGCGAACCCTGTCATTTGCTGCATACGCTGGGCGAATTGCTGGCTCAGCTGTTTCTGCGCGTCCTTTAGATATTTAAGCGCCAGCTCTTGATGCGGGATCGATAGCTTGGGCTGATTTTCGCCGAGCAGGGTTGCGGCGCTAAACATTTCACGCTCAGCCTTGCCCATCCCTTCCGGGATCTCATCGAGCACATCGGCGGCTTCGAGCATGAGCTGGCCGAGAATATAGCGCAGTGATTCTTGCTCGGTTTTATGGGATTGCGTGCTCAGCGGTGGCAGACTGTCGAGCAAATCGCTTTGCAAGCTTATCAGCATATCCCAGGCTTTGGTTTTTTGCGTGATGGTTTTGAGTAGCTTCCCCTGATTCTCGATTAGCGCCTGCAGCTCATTTACCCCATCGGCCATCATCTGCATATCGGGCGGCATTGGCGCGGCCATAGAGGGGCTGAACATATCCATCATGCGTTGGAGCTGCGAGAGCATTTCGCGGGCCTTGGCCGGATCGCCATTCATCATCTCAGCTTGCATTTGATCGAGGAAATTGGCGAGCGCGTCCGGGTCGATGATTTGGCTGAGCATATCGGGGGAGAAGATCATGTTATCGCCCTCCGCCTCGCGCTTTTGCATTTCCTTTTGCAGCTCAGTGAAATATTGCGCCATAGCGTTGCGCAGGTCGGTCATCAGTTTCGCTATCTCTTCGGGCGTGGCCTCTGGGTTACTCAGCGCTTGCTCCAGATCATTCTGTGTATCGCGCACATTGCGTGCGGCGAGCGTTAGGTTGCCGTCTTCGATGCGCAGCGCAGTGTCCCAGAGTAGGCGCGCTACAGCGCTGGCGGTTTCTATTGTTGGCTTTTTCTCGTAGAACAGGCGCGAGGAGGCGCTGCGCAGGGCCAGAAATGCAATCTGATCATGTTGATAGAGATCAGGACGGAAGAGTGTCCTCTCCAGCGCGCGGGCGATGTCTGTATGGTCGCCTTCCGGACCCCAGATCAGCTCTTTGCGCAGCGCGATTAGCTTTTGTGCAATGGGATGGCGGAAAATGCGCTCGGGGATCACTATTTCGATGGGCGTTGTCGTGGCGCTATGGCCGACATGATCTGTGGCAGTGAAGGTGAGGCGCGCGGGCAGCCCGGCCCAGGGATGGCTGGTTAAATCATAGAGCGGCGCGATTTGGAAATTTTTTCCGGCGGGGGAGATGATGGATCGGGTTTCCATGATGGCACCGCCGATGGGCGGGCCGATAATGGTGGGGCCCAGCGTGGCATTTATGTTGAGGGTTTTGACCCCGTAATCATCATGAAGCGTCATGGGAAAACGCAGCGCGCCATCGGGCTGGCGCTGCGGCGCATCGCTGCCGAGCGTGATGATTGGGGCTGTGTCGGGGATATGCTCATAACGCCACGCGGCGCGAGTCATCAGGAATTGCTTAACGCTGATCTGCTGACCAGGCGGAATTTCGCGTTCGATGATGTAGCTATCTTTGCCTGCGCGTTCCAGCGGCCATTTTTGCTCGTCGATATGTAGCGTGGGTGCGCCCAGCCCGCCAGTGATGCGAAGCTTTAGGATGCTGCCTGCCGGGATTTTTATCGGCTCTTCGCTTTCGTCCGTTGCGCTCAGAATGATTTGTTCGGCCTTTGTATAGGCGGGCGGGGTGATCCATAATTGCACACCGCGCTGCATCGCGGCTGCGTTATTAAAGCTAAATGGCGCAGCGCCATAGCGCATGCGCGCGTCCCAGCCATGCCCCGAAACCAATAGACCGCAGAGGAAGAAGAGGAGAACGCCAAAGCGCAGGGCGTAAGGGTCGCTCGCGGCCAGAAAGGCTTTTGGTGCGATGAATTTCAGCCGCGGCAGGGCAGCGCGCAGGCGGTCTTTGTTTGTATCCCACAGCGCCCATGTTTGCGTCTTTTCTGGATTGGCGAGCTGGTCATCGAGGCTGGAGAGCGGGCGGTGCGCTACGCCGCTATCACGCTCCAGACGGCGATCAATAGATGTCCCGTGTTTGAGGTGGGGCAAATCTTTGTAAAGGAGTGTGAGCAGGCCGGCGATATAGAGTAGGGCGGTGATGATTGAGGCGACATGTCCCAGCATCACCGGAATCTGAAACATCCATAAAGCGCAGAAAAACAACGTCCAGATTGACGGACGCCACAGCGCCAGCGTCACATGCTCCAGCCCGATCATCAGGCGAGCAAAGCGGCGTTTGAGGGTGAGAATGGTGGTGCGGGAGACGCTCATATACTTATTATAGAGTTTTTTAGTCGTGCAGCCAGTCCGGAATCACGTCGCGTGCGATTAACTCTTCAATATCTTGGCGCGGCGTGATGACGGTGTAGTTGTCACCATCGACGAGCACTTCGGCGGGCAGGCTGTGCGTGTTGTAATTCGAGCTCATCACATAGCCATAGGCTCCGGCGCTTTTGAAGACGAGCAGGTCGCCGGCGCTCATCGTGGGGAGGCTGCGATCAGTGGCGAACATATCACTAGTCTCACAAATCGGTCCGGCAACATCGTAAGTTTTCTCCGGTGTGCTGCGGTTGGCGATCGGTTCAATGCCGTGATAGGCCTCATACAAAGCAGGGCGGATCAGGTCGTTCATGCCGGCATCGAGAATGAGAAAATTACGGCCATGACTCTCTTTTTCGTACAAAACTTCACTAAGCAGCACGCCCGCATTCCCGACCAGATAGCGGCCAGGCTCCAGCACGATTTCTACATCCAGCGGCAGGATAATATCGCGCACCCATCTTGCATAGGCATTAAGGTCCAGCAGCTTTTCATCCTTATATTGAATCGGAAACCCGCCGCCAATATCAATGCGAGAGACAGTGTGACCCGCCGCGCGGAGCTGCGTTGTCGCTTCGGCAAGCCTTTTGAACAGAATTTCAAACGTTTCTGTTTGCCAGACTTGTGAACCAACATGGGTGAAGATGCCGACGGCTTCGACGTGGTTCATGGTCTTGGCTTGCTCGTACCCCGCCATGACGAGATCGAAGGACAGGCCGAATTTATTGTGCTTTTGTCCGGTGGAAATTTTCTCAACGCCGCCGCCCGCAACATCGGGGTTGAGGCGGAAGACGACCGTGGCGGTTTTGCCCAGGCTTTGCGCAATCTGGTTGATCAGCGCAAGTTCGCCTAGAGATTCGATGTTGAATTGGTGAATGCCGGCCTCCAGGCCCAGCTTGATCTCGGCCGCAGATTTCCCCACGCCTTCGCAGACGATATTGTCAGGAGAAAATCCAGCCTTGAGCGCGCGGCGCAGCTCGCCTTCGGACACGGTTTCGATCGCGCTGCCGAGATTTTTGAGCAGCGTGAGAACAGCCAGAGCGCTATTGGCTTTACACGCATAGCAAATCAGTGGCTGGCGATCAGCGGGCAGGGCGGCGGCCATTGCGCCGGACAGCGCCTCATATTGAGACCGGATAGAGGCCGCCGAATACACATAGGTCGGCGTGCCAACCTCGCGCGCGATGGTCTCTAGTGATACATTTTCAGCGTGGAGCACGCCGTTTTTTCGGTAAAAAACTCGCTCATCGTGGGTCTGTCTCTATATTAGGATAGGTGCGCGGAAATGTATCAGGCTCGCCCGCAGGTGAGCCTACGCCGCCGGGCTTAATCCCGCAGGCGCTTAAGGAGAGGGTCAATAAAGCTGCAATTGTGAGTGTTCGTATATTCATAAGTTAATTACCTATCGCTCTGGCGGCGAAAAAGAAAGGATTATTGTACGATTACATGTTTCTCTCTCTATGTTTTTACCTGAAATCTTGCTAAATTTACAGCCATGTCTGATCAATCCTCATCACCTTCGGAATCCTTGGAGAAAATGACGCAGGACCAGCTCGATGCGCTGGTGCGTCTGCATGAACGATTTTTGAGTGGGCGTATCGGTGGGCGGCGGGCGATGCTACGCCAGACTGATATTTCTGGCTTGTCGCTGAAGGGACAAAACTTACAGCAAGTGGATTTTGTTGGCTGCTTGATGATGGGCATGGATTTATCCGAGGCTGATTTTCAGGAAGCGGTGCTCTATGCCTGTGACTTGAGCGATGCAAATTTGCACATGGCCAGCTTTGTGCGCACTGACTTGCGTGGTGCGCGGATTGAGAACGCCAATTTGCAGGGCGCGAACTTGGAGCGTGCAGATTTGCGCGCCGGCGGGATCGCGACTGATAATAATTATGCCCCGGCGCAAGCGGTGAATTTCCGTGCGGCGAATTTAAGCGGCGCGCGGCTTGTGGGCTCTATCGCTAGCCATGCTGATTTTTCCGATGCGATCATGGTTGGCGCAAACATGAAAGAGGCGGACTTTTCTGGCGCAAAGCTGGAGGGGGCGGATCTTTCTAATTGTGATGTTGAGGGCGCACAGTTCGCGGGCGCGGATATGAGCTTAACTATTCTCACGGGCGTGAATGTGAGCAGCATGAGTGGTAATATAGATCTTAGCAACGCGATTACTGATGAGAATATCGGGATGTCTGTTTCCGATATGGATGTTCCGCTACCGACCATGATTGAGGAGCACCGTGCCTGGGTTGATAGCGCGGGCGCAAAGGGCGCGCAGCTGGATTTGAGCAGCATTAATATGCGCTTTTTGAAAACACTGAAGATGGAAAAGCTGACAGCGATCAAGGCGGTGGGCACGAAATTCTTTGGCATGAATCTCTATAAGGTTGAGCTGCAAAGCGCTGTGCTGGATGGTTCAGACTTTCGCAATTGCGATATGGAGGATGCGGATCTGCGCGGTTCCAGCTTTAAGGGCGCGCAGTTCAGTCATGCGGTGATGAGAGGGATTAACGGTAATGCTCTGATGTTCGGCGGTGGCAGTTCGACCACGCGCTTCAGCCCGTGCAATTTTGAAGGCGCGAAATTGCGTTACGTTGACCTCTCTGGCGCGCAGCTTAAGCATGCGAGTTTTAAGGATGCAGATTTATCCCACGCCAATTTAACCGGCGCAGATCTGCGTGATGCAGACTTTACAGGCGCAAAGCTGGGGCACGCTATTTTGGATGATGTGCAGTCTGAGGGCGCAAAATTTGACCAAGATGATTTGCGGCCTGTCTTTAAGATGAAGACGGATGACAGCGAATGAAAATATTTAAACGCAAAGTAAAACAAAGTTAGACAAAGTTTATGTTTGGCCTGTGGTGTTTTTTTGAAGCTAAAAAGTACTTTGTTTTACTTTATTTTACTTTGCGGTTCAAAAATAATTTTTTAAACCTTACTCTCAAGCTCCGGCACAGCGTCGAATAAATCCGTGACCAACCCGTAATCAGCGATAGAAAAGATCGGCGCATCTTCGTCTTTATTGATGGCGACGATGACTTTGGAATCTTTCATACCCGCCAGATGTTGAATAGCGCCGGAGATTCCGATGGCTATATATAGATCCGGCGCGACGACCTTGCCGGTTTGGCCGACTTGGTAATCATTGGGTACGTATCCCGCATCCACAGCGGCGCGCGAGGCCCCAACGGCTGCGCCGAGTTTATCGGCTAGCTTCTCGATAATCGCAAAGTTCTCCGCCGATCCCACGCCGCGCCCGCCGGATACAACGATCTTGGCAGACGTTAGCTCCGGGCGGTCGGATTTGGATTCTTCGATGCTAACAAAGCTGGACAGGCCCGCATCGCCAGCCGCGCTAATATCTTCAACGCTCGCGCTGCCGCCTTCGGTGGCAACGGCATCAAAGGTTGTGCCGCGCACCGTGATCAGCTTGATCGAATCGCTGGACTTTACAGTCGCAATCGCGTTGCCCGCATAGACCGGGCGCTCGAATGTGTCGGAATCAATCACGGCAGAAATTTCAGAGATTTGCTGCACATCCAGCAACGCCGCCACGCGCGGCAGAATGTTTTTCCCAAAGGTCGTCGCCGGGGCGAGGATGTGGCTATAATTTCCGGCCAGCTCCACCAAAATTGGCGCGATATTCTCGGCGATGGGGTGCTCCAGCGCGGCATTATCGGCCTTGAGCACTTTCGACACGCTTTCAATTTTGCCGGCAGCCTCGGCCACAGCGCCACAATTCGACCCGATGACAAGGATGTGAATGTCGTCCCCAATTTGTTTAGCCGCTCCAATGGTGCTTAGCGTTGCTGTTTTCAGGCGCTCATTATTATGTTCGGCTAGGACTAGAATGGTCATGCTTTTATTTCCTTTTTATTTTTCACCACGAAGTCTCGAAGGACACAAAGAATCACGAAGTTTTCTTATTTTTAAAATTATATTTTTCTTTGTGATTCTTTGTGTCCTTCGAGACTTCGTGGTGAATCTTATAAAACTTTCGCTTCGTTCTTCAACTTATCAATCAGCTCATTCACATCGGCAACCTTGCCGCCGCCTTGGCGCACGGGCGGTTCAACGACTTTGATGACTGACAGGCGCGGGGTGAAATTAACGTCTAGATCGGCGGGGGTTAAGACCTTCAGCTCTTTTTTCTTCGCCTTCATAATATCCGGCAGCTTGGCATAGCGCGGTTCGTTTAGGCGTAAATCGGTGGTGATGATGGCTGGCATTTTCAGCGCCAGCGTTTCCAGCCCGCCATCAATTTCGCGGGTGATGTTTAACGTGCCATCGCCAAGCTCCAGTTTCGAGGCGAACGTCCCTTGCGCCCAGCCCAGCAGAGCGGCGAGCATTTGGCCGGTTTGGTTGCTATCATCATCGATGGACTGCTTGCCCATGATCACGAGGTCCGGGCTTTCCTTATCCACCAGCGCTTTGAGCGCTTTAGCAACCGCCAGCGGTTCTACGCCGCCCAGATCAATGGCCGTCTCAGTTTGCACCAAAATCCCGCGATCAGCGCCAATGGCCATGGCGGTGCGGATTTGCTCCTGCGCCTTTTCCGGGCCGATGGACACCACGATGATCTCTGTGGCTTTGCCGGATTCTTTTAAGCGCACGGCTTCTTCAACCGCGATTTCATCAAACGGGTTGATCGACATTTTGACATTGGCCAGCTCAACGCCGCTTTCATCAGCCTTTACACGGATTTTAACGTTGTAATCAACGACCCGCTTAATGGGGACAAGAATCTTCATTGTATAATACTCCACGATTAGTGATGTGGTTTAGGGAGCGCTATGCGAGTCACGCCTGAGAGGTAAAGTATGCCAGCGCAAGCAGGGCCAAGGCAAGCCCCTGTAGCATGATGCGGGCCTGCATCAGTCTGTTGCCGTATTTCTCATTGAATGCTCCGCCTTTGGCCATAGAGATCACGCCTGTAATGACGACGCCAAGCGCGGCGAACATGACGATGAGGGCGGCGATGAAGAAAATGTTGATCATAGTGTTATCCTTGTTTCGTGGTCGTCATAAAATAATTCACATCAAGATCTGATTTAGACAGCTTGAAGTTTTGCTCCAGCGGATGAAACATCAGGCCGGTGATGTCGTGGGGCTTTAGGGCGGCCGCGCGGCAGAATCTGGCGAGTTCTGAGGGTTTGATGAACTTTTTCCATTCATGTGTGCCTTGGGGCACCCAGCGCAGGAGGTATTCTGCGGCGATAATGCCGAGCAGATAGGATTTTGGATTACGGTTGAGGGTGGAGAAAATCACCAGCCCGCCGGGTTTGACCAGGTTTGCGCAGTTTTGCACGAAAATGGCGGGGTCGGAGACGTGTTCGAGAATTTCTAAGGCGAGGACGACGTCGAATAATCCACCGTCATTATGATTCCCTCCCCCGTCATCCCGGACTTGATCCGGGATCTTTTGTACTTTTGTGTTGTCTTTCAAAGATCCCGGCCTGCGCCGGGATGACGGGGAGAGGGGTGACGAAGAGGTGGATTGGGATGACGGTATAAGGGATTCGGCTGGGCCATTAAAATAGGTGATATCTAGCCCGGATTGTACGGCGTGCGCTTGCGCTGCTTTTATCGCCACAGCATCGGCATCCGCGCCGGTGACATTCGCGCCCAGCCTCGCCATAGGCTCACACACCAGCCCGCCGCCGCAGCCGATATCGAGGATAGAGAGGTCTTTGAAAGGGGTGAGGGGCTTCGCGTCCAGGCCATAATGGCCGCAGATTTGATCCTTAAGATAGCTCAGCCGCGCGGGGTTTAGGCGGTGGAGCGGCGCAAAGGGGCCGTCCTCATCCCACCAGTTGGCAGCGTCTTTTGCAAAATGCGCAATCTCTTTTTGGTCAATAGTGCTGGACATAAACTGTACTTTTCTTGTAGAAGGTATAGGCTTTTAAACCACAGATGAACACAGATGAACATGGATTTTTTTGGTTCACGCAAAGCGCGCAAAAGGTTTAATAAAAATTCTTTGTGATCTTTGCGTTTTTTAATCTTTGCGACCTTTGCGTGAACTTTTTTATCTGTATTCATCCGTCTCCATCTGTGGTTAATAAAATACTTAAAGCGTTAATAGAGACAAGAAGATATGGCCCTAATCGTTGCAAAATTTGGTGGAACGTCCGTAGCGGATGTGGAGCGCATTGGGATTGTTGCGGATAAAATCGCGCGTGAGATCGCGCTTGGGCATTCTTTGGTGGTGGTGGTTTCGGCGATGTCTGGTGTGACGAACCAGCTTATCCAATATTGCGCAGACACCAGCCCGCTTTATGATGCGCGGGAATATGATGTGGTTGTGTCGAGTGGGGAGCAGGTGGTTGCCGGTCTGCTGGCGCTGGCGCTGCAAAAGCGCGGTGTGAATGCGCGCAGCTGGATGGGGTGGCAAATCCCGATCCGCACCAACGATATGCACGGCAAGGCGCGGATTGAGGGGATTGAAACGGATGAGCTGCATACGCGCCTTGGTACGGGTGAGGTTGTTGTTGTGCCGGGCTTTCAGGGTGTGACGGATGCAGGGCGCATTTCGACGTTGGGGCGCGGGGGCTCTGATACGACGGCGGTTGCGCTGGCCGTGGCGCTGGGGGCTGATCGTTGTGATATTTATACCGATGTGGACGGGGTCTATACGACCGATCCGCGTATAGTGTCCAAGGCGAGAAAGCTTAAAACAATTTCGTTTGAGGAAATGATTGAAATGGCCTCGGCTGGTGCGCGGGTGCTGCAAACGCGCTCGGTTGAAATTGCCATGAAAAGGGGCGTAAAGCTGCAGGTGCTCTCAAGTTTTGAGGATCATATCGGCAGTGATTTACCAGGAACATTAGTAACCAGTGAGGAAAGTATCGTGGAAGAGGAACTTGTTAGCGGCATCGCCTATGACCGTAATGAAGCGAAAGTCACATTATTGAATGTGCCGGATGTGCCCGGCGTGGCGGCGATGGTGTTTCAATCGCTTGCGGGTGCGGCGGTAAATGTAGATATGATTGTTCAAAACATCTCATCCGATGGGAAGGCCACAGATTTGACCTTTACCATTGGCCGAGCTGATCTGGGGAAGGCGATGGAGACCTTGGGCAGCGTGGAAACGCTTAAGGGTGTTGATGTTCAGAGCAAAGAAAATCTTTCTAAAGTCTCTGTCGTTGGTGTGGGCATGATTTCACATCACGGCGTGGCGAGCAAAATGTTTGAAACGCTGGCGGAAAAGAACATCAACATTCATGTGATTTCTACATCTGAGATCAAAATCAGCGTTTTGATTGATGAGGAATATACGGAGCTTGCTGTGCGCTCACTCCATGCTGCCTATGGGCTCGAGCAAGACGCTTAAGATTTTCCCGGCCTCGATCCTCCCCCTCAGGAGGAGGGGGTCTTTTTTAGCCTTCAATAAATCCCTAGCGAACACCCGGATAATCGTATAGTCTGGCGACATCATGACACAGATGCAGCAGCAGAGCGTCCCTCTTCCTGAGGAGGATCTATACCACGCCGATATGCCGGTGGGTGATGTGCTGCGCCGTGCGCGTGAGCATTACGGTCAAACCTGTCAGGATATTCAGCGCGCCTTGCGCATTGGATCTGCCCAAATCAGAGCAATTGAGAGCGGTGATATGGACCAGCTGCCGGGGCGGGTTTACGCGATTGGTTTTGTGCGCTCTTACGCCGAATATCTGGGCATGGATGGCGATAAGATGGTGGCGCTGTTTAAAGCGCAATATGGCCGAAAAGCGACCGATCCCGGTCTTGATTTCCCGGTTGCAGCGTCGGAGACAAAAATGCCGCCCTTGTGGCTGGTTGGTGCGTCTTTGGCGGTGGTGATTCTTGTAACAGTCGTTTTGGTCTCGTTTCTGAATGCTGATCGTGCTGATGTTACGCGCGTGCCGGATGTCAAGGATGTCATAAGCCTGGGTAATGCTGAAGTCTCCGGTGATGTCTTCGGTCCGTTTATCCCGCTGGGCTTTGATCCCAACGCCGAGATTACAGCCGTTGAGCAGCACATAAAGCCCGAAGGTATTATCCTGACCATGACAGAAAATAGCTGGGTGGAGATTAAGGATAAAGGCGGCAAGGTTTTGGTCTCGCAAGTGTTGCAGGCCGGTGATCAATATGTGATGCCGCCGCGCTCTGACCTAACCATGTCGCTGGGCAATGCTGGCGGTGTGCGTTTGGAGATTGATGGGCAAGCGCTCAAGCCTCTCGGCAAGCTCGGAACTGTGATGCGCAACATTCCGCTAGATCTTGAATATCTCCAAAAAACCTATACAACCAGTTCGTCTGAAACTACGGAATAGCCATCATGTCTATGAAAGAGAAATTGAGCTCCATTAAGGCGCGTCATGAGGAATTGGCTGCGCTGATGTCTGCGGGCGGGCTTAATGGTGAGGTGTTTACCAAGCTCTCGGTGGAGTATGCGGAGCTCTCCCCTGTGGTCGAAGCGATCGACGAATATACCGGCGGGCTGGAGGAGCAGGAGAGCTTGCAGGAAATGCTGGCTGATCCAGAGATGAAGGATATGGCAAGCGAAGAGCTTGTCGTGCTCAATAAGCGTATCCCAGAGTTGGAGCACCAAATTCGCCTCGCGCTTATTCCCAAGGACGAAGCGGATAGCCGCAATGCGATTTTAGAGATTCGCGCTGGTACGGGCGGCGATGAGGCCGCTTTGTTCGCTTCTGATTTGTTCACCATGTATAAGGGCTACGCCGCGCAGCAGGGCTGGACATTGGAGGTCATGGAGGCCTCGGAAAGCGATATTGGCGGCTATAAGCAAATTATCGCGCAAGTGACCGGCCGCAATGTGTTTGCGCGCCTCAAATACGAATCCGGCGCGCACCGTGTGCAGCGCGTGCCAAAGACCGAGAGCGGGGGGCGCATTCATACCTCTGCTGCGACTGTGGCTGTCTTGCCTGAAGCTGAAGACGTTGATGTCGAGATTAACCCAGCTGATTTGAAAATTGATACATTCAAGTCGCAAGGCGCGGGCGGACAGCACGTGAACACGACCGACAGTGCCGTACGCATGACCCACATTCCTACCGGCGTGGTGGTGGAGATGCAGGAAGAGCGCTCCCAACACAAGAACCGGGCCAAGGCTCTGACGGTGCTGCGCACGCGCATATATGATCTGCAGCGCCAAAAGCTGGCTGATGAACGCGCGGCCGATCGTAAAGAGCAGGTCGGCACAGGCGATCGCTCTGACCGCATCCGCACCTATAATTTCCCCCAAGGCCGCGTAACAGACCATCGGATCAATCTAACACTCTATAAGCTGGAGGAGGTTTTGAGCGGCGTAGCCATGGATGAAATAGTGCAGGCGCTTACCGCAGAAGACCATGCAGCGGCGCTATCAGCAATGGGTAGCTAGTGGTTATTAGCAATAGAAGTGCTGGTATGGAGGCTAGCAACCCAAAAAATAATGTCATGGTGCAGACAAACCCGAGCACTGAAGCTAAAAAATAAAAGAGAATAGGAAACTCATCTTTTTTTGCTTTTTGTATGGACCCAAGTTTTATATAGCCTGATTGAAACCCCATGCGAACTATAGAAAAACAAAAAAAGCTCATGCCGTACATAAAGAATGCAATTCCAAGGATGTTTTGTTCAAAAATGATGGCTACAGGTGAGAGCGCAGAGATGGCTATAAGGATTTTTAGTGTTGATATGTGGTCTCTTATACTTTCATCAAAGGTGATTGGATCACTTTCTCTCGTTATTTCATCATTATTCCATGGAATAAAGACTCCTTTTTTATTTTGCCGCAAAAGGTAAAGAAGCAAAAAAGTAAAAATAATGGGAAAAACAAATGATTGCCCTAGTGAAATATTCATGTGGACCTAAATAGTGATGAAACTTTCTAATCTTTATAAAACCATAAAAGCGCAACTCGAAAAAGCACAAATAGGTACTGCTGACCTTGATGCGCGCTGGATGATTGAGCGGCGCACGGGCTATCGCTGGGCGGATATCGTGGCAGATGGAGCGCAAATGACGGCCCCCACGGCTCTGGAGGCCATTGAGGCTGATCTGCAGCGCCGCATCGCGGGCGAGCCTTTATCACGCATTTATGGTGAGCGGGAGTTTTGGGGGCGGGCGTTTAAACTCTCGCCAGAGACGCTCGATCCGCGGCCTGATACCGAAACACTGATTGAGGCTGTGCTGGCGCGCTATAAAGACGCGCCGCCGAAGACGGTTTTGGATCTGGGTACGGGTACGGGCTGTATTTTGGTGACGCTTTTGTGTGAATTCCCCGAGGCCACTGGTATCGGCGTTGATTTATCGCTCGGCGCGCTCAAAACGGCGCAGGAGAATGCGCAGGCGCATGGCGCGGCGGATCGCACGCGCTTTAACGAAGGGTCCTGGTTCGCGCCGCTGGAGGGCGAGCACTTTGATCTGATTGTCTCGAATCCCCCCTATATTGCCGAATCTGTGATCCCCACCCTGTCCAAAGCGGTGCAGAATCATGACCCGATTCTGGCTTTATCAGGAGGCGAGGATGGTTTGGCGGCCTATAAAAGCATTTTTTCACAGCTATCGGCGCATTTAAATCCACATGGCCGGGCGTTTTTTGAGATTGGTTTTGATCAGGAGGACGCGGTTACGCGACTCGGCAAGGAATATCGGATTCGCATTGAAGTGTGCCATCGTGATTTAGCAGGCCAGCCGCGGGTTTTAGAAATGAGTTGTGGGGATAAATGATTTTTTTTTGCCCGCGGCGCTTGTAAACCCAAAGCCCCCCGATGTAGATTTTATGCAGCTCAACACACAACGCACGAACACAGCTAGATAAGGAATTCAACACACCTTGATGGCTGCGTTTTAAAATTCCGGGCTGTACGCTTGGGACTAGCCATATGTACGTGAATCATGTATGGTGTACGTGTATGTGTTTTAACAGAATCAAAATGGATATTAAAAATTATGAGACACGGATCATCATCAAATAGACGTCAGCGCAGCAGGGGCGGTAGCAACAGAGGCAATGGCGGACGTCGCAGCGGCGGTCAGCAAAAGACGCAGGTCTATGACAGCAACGGCCCAGATGTGCGTATTCGCGGCACGGCTTATCAAGTTACTGAAAAGTATGCAGCTTTAGCGAGGGACGCAAATGCGGCTGGCGATATTGTGTTGGCGCAGAGCTATCTACAGTACGCAGAGCACTATCAGCGCATCATCAGCTCGTGGAACTTGGAAGAAAAAGCACAAGCTGATGACCGTAGCGAAGGCAGGGCGAAAGATGAGAGTGCCGTTAAAGAGAAGACTCAGCAGAAAGAGGATTTATCTTTGCCAGCCAGCATCTTAGGTGAAGAGGCTAAGGCATCATCTGAGGCAAAATCTGACGCACGTACGGCTGAGTTGAGCAACGCTTAGTCATCGTTATCATGGAATTTTAAGAGGCGGCTTCGGTCGCCTTTTTTCGTAAAAAAATTATCCTCAAGTGATCTGTTTTTCAATCTCTTTCGTATATGATATAAGAGTTGAATATCAGCATGAGTGAGGATCGCTAAATATGGATTTTGATAAATTTACCGAGAAAACCCGGGGGTTTCTACAACAGGCGCAAACGCTTGCGATGCGTTCTGATCACCAGTCTTTGGAGCCCGAGCATTTGCTTAAGGTTATGTTGGATGATTCTGGTGCGGTTGTGTCAAAGATCATTCAGATCGCGGATGGTGATGCGGGGCGGCTGCGCTCTGCTGTTGAGGGTGCGCTGGCGAAGTTGCCGGCAGTGACGGGCGCCGGTGCGGGGCAGTTACGCCTTTCAGGTGATATCGTAAAAATACTCGATAACGCCTTGAATTTAGCCGAAAAAGCGGGTGATAAGTTTGTCACTGGAGAGCGCGTTTTACAGGCCATGATCATGGCCAAAAAATCTGATATTGCCGGGTTTATTGAGGATGCTGGCCTTACGGATGCGGCCCTTAATCAGGCGATCAATGACATGCGCAAGGGACGTACGGCTGATACAGCCAGCGCGGAGGATCAGTTTGATGCGCTGAATAAATACGCGCATGATTTGACGCAGGCGGCGCGTGACGGCAAACTCGATCCGATCATTGGCCGAGATGAGGAGATCCGCCGCACGGTGCAGGTGCTTTCACGCCGGACAAAGAATAACCCCGTGCTGATTGGTGAGCCGGGTGTAGGAAAAACCGCGATTATCGAAGGGCTGGCGCAGCGCATTATTAATGGCGATGTGCCGGAAAGCCTGAAGCATAAGCGTTTGATGTCATTGGATTTAGGCGCGCTGCTGGCGGGCGCGAAGTTCCGCGGGGAGTTTGAGGAACGCTTAAAAGCTGTTCTGGATGAGGTAAAAGCCGCGTCTGGTGAGGTTGTCTTGTTTCTGGATGAGCTGCATATGATTGTTGGTGCGGGCGCCACCGGTGATGGTTCTATGGACGCTGGGAATATGCTCAAACCCGCTCTGGCGCGCGGCGAGCTGCATATGGTGGGCGCGACGACGCTGGATGAATACCGGAAACATATTGAGAAAGATGCGGCGCTGGCGCGGCGGTTTCAGCCTGTTTTTGTGTCTGAGCCAACAGTTGAGGATACGATCTCTATCCTGCGGGGGTTAAAGGAAAAGTACGAGTTGCATCATGGTGTACGTATCACCGATAACGCGATTGTTAGCGCGGCAACGCTGTCGAACCGTTACATCACCGATCGCTTTTTGCCGGATAAGGCGATTGATCTGGTTGACGAGGCTGCGGCGCGCATTCGTATGCAGGTTGATAGCAAGCCCGAAGAAATTGATGAGCTTGATCGGCGGATTATTCAGCTGAAGATTGAGCGTGAAGCGCTGAAAAAAGAATCGGACAAGGCCTCGAAGGACCGTTTGGTTGCTTTGGAAGAGGAACTCAACGGCTTGGAATCAAAGTCAGCTGATTTAACCAGCCAGTGGGCGGCAGAAAAAGAGAAGCTCAATGCCGGACAGAAACATACGGAAGAGCTGGATCGTGCGCGTAGTGAGCTGGAGCAGGCTGAGCGCGAAGGTCACTGGGCGGAGGCTAGTGAGCTGAAATACGGCAAGATTCCCGAGCTAGAGGCTAAATTGGCGGCGATGCCGGAGGGGGAGGGCGCGGTGAAATCGACGTCTCACTTGATCAATGAAGAGGTCACGGAAGATGAAATTGCCCATATTGTCAGCAAATGGACGGGCATTCCGGTGGATAAAATGCTCGAAGGCGAGCGTGAGAAGCTGCTGCAGATGGAAGACAAGCTGCGCCAGCGCGTTGTCGGGCAGGATGAGGCGGTTGTGGCGGTTTCGAATGCCATTCGCCGCGCGCGCGCAGGATTGCAGGATTCGCGCAGGCCGATTGGATCGTTCTTGTTTTTAGGGCCGACGGGCGTAGGAAAGACCGAGCTGACCAAGGCTTTAGCGGAATTTATGTTTGATGATGAGACGGCTATGATTCGCATGGATATGTCGGAATATATGGAGAAACATGCCGTTGCGCGTATGATCGGCGCCCCACCGGGCTATGTGGGGTATGAGGAGGGTGGCGCGCTGACCGAAGCCGTGCGGCGCAGGCCCTATCAGGTTGTTTTATTTGATGAAATTGAGAAGGCGCACCCGGATGTGTTTAACGTGTTGCTCCAGGTTTTGGATGATGGCCGCCTGACGGACGGGCAGGGACGTACGGTTGATTTTTCCAATTGTTTGCTGATCATGACCTCTAATCTGGGGGCGGAGCATTTGGTGAACCAGCCTGATGGCGCGGATGTGAATGATGTGCGCGAGGATGTGATGAAGGCTGTGCGCGCGGCGTTCAGGCCAGAATTTCTCAACCGCCTGGATGAAACTCTGCTGTTCAAACGTCTCGATAAATCGCAAATGATGGGCATTATTGATATCCAGCTAGGGTATTTACACGGCTTGCTGGCGGATCGTCACGTGCGGCTCGAGGTTGATGCCAAGGCCAAAGAATGGTTGGTTGATCTTGGGTATGAGCCAGCATACGGCGCGCGCCCGCTTAAGCGCGTTATCCAGACGGAGCTGCAAAATAAACTCGCGGAGATGATCTTGCAGGGCGATGTGGTGGATGGCAGTGTGGTGCAGGTGAGCGTGAAGGGCGATGCGCTTGATTTTAAGATCAGAGTAGGGCCCGCGAACAGCGATTCTAAGGATGTAAAATCGGCCGCATAAAGCCGGCATTGCGTCTTTGTACGAATTCCGGTAAATTGAAGGTGAAAGTTCTTTCAACCTCTTCTTTTTCTGGCGCCCCATGTTCTCACGTATTCTTCTTTTTAGCAGTGTTATCGCACTTTCCGCATGCGCGTATATCGTGGATGAGCCGACGCAGGACCTGACGGTTATCACGCCGGGCGCGCATAATGCGGTGTGTGATGCCTATATCAACAATATTCGCTATCGCTTCCGTCCGCCGCAAACTATACGTGTGGTGAAGTCCAAGGACGATCTGGTACTGGATTGTCTGGCGCCGGGAAATCGCCGGAAGAAGGTGGTGATCGAGCCGAGCATTGAGCGCAGTTTCTATGGTAATGTCGTCACGGGCGTTGTGCCGGGTGCGGCCTGGGATTATGCGTCTGAGGCACTCTTTGTTTATCCGAGTGTTATTGAGGTAGACTTTACCAATACGCCCATTAGAGAAGAGGCGCTGCCGGCGCAAAATCAGCCAGATATCAAACAGCCAGATGAGTATGATCTGGAAGAGTTCAGGTCGGGCTTGCCGCAGCTGAATGCAGATAAATATGCGCCGCAGATGGAGGTTAAGCGTCGTGTACGTCCCGCTGGGCGGTATAGTGTTGATAGTGTAACAACATCGGACGCGGCGGATTCAAAGGTTAACCTTGCGCCGCTTACCCAACAGTTGGGCGAGGATTTAAATCCGGCAGGCGCGCAGACACCGGGCACAGATGCGCCCATTCCGCTTTTCCCCGGTGAGTAAGTCTTTCGTGCACTTTTCTCAAAAAACCTATTTATTTTGCGGCGTTGGCGGTAGTGGCATGAGCCCGCTTGCATTAATTTGTGTGCGGCAAGGGCATCGCGTTTTGGGTTCAGACCGCAGCTATGATCAAGGGAAATCACCGGATAAATTTAAAGCACTGGCGCAGCAGGGCGTTGAACTTGTGGCGCAAGATGGCTCTGGCATTGATGATCAGCTCGATGCGCTGATTGTCTCTAGCGCGATTGAGGACAGCATACCCGATGTAGCGGCGGCGCAGGCGGCGGGCATTACCATTATCAAACGCGCTGAGCTGCTGGCGGATATGTTTAACGGTTCTGAAACCGGCATTTCTGTTGCAGGGACAAGCGGAAAATCCACGGTGACAGGCATGATTGCGCATGTTTTGAATGTGCTTGGCCAAGACCCAACCGTGATGAATGGTGCGGTGATCAAGACTCTTGGGGCAAATATGCGCGTTGGCGCTGGTCCATTTGTGACGGAAACGGATGAGAGTGACGGTTCGATCGCGCTGTATAATCCTGCCATTGCGGTGGTGAATAACATCGCGCTGGATCACAAAACGATGGCGGAGCTCGATCAGCTCTTCGGTGATTTTATCGGCCGGGCGAGCCGGGTCGTGGTGCTCAATTTCGACGATGAAAAGCTGCGCGTGCTAGCGGAGAAGGCGGAGGTTCCAGTATTGAGCTACCGCCTCAGTGAGGCTGATAACATTACGCCAACGCCCTATGGCACCAGCTTTCTTTATAGGGGGCATCAAGCGCATATACAGATGATCGGAGAGCATAATATTTCCAACGCGCTGGCGTGTTTATGTGTGTGTCAGGCTTTGGAGGTGCCGCTTGAGAAAGCCATTGATGCGCTCAGCACGTTCCAGGGCATCAAGCGCCGGATGGATATTGTGGGCACCAAGAACAACATCACGGTGATTGATGATTTCGGGCACAATCCCGATAAAATTGCGGCTACGCTCAAGGCACTGAAGACCTTTGACGGGCGGTTGATTGTGATGTTTCAAATGCACGGCTTTGGTCCGCTGAAGCTGATGGGGCGGCAGATTGCGCAGAGCTTTGCGCAGCATTTAGGCGCGGATGATTTATTGTTTGTACCTGAAGCCTATTACGCTGGGGGAACGGTTGACCGTTCTGTGAGCATGAAAGATGTCGCAGGGTGGGCTGGAGAGCAGGGCGTAGCTGCGCAATGGTTCAAGACACGTGCCGAGATCATGCCGGTTATTCTGGATGCTGCGCAAGAGGGCGACCGCATCAT
Organism: Alphaproteobacteria bacterium; assembly: GCA_024275825.1. Classification (GTDB taxonomy): domain Bacteria; phylum Pseudomonadota; class Alphaproteobacteria; order Micavibrionales; family Micavibrionaceae; genus JAJRYK01. Next base: position 55,504 of record JAJRYK010000021.1, read on the forward strand.
CATCATGGGCGCGCGCGATGACACACTCAGCGATTTCGCGGCGGAGATTTTAGAAAAATTATAGGTTTTTATTTTAACCACTAAGAACACTAAGCCCGCTTTGGAAAGTCTAAACATATAGTTATTCCAATTAATAATTGCACATAAATAAATCGTCCAATGGCGTGCCAAGCGGTAAAAATTGCCGTCGCCTTTTTAGGCTACCAAAGCTTTGTTCTATGGGGTTAAAGTCCGGGCTGTAAGGTGGCAAAGGCAA
>JAJRYK010000022.1 GCA_024275825.1 Alphaproteobacteria bacterium
CATGCCGCCGCGTGGGCCGCGCAGGGTTTTGTGGGTGGTGGTTGTCACGATATGGGCGTGGGGCAATGGATTGGGGTGAACACCGCCTGCCACAAGCCCGGCAAAGTGCGCCATATCCACATGTAGATAGGCACCAATTTTATCGGCTATTTCTCTAAACCGCGCAAAATCAATGACGCGGGCATAGGCGGAACCGCCTGCGATAATCATTTTTGGTTTATGCTCTAGGGCAATGGCCTCAACCGCATCATAATCGATCAGGCAATTGTCTTCACGCACACCGTAAGTCACGGCATTGAACCATTTACCGGACAGGTTAGGTTTTGCGCCGTGTGTCAAATGACCGCCCGACGCTAAATCCATACCCATAATCGTATCCCCCGGCTGTAGCAGGGCGAGCAACACCGCTTGATTAGCTTGACTGCCGGAATGGGGCTGCACATTGACAAAGCCACATCCGAACATCTGCCTTGCGCGCTCTATGGCTAAATCCTCGACCACATCTACATGCTCACACCCACCATAATAACGGCGACCAGAATAACCCTCGGCGTATTTATTGGTGAGAACGGAGCCTTGCGCCTGTAACACCGCTTCGGAAACGATATTTTCCGATGCAATCAGTTCAATTTGATCACGTTGGCGCGTTAATTCATGGTCAATTGCTGCAAATACTGCGGCGTCAGAAGCAGACATATCGAATCCTTTATCCAGGCTGTTAAAACCGGAACCTAACCAGAGCTACCCTGCCCTGCAATAAAAATTAACGAGGTTAGTAAGTAAACTACCTAAAAACGATTATCAGGGCCATTATCACGGTCACTTTGCAACGCCCGCAACATATCTGATTCGGACATTTCTTTTGGCTGTTCCTGGCCATGCTCTAGCGCCAGAATAGGTGCTTGATCTTCTTCGTCAGGAATATCGTCGTCCATGATAACCCGCTGCAAGCCAATGATGAGGCTCTCGCGAAGTTCATCTAGTCCGAGCGTTTCTCCAGCCAATTCGCGTAAAGCAACAACAGGTGTCTTGTCATTATCGCGCTCAACGGTCAAAGCCGCGCCAGCAGAAATACTTCGCGCGCGGTGAGCAGCCATCAAAACAAGATCAAAACGATCTGGTAAAACTTCAATACAATCTTCAACAGTAACCCGAGCCATAAAATCTCCGAAAATGAGTGCGCATCAATCCTTAGCGGCGCACACTAAAAAGCTGACCCGCTATATAGGCATGTCAAAAAATTTGGCAAGTAAAATGTTCACTCACGAAGAATGCGCATCAAGGCCGCAAAAAGAAAGAGCCGCAGATTTGTCCCTATTGTTCGGGCGCAATATCTAGCCATGCGGCATCTGATAATATTTTTTGGATCATCGCAGGATTCTCTTTGTAAGTCGCTTTCATGAGGGCAATTTCAGCACTGGCTTCGGTTTGTTCGCCCAAAACTTTTCGAGCGCGCAATAAACGCACCCAACCATCTGGATCGTGCGGATTATCGGCCAGTTTTGCGGATAATCCCGCGACCATAGACTTGATCATTTCTTGGCGAGCTTCCGGTGTCATGGCAGCCGCATCACGCATTTGTGCGGCGTTCGGGCCGGGCGCTGTGGAACCAGCAGAAACATCCCCTCCTCTTTGTTGAGCGATATAGGCTTTGGCGCTTTCATATTCTTCGAGCGCATTCGGGTTATTATC
>JAJRYK010000023.1 GCA_024275825.1 Alphaproteobacteria bacterium
CCATCAAATCAGCCGCTGTGCGTGCCGTGACTTCGGCCACGAAAAACTCCAGCAACTTCCGCTGAACTCTATCCCTTAATCTGCAACGCTTTAAACCCATAAACTATCCTAAATAATTTTACTTATCTACGACAGCCCCAAATAATTATACCATTATATTTCCCTCGTCATTGCACGGCCTTGTCCGTGCAATCCATCTAAACCTTGCTGAATTCTTTGTAGAAAGAGTGGATCACACGGATAAACCGTGTGATGACGAAAAAAAGGGGGGGGGGATTATTTGGGGTGATATCTTGATTTCTTAAGCAGGGGTAAACACACAAAATCTTACCATAACATAATGCCTTGTTAATGTTTATGTCTTATAATTAGAGGATGTAGGGTTCATTAATCTTCTTATTAGGGTATGACATAAAATGAAAAAATCAATCTTGAGCGCTTTTGCGTTTCTTATGCTTGTTGGCGCGGCTGCGGGCTTAAATCTTTCTTTTGTTGGGACAGCGCAGGCGGCTAGTAGCGCTGAAGAGGAGGGCGATGGACCGTCTTTTTTCGAGCTTGACCCTCTCGTCCTCCCCATTTTGGACAATAATGGCGTTAATCAGACGGTTAGTCTGGTGATTGCGCTGGAGGTTTTGGATGCGGCGGCCTTGGCAAAGGTCCAGCGGTTGCAACCTAGACTCAAAGATGCCTATATTCAGGATATGTACGGCATGCTCGGCCGTCATGCGGCAATGAAGGGCGGGGTTTTACAGGTCGGTATGATCAAAAAGCGCCTGAATAAAATTAGCACCAAGGTTCTGGGCGAGGATGTTGTTGAAGATGTGTTGCTTCAAGTGGTGCAGCAGCGCGCGATTTAAGCGCTCTCATTATATATTAAATTGAGTTGAGCCCGGCATTATGCTGGGCTTTTTCTTGTGCTCGCTACTCTAATTTATGCCGTACTCCTAAAGTTGTTGATAAAAGCATTTTTCTTTTTGCATACAGGCCTGTATAGCTGCCACGCTCATGGTTGGAGAGATTCTACTCAGGTTTAATTCAAGTAAAACAAAACTTAAGGACAAAAAATGACCACCATTTATCTGATCATTGCGTGTTGTGGCGTGCTGGCGCTTATTTACAGCACACTCGCATCGCGGCAAATTATGGCACTGGATGCCGGAAGTAAGAAGATGCAAGAGATTGCGGGCGCTATTCAAGAGGGGGCGAAGGCCTATCTGGATCGTCAATATAAAACAATTTTTAAAGTTGGTGTTGTGGTGGCCATTGGGCTTCATTTGCTGCTTGGCTGGCATGTCTCGCTTGGTTTTGTTATTGGCGCGGTGCTGTCCGGTCTTGCGGGCTATAACGGTATGCTGGTGTCTGTGCAGGCGAATGTGCGCACAACGCAAGCGGCGATTAAGAGCCTTGAAGGCGCGCTGAATGTTGCGTTTAAAGCGGGCGCGGTCACGGGCATGCTGGTGATTGGCTTGGGCTTGCTCGGCGTTGCTGGTTATTACTATTTCCTGAGCGAATATATGGGCATGGATTTGCGCATGGCCATTGAAGGGCTTGTCGCGCTTGGCTTTGGGTCTTCATTGATTTCGATCTTTGCGCGTTTGGGCGGCGGTATCTTTACCAAGGGCGCCGATGTTGGCGCGGACCTTGTGGGTAAGGTTGAGGCCGGCATCCCGGAAGATGACCCCCGCAACCCGGCGGTGATTGCCGATAATGTTGGTGATAATGTTGGCGATTGTGCGGGCATGGCTGCGGATTTGTTTGAGACGTTTGCCGTGACAATTGTGGCGACGATGCTGATTGCGTTTAGCAGCTTTAACGCCGACGTTGCGCCGCAAATGATGATCCTGCCGCTTTTGATCGGGGGCTTTGGTATTCTGGCCTCTGTGCTCGGCACGTTCTTTGTTAAGCTGGATAAAAGCGAAAACATCATGCGGGCGCTTTATAAGGGCTTCCTGGCGAGCGCGATTTTCGCCGGTATCTTTATGGCGCTGATCATGGCTAAGGTTGGCCTTGATACAGAGTTTGCTCTGGCCGCAGGCGGCAGCATTACGGCGCTGGCGATTTTCCAGTGTGTGATGGTTGGGCTTGTTGTGACGGGTTTGTTGATCTGGGTTACAGAATATTACACCTCTACTGAATATCGCCCTGTGCGCTCTATTGCGAAAGCATCAGAAACCGGGCATGGCACGAATGTTATTCAGGGGCTGGCGATCTCGCTTGAATCAACGGCCATTCCTGTGCTGGTTATTTGTGGCGGGATCTGGGGCGCGTTTATGCTTGCCGGTCTGTTCGGCATTGCGATCGCGGCAACGGCCATGCTGTCATTGGCGGGCATGGTTGTGGCGCTTGATGCGTATGGTCCGGTGACGGATAATGCGGGCGGCATTGCCGAAATGGCTGATCTGCCGGCGAAGGTGCGTAAAACAACGGATGCGCTTGATGCGGTGGGGAACACGACCAAGGCGGTGACGAAGGGCTATGCGATTGGCTCTGCCGGTCTTGCGGCGCTTGTGCTGTTTGCAGGCTTTACCGAGGAGATTAAGCATTACCTGCCGGAGCTGGCGGATATTACATTCCCGCTTCAGGACCCGTATGTGGTGATTGGCCTGTTCGTTGGGGGCATGTTGCCCTATCTGTTCAGCGCGATGTCTATGACGGCCGTTGGCCGGGCCGCGGCCTCTGTCGTGATTGAGGTCCGTCGTCAGTTCAAGGAAATCAAGGGCATCATGACCGGTAAAGGCAAGCCGGAATATGGCACGCTGGTTGATATCCTGACCAAGGCTGCGATTAAGGAGATGGTTGTGCCGTCTTTGCTGCCTGTGGTGGCGCCGGTGGCGCTGTTTGGGGTGATCTACGCTTTGAGCGGCAATTTGACCAATGCGTTCCAGTCTCTGGGCGGTATGCTGCTGGGCACGATTGTGACCGGGATCTTTGTGGCGATTTCCATGACCGCTGGCGGCGGCGCGTGGGATAATGCCAAGAAATATATCGAGGACGGCCATCATGGGGGCAAAAACTCAGACGCTCACCACGCTGCCGTAACCGGAGATACCGTCGGCGACCCATACAAAGACACAGCCGGCCCAGCCGTAAACCCACTCATCAAGATTGTGAATATCGTCGCGATCTTGCTGGTGGCTGTTGTGGCGAAGTTTACTGTCGGTTAATTACAATAATGGGGACACATTAAACTAATGTGTCCCCGCTTTCACCCGCTTTCAAGAGCACTGGATTGCTTCGCTTCGCTCGCAATGACGATGAAAAGAACAAAAAGCCCCGTTCGTTTGAGCGGGGCTTTTACATTAGCTTAAATCTGTTGGTCGATTATCTGCTGTTTCTAGTTTTGGTAGGTCATATATTTTTATATTCTGTTGTTGCTGCTTTATTGCCTTTTCTAAAACAGGGCTCATTTGTTCTGTGTAGAGGATGTATTGCCCTATTTTTTGAAGAGCCTCGCTTTCTGTTCCGCAAGGGCCTTCTAGGTATTCCTGGCCAGGCGCTTCTTTGATTTCTATCTCGCCTGATGGGCAAGTAACATGAAGAAGAAGTTCAACATAGTCTCGGCTTGTTTCCGGTACAAATTCACCATCTTCAAACTCTACTTCTGTTTCTCTGGAAACGCGCACGATGACACCTTGCACAGATGAATCCCAATGGCTTAGGCTCTCAGGGTTAAAGCTGCAAGCGGACTTTATCTTTGGATCGTTAACTATGTTGAGAAATAGGTCGTCTATTTTGCTCTCTAGTTTTTCAAGAAAAAGGGCGCCATGGTCTATGTCTTTGCTCAAGGCTGCTTTGCCAAATTGGTTTACGCCAGTATTTTCGTTATTGTTCATAGTTTTCACCACTAGTTTTAATTTACCATTGATGTAGTATAGCACACAGTTATGAAAAAGAAAAACTTAATTCTCCGCCGCCGTATTAAACTTCCCTAAATTCCCCAGCATTTGCTGTATCACCGTCATTTCGTTGCCATGTGTTGGGGTTTTGTCGCGCTCAATAGGGATGGCGATGCGCTCGCCGCCCGGTTCGGTGATGCTCTGGACCACGCCGTCTTCGTTGAAGGCGACGATGACGATGCGCTCTTCGATGACTTTGGCATCCAAAATGCCGCGCTTTTCCTTTTCCTGACCGATATAATACCAGATATTATCATCAAACGGTGCCTGTGTGGTGGGCGAGCCGAGAATGCGCAGCACATCAGAGCGGGTATGAATACCGGTCACGACCTGCTCAACTTGAAAATCCTCCAGCTTGTTCCCGCGCTGGGTCACTGTGGGGGTGCATGCGGAAATTGCGATACAAACACTAGCCAGCAGCAGTGTTTTTCTTATATGTTTTGTTTGAATGGTCATCATGGCCCCTTTGTATAACGATAGATGAGTATGAATCAATGTTTGGTGTATTAAAACAAAAAAATCCTCCGGAGAGAAAAATGCAGGCGCAGGCTGGGCGGAATGCCTATGCGGTTGTGCTAGAGCAAGCGCGCAATCCTCGCTTTTATACTGACTTTGGTGTGCCCGACACGTTTGATGGTCGGTTTGAGGTTTTAGTGGCGCATTTATTCATCATCATGCATGTGACGGGTGAACAGGGGGAAGAGGCGCGCGGCTTTAACCAGGCGCTGTTTGATGCAGCCTTTGCCGATATGGATCAAACACTGCGCAATATGGGCATTGGCGATATGGGCGTGCCCAAACATATGCGCCGAATGATGACTGGCTTTAACGGGCGTATGCATGCCTATGAAGAGGCTTTGGACGATTAAGCGGGTTTTGAAGCCGCGCTGGCGCGTAACCTCTATGGCACGCTTGAGGTGCCTGGTGTAGGGTACCTGAAGGCGATGCGGGGCTATATACAAGCGCAGATTAAAGCGCTAAAAATGCAGCCGGTGGTGGCTGTTTTGGCGGGGGATGTGGTTTTTCAGGATTAGAGTGAAAGATATTTTAACCGCAACGCACGCTACGATCACTACGAAATTTGCGCAAGCGTTAATCTTGCAGAGTAATCGTTGCGGTCGTAGCGTGCGTTGCGGTATATTTTTTATTTTCAACTATCAGGCATTTTAGGCATTTAAAGACATGGCAGAGCAAAAAGCGGACATTGTAGAGAGCGAGTGGTCGCATGTGGTGAAGGCTGATGAGGTCGGCAGCGCGTCGCTTAACCTAACGCTATCCCCGGACGAGGCGCAGCGCACGCGGCTGATCCGTCGTTTGGGCCTGCTCGCCCTGGATGATTGTGAGGCGCAGGTCAAGCTGAAGCGTCAGTCTGGCCATATGATTCATGTTACGGGCGAGGTGCGTGCGCGCATTCGTCATGCCTGCGTTGTGACGATGGAGCCGGTGAAGGGGCAGGTAAAGGAGAGCTTTGATGCCTGGTATGCCGATACAGCGCAGGCGATATCACTGAGCAAGGTCAAGCGCGATAAGGAATTGCTGGCGACTAAGGGTGAAATCGAAATGCCGTCTGAGAAGGATGATCCAGAGGCGATTATTGATGGGAAGATCGATGTGGGCGAGCTGATCACGCAATATCTCTCGCTGGGCATCGATCCATACCCCCGTGCGCCGGGCGTAGAGCCTGCGGATGGTGAGGAGGGACGCAGCGTCTATGAAGACGAATCTGTGATCAAAAACCCCTTTGCAGCGCTGAAGGACTGGAAAGATAAGTTGAAATGATGCTTATGGCGCCATCCTCGCGGCGATACGAAGTATCGCTTAAACGGCGGGGATCCAGGAGAGGGCAGCGGCTTTGTCGCTGACATTATGGACCTCCGCCGTCTTAGCCCTGCTATGCAGGGCCGCTTGGGTGACAAAAGTGTCAGTTTTTTCTTGCCTTTCACGCAGAATTTGGGTATCTAGGCCCTTCGATTGAACAAAGAATTTAAATAAGGACGAGAGCTATGGCTGTTCCAAAGAGAAAAACATCAAAATCCAAGCGTAACATGCGCCGTGCGCATGACCGCTTAACGGTTGAAAACTGGGTTGAGGACGGTAATACGGGCGAGCCTGTGCGTCGTCACCACATTGACCTGAAGACTGGCATGTATAAGGGCCAGCAGGTTATTGACGGTAAAGAATAGATTATTTGATTTAGGTTTTGTACGATGGGGACGTTAGGTGATTCACCTTCCGTCCCCATTGTCGTTTTTGTGCGGCGCTTAAAATTGAATAGAGGTTAAATGTCTGATACATCACCAATTACAATCGCGTTTGATGCTATGGGTGGCGATTACGGCCCGCAGAGCACGATTCCCGGCGCGCATATGGTGCATAAGAAGAATCCGAATATCCGCTTCATGATCTTTGGGGATCAGAACAAAATTTACCCGTTGCTTAGCCGTTACAAGTCGTTGGAAGCCGTGTCTAAGGTTATCCATACCGACAAGATGATCTATAGCGATGATCGCCCCTCCGCCGCGCTGCGAGCCAGCAAGGGGACCAGCATGCGTATGGCGATTGAGGCGGTGCAGAATGGAGAGGCGCGCGCCGTTGTGTCCTCTGGCAATACTGGCGCGTTGATGGCGATGGCCAAAATGATCCTCAAGCCCTTGCCCGGCATTCACCGTCCGGCGATCGCAAGTGTGTTTCCGGGCACGAAGGGCGATACAATTATGCTTGATTTAGGGGCAAATGTGCTGGTTGATGCTGAAAATCTCGTGCAATTTGCTGTTTTGGGCGCTGTTTTTGCAAAAGCGCATAAGAACATTGCTAATCCGAGCGTTGGGTTGCTCAATGTTGGTTCAGAAGACACGAAAGGCCCTGATCATGTGCGCGGGGCGGCTGAAATTCTGTCCAAGGTTGATTTTCCTGGTCATTACCATGGCTTTGTGGAGGGCAATGATATCATGGAGAGCGTTGTGGATGTGATTGTCACAGATGGTTATGCGGGGAATATCGCGCTGAAAACCGCTGAGGGCGTGGGGAGGGTCACAACAGGCTTTTCAAGGATGCGATGAAGTCTGACCCGCTGGCGATGATCGGCGGGATGTTTGCTTACTTTGCTTTCAAACGTTTCAAAAAGCGCGTGGACCCCCGGCTTTATAATGGGGGGGTGTTTTTGGGGTTAAACGGCCTATGTATTAAAAGTCACGGCGGCAGTGATGATGTCGGCTTTGCCAGTGCGCTTAATTTGGCCGCAGAGCTGACGCAGCATGGCTATGTGCAAAGTGTCGTTGATGATATAAACCATTTAATGAGTCAGGAAACATTCTTGTCTTAATAACAATAATATAACGATAATTTTAACCAATAAGATTTACCCATGACCATCCGTTCCATCATTCGCGCAACCGGCGCATATTTGCCTAAAAAAATCCTTACGAACAAGGACTTGGAGGGCATTGTTGATACATCAGATGAATGGATAACCCAGCGCAGCGGGATTAAAGAACGCCGCATTGCTGCCGATGATCAGGCCACGAGCGATCTGGCGATTGAGGCGGGGCGGCAAGCCATTGAGAATGCGGGCATAGACCCGTCCGAGATTGACGGTGTTATTGTTGCAACGACCACGCCGGACAAAACATTCCCGGCTGTGGCCGTGAAGGTGCAGGCGGAGCTTGGTATTCCTGTGGGGCTAGCCTTCGATGTGCAGGCGGTGTGTACGGGCTTTGTTTATGCGCTTAGCACCGCTGATGCGTTTATTCAAACCGCTAAAGCACGCCGCATTCTCGTGATTGGGGCAGAAAAAATGTCCTCTATCCTGAATTGGGAAGACCGCACGACCTGCGTTCTGTTCGGTGACGGCGCGGGCGCTGTGATTTTAGAAGTTGATGAGAACGGGCAGGGTGATTTGAGTGATCGCGGCGTGCTCTCCACCCATCTTTACGCCAATGGCGCGCAGCGTGACCTGCTCTATACAGATGGCGGGCCGTCTACAACGGGCGATAGCGGTCATATCATCATGCATGGGCGCGAAATTTTTAAATATGCGGTGCGCTATATGGCTGATGTCGTGAAGGAAACGCTGGAGGCTAATGATATTACGGCGGCTGATATCGACTGGCTTGTCCCGCACCAGGCCAATAAACGTATCATTGAGGCCACAGCGAAGAAGCTTGATCTGCCCATGGATAAGGTCGTGCTGACCGTTGAAAAGCACGGCAACACGTCTGCCGCCTCTATCCCCCTCGCGCTGCATGAAGCTGTGGCGGACGGGCGGATAAAGCAAGGCGACCTGCTGCTGCTCGAAGCCATGGGCGGCGGGCTTACATGGGGCGCGGCGCTTGTGCGGTTCTAGAGCGCTTAAAGAACGCAGTCTTACCCTTTGAAGCAACGTCACTTTTCTGTGATTAACCTGCCTCATTTTATTGACGTGCTTGCTTCTGTGCGCTACTCTGTGGATATTCAAAAGAATTGGAGGTGCCATGGACAATCAAACCGTAACCAGAGCAGATCTGGCAGAGGCCGTGTATGAACAGGTCGGTCTGTCACGCAACGAATCGACAGATTTGGTTGAGGCGATTTTAGACGAAATTTCAAATACGTTGGTAAAGGGTGAGAATGTGAAGCTCTCATCTTTCGGTAGTTTCTCGATCCGTGAGAAAGGCGAGCGCATTGGCCGTAACCCAAAAACGGGCGTCGAAGTGCCGATCAAGCCGCGTAAGGTTATTGTGTTCCGTGCCTCGCACGTGCTGAAAGACCGCGTCAATAGCAAGAGTGTAGCCGCACCGGCCGAAAATACCAGTTTTGGTGGCTTCAGTGACGACGAACTTTAGGTCTTAAGCGCAAACAAAGCGAAGGCCATAATTAAGGGAGAGACCCAATGAATACGCAATCACCACACACATCAGCGTCAAGCGAAGGCGCAGCGCAGGATGAAACGCAGCAGCAAGAGCAGCCTGCCGCAGCGCCGCGAAAGGTCAAGAAAGCACCATCCGCCTTCCGCACGATCAGCGAAGTGGCCGATGGCCTGAATGTACAGCAACATGTTTTGCGCTTTTGGGAAACCAAGTTCTCGCAAGTTCGTCCGCTGAAGCGCGGTGGTGGTCGCCGGTATTACCGCCCGGAAGATGTCGCGTTGCTCAAAAGCATCCATCACTTGCTCTATACAGAAGGCTACACGATCAAAGGTGTACAGAAGCTGTTAAAGGAGCAGGGTAAAAATAAGGTTGTGCAGAATAACAAGCCCTTGGCTGCACAAGCACAGAACGCAGGGCAGGCGGCGGTGACTAATGCTGCAGCCCCACAAACAACTGCGCCAGCTGTTGGGCAGCCGGGCCTCAGTACGCGCAACAAAGCGATTCTCCAATCTACGCTGAATGATCTCAAAGAGATGAAAAAGCTGGTTGGGTAAATTTGACTGGGGCGATGTTCGTTTTCATTTGCCAGAGTGGCTAAAATCCTCTAAGACACATCTGTATCGGGGCGTGGCGCAGTCTGGTTAGCGCGTACGGCTGGGGGCCGTAAGGTCGGAGGTTCGAGTCCTCTCGCCCCGACCATCACTTCAAGTAATTTATCGGTAAAATGGTCCGGCTGGGCTGGCAGAGGGACACCCCCTCTTTTCATAGAGGCGCAACGTAGTTGTGCGGGCTTGAGTCTTCTTGTCCTGGCCACTTCTGTATCAATGTTTTTATTTACCGATCGCTGCCAGTCGCATCGCCAACATTAGTTTCGACTTGGCTCATATCAAACCCTGCGCGGATATAGTTTAGAATGGCAAGGCTATTCAGATCTGGGTTCGGTGTGAAACGGTTTTTGGAAGACTTGAGCAGGCTCATGAAGTCATCAAACATATCATCATCATGCATAAGCGCACAGTTGTCGTTGTCTAGATTACCGAGCACCACATCATCATAATATGTGGCCAATGTACGGCATGGATCTGTGAATGAGCTTTCAGTAAAGCCTTGTGCATTGTCTTCAAAGACGTTCAACCATTCACTGTAATTGACTGGGTCTTCACCGCCGCCCAGGGCAAATTGCGCGCCAGTTGCTTGGTAGTTATCAGCATCTCCAGTGAAAATATCAGAGTGGATGTAACTGTTATTAGAGAAGCGAACGCGGTTTCCAGCATCATAGATGGAATCGCGGTTTCCTTTGAATCCGACCATGGATGAGCCGGAGTGCCCCGCTCTTTTCTGAAAAGTGTTGTTTGATACTTTCATTCGATAGGGGCCGAAGTCTTGGTTGAGATTAAAGGAAAGAGCGCCGCCTCGACCATTTTCGCTGGACCAGTTATAAACAACATTATTGACAACTTTACCGGAGCACCCTTCGGGGGTGGAGTACTCGCCGCCGCCACACAAAACATCGATGGCTGAGTTGTTATATTGCCCTGATGTTGGGATCAGGTTAGCAAAAAGATTGCCGCCCATATGGTTGTTATAGGCGCCATTATGTGTAAAACCAAACCCACGATCCAAGCCTGTGTTAATATCATTGCCCTCTAGCACGACATTGTTAATCATGCTGCTGGCGCTATCAAGCGGCACTGGGTAGGCATTTAGAGGCGGATTTGTGTATGAGGGGTTAAGAGCGCCGCCTGCGACAAAGGCTGCCAGTGGATTGCGTGCGTAGATGTTACGCTCTATGCGTCCACCAGAGCGCGCTTGCGTGCCGTGAGAAGCCGCGCGGGTGATTATATTCTCAACAACCAAGGCAGGAAAGCCGCCTGCTTGAAGATATAAATTATGATTAAAAATGGTGGCGCTTTCTGTACCGGCAAATACTGGGTTTGATTCAGCAGGGCATGCATCGATATAGCCGACATCATTGTGGTCAACGGTTACTCTATTTCCCTCATTATCATTGCATCGTACGATTAATGTAGGGTCTAGGCCGTTATCTCTGCTGCCTGCCCATCCGCCATGGTCAATGATGTTGTTTCTGATAATCAGACTTTTTGTGCCGGAAATGAAAGCATTTTGAGAATGTCCCCCTGGTCCTGGAGAGGACGCGGTATCAGCTATAACATTGTTTTGAATTAATACCTTATCAAAGAAAGCATTTGGATTATCTGTCAGATTTCCACCCTGAGAAATGATACCTACGCCAAATCCTCTGATTTCATTATCTTCTATAACAATATCCTTGACGTACCCATAAAGGAGTCGGAACCCTGTGCCGCCTGTGCCCGGCGCTGTTGACATTTTAAGACCGGAAACTGTTAAGTAGCCAGCATCCGGTGCATCTGCATTATTCCATAGATTTAAAATAGTGCGCCCATCACCACGCAAATGCGGGCGCAGGCCTTCCGTTGCGCCATCACCATAGGCGGTTATTACAAGGCGATCTGTTTTGGATTGCCCAACTTCGGCTCTGTCTGGTCTAATAATTCCTAATGGAGCATCATCACCGCGCCATTCGTCGCCGCGCTTGAGCACGACCCAATCCTTTGTCCCTGCCTGACCGTTACGAATGCTTACAGCAAGATCTACGGCTTTTTTAGGCGTGAAAAAGGCCGTTTCGGGGCTAAGCCCGTCATTATCATCGCTACCACTGGTGGAGACATAGAGCATTCTGGTGTCATCTGATGGGCAGACATTTGTGCCGTCAAAAGCGCTGACGGGGTAAATTTTTTCGACCTCAAAGTTAGGGCAAGCGAGGATATCTTCGCCAACCACGCTTTGTTGTTCTTCGCCACTTGCGTTGTTCTCTCTGCCTTCGGCATATGCGTTCATAAGATCTTTAATGTGCTCAACTTGTGATTTATTCTGGACAGCGCTGCCTGCATGTTCCAGACGCTTAGAAAGCGCGCGAATATCATTTTGATTAACGACTGGCTGGGTTTGTGTTTTTTGCTGTGCTGTATTTGCGCGTTTTGAGGTACTGCTTTTATGAGAGATGGAAGAGGAGGTCGCTTGGCCTGCGGGATCTGCTGAGGTTTTTTTAATTGAAGACTTGGCTTGTACGTTGTGTCCCATAACTAGGCTAGCTAAAGCCATAAGCAAGATGCGGTTAATCATTTTTATTACCCCTAAGTCATATTTTTTATCGCTATAGTTATTATAGCAACACAAAGAGTTAAGGGCACGTTAATATGAAAAAAAACCACTCGCTCGTATCGCTTAAGCTCGATGAAAAAGAGAGATGGCGTGCCCGTTGCTGGTGTTTTAAGCCGCGTCAGACTGGCCTTCTATGCCGATATCATCGAGGGAGCCGTTCAGGCGCGTTGCAATGCTCTGCGCCAATTCAACGAGTTTGTCATGAAACCCATACATATGGCGATATTGCATCGTTTGTTTGGCGATGAGGGCTAGGCGCTGCTCAAAGCTCGGCATTTTCACCGGGTCGAGCAAGGGGGTGTTCCATGCGGGCACGTCCATGCGCTGATACTCAAATGCAATACTCATACGCGGTGGTAAATCATGGTCATCAGCAGCGTGAGAGCCCCAGTGGAAGACATGCTGCGTCCAGACAAAGACATCACCCGGATCGGCGGGCAGGGCGCGAATATTTGGAATAGCGCCTCTGAAACCTTGAGCGCCCTGCACACCATATTGGGGGTCGCGGTCAGCGGGCTGGATATACATACAGCCATTGAGCGGGTGCGCTTGCGTTAGCGGAATCCAAACTGTCAGCGATTTCGGTGTTTTATCAGAAAACAGGCTTTCCGCGCCCTTATCACGGTGCGGTGTCCAGCCGGATTCGCCGGGCATCACGCGCCAGCCCCAAAAATCAGGCAGCATTGCATAGCCTTCATGCAGCGTTTTGCCCATGATCGAGCGCAGCTGAGAGTTTAATGTCCAGAACTCATCGAAAACAAAGGCAAAAACGGGCGGTAAGCCATTTTCCATCAGCTTGTCAAACAGCTTGGCCATCTCCGGGATTGGGCTGTTCAAACCGGGCTGAACGATCTGAATATAGCCTTCGCGGACAAGTTTTTCATTGAGCTTGTCTTTCTCCTCATCCGAAAACTCAAGCTGATAGTCATCAAAATCGCCACCTAAGGTGAATTCTGGCGCAAATTTCTCCCAAAACTTGGGATCAAAAACATCCTCCATCATATTATCTGGAATGTCATAAGGTGTCTCAGCCATAAAAATTACCTTTCTTGTGTATTTCTGGGTTGCATTCTAGAGCACAACATCTTACCTATCAACTATCCAATAAGACTAAGTAGACCTATCCATAATTGTCTAAGGCACAGCCGCAATTTTCGTTGCAAAAGTTGGGCCAGAAGGGGAAAGACAGCATGAAAAATCTATTTGTGTACGCCACATTCGGCGACCGTGAAAACGCCTATGACGTGGTTAATGCCATGGTGGAGCAGCGTTTGGTCTCTTGCGCCAATATTTTCCCACCAATCGAGAGCGTTTATCATTGGGAAGGTGAGATTCAGCAGGCCGAAGAGGTCGTGGTGATCTTCAAAACCCGCGCTGAGCTGTTTGAGCAGGCCCGCGCCGCGATTTGCGAGCTTCATGATTATGAGTGCCCGTGCGTTGTGGCCCTGCCTATTGATCGCGGTCACAGCCCCTTTATGAAGTGGATACAGGCCGAGACGACGGTCGAGACTGCGAAGGATACGGTTAAGTCCTAAGAATATTCCCATCAACCGTCACCCCCGCGGCTCTGCGTAGCAGAGCTTAGACGGCGGGGGGCTATGATGTGAGCCGCTTTCGGCGGCTCTTCTTTTCTAGATCCCCGCTGTTTTCGCATTTCTGACGAAATACCGCGGGGATGACAGTTGATGCGGTACTTAAATACCGCGCATTCAATCCTCTGAAATCCTTCGCTTTTTTGTTGACAGGCTCGCGTAATTGCGGCATAAAGCACCCACTTTTAAACGATGAAGGAATAACCCGATGAAAACATATTCAGCAAAACCGGCTGATATCCAGAAAAACTGGATCATTGTTGACGCCGAAGACGTGGTTTTGGGCCGTTTGGCCAGCATTATCGCGCTTCGTTTGCGTGGCAAGCACAAGCCGTCATTCACGCCCCATATGGATTGCGGCGATAATGTAATCGTAATCAACGCGGAAAAGGTCAAATTGACCGGTAAAAAGCGCGATGGCGATATCTTTTATTGGCACACAGGCTTCCCCGGCGGAATTAAAGGTCGCTCCAAGGGCCAGATCCTTGATGGTAAGCACCCGCAGCGCGTGGTTGAGAAGGCTGTGGAGCGTATGCTGCCTAAAGGTCCCCTTGGCTTTAAAGTCTTCGGAAACTTGCGCGTTTACGCGGGCACCGAGCATCCCCATGAAGCGCAAAACCCAGAAGTTCTGGATGTTGCTGGCATGAACCCAAAGAATAAGAGAGGCTAAATCACATGGCTGATAAGAAAGACGAAAAGACAACTGAGGTCAAAGACCTTAAGGATCTGGGTGAAGCGGTGAAAGCTGATGCACCTGAGGCAAAAGCTGAAGTTGCAGAAGCTCCAAAGGTAGAAGCGGAAGCTGCGCCAGAGAAAAAAGAACCTAAGCTAGATGCGCAGGGCCGCGCCTATGCGACCGGTCGTCGTAAGGACGCAGCGGCTCGCGTATGGATCAAGCCGGGCTCCGGCAAGGTGATTGTGAATGGTCGTGAGCAAGAGATATATTTTGCGCGCCACACACACCGCCTGATTTTAAACCAGCCGTTTTTGGTTGTCGATAATGTCGGTAAGTTTGATGTGATGGCCACCGTTAAAGGCGGCGGCCTGTCTGGTCAAGCGGGCGCTGTGCGTCACGGCATTTCCCGCGCGCTGGAAAATTTCGAGCCGGGCCTGCGCCCAGCGCTGAAAAAAGCCGGTATGCTAACGCGTGATGCACGTATCGTCGAACGTAAGAAGGTCGGTAAGCACAAAGCTCGTCGTACGAAGCAGTGGGCGAAGCGTTAATTTATCGCTGGCACTTATACAAAAATTACAAAAGGCGTTTCTTCGGAGGCGCCTTTTTTGTTGTATTCTCCCAGTGTCATCCCGACCGAAGCGTCAGCGTAGTGAAGAGATCTGATCCAATGTTGATAGGTTCAAATTTCTCGGCTACGCTCGGGATGACAGAGTATAAAAAATCCGTGTTCATCTGCGTTCATCTGTGGTTTCTTAATGAACATGACAAACCTCATCCTCTCCTACAAAAACCTTACGCCCACCATCCACAAAACCGCGTTCATCGCGCCGAATGCCTCAATCATTGGTGAGGTGGAGGTTGGAGAGGACAGCTCGATATGGTTTGGCTGCGTGCTGCGGGGGGATGTGTATGACATTAAAATCGGCGCGCGGAGCAATATTCAGGATGGGACGATTATTCATACGACTTCGGATCTGCAAGGTACATATGTTGGGGATGATGTGACGGTGGGGCATGCGTGCGTGCTTCATGCTTGCACGGTGGAAAGCGGCGGATTCGTTGGGATGGGCAGTATTATTCTTGACGAGGCTGTAGTGGAGGGCGGGGCAATGCTCGCCGCCGGATCAATGCTCACTCCCGGCAAGCGCGTCCCCAAAGGGCAGCTCTGGGCCGGCCGCCCAGCGAAATTCATGCGGGATTTGGCGGAGGAGGATTACACGCAGATGAAGTGGAATGCGGCGCATTATGTGGAGCTATAGCGGGATTATTTTTAGTTTCAATGTCATCCCCGCGGCAGCGCGTGAGCACTGCTGTAGTAATTTCGATTAAAAAATACCTCACAGATACCGTCATTACACGGCCTGTCCGTGTAATCCATCGTCTAACATGGATTGCACGAATAAATCGTGCAATGACGAGTATGAAAAAATGTTCAATTTTTAATTGAAATTACTATAAAATGGCGGGGGTTCCGGATGTATAAGCGAGGCGTTGCCTCGCCTCCGGGATGACGGACGAGTTAAAAATCAGGCGTTGCTCACCTTCACATAGCTTCCCGGCGCCGCTTCAATGCCCTTCTTAACTTTTCGCGCTGTGACTTTAGTCCCTGCATAGCGCTTGATCCATGTCTGCCAGTGCGGCCACCATGATCCTTCGTGCTCGGTTGCGCTTTCGAGCCACTCATCTGGATCGGCGGGCGTGTCTTTGGCTACCCAATAGCAATATTTGTTCTTTGCTGGTGGGTTCACAACCCCCGCAATATGCCCGGAGGCGGCGAGGGTGAAGGTGATGTCTTTGCTGCCCAGCAGCTGCGTGCCCGCATAGGTGGCCTTCCACGGCGCGATATGATCTTCGCGGGTGGAGAGGAAATAGGCGGGGGTTTTGATGGTCGAGACATCGATCGGCACGCCATGCATCTCAAGCCCGCCTGCTTTCGTTAGCAAATTATCACGATACATTTTGCGCAGGTAAAAGCTGTGCATTGCTGCGGGCATGTTGGTGGAATCATCATTCCAATAGAGCAGATCGAACGGAAATGGCTCCTTTCCCAGCAGGTAATTATTCACCACAAAGGACCAGATCAGATCGTTAGAGCGCAGCAGGCTAAAGGTTTGTTGCAGTCTTTTGGCCTGCAGCACGCCCTTTTCGGCCAGCTCTTTATTCATCAGCTCCAGCTGATCATCATCCATGAACATCTTCAGATCGCCGGCCTCTTCGAAATCTATCAAGGTGGTCAGGAAAGTGGCGGAGGTAACGCGGCTCTCTTTCCCTTGTGTTTTCAGATATGCCATCGCATTGGTCAGCAGCGTCCCGCCGAGACAGTATCCGATGACGTTGCAATCTGGCTCTTTTGTAATGCGCTTAATGTCATCCAGCGCGGCGATGATGCCTTCGCTCATATAATCCTCAAACTGCTTTTTTGCGAGTCTGATGTCGGGGTTCACCCAAGACACTGCAAACACCGTGTGCCCCTGATCCACCGCCCATTTGATTAGTGAGTTTTCGGCGCGTAAATCGAGAATATAGAATTTATTGATCCAGGGCGGCACGATGAGAAGCGGGCGTTTGAACACCTTGTCCGTGCTCGGCGCATATTGGATCAGCTGCATCAGATCATTCTGATAGACAACGCGGCCAGGCGTTGTTGCGATATTCTCGCCCAAGGTAAATGCTTCATAATCCGTCGTGCTGATCTTTAGCTCACCCTTGCCGCGCTCTAGATCATCCAGCAAATTATCCAGCCCGCGGAGCAAGTTATCCCCGCCGCTCGCCATTGTTTCGCGCAGCACTTCCGGGTTGGTCATCACGAAGTTTGACGGGGAGAGTGCATTGGCAAAAAGCTGCGTGGCGAAGGCTAGCTTCTCGCGTTGATGCGGGTCCATATCTTCGGCGCTGCGCACCGTATTTTCCATCCATTGACTGGTCAGCAGGTAGGATTGTTTGAGGAAGTCAAAAACGGCATTTTCTTGCCATTCATCATCCTTAAAGCGCCGGTCACCTTTGTCGGGTTCAATCGTCGCCGTGACCTCCTCCCCCATCATTTTGCGGGCGCTGTCTTGCCAGAGCTGCATATATTTACTCCAGTAATCTTGCTGTTCCTCCCAGAATTTCTCCGGGTTTTTTAGGTAGCCCTGCATGAAGTTTTGATAGGCTTCGGCGATGTTAAAGGGGTCGAAATTATGATCGCCTACATCATCGCTATAGCGTTTGAACGCCTCCTCAAAAATCGGGCCAGCGCGTTCATAAACATCCATAAGCGTGCGGCCCATCGCAATGGGATCAGCGGCGCTTCTCCCTTCATTATCGTTGGGGGGCTGGTTAGCGGTCTGTTTTTTTGAGCTTTTTTTATCGGTCATGTGAATATGTGGCTGAACCATTTTATACGCTTTCAATTATAACACCATAGAAACGCAACAAAAATCAGAGCTAGTCATACACGAAATGCAGCAAAAACTAAAGCGGTATATCTTTTGCGCATACCCTTGAACCTATAAAAGAATCTTCGCTATCATCTATACATCCAAAACGTAAAACATGAATGGTTGCGAAGCGTATGCCCAAAAGAGTCTCCCTGAAATTTCTATGCATTTTATGTGCCACTCTTGTGTTGAGTGCGTGTTCCTATTTTGACAAGGCCGAAACGGTTGATGTCGAGAAGCCGTATATTCCAACCAAGATTGATTTGACCGTTGGCCGTGCGCAGGATCAAGCCACGGCAGCCCAGATTTACGGGCAAAGAGACGGCAGTGTGCAGGTCTTTGATTTTGGTATAGAGGGATATCAATTGTCTGAGAGGCAATTCAGAACGGTGAGCAGTAGTGACCCCAGTGTACAAATTTTTGCGCTTGATGATGAGATGTTCAAGTTGACGCCGCCGCGCAACCGCAGTGTGCTCGGGGCGATCCCTGTCGCGCCTGTTGAGGCAGTATTCGTGGATGACGGGCAGGTTGTAGCCGATCTAGTCCCCGATGTTTCAATCAATCCGGCGCAGGCCGTGAATAAAGAAGTGCTGTATTTCGACCACGCATCCTCGAATATTAATGGCTCCGGCAATGCTATGCTCGATTCTGTGGCGCGCAGTCTCAAAAACGCGCCTGCGACATTGCTCAGCGTAGAGGGGCATGCCAATAGTGAAGCGCCGGTTGATGATCCGGTTAAACGCAAGATGGTTAATCTCAAAATGTCCATGGATCGTGCCTATAGCGTTGTGCGCGGGCTTGTTGATCGCGGTGTGCGGCCAGAGGCTATTCGTACAGTGGCCTGGGGCGAAACTCGTCCGCAGGGCGCAGCTGATGCAGAAACAAATCGCCGCGTCGAAATTATCCCACAATAGCTGTTTTTCTTTTAACCGCGGATGGACGCAGATAAACGCGGATAATAAAAATTAAACTACAGGGCGCGCAGAGTTCGCAGAGTTTTATATATATGCTTCTCTGTCTATCTCTGCGCGCCCTGTAGTGAAATAAAAATCCGCGCTTATCTGCGTCCATCCGCGGTTTCTTTTAAAAACAAACGATAAGGTTTTAAAGCAATGACAGGTTCGTTTCGCATAGGCATCGCCGGGTTAGGTACAGTCGGCGTTGGCGTTGTCCGCATTGTGCAGGATAATGCTGCGCTTCTCGCTGATCGCGCCGGGCGGGCAATAGAGATTGTTGCGGTTTCTTCGCGTGATAAAAGTAAAGATCGCGGCATTGATTGCTCTACTTATCAGTGGGTAGATAGCGCGCAAGACCTAGCGGGCATGGATCTGGACGTGGTGGTGGAGTTGATTGGCGGGCCTGAAGGGCTTGCACATGATCTTGTCACAGCTAGTCTTAAAAACAAAAAGCATGTTGTGACGGCGAATAAGGCGCTTTTGGCGCATCATGGTTATGCGCTGGCTGGCTTAGCGGAGCAGCATAACGTGACGTTCTCCTATGAGGCCGCGGTTGCGGGCGGTATTCCCATTATCAAGGCAATACGTGAGGGGCTTGCGGCGAACGAGATCCAGAGTGTTTGCGGTATTCTCAACGGGACCTGTAACTATATTTTGAGCAACATGCGCGAAACCGGACGAGACTTTGCTGACGTTTTGCAAGAGGCGCAGGATTTGGGCTATGCGGAGGCTGACCCGGCTTTTGATGTCGGCGGCACCGATACGGCGCATAAGCTGGCTATTCTCGCATCCTTAGCCTTTGGGATTAAGCCCAGTTTTGATCACGTGCATTTACGTGGCATTCGGGCGCTCACCAGTGTTGACATCACTTTTGCGACAGAGCTTGGTTATCGGATCAAGTTGCTCGGCATGGCGCAGCAGATCGATGGACAAATTTTGCAAATTGTGGCACCTTGTTTAGTACCTGTTGATAGCGCTCTTGGCGGCGTTGAGGATGTTTTGAACGCGGTGCAGGTTAAGGGTGACTTCGTCGATGCACCGGTCTTTATTGGGCGCGGGGCAGGGCAGGAGCCCACAGCTTCAGCCGTTGTTGCTGATATTGTTGATCTGGCGCGCGGTATACAGATCCCCTCCTTGGCAATCCCAGCAAACAAACTAAAGGATTTAGACTTTTTTGATGTAAATCAACGTGTTGGGCGTTATTATATCCGCATGAATGTCTCCGATAAACCTGGCGTTTTGGC
The DNA here is from genome assembly GCA_024275825.1 of Alphaproteobacteria bacterium. GTDB lineage: Bacteria > Pseudomonadota > Alphaproteobacteria > Micavibrionales > Micavibrionaceae > JAJRYK01. Next base: position 19,832 of record JAJRYK010000023.1, read on the forward strand.
TGATGTTTCTGCCATTTTGCGTGATCATAATGTCTCGATTGAGGAGCTGATCCAGCGTGCGCGTGATGCGGATAAGCCTGTTCCGGTGATGATGATCACGCATGAGGCTAAATATGGCGATATTGCCAAATCGGTTGCACTGATTGAGGCGCTTGAGAGCTGTGCAGGAAAGCCGTGCGTTATGCGTATTGAAGACGCGCTCTAAGCCTGTTATGGTGCGCGGATGACAGCAGAAACAAAGATAGACAATATGACTGACCCAATGACCGAAGAGCAACCACAATCCGGAATAATGGACCGCAATGTCGCGCTCGAAGTTGTGCGGGTAACCGAAGCCGCAGCGCTCGCAGCCTCAAAGCTCGTCGGGATGGGCGATAAGGAAGCCGCTGATCAGGCCGCTGTGGACGCGATGCGTCATGCCTTTAATACGCTCCATATGCGCGGCCGTGTTGTGATTGGCGAGGGGGAGCGCGACGAAGCGCCGATGCTTTATATCGGTGAAGAAGTCGGCGACGGTAAAGGCCCAAAGATCGACATCGCGCTCGATCCGCTTGAGGGCACAGAGATTACAGCGAAGGGCGGGAATAACGCGATGGCCGTTGTTGCGCTGACGGATGAGGGTGGATTTCTCAATGCGCCTGATACCTACATGGACAAAATTGCCATTGGTCCTGGCGTTGATCCAAACATTCTGGATCTGGATGCGCCGATTGGTGATGTGCTGGCAAAGCTGGCCAAGGAAAAGGGCGGGCGCGTGGACGAGTTGATGGTCTGTATCCTCGATCGACCGCGTCATGAGCATATTATGAAGGCTGTGCGCGAAGCTGGTGCGCGCATCACGCTGATTGGCGATGGCGATGTCAGTGCGGTGATTGCGACAACTGATCCCGAAACCGGTATTGATCTCTATGTCGGTCAAGGCGGCGCGCCAGAGGGCGTTTTGGCCGCTGCTGCGCTGCAATGTACGGGCGGTGCGATGCTGGGGCGTTTGGTGTTTCGGAATGATGAAGAAAAAGCGCGGGCAGAGAAATGGGGCATTACCGATCTCGATATGATCTATAAAACTGATGATCTGGCCAAGGGTGATAACGTGATGTTTGCGGCCACGGGCGTTACAGACGGCACGATGCTGCGCGGTGTGCGGCGCTTTGCTGGCGGCGCGAAAACCTCATCGCTTGTCATGCGCTCCAAATCCGGCACAATCCGCCGTATTGAAGCAACCCACGATTTTACCCGCAAAACGTGGATCAAGAGCATTTAATTAGCCTGCCATCCCTCGACTTCGTTCAGGGCGGCAGTGTAGGGTGTGGGTATGTCTGATTCATCTCTAAACATCGAAAAATCCCTCAATAAAGCGCGCTGGGTGATGCCTGATGTGCCCTTAGACGCGGTGGAGCGTTTGGCGCGGCAATATGATTTGCCGGAGCCTGTGGCACGGCTGCTTTGTGCGCGCAGTGTGCCGGAGGGCGATGTGATGGGGTTTCTTAATCCCACGCTGAAGGATCATTTTCCTGATCCATTTTCGTTGCAGGGGATGGAGGACGCGGCAAATTACTTGGCGCAGGCTATTCAGGATAAACGCTCTATCGCAATTTTCGGAGATTTCGACGTTGATGGTGCGACGTCATCGGCGGTGCTTTATCGGTTCTTGAAGGCCTGCGGAATTGATGCGCCGATTTATATTCCGGGTCGTTTGACCGAAGGCTATGGCCCGAATGATGAGGCGTTTAAGAGCCTGAAGGCGCAGGGAGCGGAGATTGTCATCCTGCTCGATTGCGGCACGACGGCGTTCGAGACGATCGCGGCGGGTAAGGCGATGGGGCTTGAAATTGTCGTGGTGGATCATCATGAGGCTGAGGAGCGTCTGCCAGACGCGGTGCATGTGATTAACCCGAAGCGCCGTGATGACACGTCAGACCTGAAAATGCTTGCGGCTGTTGGTGTGACGTTCTTGCTGTGCGTTGCGGTGAATAGCAAGCTGCGCGCGGCGGGGTTTTATGAGGGCGATGAACCGCCGTTGAAACAGTGGCTGGATATTGTGGCGCTTGGTACGGTTTGCGATATGGTGCCGCTGACCGGCGCGAACCGTTTATTTGTGCGTCATGGCTTTGCGATGATGGAGCGCACGAATAACGTGGGGCTGAAGGCTCTGATTGATGTTGCGGGGATTGATGGCGCGCTTGACACGTATCATGCGGGGTTCATTCTAGGGCCGCGGATCAATGCCGGGTCACGGGTGCACCAATCTGACCTTGGTGCGAAACTGCTTTCAACTGACGATACGGAGGAAGCCAAGAACATCGCCTGGACGCTGAACGATTGTAATGACAAGCGCAAAGCTATTCAGGCCACGATGGAGCGCGAAGCGCTGGCGAAGGTTGAAGCGCTTGGGCTGGATCAGCATCCAGTAATTATTGTGGATGATGAGGGTTGGCATCAGGGTTTGAGCGGCCTTGTTGCCGGGCGGCTGAAGGATAAATATGGCAAGCCGGCCTGCGTGATCGCCTATAAGGATGATGAGGGCGGGATGCCTCTGGGCACCGGTTCAGGGCGTTCCATTCCCGGCATTCATATCGCCCGCGCCTTTATGGATGCGCGCAATGCGGGATTGCTGGAGAAGGGCGGCGGGCACGCGATGGCGGCGGGCTTTACGATTGATCCGGTTAAGCTGGAGGAGTTTAACAGCTTTATGCATGAGCATATTCGGGCGCAGTTGGAGAGCGCTGACACGCAAGTTGAAACCGTTATTGATGGCGTTTTATCGCTGCGCGGCACGCGGGTAGAGTTTGTGCGCATGTTGCAGGATTATGTTGGCCCGTTCGGGCAGGAAAATCCGGAGCCAATGTTTTTGTTCAGCAATGTGCGGGTGCAAAAGGCCGATGTGGTGGGCCAGAGCCATATCCGCCTGCAAATCAGCGATTGGGAGGGCGGCGGCTGGATGAAGGCGATGGCCTTCCGCACTGTTGGCACGCCGCTCGGTGATGCGTTGCTCAAGAGTAAAACGCGCGGCATTCACTTGCTCGGTCAGATTAAAATCAATGAATGGAACGGGCAGGAAAGCGCAGAGATGCATGTGAAGGACGCGGCGTTTGTGATTGATGATGCGCAGGCGCAAGACTCTGCGGTAGAGGGCTAGGTATAGTGCTCACGCCGTTCCGTCAGTTTTGTGAAAATCATTTTTCTATTGTGATGCTTATTTCCCTGGTGATTGGGCTGTTATTTCCAGTTTTGGGGAGCGGGCCTGATATTCTGCCGCCAATGATACTCGCCGTTATGATGGGGTTTTCTTGTGCGACGATTACATTGGATGAGTTGAAGAAAATCAGAGTTGCGGAAATTTCGTTATTCTATGTGTTGCGTTTCTTTGTGCTGCCCTTGGCTTTGTTCGGGCTGTGTGCACTGTTTTTACCGGAATATCGTTACGTGATTTTGCTGCTCGGGCTTTTGCCTGTTGCGGTTTCGGCGGCGTATTTGTCGATTATCCTGGGCGGGAATTCTTCGTTGGGGCTGGCGGCGACTGTGCTTTCTAGTATTATTGCGCCGTTCATGATCCCAGCTGTTTTTGCGTTTACGGATTTGGATATTGAGGTTGATGTGCTGGGCATGTTCATGACGCTCGCGGGGATCGTGTTTTTACCAGCGTTTCTTTATTACTTGTTTATTCGGCGCATTGCGCCATTGAGAGATTTTGCGCGCGGGAATGCAGGATTTGTGAATGTGCTGATGTTTAGCGCCTTTATCATTGTCGTGATTGCGAAGTTGCAGGCGCAAATTTTGGCGGATATAGGCGTAATTATTAGCGCAGCAGGCGTTTTGTCATTTGTATTTTTGCTATTTTACGCACTTGGCTGGATGACATTTTCGCAGAAAAATATGGCCGATCGTGTTTCTTTCACATTGTTTTCCGGCTGCATTAATATGGGGCTGGGCATTAGTTTGGGGCTTTTATATTTCCCGGAGAAGGAAAAGCTCTATTTGATTGTTTGTGAGTTTTTATGGGTATTTTCGCTTTCAGTCTTTCAGTATTTTTTGAAATTTAAGCAAAGAGAGCAATCTTAGTTGCTTGGCCCCGAGTGTATTTCCTTGCCTTCTGGCTCTAAAATTGCTTAAAACTCTGCAGATGGAGACGAACGCCAATATGAAAAAATTTCAAAACACATTGAATATCGCGGTTATTCTTTCGGAGACAAGCCATGTTTTCTGTTGCGTTTTGCCGACGGTTTTTAGTGTGATTAGTGTGCTGGCGGGCATTGGAATCGTTAGCGCTGTGCCCTTTTGGCTACAGGGCTTACACGCGGTAATGCATGGGTGGGAAGTGCCGGTTATTCTATTTTCCGGCTTTGTTGTGGGGCTTGGCTGGGCGCTGTACTTCTACAGCAAAAAGATCGATTGTCATGATACGGGCTGTCATCATGGGCCGTGCGAGCCGACGAAAAAGAACACGAATAAAATGCTAAAAATCGCGACATTTTTGTTCGTTGTGAATATTAGTGTTTATGTGGTGTTCCATCGTGGGATGGATGTTCTTATGCCGATGGATCAAGCTGTTCAGCATGCAGAGCATAGCGAGCACGATCATTAATCACCGTTTGGTTCTGGTGCGTTCCACCCAGCCTTGGGTCCCATAATCAAAGAAATAGTGGATAGACGCGTTTCTGGGGTCTTTAAAGCTGCAGTAAAGCTCGTTATTGGCGTTTGAGTGTTTGTATCCGGTGTGAAGGAATATAATTTTAGGATATTTGACGTGTTTGAGGATCACCTGGCGGCCCTGAACCGGGATGTGGCGTAGATCGTTATTATCGAGCTTGAGGCGATCCATGTTGTTTTCGATCCATTGAACCGAGTTCTCACAGATTTTGCGGGCTAGCGCGACTTCGATTTCGGACTCAACATAGAAAGTATTATCGCGAGGGTTGTAGAGCACTAAATAGATGATCAGCCCCATGATCGCGGCGGCGATGATAAGTTTTCCTTTTGAGTGTCTATCGATAAGCTTGCGCATGTTTTTTTACTGATAATGAGAGAATCTCTTGCGTTCCATAGGGTTTTATAATAGCTCTTAACGCGAAATAGAAATTAAAAATTGGAACATATGTCTTTTAAAGAACTAGGCCTTAGCGAAAATATTCTCAAAGCCATTGCAGATTGTGGCTATGATACGCCTACACCCATTAAGGAACAAGCCATTCCCGCCGTGCTGATGATGCGCGATGTGGTTGGTTTGGCGCAGACGGGTACAGGGAAAACGGCGGGCTTTACGCTGCCGATGATTGAAATTTTGGCTGGTGGCCGGGCGAAGGCGCGCATGCCGCGCTCGCTGATCCTGACGCCCACGCGCGAACTTGCGGCGCAGATCTCTGAGAATTTTGACACCTATGGTAAATATTGCAAGCTGGATATGGCTTTGCTGGTGGGCGGGGTGTCTATGGCTGAGCAGATTAAGAAGCTCGATCGCGGCGTTGATGTGCTGATTGCCACGCCTGGGCGCTTGATGGATTTGTTTGAGCGCGGGCAAATCTTGCTGACCGACATTAAAATTCTGGTGATTGATGAGGCCGACCGGATGCTGGATATGGGCTTTATCCCGGATATTGAGAAAATTATTGGATTTTTGCCCTTCACGCGCCAGACCCTGTTGTTTTCAGCGACTATGCCGCCGGAGATTAAAAAGCTGACGCAAAAATTTCAAAGTAATCCGAAAGAAATTGCCGTCGCTGCGACCTCTTCTACGGCGGAAAACGTTTCTCAGTTCCTCGTCTGGACGCCGCGCAAGAATAAGATGGAGGTGCTGGACCAAATCATTCGTGATGAGAAGGTGCAAAACGCCTTTATCTTCTGTAATCGCAAGCGCGATATTGGTGATCTGGTGAAGTTTTTGAACCGTAAAGGGCATAAAGCTGGCGAGATGCATGGCGATATGGCGCAGTCGCAGCGCGTTGTGACGCTTAACCAGTTTAAGAATAATGAGATCACTTTGATGGTCTGTAGTGATGTGGTTGCGCGCGGGATTGATGTGAGTAATGTCTCGCATGTATTTAATTACGACGTGCCGATGAGCGCGGAAGATTATGTGCACCGCATTGGCCGGACAGGTCGCGCAGGGAAAGAAGGCCGCGCCTGGACACTGGCCGCGCCGAAGGCTGATAATGAAAATGTGGAGGCGATTGAGAAGCTGATCAAGAAGGCGATCGAAGTCGTTGATGTTAAGGGCGGATCAAAATCTCAAGGCGGCGGTGAGCGCTCATCCTCAAGGTCGCATGATCGCAAGCCTAAAGAGGCACGCCCAAAAGATTCTAAAGAAAAGAGTGACCGTAAAGAGCACTCACCCAAGCCGAAGCCACAATCGGAAGAGCGTGCTCTCGTGAAAGAGTCGCGCGCTAAAGATGCGCCTAAAAAGGTTCCGCAAAAGACTTCACAAAACACGGATGAGGATGTGACAGGTTTTGGCGAAAATGTACCAAGCTTTTTTCGGTAGGTTTTAGGCCGTATCCTTGCTTTATGCCGGCGCGGCTGGCACAATTTTTCTAGTGTTTGACCCTATTGACCTGCTGTGTTTATGCCCAAATTTTATTATCATCATTGTAAATACGTCCTGGCCTTTGTTGGCTTGTTGCTCGCAATGTTTTCAGCATCGGCGCAGGCGCAGGTTTTGACGGGGTATTATGATGAGCAGCCAGAGGTTGTCACCACAGATTTTGATCCACCATTTGCTCAACCGACCGAGATCTATGTTGAAACACAGCAGGCATCCAATGCCTTGACGGATTATGATTGGCGCGATGATGGCGGCGCGCCTTTGTGGTTAACTGAACCGGCGGTATCGCCGCCAGCACCATCGACACCGGTGGTGGCAGAGCTCACGCCACCGCCACCGCCACAGGGCGCAGAGCCGGTTGATTTGGATGCTGATAGTTTGGTTCATGACGAAGATAACCAAATTATTACAGCTTCTGGTGATGTATTTCTGACGCAAACGGGCCGTATCTTGCGCGCTGATAAGATTGTTTATGATTTACGGACGGATAAAGTTGAGGCTTCGGGGCATGTGGTAATTAATGAGCCCAATGGCGATATTCATTACGCTGATTATATCGAGGTAAAGGACAAAATGAAGGACGGGTTTGTGCGGCAATTACAAACCACGCTGAATGACGGCTCTCGTTTTTTTGCTGATGAAGGAGAACGCATCGATGGCAATAAAACAAAAATGTATGACGCGACCTATACACCGTGTGAGCCGTGTGAGAGCGATCCAGATAAAGCGCCAACATGGCAAATCCGCGCTGCCGAAGTTACGCATGATGAAGAGAGCCAAACCATTTCATATAAGCACGCACGGCTTGAGGCTTTTGGCGTGCCGGTGGCCTACACGCCTTATTTTTCGCACCCCGATGGTACGGTTGAGCGCAAAAGCGGGTTTTTAGCGCCGTCCTTTGGGTTTAGCAGTAGTTTGGGTAATTTTATTGGTAGCCAATATTACTGGAATATCGCGCCGGATCAGGATACGACATTTGGTTTGACGGCCTACACAAAGAAAAACCCTCTTGGCACGCTTGCGTATCGTAAACGTTGGGAGAGTGCCTCTTTGGTATTTGAAGGAAGCGGTACGTCATCTAAGCGCAGAGGGAAAGGTGAGGAGAGTGCGCGGGGGCATATTTTTGCGAAGGCGCTGTGGGATATCAATGATAAATGGCGCTCTGGCCTTGATGTTGAATGGTCTTCGGATGATCGGTATTTGCGTCAGTATAACTTCAGAAGTAAAAACGTGCTGGAAAGCCAGCTGTATGCCGAGCGCTTTTCCGGCAGGGATTACTTCGTCGCGCGTTTGGTCGATTTTCAGGATACGCGGGTTCGAGATGAGCAAGAAGACCAGCCTGAAATTCTGCCGGAGATTGTGGCTAGCTTTGTCGGTGAACCGAACTCTGTGCCGGTTATCAAAGGGCGCTGGCGCTTTGAAGGCTCCGCGCTTGGCCTGCGCCGTAATAGTGAAGGCGGGCAGGATGTTAACCGTGTGAGCGCAAAAGGTGGATGGGATCGCCGCTTGGTGTCCGATTATGGCCTGTTGACGGATGTTAGCGCCAATGCACGGTGGGATTTTTATAATGTGCGCGACCGGGATGTATCAACGCCAGGGTCAGGAATTAGTGATAATGCCACTGATTCCCGCTTTTTCCCAAGCCTTCATGTCGAAAGCAGTTACCCGATGGCTAAAGAATTCGAGCGCATGCAAGTTTCGATTGAACCCGTTGTGTCTTTGACGTTGGCGCAAAACATTGATGTGAATGATGATATCCCCAATGAGGATAGTCAGGATGTTCAGATTGATACCAGCAATCTTTTTGAGCCCAATCGTTTCCCCGGCTTTGACCGAATAGAGGATAAATCACATCTGACATACGGCGTGCGGACGGGGCTCTATGGATATGAAGGCAGCCGCGGTGAAGTTTTTCTTGGGCAAAGCTTGCGTTTTGAGGATGATGATAATCCATTTCCCGAAGGCTCCGGCCTTTCTGACCAGCAGTCAGATATTGTGGGGCAGGTGTCTGGTCGCTACACCGATATGTATTCACTCGATTACAGGTTTCAGCTAGATGGCAGGCGTTTATCGTCCCGCCGTCATGAACTTGACGCTTCTGCTGATTGGAACAGGTTTCGTTTAAATACGAGATATCTCTATGCGAATGCTTTGGAAGGCACAGACATTAGTGAGAGCAGAGAGCAAGTCCAGGCAAATGCGGCCTATTATCTGACGAAAGAATGGCGGGTGCGCGGCGGTGGAACGCAGGATTTTGGAGATAATCCAGGTCTTAGAAAAAGCTACGTTGGGGTGGATTATTTGGGGCAATGTTTGTTCTGGTCTCTAACTGGCCAAAGAAATCTAACAGATGATGATGCAGGGGAAAGTGACACGGAAGTTATTTTTCGTATTGCCCTTAAAAATCTTGGAAATTTTGTAACCTCGGACTTGCGTCGTGAGCAGGGTGCATCGTACTCTCAATAGCAGTGACGCTGAATGTTCCGTTTGGCACCTTGAGTAATGTATAGGATATTGTAAACGCGTGGATTTTGCTCTCGCCTCCAGCTCTCATATGTGGTTTGTGCTCGCTTTGGCGGGCATTGTCATTGTGCTGTTTATACGAGAGCGTATTCCGTTAGAGATCACGAGCGTATTGATGTTGACCAGTCTTTTGCTGTTTGGTCAGTTTTTTCCTTTGCTTGACGCGAATGGCGCTAATCAGATGGATGCGACTGCGCTGCTTAGCGGTTTTGCCAATCCGTCTCTGATTGCCGTTCTTGCGCTTCTTGTGATGGGGCAGGCGATGATTCACACCGATGCACTTCGCGCGGTGACCAGTATGTTTGTCAATTCTGGGCAAAAAATGGCGTGGCTCTCTATCGCCGGGATTTTAGTCTTTGTGATGGTGTGTAGTGCATTTTTGAATAATACACCGCTCGTAATTATTGCGATTCCGTTGATGCAGAGCTTGGCACATTCGATCGGTTTGTCAGATAGTCGGGTGATGATGCCGCTCAGCTATGTTGCGATTTTGGGCGGCATGATGACGCTTATTGGGTCCTCAACCAACCTTCTTGTCTCTTCGACCATGACGGAGCTTGGATATGCCCCGCTTGGGTTTTTTGACTTTGTGGTGCCTGGCATGATTATGGCGGCGATTGGGTTTGTCTATGTTTTGGCGGTTGTGCCAAGGCTTTTGCCTGACCGCTCGACCATGGCGCGGGCGCTTAGGGGTGATCAGAAAGAGTTTGTGGCGGAGCTGGATATCAGTAGGGACAGCAAGTTGATTGGTATGGAATGTGAAGAAGGACATTTTCCAGAGCTCGGAGATCTCAATATCAAGCTGATCCAGCGCGGTGGTCATTTGCTGTTACCGCCGTTTGAGTGCTACGCTATTGAAGCTGGTGATAATTTGATCGTTGCGGCCACGCGCGAGACATTGACAGAGCTGTTGTCAAAATATCCCGGATTCTTGCTGTCTGAGGAAGAGGCCGAAGTCATGGGCAGCGTTTCTGAAAACGAAGAAGAGGGTGAGGTTAGCCGCGCTGACACAGGGATTTTGGCTGAAATTATGATATCGCCAGCATCGCGGATGATTGATATGTCGCTCGAGCATGTTGGCTTTCACAAGCAATATGGTGCGATTGTTTTGGGTATTCAGCGCCGTGCAAAGGTTGTGCGTCGCCGTTTAGGGCGGATCAGGCTGGAGGCTGGTGACGTGTTGCTGGTGGCTGGCCAGCGCGCTGTGATTGATTCTTTGCGCGAAAGCTCTGATTTTATGATGCTGTCAGGTTCTAAAAAGGATTTACCACTACCTAAAAAAGCACCGATTGCGGGCGGTATTTTTCTGAGCGTTATCGCTCTTGCTGCGCTTTGGTTTTTGTCTATTCCGGTGGCGGCGATTACGGGCGCTGTACTGATGGTGGTGACGGGGTGCCTGAATGTCCGCCAGGCCACGCGGGCGATTGATCGTAAGATTTTCTTTCTTGTGGGTTCGATGCTCGCGCTTGGCACGGCGCTGCAGGCCAGCGGCGGCGCGCGCTATATTGCGGATGTGATGCTCTCGCTGCCCTTTGTTGACTCGCCGCTTTCTATGCTCGCGACGCTGTTTATTCTCGTGGCTGTTTGTACCAATTTGCTCACGAATAATGCCTGCGCTATTTTGTTCACACCAATTGCGATGAATTTGGCGGGCACCATCGATGTAGGGCCGGGGTTGAACGGTGACATTGCCTTTATCTTTGCGCTAACGGTCTTGTTTGCGGCGAATTGTTCTTTCGCTTCACCCATTGGTTATCAGACGAATTTGCTGGTGATGGGGCCGGGGCACTATCGGTTCCGAGATTTTTTGAAGGGGGGAATCCCTCTTGTGCTCTTGCTCTGGTGTGTGTTTGTGCTGATTGCTAAATATTATTTTGGAGTCTAGCGGTTAGTCTTTTAGAATTTCTAATGTTTCGATTTCATTATCGCGGAAGATGAAGTGGCCGCGCTCAAGAGGTTTCCCCTCTTCATTTTTAAGCAAAAATCCAAGTTTATTATTTTTAAAGTCTTCCAGCACTATTGCGGTGTTTGCTTCATTTTTAAAGCGTTGAAGCGGCGCGGTATCTAAGCTCGCACTGCTAAATTGCTCTAGATAGGCCAATGCATCATCGATGTTTTCTGCGTGCACAGCGCCAGATAGGGAGAGAGCGCCACGTTGATTCTCTAGCGTTAACCCTAGCTCCAAACTTTCATGGCCCAGCGATTTCATGTCAGCAGAGATTATATAGTCCTGAAGATCACTCTGAAGACTGCCTGTGGCGTTCTGCCATGGCATGCCATAGAGATTGAGACCACCGGCCTGAAATTGTCCGCTGATCTGCGGCGCTGTATTTGGCGCGATGGTCAGGCGCACTTGGCCGTTAACGCGGGTGGCCTTGATGGGTGCGATGTCGAGTTTGCCGCGCTCAAGCCCTGCATTTATCTGCAGCAGACCATCTGCATTGATAAAGCCTGTGAGGTCGGCGATGGCACTGATGTGTTTTTGTTGGCTGCGCAAGCGGCCTGTGAGGGTTAGCTCGCTGCCTTTCTTACGCGCTTGGAGATCAAAATCTAGAGTGATGCCGCCGATTGTGTCAGTAAGAAGCGCAATGCGCCCTTTTTCGATGGATAGGGTTTGCGGTGTGTTTTGAGGGGTGATGGTGCGCACATGATTTCGATCCCAGCCTGCTATGGAGATGAGCCCGTCATCAGAAAACTCACCGATTAAGCTGAGGCCTTGAATTGCAATACTGCGAGGCTGTTTGTGGAGCAGTAGGTTGAGGGGGGAATATGAGAGTTCTAGGCGCTTTATGGTGCTTAGCGCTTCGTCATCGAGCGCGATATTTTTAAAGCGCGCCGCGCTTATGCGGATGTCGCTTTTCTCAATCGTCGCGCTTGTGAACCCCATCTGGCGAAGAGTTTGGAGGGCTTTTGTCTGGACAAGATCAGGGAGCTGAACGGTTGTGAAATATGCGCTATAGATGATTAAGCATAAAACAACAACAATCGCGACATACTTTTTCATAATACATAAATCTTTAATATTAACCAATAAGAGCTTCCTCCCCTTGAGGGGGAGGATTGAGGTGGGGGTTTACGGTGTTTAGATTGGTTGACCGTTCGTAACCCCTCCCCCTAACCCCCTCCCTCTGGGAGGGGGAATAACAGGATTAGACGTCTATATCCTGCGCAAATTCAGCATTATCCTGAATAAACCGAAAGCGCGGTTCGGCATTTTTGCCCATCAGGCGCTCCACCAGATCATCAATTTCAGCCTGTCCACCTACGGTTTCCCGCACATCATCATCTGCGATTTCGGAGGTGAGGCCGAGTACGGCGATAGCATCGGGTAGAGTGACGCGCAAGAGCGTACGGGTTTTGGGGTTCATTGTGGTTTCTTTCAGCTGCGCGGCGGGCATTTCGCCCAGTCCCTTAAAGCGGCTCATTGTGACGTTCTTTTTGCCCTTAAAGACAGTCTCCATCAGCTCGTCTTTATGCTCGTCATCCTTCGCATAGGCGCTTTCATTGCCGCTGACGAGGCGGTAGAGCGGCGGTTGCGCGATGAATAGATGCCCAGCTTCGATCATGGGTTTCATCTGCGTGTAGAAGAAGGTGATGAGCAGGGCGGCAATATGCGCGCCGTCAACATCTGCATCCGTCATGACAATGATGCGTTCATAGCGGAGCTTTTCGAGGTCAAAATCTTTACCTGTGCCGCAGCCCAAGGCTTGTATCAGGTCCTGAATTTCACGATTGGCGCGGATTTTGTCGCTTGTCGCGCTGACAACGTTCAGGATTTTCCCGCGCAGAGGAAGGATGGCTTGCGTTTCTCGTGCACGGCCTTGCTTGGCGCTGCCGCCCGCACTATCGCCCTCAACGATGAACAGCTCTGTGCCTTCAGCGTTGCGGCGGGAGCAATCTGCAAGTTTACCGGGCAGGCTGAGCTTGCGCGTTGCGCTTTTGCGCGCTTGGTCTTTGTCGTTCTTGCGGCGCTGACGCTCTTCGGCGCGCTCGATAATGGCCTGGAGGAGGGTGTTGCTTGATTCAGGATCGCTTGAAAGCCAGTGATCGAAATGGTCCTTGATCGCATTATCAACCCAGCGTGTCACGGATGTGTTGACTAGTTTTTCTTTGGTCTGTCCCTGAAATTGTGGGTCCTTGATGAAGACGGAGAGCAGGATAGCCGCGCCATTCATAATGTCATCAGCGGTGATGATGGAGGCTTTTTTCTGGCCCGTCATTTCGCCATAGGCGCGTAAGGATCGTGATAGTGCAGTGCGCAGGCCGCTTTCATGCGTGCCGCCATTTATGGTCGGAATGGTGTTGCAATAGGAGTGCGAGAAGCCTTCGCCGCCTGTGGGCCAGGCCACGGCAAACTCCACGCGGCCTTCATTGTCTGCCAGCTTTGCTTTTCCATGAAAGGGTTTTTCGATGATGGTTTTTCGATCATGAAGTGATGCTTCAAGAAAGTCCATCAAACCATTGGGGAATTTAAAAATCTCTTTTGCCTTAATTTTAGCATCATCAGGAATAAGCGCTGGGTCACATTTCCAGCGGATTTCAACGCCGGAATAGAGATAGGCCTTTGAGCGGGCCATTTGGTACAGCCAGCTGGGCTTAAACCTCGCCTTGGAGCCAAAAATATCGGCATCAGGATGGAAGTAAACAGTTGTGCCGCGGCGGTTGTTCGTCGCACCGAGTTTCTCGAGTTTTGTTGTTGGCAAACCGCGAGAGAAGCTTTGTTTATAAAGCTTTTTATCGCGCGCAACCTCGATCCACATATCATCAGACAGTGCGTTCACAACGGAGATCCCTACGCCATGTAGGCCGCCAGAGGTTTGATAGGATTTATTGCTGAATTTACCGCCGGAATGGAGCATGGTGAGAATGACCTCCAGCGCTGATTTTCCGGGATATTTGGGGTGTTCGTCGACGGGAATGCCACGACCATTATCCTTGATCGTGATCGCGTTATTCGCATCGAGCGAGATTTCAATCCAGTCTGCATGACCGGCTACGGCTTCATCCATCGAATTATCGAGCACTTCACCAACCAGATGGTGCATCGCACGATCATCCGTGCCGCCAATATACATACCGGGGCGTTTGCGAACGGGCTCCAGCCCCTCCAGCACTTCAATATCTGAGGCGCTGTAGCTGTTGTCTTTGGAAGGCTTTGAGGCGAAAAGGTCGGGCATATTTAAGGTTTTACTCGCGTGATAAAATATTGTCTTTAAAATTGAATAGCGCTGCAGAATAGAGAAATCAACAGCTTTCAGCCATTTGGCGTAAATTACGCAGAACAAAAGCATGTGTGGCTACGTTATCGTGGCGGTGCCCCTGCAAATTGTGTTAAAATGAAGGTTCAATGTTTAACCAACTGAAATTAAATATGAATTTATCAATATTAAAGATTGGCCGTGCGGCTTTTGCTGTGATGATTATCTGTGGTGCTTTAGCAACGAACACCACGGCGCAGGCGCAATCGCTAGACGCATCGCCGCAAGAAAGCTTTGAGAGCTTTAAAAAGCCGATGCCCGAGATTGATGGCGTGGAGCAGGCGCGGTGGGAAGCAGATTCAACGCTGCATGAGGTGAGCGAAGATGACTCTGCGCTTGCATACAAGGTACGCCTGCCGAAATCATGGACGCCGTATGGTGATTACAAGGTTGAAGAGTCGATGATCCAGCCAAGAATATTCACTGAGATCGCGCAATATGTAAGCCCGCCGGACATTTTGAGCCCGCGCAGTCGCTTTTCTGTGAACGTTATGGCCCTTGAATATAAGCTGTCGGCGGAGCAGTGGTTTTTACAATATTTACTGGCGCAGAATTACAAAATTGAGGGATTTAAAACCATCGACGAAGATACGACCGAGGCGCTTTATGTGTTAATGGAGCGCGATGATACCTATATCGTGCGTGCGGTGGCGAAGATCGCGGGCGATAAAGCTATTTTAGCCGCCTATCATATGCCGATTGAAAAATGGGGACAGGGCAAGCCTGCGCAGGTCAGTGTGATGTCATCATTCGCGCTTTTGGGGAAAGTGTATGAGCCTATCGAAGAGATGAAAACATATGCGTTTCTGGATTTAGCAGAAATGTCTTATCCGGAATCGTGGACGCTGCGTAGCCGCCCTCTTAAATCGCTTGATCGTTTGGCGGCACAAATTTTAAGGTACTACCAACCTAATGAGCGTAAACCCGCTATTTTGAATGGACGAATTGATGTGAGTTTAGTGTCTGTGTTTGATGCTGGAACGATTGAGGAAGAGCTTGAGTTGCTGAAGGCTGAAATGAAGCAGCAGGGCTTTATATTTGGTGAAGCGCTTGATCCACCGGGCGGGTTTGAGTTCGATGAAGGGTTCGATGATCCGCGTGTTAAGGTTTTTAAACTGAAGCGCGCAGGCTATGACGCTGTCGCCTATGAGTTTTGGATCACGCAAATGATGGCTGGAGATTACCACTATTTTCTAACGCTGCTGACGTCTTCACGCGAAAATGACTATGATCTGTGGGCGCGAAATTCCCAGACTTTTAAACTGGTGAATGAAAATTTCACGTTAATTGGCGAAGAAGAATTTTTTGAATAAGCCCCTTACGATGAGTAGTACATATAAAACTCAGCCGGGTGCGGCATGGTTTCGTATAGCTCGACCTCTTTCATTTTAAGCCCGATATAGGATTCGATCATATCGGCGCTGAACACGTCGCCCTTCAGCAAAAACGCATGGTCAGCCTTGAG
Source organism: Alphaproteobacteria bacterium (assembly GCA_024275825.1). Taxonomy (GTDB): domain Bacteria; phylum Pseudomonadota; class Alphaproteobacteria; order Micavibrionales; family Micavibrionaceae; genus JAJRYK01. Next base: position 35,613 of record JAJRYK010000023.1, read on the forward strand.
CGATTCGAGCGCCTCGCGCAGCGATCTGCAAACGGTTGGAATTTGTGCCAGCTCATCCGCGGGCAGGGCGTATAGATCCTTGTCCATGGCTTCACCAGGATGAATTTTGTTCTCAATCCCGTCAATGCCGGCCATCAGCATGGCGGCAAAAGCGAGATATGGATTGGCGCAGGCATCAGGAAAACGCACTTCAACGCGTTTGCCTTTATCAGAGGTGCTGTGCGGGATGCGGCAAGAGGCGCTGCGGTTGCGAGCGGAGTAAGCGAGCAGCACAGGCGCTTCATAGCCGGGCACCAGGCGCTTATAGCTGTTTGTCGCCGGATTGGTGAAGGCATTGAGGGCTTTCGCGTGCTTGATAATACCGCCGATATAGAACAAGGCTGTGTCAGACAGGCCCGCATAGCTATCCCCGGCAAAAAGCGGCTTGCCGCCCTTCCAGATCGATTGATGCACATGCATGCCGGAACCATTATCGCCAAAAACAGGCTTAGGCATAAAGGTCGCGGTCTTGCCATAGCTGTTGGCCACATTATGCACGACATGCTTATAGATCTGAATGTCATCTGCGCCGTTGGTCAGGGTGGAATAGACGATTCCCAGCTCGCACTGGCTTGGCGCGACCTCGTGATGGTGCTTTTCAACGGATAGCCCCATATCCTGCATCACGGTCAGCATTTCGCCGCGAATATCGGAGAGGCTGTCTATCGGGGCTTCTGGGAAGTAGCCGCCCTTAGGCTTTGGACGGTGCCCCATATTGCCGGTGTCATAGGTGCGGCCGCTATTATACGGACCTTCTTCGCTATCGATTTGAAAGCCTACATGGTTTTGATCCATATTGATCTTTACATCATCGAAGATAAAGAACTCAGCTTCCGGCCCGAAATAAGCGGTATCGCCAACGCCGGAGGTTTTGATATAGCTCTCTGCGGCCTTTGCAATAGAGCGGGGATCACGATTATAGGGCTCATCGGTTTCTGGATCATAGACGTCACAGAAAATTTTCACGGTCTTTTGCGCGGCAAAGGGATCAAGCGCGACCTTTGTGATATCAGGGCGCAGGACCATGTCGGAGTTATCAACGTCTCGCCAGCCCGCAATGGATGAGCCATCAAAAAATACGCCGCGCTTTAACTTATAATCATCAAGCGTGCTCGCATGCTCGGTCGTATGCTGCCATTTCCCCAGCAAATCCGTGAAGTTCATATCAATGAACTGGATCTCTTGATCAGCAATAAATTTGAGAGACTCAGTTTCATTCTTGAATTTTAGGATATTGGCAGACACGGATGGTGGCTCCTTTAGAAAAAAGTGAAATTAAAATCCACATTGAGGTCCCGTTCTTGCTTCGCTCGATCAGGACATGGTATTTTCTGTAGCTCGCACTGCTCGCTGAGAAAACTTAATGGGGCGGCTGACGGGGTTCGAACCCGCGACCACTCGGACCACAACCGAGGGCTCTACCACTGAGCTACAGCCGCCATAGTAAATCTAAAGCTGCTTTGATGTATATGTCTATAGTGGCTTTGGTCAAGTTTTTTGGTAAAATTTTTATGATGATTCATGAAAATAACCCAAATTTATGGCGTGATAGCCTCCCTAGAGCGCAAACCGAGCAGCATAAATATATGCGAGGTCATGCCGTAATCTATGGTGCGCCTGCCTTAACCGGCGCAACAAGGCTGGCCGCAGAGAGTTGTGCGCGGATGGGCGCGGGACTGGTCACGGTTCTCGCCTCCGCAAAAATCGCCAATATCTACCGCGAAACTTTAAAGCCCCATATTCTGGTGCGTGATGATCTGGGTTGGGATGATGATCGCGTAACGGCGAAGCTCTATGGCTCTGGTGGGATGAGCAGGGCGGTGGACTATACCGATACACGTCCTACGGTGCTGGACGCTGATGCGCTCAATGATTTACCGGCATTAGGGGGGCATTTCATCCTCACTCCCCATGAAGGCGAATTCGCGCGCATCTTCCCGGATATTGAGGGAAGCAGAGAAGAGCGCGCTGAAGCCGCAGCCAAACGCTCCGGCGCGATTATTGTGCTCAAGGGGCCAGAAACCATCATCGCCGCGCCAAACGGCGATATCGTGCTCAACACCCACGCCAGCCCAGCCCTCGCCACAGCGGGCACTGGCGATGTGCTAGCGGGCATGATCACCGGGCTTTTAGCGCAAGGAATGAGACCTTTCGATGCGGCTTGTGCCGCGGTCTGGATGCATGGTGAAGCGGCCCTCAAATTCGGCGTAGGGCTGGTCGCGAGCGACTTGCCGGATATGATTCCTGAAATAGTGCAGAATTTAGCTTGAATTCTGTCAGATAAGTCTTTAGAGATACCCGCACACTATAGGTTTGCGGCTGTGGTGAAATTGGTAGACACGCTAGATTTAGGTTCTAGTGCTTTCGGGCGTGGGGGTTCAAGTCCCTCCAGCCGCACCATCCATCCCCCTTGCGGGCCTCTGGTGGCTTATGCCATTCGAGGATTTAACATCTATTATAAGTAAGAAAAATAAATGCAAGTAAAAGAGATCAAACAAGACGGCTTAACTCACGAGATGGAAATCACCATTCCGGCGAATGATATTGATAAGCGCGTGGATGAGCGCTTGGTAGAGGTTGGTAAGACGATCAAGATGCCAGGTTTCCGTCCAGGTAAGGTGCCTATGGCGATGCTGAAGCAGCGCTACGGCAAGTCTGTGATGGGTGAGGTGCTTGAGGCGGCAGTGAATGAAACATCTGCTAAAGCGATCGAAGATAAAAAGCTGCGCCCCGCGATCCAACCAAAGATTGAAGTGAAAGAATTCGATGATGGCAAGGATCTTGTGTATTCTCTGGCTGTTGAAGTTCTGCCGACATTCGAGATCACTGATTTGAAAAAAGCTAAGGTTGAGAAGCCTGTTGCGAAGCCGGATAAAAAGGCTGTGACAGAGGCGCTTGAGAATATTGCGAAGAATAACACATCCACCAAACTCGTTGAAACCAAACGCGGCGCAAAAGACGGCGATACCGTTGTGATCAGCTTTGATGGCCGCACGGCGGATGATGATGTGCATCACGATGGTATGCAATCTGATGAACATCGCCTGATGCTTGGCTCTGGCCAGTTTATTCCTGGGTTTGAGGGACAATTGGTTGGCGCAAAGGCCGGTGAGAAAAAAGATGTTAAAGTCTCGTTCCCTGCAGATTATGGCGCGACTGAACTTGCCGGTCGTGATGCGATCTTTGAGGTTGAGGTCAAGGAATTGCTTGAGCCTGCCGACGCGAAAATCGATGATGAGTTTGCAAAATCACTTGGCATGGATGACGTTGCGGCGCTTGAGGTGGCTGTGGAAGAGCAGCTCGCCCAAGAGCTGGACCAGCATAGCCGCATGAATATGAAGAAGGCGCTGCTCGATTTCCTCGATGACGCACACACATTCGAAATCCCGCCGACAATGCTAGAGATGGAGCATAAGAATATCCTTGATCAACTAGAGCTGGAGCGCCAGCGCAACGGTGAGGAAAAGGCCGGTCTGAGCAAGGCCGAGGAAAAGGAATATAAAGACATTGCCGCGCGCCGCGTGCGTTTGGGGCTTATTTTGGCCGAAATTGGTAATCAGAACAAGATCACCGTTGCTGATCAAGAGCTTCAGCGCTCCGTCATCATGGAAGCGCAGAAATACCCTGGACAGGAAAAAGAGGTTTTCGAATATTATTCCAAAAACCCACAAGCTCTAGAAAGTATGCGCGCACCGCTGTTTGAAGAAAAGGTCGTAGACTTTATTCTTGAGCTGGCCGATGTGACCGAGAAAGAGGTCACAGCCGATGAGTTGATGAAGATGCTTGATGATGACGAGGAAGAGGCGCCGAAGAAAAAGGCATCAACTGCGAAGAAGGCCGTCGCCAAAAAAGACGGTGATGATAAGCCAGCGGCGAAAAAGAAAGCCCCGGTTAAGAAAAAAGCCGACTAATACTCTTAATTCTTTTACTTACCCACTTGAACAAACCGCGGCCGGACGCTACGGTTTGTTTTGACTCTTGGCTTAAGAGTTTTATCTGATTTCCATCACTGTAACCAAAAAGAGATATCATGACAGAGCGCGATCCCATCGAGACCTATATGAACCACCTCGTCCCCACCGTTATTGAGCAAACAAACCGCGGAGAGCGGGCGTTTGACATTTATTCTCGGCTGCTTAAGGAGCGGATTATCTTTCTAACCGGAGAGGTGAATGATCACGTGTCCAGCCTGGTTTGTTCACAGCTTTTATTCCTGGAATCAGAAAATCCGAAGAAGGATATTTCCTTCTACATCAATTCCCCCGGCGGCGTTGTGACATCCGGCATGGCGATGTATGACACGATGCAATATATCAAGCCGGATGTGTCCACCGTGTGTATCGGGCAGGCGGCCTCTATGGGGTCGCTCTTGCTGGCGGGCGGCGCGGCGGGTAAGCGCTTTTCGCTGCCGCATTCGCGCATTATGATTCACCAGCCCTCCGGCGGTGCGCGCGGGCAGGCCTCTGATATCGAGATTCAGGCGCAGGAAATCCTTCGCTTGAGAAGTATTTTGAACGGTATTTATGTGACGCATACCGGGCAAAAGCTCTCCACCATTGAAAAAGCGATGGATCGCGATAACTTCATGAGTGCGGAACAGGCAAAAACGTTCGGTCTTGTAGATCATGTTGTTGAAAAAAGCGATGTTTCTACTGACAATGATAACAAAAAATAAACGTTTTCGCAGTAATCTTAACTAGATACGCTTGATTTATGGGGGTCGTGACGCCATTTATCTAGAATACAGAGTAAATGCGCCGATTATTTCCTTCTATATCGGCGTTTTTTGACGCATAATGGACAATATACGCAATAAATAAGGTGATATTCTATGCTCGGTGGCCCTAAAACTTCCTCTTACGCCGTTCTGCCCCTTCGTGACATCGTGGTGTTTCCCCATATGGTGGTGCCGCTGTTTGTTGGACGTGAAAAATCGGTCAAGGCGCTCGAGCATGTGATGCAGGAAGACAAACAAATCCTGCTCGTAACGCAGAAATCGCCAGCGGATGATGATCCGAAGCAGGAAGATCTCTACGATGTCGGCACAATTGGCACGATTTTGCAGCTATTGAAGCTGCCGGACGGCACGGTGAAGGTGTTGGTCGAAGGCGGTGATCGCGCAAAAGTCACGAAATACGGCGATAATAGCGATTTTTTCGAAGCTGAGATTGAGGTTATTGCTGATGATATGGCCGAAAATGATGAGCTGGAGGCGTTGAGCCGCGCGGCGATTACGCAGTTCGAACAATATGTGAAGCTGAACAAGAAGATACCGCCAGAAGTCATTGTTTCCGTTAATCAAATTGAAGAGCCGTCAAAGATGGCGGACACGATTGCTTCGCACCTTGCGCTGAAGATTGATCAAAAGCAGGAATTGCTGGAAATTCCGACCGCGATGGAGCGCTTGGAGAAGATTTTTGGTTTTATGGAGGGTGAAATTGGCGTTCTTCAGGTCGAAAAGCGCATTCGTGGTCGCGTTAAACGCCAAATGGAGAAGACTCAGCGCGAATATTACCTCAACGAGCAAATGAAGGCGATCCAGAAGGAGCTCGGCGATGGCGATGGCGGATTTGATGAGTTAAGCGAATTGGCCAAGAAAATCGAAGAGGCCAAGCTGAGCAAGCCCGCACATGAACGGGCAATCCAAGAGCTGAAGAAGCTCAAGCAAATGAGTCCGATGTCGGCTGAGGCGACGGTTGTTCGTAATTATCTGGATTGGCTCGTCAATGTGCCATGGAAAAAGCGTAGTCGCGTGAAGAAAGATATCAAGGTCGCGAAAAAGGTGCTGGATAAAGATCATTATGGTCTGGATAAGGTGAAGGAGCGTATTCTTGAATACCTCGCCGTGCAGCAGCGAACCAATAAGGTGAAGGGGCCGATTTTGTGTTTGATTGGGCCGCCGGGGGTTGGTAAAACCTCGCTCGGAAAATCGATCGCACGGGCGACGAACCGTAATTTTGTACGCATGTCGCTGGGCGGTGTGCGGGATGAGAGCGAAATTCGTGGCCATCGCCGCACTTATATAGGTGCGATGCCGGGTAAGGTCGTGCAGGGCATGAAAAAAGCCAAAACGATTAATCCACTATTTCTGTTTGATGAAGTTGACAAGCTCGGCTCTGATTGGCGCGGCGACCCAAGCTCTGCATTGCTTGAGGTGCTGGACCCGGAGCAAAATTCAACGTTCCAGGATCATTATCTGGAGCTGGATTATGATCTGTCTGATGTGATGTTTGTGTGTACGGCCAATTCGCTGCAAACCATGCCGCGCCCGCTTTTGGACCGGATGGAGCTGATTTACATCTCTGGCTATACCGAAGATGAAAAAATCGAAATTGTGAAGCGCCACTTGCTGAACAAGCAAATAAAAGCCGCAGGCCTGCGTGCTGGTGAGTTTTCGATCAGCGATACGGCCATTCGTGATCTGGTGCGCTATTACACGCGTGAGGCGGGTGTTCGCAGTTTGGAGCGGGAGCTGGCCAATCTGTGCCGTAAGGCGATTAAGGATATTTTGATGAAGGGGAAAGAGAAAATCTCCATCACCCCGCGCAGCCTTAAGAAATATGCAGGTATTCCGAAATATCGTACGCGCGAGATTGATGATGAAAACGGTGTTGGCGTGGTTAGCGGCCTGTCTTACTCTGATGTTGGCGGCTCTATTCTTCAAATTGAGGCGGTTACGCTACAGGGCAAGGATGGCAAGGTCTCTATGACCGGGAACCTTAAAGACGTCATGAAGGAATCCATTACGGTGGCGGAGATGCTGGTTAAATCGCGCGCGCCGCAATATGGGATTGATTATGAGGTGCTGAAAAAGCAGCAAGTGCACGTGCACGTACCAGAGGGCGCAGTGCCAAAGGATGGCCCATCTGCGGGCGCGGCGATGGTCACGGCGATCATCTCCAGCTTGAGCGGTATCCCGGTGTATAATGAGGTCGCAATGACCGGAGAGGTGAATTTGCGTGGTAAAGTCACGGCGATTGGCGGGCTTAAGGAGAAGCTTCTCGGTGCCATGCGCGGCGGCATTACCAAGGTTTTGATCCCGGAAGATAACGTCAAGGATCTGGAAGATATCCCGACAAACGTCAAGAAAGGTCTGGAAATCGTGTCTGTGTCCACGATTGATGAGGTGCTTGCGCACGCGCTGACGGAGCTTCCAAAGCCTTTGAAAAGTGATTCTGGTAAAGAAATAGCCGAAATTTCGCCAGAAACAGCAGAAAATAAGGAAGATGGCGTAATTCGTCATTGACACACCCCCTGAAAACGGCCTAGGCTTTTCCCTACAAACCGCAGGAAACCCTTGCACAGCTTTGCTTTGCGAAGGATTTTCAGCACAACCGGTCTGTGAGGAAATAATTTTGATCAGGCCATCTATTTAACGTCTTAACCGAAAAGGGGAGTTCATCATGAACAAACAAGACCTCGTAGCAACTGTTGCTAAAAATGCTGACATTTCAAAAACAAAAGCAGCGGAAGCTGTTGATGCCGTTATTGATGCAATCAAAGCGTCTTTGAAAAAAGGCGATGACGTTCGTCTCGTAGGATTTGGTACATTCTCAGTTGCTAACCGCGCTGCGACAACTGGCCGCAATCCACGTACTGGTGAGCCAATCAAGATTCCAGCGTCCAAGCAGCCTAAGTTCAAGGCTGGTAAAGACTTGAAAGAGTCCGTAAACGGCAAGAAGTAAAAACTGAGAGGTTTTTATCCCGTTGATGTGCGAAGGCGCATTTAAGAAAACGGGATCTAGTAAGCCTCTTCATTAAAGAATTAAAAAGCCCTGCCAATATGGTGGGGCTTTTTTATTGACAGGGATTGCTTTTATAGGAATATATTCTCCAGTGTTTGCCGCCATTGTCTTTAAATTTTACAGCGACGGGTTTTTAGCAGCGCAGGGCGGGGAGTGCCTCTCTATCTGGTGTGAGAGGCTGACGTAGGTGAACGAGGGGCGCTGGATGGCGCTGCAAAACCCTGCACATGATCCTGATTTTGTTATACATCAGTGATGTCGTGCTTATTGCGTGATTTAATGCTTGATTTATTTCGGCGAACTGACTATTTCTAATCGCTCCACTGGATGGGCGATTAGCTCAGTGGTAGAGCGCCTCGTTTACACCGAGGATGTCGGGAGTTCGACCCTCTCATCGCCCACCAATCATTCTCAATTTTTCTGTGTCTCTAAAACAACCTCAAAACGCTTTGCTGTGATTGTGTGGCAAGCGATAAAGCCGTTACGCCTAGCGCTTCGCGGGTTTGTAGGGCAAGTAAGTTTGCGCCCTCTTTATTTTGATCGGCAATAGTTAGGTCGCCGCTGCCAGCTCTTAATGTATTGATGGTCTCTTCTATAAATATTTGCCGCGCTTGAATAATCGCCAGGTTATTGGCAACGGAGCGTTGAAAGCTTCTAATTTCTGACAAAGAATTTTTTGCGATATCAAGGTCAGTTTGAGTGTTGGTGATGCTCCTGAAGCCAGCTTTAGTCCTAAATCCCAGGCCCTGCGCTGTAAAGTTCGCGCCTTCTGTGACCAGGCTGCTTGTGAGGCCCGAGTTAAAGAATGTTGTTAAGCTATCCCCGCCCAGCAGATTTATGCCTAAATATTTGGCATCTTCGGAAATGCCGTCTATCTGTTCAGTCAGGGAATCATAATCGTCCTCAAGGCGGTTTATCTGCGTGAGGGTTGGGGTGATTCCCTGTCCAAGAATGATTTTCTTTTCTGCCGGTACGCCACCAACGAAACTGAGGTGTAAGCCTACAGAAAAGCCAAAATTGGCAAGCATAATCCCATCTCCAACAACGCCAAACTCCAGTGTTTCAATAGTATCATCAATCGCACTGATCCTAATTTGCCCCGTTTCATCATCAAATTCTGCAAAAATCCTGCCTTGTAAGGCGCTTATATTATTAATTCCGTTCACAAACCCTTGAACGGTTTGTGTGTTATCGAGCAAAACATCGTATTGGGCGTCACCATTAACGCCAATCCTGAATTGATCCGCTGCATTGTCTAAACCAATGAAGGTGAAGGAACCATCGGGCGTTGTTAGGTTGGTAAGCAGATCGGAGCCTTTTGCATTTTCTCCAGCAGCGTTAACAAATCTATGGCTTATCACAGTTCGTGTTCCGGCGAGGTCAAAACCGGCTTCGTTTCCAAAAAGAGAGTTCCTTATGAGCGTTATTGCTTGTTCACCAAAGCCCAGCGCATCGGCTAAAATTAAATTATTAGCATCTGATATGGCGGCGGCGCGAAAATTAATGCTCAGTATGAAGTCATTTTTCCCTTCAATTTGAAGCGTGCCGTTGCTTAAGAGCTCTACTTGAACCAGCTGTTCACCATCGGTTGTTCTAAGGGCGCTGAGCTGGGCTGCGAGCTCTCCTGCTGTCGTGGTTGCCTCAATATTAACGGCAACGGATGATGTACCGAAAAGCGCTGTTTCATCCTTTTTCCTAAAGCGAATAATAACATCATCATTAACATTAATGTCAGGAGAGTTAACCAGCGGCCCGCCAGTGATATCTTTAGTGCCGACTGTGATGGGTTTGGGGGGGGCTTGATTGTAGAGCTCAAGCGCTTGCTGCGCAACCGTTTCGGCTTGCCTTGTGAGGGCGGTGAGGGTGTTTAGGCCCACATCGGCCTCTTTGATTGTTTGTATCCCCTGATTAACACCATCAAGGAGGCGAGAGAGGTCGTTGGCTTCGTTGCTCAGGCCGCGCGCGGTGAAAAAGCTGGAGGGATTATCCAGCGCAGAGTTCACTTTTAAGCCCGTAGCAAGACGCAACACGGTGCGGTCCAAAACCCGCGCCGTATTCTGAAGACTGAGAAGATTCTGCCTCAGCGCACTGCTAATAACCACATCCTGTGTCATCTACTGTAATTTTACGTGTTTTAGGTTACGTATGTATTAATGTTCCCGCGAAGACTCCCTATAAGTTAAATTGACTAAACCCTTGAACCACATTAAGTATAGACCAGATTTTAACGCACAGGAAATGGCATGGTTGCTCTTCATACACAGAAACGTCATGAAACGAAGGCTGTTCACATTCGGGGGGTGAGCGTCGGCGGTGGCGCGCCTGTGGTTGTGCAGTCCATGACCAATACAGATACAGCAGACATTGAATCTAGTTTTAATCAAATAAAACAGCTATTTATATCCGGATCTGAAGTCATTAGATTAACTGTAAATAATGATGAAGCCGCGCGCGGCGTGGTAGGAATTCGAGAATTGCTGGAAAAAGAGGGGCTTGATGTTCCACTTGTGGGGTGCTTCCACTATAACGGGCATAAGCTATTGATGGATAACCCGGAAATGGCGCAAGCGCTCGATAAATACCGTATAAACCCCGGGAATGTCGGGTTTGGCCAAAAGCGAGACAAACAATTCGAAATGATGGTCGAAAAGGCCATTGAATACCAAAAACCCATCCGAATCGGTGTGAATTGGGGGTCGCTTGATCAGGCGCTGGCAACCAAGCTGATGGATGAAAATGCAGCGCTTTCCAGCCCTAAGCCTGCGGATGAGGTCATGCGCGAGACATTGGTGCAATCGGCATTGATCAGCGCGGAAAAGGCCGAGCATATCGGACTAAGTCCAGATCGTATCATTCTGTCCGCCAAGGTGAGCCGGGTGCCTGATTTGCTGGCGGTCTATCGAGAGCTCGCAAAACGCTCCAATTACGCGCTGCATTTGGGCCTGACGGAGGCCGGGATGGGCTCCAAGGGTATTGTCGCAACGGCGCTGGCGGAGGGTATCCTCCTCAATGAAGGCATCGGCGACACCATCCGCGCATCTCTAACGCCAGAGCCGGGCGGTGATCGCCGCGCTGAGGTAAAAGTGTGCCAAGAAATCCTGCAAGCACTCGGCTTGCGCAGCTTTGCGCCAGAGGTTATCGCATGCCCCGGTTGCGGCCGCACCACCAGCACGACATTCCAGGAGCTTGCGCAAGATATTCAGCGCTTTTTAGATATTAAAATGCCCATCTGGAAAACCCAATATACCGGCGTAGAAACCATGCAGGTCGCCATCATGGGCTGCATCGTCAACGGCCCCGGCGAAAGCAAGCACGCCGATATCGGCATTTCCCTCCCCGGCACCGGCGAAACCCCTGTCGCGCCCGTCTTCATCGACGGTAAAAAGGCGCATACATTGCGCGGTGAGAACATCGCGGGGGAGTTTCAAGCCTTGGTCGAAGCTTACGTTAAGGCCCGTTATGGCGCAGGGGAAAGCGCGGTGGCTTAGCTGTTTCCGTATTCAGGCGGCAGCCATTTTGCATGTACATGATTTGAAGAACCTTGCTTGCTTTGCGTTTGAGCTCGAACATCTTGTGATGCAAAATCTATATGTTGTCCAATTGTGCCTATATAAGCATTCAAAAAAACGTCTTGAATATAGTCAACTTCACTTTCCAATGTCCCGCAATCGCCAGGGTTAAAGAGCTTCATTGGATGGCCATAGGCTTTTTCACATTGTGTAACAATCACAAGGCTTCCAGCTTGTACGGCTTGCATTGTTGCTTTAACAATTTCCGTTCCGGTTGATGAGTTGGAGTCTATGCAAATAACGTCAGATCCATGATCTATCGCGCTGCGCGCTGCATCTGATAGCGTCAGCGCGTCATTCCCAATTTGGGAGTCCAAAAATGTACTTTTCTTTGGAGAATGATAGTGTTCCAGGGCATCGCTAATCATAGAGATTTGTTTTTTGGCTTTGTCGTTAATATCATCAACCAAGGTATTTAGAATGCTCGTTCGTCCTTGCCCTGCCGCTGTTTTTATAAGGATAAGCCCGGATTGTGCGGATGCCATTTTATGAACGACCTGTGGTAACTCAAGCTCTTTGAGCGTCTTGAGTGGAGGAACAAGTTTGAGGGTCATCGAAATATCACCACGATTTCGGCTAATGTTTGCAACAAGTTTGCCCTTAGCCCCATACGCAAAGGCAAATCTAGCACCGCCAGTTTCTTGGAGGTTTTGCTGATCTCTTTCTGGTGTGACTGCTCTCATTAAGGAGATGGCATCATCTGATGTTATAACACGATCATCCAGTGGAGATAATTCACCATTAATCAAAAACTGAATTGGTTGCCCAACAATAGTTCGTATGTGGTGTGCATTTTAATTGAAGGCTTGGTCTAGTACTTTATCTATTTGAATTGGCTCAGTGCTCATTGGGGTACTCCTTAAGTTTTATAGAAAGACGATTAAACATATCAGCAAAAAAGGCTTTTTCAAGTCATTTTTTTGTTTTTTTTGTAATTATATTTCTCTAGTCAATGTGCGGTTACTTACAGTATAAAAACACCCATGACCTCAAATCTCAAAAATGAAGACCTTCTGAAAGACAAAGCTTATATCGACGGCCAATGGATTGGTGCGGAGCATAGTTTTGATGTGCTCAACCCCGCTGATGGTTCGGTGATTGGGGCGGTGCCGGATATGAAGGGGGCGGAGACGATTAAGGCGATCGCGGCGGCGGAGAAGGCTTTGCCGGAATGGTCTGCGCGCACGTCGAAGGATCGTGCGAAGATCTTGAGGAAATGGGCGGATCTGATGATGGTGCATCAGGACGGCTTGGCAATGCTGATGACGTTGGAGCAGGGCAAGCCGCTCGCTGAATCTAAAGGCGAGATCGCCTATGGCGCGAGCTTTTTTGAATGGTTCGCGGAGGAAGGCAAGCGCGCCTATGGCGATGTGATCCCCAGCCCGATTGATGGTACGCGGATTTTGGTGACGAAGCAGCCTGTGGGCGTGTGCGCTGTGATCACGCCGTGGAATTTCCCTAGCGCGATGATCGCGCGCAAGGTTGGCCCTGCGCTGGCTGCGGGCTGCACTGTGGTGTGTAAACCCGCCAGCGAAACGCCGCTTTCCGCGCTGGCGCTGGCTGTTCTGGGCGAGGCGGCGGGCGTGCCACCCGGCGTGATGAATATCGTGACGGGGCGCGAAGCTGTGCCGATCTCGCGCGAGCTGTGTGAGAGTAAAGTCGTGCGCAAGCTGTCCTTCACCGGCTCGACCGAGGTTGGCAAGATTCTGATGCGCCAATGTTCAAAGACCTTAAAGAAGCTCTCGCTAGAGCTGGGCGGTAATGCGCCATTCATTGTGTTTGAAGATGCGGATATCGACGCGGCCGTTGAGGGCGCGATCATCTGTAAGTACCGCAATGCCGGGCAAACCTGTGTGTGCGCCAACCGGATTTATGTGCATGAAGCGGTGCATGATGAGTTCGTCGAGAAATTCATCGCCGCTGTGAAGGATATGGATGTCGGGCCAGGGATTGAGGGTAATGACATTGGTCCGTTGATCAATGCGGGCGCGTTTGAAAAGGTGCAAGAGCATATTAAAGACGCGGTCGATAAGGGCGGTAAGATTGTGCTCGGCGGTAAACCCCATGAAAAAGGCGCCGCATTCTTTGAGCCTACAATCGTGACCGGTGTGACTGCCGAGATGCGTGTGGCCACGGAAGAAACCTTCGGCCCGCTTGCCCCGATTTTTAAGTTTGGCAGTGAGGAGGAGGTCATTCAGCTGGCGAACGCGACGGATTACGGGCTTGCCGCGTATTTCTTTGCCCGTGATATGGGGCGCGTTTGGCGCGTGTCGGAGGCTCTGGAATACGGCATGGTCGCGGTCAACACGGGTGTGCTCTCTACCGAAGTCGCGCCTTTTGGCGGGATTAAAGAGTCTGGTGTGGGCCGCGAAGGCTCCCGCTATGGCCTGGATGAATATATGGAGATGAAATATATTTTAATGGCTGGCCTAAATACGTAATAAAATTTGCTGTATTTTGCTGCGCTGCACCTTGCTTCATTGAGCCTTTCTCGGCATATTATTTTCAAAATTTTTGTAATAATATTTCAGAGTTAGGTGAAAGCATGTTGATTGGTGTTCCAAAGGAAATTAAAACACTTGAGTATCGCGTAGGCCTTGTTCCGTCTTCGGTGAAAGAATTCGTGGCTAATGGTCATGAGGTGCTGGTCGAGACGGATGCCGGGGTAGGCATTAACTTTATGGATGCTCACTATGAAAAAGTTGGTGCAAAAATTGTTGGCTCTGCTGCTGAAATATTTGAGAAAGCCGATATGATCATTAAGGTTAAGGAGCCGCAGGCGAATGAGTGCAAGATGCTGCGTGAAGGCCAGGTTTTGTTTACCTACCTTCATTTAGCTGCGGATGCGGAGCAGGCTAAGGGCTTGATGGAGTCCGGTTCTGTGGCGATTGCCTATGAAACAGTGACGGGACACAATGGACGCGGCTTGCCTCTGTTAGAGCCAATGAGCGAGATTGCTGGGCGTTTGTCTGTGCAGGTCGGCGCATATAACCTCCAGAAACATATGGGTGGTAATGGTCGTTTAATTGGTGGCGTTCCAGGGGTTAAGCCCGCTAAGGTTCTGATTATTGGTGGCGGCGTTTCTGGCTTCCATGCGGCACAAATGGCCACTGGGTTGGGCGCAAATGTTACTATTCTAGAGCGTAATAACGAGCGGATGCGTTTTTTGGATGAATATTTCCATGGAAGGGCGAATATCGTTTATTCGAATATTGAGACACTGGAGCGATTCGCGCAAAGCTCAGACCTTATTATCGGCGCAGTTTTAATTCCTGGTGCCTCCGCGCCAAGGCTAATCAGTAAATCAATGCTTTCTGACATGCAGCCCGGCACGGTCATGGTCGATATTGCTATTGACCAGGGCGGATGTTTTGAGACGAGCAAGCCCACAACGCATGCTGATCCAACCTATATCGTGGACGGCGTTGTGCATTATTGCGTAGCTAACATGCCGGGCGCGGTGCCGCTGACCTCCGCTCTGGCGCTTAATCACTCGGTCTTGCCATATGCGCTTGATCTGGCGAATAAGGGCTGGAAAGAGGCGCTTTCAGGCAGCGAAGCCTTCCGTCTCGGCCTGAATGTCTGTCACGGCGAAATTACGCATGAAGCGGTTGCAGAAGCGCTCGATCTCGACTTTAATCCGCAGCCAGCGGCGCTGGCGGCATAATCTGTCCCAGATAATTATAGTCATTCCAATTATAGAATGTAATATCTAACAAGCACCGTCATTACACGGCTCGTCCGTGTAATCTACGTTCAGCCGTGGATTGCACGAATAAATCGTGCAATGACGAGTTTGGGATGTTGTGCGGCTCTTATTTGAAATGATTATATTCACGTCATCACACGCTTTATGCATGTGGTCTACGTGGTGTTTCATGGATTACACGGACGAGCCGTGTAATGACGTTATTTTATGATTATTAGAAAATTCAAATGGCGCGAGTGACGAGACTTGAACTCGCGGCCTCCGCCGTGACAGGGCGGCGCTCTAACCAACTGAGCTACACCCGCGCATTTGAGGAGTGATTTTTAACAGCAAAAACATTCGTCTGTCAACGGTATTAAAGCTTAGCTTTGTTAAAAATATTTATGACGTTAAAATTCGTCCCATTATTGTATGATAACTCTCTAATTCTTATTCCCTTTTAAAGCCCGGAGTGGTAAAAGATTTAAGGTGTAATTTTCAAAGATTCCTTAAATACCATGGCCTCTGAAGAACTCTTAATTCAATATCTGCCTATTCTGCTGTTCATGTTTATTGCGTGTGCGATATCTGTGGCGATGGTATTTGGCTCTATTCTCGTGGCAAAACAAAAGCCGGATTCGGAGAAAAATTCGGCCTATGAGTGCGGGTTTGAGGCCTTCACAGATGCGCGCAACAAATTCGATGTGCGGTTTTACCTGGTATGTTTGCTATTCATTATTTTTGATTTAGAGATCGCATTTCTATTTCCCTGGGCCGTATCGCTCAAGGAAATCGGCATGTTCGGATTCTGGTCGATGATGAGCTTCCTCGGCATTCTGACGGTTGGGTTTGTGTATGAGTGGAAGAAGGGGGCCCTTGATTGGGAATAAGCATATAAATGGGCCACGATAAAAAAGTTATAGCTGCGCCGAATTATGATTTGCGCACGCATGTTCCGCCGCCACCGCCGCAAGAGCAGGATGTTGTGCCTGCTGCGATTTCAAAGACGTTGGATGAGAAGGGTTTCATCCTGACGCAGGCGGATAATTTGTTTGACTGGGCGCGTACGGGCTCTATGTGGCCGATGACGTTTGGGCTGGCGTGCTGCGCGGTGGAGATGATTCATGCCTATATGAGCCGGTATGATCTCGATCGTTTCGGCATGATTCCGCGCCCCAGCCCGCGTCAATCTGATGTGATGATTGTGGCGGGCACGCTGACCAATAAAATGGCCCCGGCCTTGCGCAAGGTCTATGACCAAATGCCAGAGCCGCGCTGGGTTATCTCAATGGGGAGCTGCGCCAATGGCGGCGGGTATTACCATTACAGCTATTCCGTCGTGCGCGGCTGTGACCGCATTGTGCCCGTCGATATTTACGTGCCGGGCTGTCCACCCACGGCCGAAGCGCTCGTCTATGGATTGCTCCAGCTCCAAAAGAAAATTCAGCGGGAGGATACACGCATTGCCCGGTAATCTGGAACAAAATGGTTTGTCGTCACAAGATCGTGATAGCGAGATCAGGCGGGTTTTAAGCGAGCTTGCTGAACATGGAAAGACACGTGAGAAAAATAAGGGCGGCCCGCCAGGTGAAACCCTTGATGAGATTGAGGCGCAACGTGAATCAGCGTCGCCGGAGTGTGAGTAATGCCAAACGAAGCCCTCACAGACCTTGCCGATTACATCACCGAAAAGCTCAGCGCTTCCGTCACGAACTATACATTCATTAAGGATGAGCTTGTCGTCTGGGTGAAAACCAAAGACATCGAAAAAATGCTCGATTTCCTGCGCGATGATAAGGAATGTACGTTCCAGACTTTCATCGACGTTACAGCTGTAGACTTTCCGGAGCGTGAAAAACGTTTTGAGGTCGTCTATAATTTGCTATCCATGCGCCATAATCACCGGATTCGTGTGAAACTTGATATATCTGAAAACGAGCTGGTGCCCAGCGTGATCGGCGTTTACAGCGCCGCGGGCTGGTTCGAGCGCGAAGTTTGGGATATGTACGGCATCATGTTTAATGGACATCCAGATCTGCGCCGTATCCTCACCGATTATGGCTTCGAAGGCCATCCGCAACGCAAAGATTTCCCGCTGAGCGGTCATGTGGAGCTGCGCTATTGTGAAGAGCTAAAGCGCGTGGTTTACGAGCCTGTGAAGCTCACGCAAGATTTCCGCAGTTTCGATTACCTCAGCCCGTGGGAGGGTCTGACGGATGTCCAACTCCCCGGCGATGAAAAAGCGGCGGTGCCGGATCATGGCTATGTGCCAACAGAAAAGAAAGTGGGCGGATGAGAGCGAAGACAGCAGAAAATCTCGATATCGCCGAAGAGACTCGAATCAAGCCTATGACCATGAATTTTGGGCCGCAGCACCCTGCGGCGCACGGTGTTTTGCGTCTTGTGCTGGAGATGGAGGGCGAGATTGTGGAGCGCGCTGATCCGCATATTGGCCTGCTGCATCGCGGCACGGAAAAGCTGATTGAGCATAAAACCTATACGCAAGCTTTGCCATATTTTGATCGGCTGGATTATGTTTGCCCGATGAATCAGGAGCATGCTTTTGCGCTGGCGGTGGAAAAGCTGCTGGGCATTACTGTGCCAAAGCGCGGGCAATATATTCGCGTGCTGTTTTGTGAGGTTGGGCGCGTGCTTAACCACTTGCTCAGCCTGACGACGTTTGCGCTTGATGTAGGCGCAATCACGCCGTCGCTTTGGGGCTTTGAAGAGCGCGAGAAGGGCATGGAGATTTATGAGCGCGTGAGCGGCGCGCGCATGCATGCCAATTACTTCCGCCCTGGCGGTGTGGCGCGGGATATGCCCGCGGGGTTGACGGATGATATTTTAGAGTGGTGCGACAGCGTTGAGGGTTATATGAACGACCTCAACACACTCTTCACGGGCAACCGGATTTTCAAACAGCGCACGGTTGATATCGGCGTGGTGAGTAAGGATGAGGCGCTCGATTGGGGCTTTAGCGGTCCGATGCTGCGGGGTAGCGGCGTGGCGTGGGATCTGCGTAAAAGCCAGCCCTATGACAGTTATGAGGATTTCGATTTCGACATTCCCATCGGTAAAACCGGCGATTGTTACGCGCGCTATCTGGTGCGTGTGGCGGAAGTGTTTGAATCCATCAAGATCATGAAACAAGCCATCGAGAACATGCCGGACGGCCCGGTAAAGACCGATGATCGCAAGGTTTGCCCGCCGCCGCGCGCGGAGATGAAATCCTCAATGGAGGCGATGATCCACCACTTTAAGCTCTATACAGAGGGCTTCCACGTTCCGGCGGGCGAGACCTACACCGCCGTTGAAGCGCCAAAGGGTGAGTTCGGTGTATATCTGGTGAGCGACGGTACGAACAAGCCCTATCGCTGCCGCATCCGCGCCCCGGGATTTGCGCATTTGCAAGCCTTTGATTTCATGAGCAAGGGTCATCAACTGGCCGATGCGGTGTCGATTATCGGCTCATTGGATATTGTGTTTGGAGAGATTGATCGATGAATAATTTTTTAACCACAGAGCGCACAAAGACCACAGAGAAAACACAGAGTGATTTTTATTCATTCTTCTCTGTGAAAACCCCTGTGACCCCTGTGACCTCTGTGGTGATTGAATAATGAAAAAACTTTTTGAAATAAATGCCGATTACCAGCCTGAAAGCTTTGAGTTTACTAAAGCCAGCCAAAAGAAGGCTGCAGACATTATCGCGCTCTACCCCAAGGGCCGCCAGCAAAGCGCTGTGATGCCATTGCTCGATCTGGCGCAGCGGCAAATGGGTGAGGAGGGGGCGAAGGCTGAGCCGCCGCATGGAGGCTGGATTCCACGCGCAGCGATGGATCACATCGGCGATATGCTGGGCATGCCGCACATCAAGGTATATGAGGTTGCGACATTTTACTCCATGTATAATCTCGCGCCGGTCGGCAAGCATTTGGTGCAAATATGCACGACCACGCCGTGCTGGCTTTGCGGCTCGGATGAAATTGTGCAGGCGAGCAAAAAGCATCTCGGCATCGGCATGGGTGAAACGACGAAGGACGGTAAATTCACGCTGGTGGAGGTCGAGTGCCTCGGTGCGTGCGTCAATGCGCCAATGGTGCAGATCAATGATGACTACTACGAAGACCTCACATCCGAAAGTATGAAAGAGTTGCTGGGCACTTTGGCTGAAGATATGAAGCCAACCATAGGCAGCCAAAAGGGCCGCAAAGCCTCCATGGCGCTGTCCGGTCCAACGACGCTGGAAAAGCAAGCCAAGAAGGCTGGGGTGGCGTAAATGTTTATTACCACAAAGCCTCAAAGCACACAAAAAATCACAAAGAAAAAGGATTCAAAAAACTTTGTGATTCTTAGAGATCTTTGTGCCTTTGTGGTGAATAGAAAAAGGATTTAATTAAATGCTCCGTGATGAAGACCGTATATTTACCAATATTTATGGCTGGGAAGAATTTGGCTTGAAGGCTGCGCAGAAGCGTGGCGATTGGGATAAAACGGCCAGCCTGATTAAAAAGGGTCGGGACTGGATCATTGAGGAAATGAAGGCTTCTGGCCTGCGCGGCCGCGGTGGGGCGGGGTTTCCGACGGGGCTGAAATGGTCGTTCATGCCTAAGGAGCCAAGCGAGAGGCCGCATTATCTGGTGGTGAATGCCGATGAATCTGAACCCGGCACGTGCAAGGATCGCGATATTTTGCGCAACGAGCCGCATAAATTGCTCGAAGGCTGCTTGCTTGCGGGCTTTGCGATGGGCGCGCATGCGGCCTATATCTATATTCGCGGCGAGTTTTTTAACGAGGGGTCGGCAGTGATTACCGCGATTGAGGAGGCCTATGATAAGGGCTTGCTGGGCAAGAACGCCGCGGGCAGTGGCTGGGATTTTGATGTTATCCTGCATCGCGGTGCGGGCGCGTATATTTGCGGAGAGGAAACCGCGCTGATTGAATCGATTGAGGGTAAAAAGGGCCAGCCGCGTAACAAGCCGCCATTTCCCGCTATGGCCGGGCTTTATAGCTGTCCAACCACGGTGAATAATGTGGAAACCATCGCCGTTGCGCCAACGATCTTGCGCCGGGGCGGGAGCTGGTTTGCCGGGCTGGGCCGTGATGAAAAGAATGCGGGCACGAAGCTATTTTGCATTTCCGGTCATGTGAACCAGCCCTGTAATGTCGAGGAAGAAATGGGCATTTCGCTGAAGGAATTGATTGAAAAGCATGCGGGCGGGGTGCGCGGCGGCTGGGATAATCTAAAGGCGATCATCCCCGGCGGCTCTTCCACACCGATGCTGCCAAAGGATATTTGCGATCATGTCCATATGGATTTTGATAGTCTGCGCGAGGTGAATAGCGGCCTTGGCACAGCCGGGGTGATTGTCATGGATAAAAGCACCGATCTGATTTACGCGATTGCGCGGCTATCCTATTTCTACAAACATGAAAGCTGCGGCCAATGCACGCCCTGCCGCGAGGGCACAGGCTGGATCTGGCGCATCATGACCCGCATGGTGAAGGGCAACGCAACCGTGGATGAAATCGACATGCTCTGGGATGTGACCAAAGAAATCGAAGGCAACACAATCTGCGCGTTGGGTGATGCGGCGGCCTGGCCGGTGCAAGGGTTGATTAGGCATTTCAGGCCGGAGCTGGAGCATAGGATAATGGAGTACCGGAAGATGGTGGCTTAGAGATATTCTGGTTTCAAAATTGGCGCGCCGCTTTCATATAGATTGATAGCCGTTTCAATTTGGCTTTTTCTTTCTTGTAGCTCCCAAACAAAGAACTGAACAATAGTTTGTAGCGCTTTTTCTAATGATTCTCCTGTATATAGCTCCGTATAAACATGGCTATAGCTAAGGCCAAATTCTTCGCTGTGGCTAGAGCGCTTAGCATTTATGTTGCCATAGATCTCAATGGTTCCATCTGGGTATGTTGTAACTTTTATTTCGGGTATTATGCGTTTAAGTTCAGGGTATTGGGGGATGTAATTTTTTCTTTCAGGGCCCCAGCTTGGGCGTCTCTCATGGACAGTATAATCCCAAGCGGAGAATTTCATAGATAGGGTGCTAATGGCCTTTGGATTAAGGTGTTCCGGGCCGCCTTCACTGTAATCCTCACAATAAAAGTTACCATTTTCGGGGGGAGCGTTATTTTCTGTCTCACAGCAAAGTGCGTAGATAAATTCCCGGATAGGGGCGGCAAAGTTTTGGCTGCGTTCTAATCTATCATTATGTTCTTGCGAGCGTTGCGTCATGGCGGCGTGTTTTTGCTGCTGTAGGCACCTCAGCTCTTTTTCATATGCAAGCAAGTCTATATTAAATTGCTCTCGTAGCCTTTCAGGCCCTTTGATGTCCTTGCTTGCACTTTCAATTATTGATAGTAAATTCATACTCTACTCCATTTGAAAGGTTATGGTTATAGAGATGTTGTGTCTATGTCAAGAGAATGCGGGCTAGGCTGCTTTAATTTTTGGCATCTATCCAAAATACCGCGCTGCATTCTTAAACAGTGCCATGCCATCCGCTATTTCCGGTAAATCTTTGCCTTCGCGCTGGGCTTTGTCTTTCAGCTCGTGATAATCGTCGCGTTGCCAGGGGAACATGCCGCGTTCGGGGTGGGGCATTATGGCTAGGATTCGGCCGGTTTTGTCGGTTATGGCGGCGATGTCGGAGAGGGAGCCGTTGGGGTTATAGGGGAATTGCCCGTTCGCCAACACCATTTTTTTGTCATCCCGTTGTAAAACGGGATCGGGGTGGTTTATGTCTCCCCGGTCCCGGCTTTCATCGGGATGACATTTAACGTACTGAAGCGCGATCTGGCCGTTTTTCTTTAGTGATTTCAGGGTTTTATCATCCATCATGAAGCGGCCTTCGCCGTGGGCTACGGGGATGTGCATGGATTTGATGCCGGCAAGCCATGGGGAATTGGTTTTGCTATTGGCCTTTACATCAACCCACCGGCATTGATAGCGCGCGGTTAGATTGTGCGTGACGGCGATTTTGCGCACGCCGAACGCTTTGTCAGAGCCGGGGATCAGGCCGAGATTGGCCATGATCTGGCAGCCATTACAAACGCCGAGCATCAGCATGTCGCGCTCAAGAAACGTCCGCAGATCATCCCAGAGTGAGAGCTTCATTTTCTGCGCAAACGCATTGCCGGAGCCGGTATCATCGCCGTATGAGAACCCGCCGGGAATGACGAGGGTTTGATAATCGTTCAGCTCTGCCGGGTTTTCGATTATATCGTTAATATGGCGAATCACGCCATCCATGCCGACATGGTTAAAGGCGTGAAGCGTTTCCTCTTCACAGTTTAATCCGTATCCGGCGAGTATCAGGGCTTTTGCTGTCATAATTTACCGTTTTTATTTTTGAAGCACGAAGGTTTTTTTCACCACAAAGGCTCAAAGGACACAAAGGTTCTCAAAGAAAAAGAATTTAAAAACCTTTGTGATTCTTTGTGTCCTTTGAGCCTTTGTGGTGAAATCATTTTAATAGTCTCTCAATGGCGCTTTGTAGGCCTCTTCTAATGCTTTAAGTTTTACGTCGAGTGTATTGTTAATTATCAGTTTATCCTCTTCCGTAACCGTACCAATGCGGTAATAGCTGCCGAAGCTTTCCAGGCTTTGTTCGAAGGGCTCTTTGTGGGCTGGGGCGACGGTAACGAGGATGCGGCCGTTGCTTTCGGAGAAGAGGAGTTTGTCGGCGCGCAGGTCGCTGTTCAAACACTCCAGATCAATCTCCATCCCCATTTGCCCGGCAATGGCTTTTTTCGCTAGCGCAACGCCTAGCCCGCCAAAGCCAACGCCGATGGCCGAAGCGATGTAGCGCTCTCTCGCGATTTTGCTATAGAGCGCGTAAAGCTGCGCATTCTTTTCGCCGTCGACTTGTGGAACGTTTTGCCCCAAATGTCCGTGATGATCGTAATATTCGCTGCCGCCCAGCTCGTCCCTGGTTTCGCCCAGAAGATAGATGAAATCGCCGGCCGCCTTGGGCGCGGGCGATATCGATTGCTCCACATTCGGGATAACGCCGATGGAGGATATGAGAAGGGTGGGCGGGGCGGAGATTTTCACCGGCTGCCCGTCTGCATCAAAGCCTTTAAAGTCGTTGAACATGCTGTCCTTGCCAGAGATAAAGGGCGCTTTATAAAGCACGGCAAGCTCATAAATAGCCTCGGCTGCGCGTTTTAGCTGATAAAGACGCTCCGGCTCATCCGAGGAGCACCAACAGAAATTATCCAGCAGGGCGAGGTGGTTGTAATCCACCCCTGCCGCCACCGCGTTGCGCACCGCCATATCCAGCGCGCTTGCCGCCATGTGGTAGCAATCAATATCGCCATAGCGCGGGGCAAGGCCTTGAGACAGCACAACGCCCTTGGGCGAGGTGAGCAGCGGGCGGGAAATGCTGGTCTCGCCATAGAGCCGCCCCGGCCCCTGAATAGGGCCAAGAACGGCGGAGCCTTGCACATTATGGTCGTATTGGGTTGCAATAAATTCCTTGGAGCAGATATTGAGGCGGGAAAGCATTTGCAGGAGCATAGTATCTAGAAAGCTGTCTTCCCCGCGAAAGCGGGGACCTTTCTTCAGTGCACTCAGGTCCCCGCTTTCGCGGGGAACGCACAATATATCAGGCTCCGGCTCACCGCCCTTAATGGGTACAGTTTTCAGCGGCGTTTCGGGCAATCCGTCATGCAGGAAATCCATCTCCATATCCATGATGGTTTGGCCGTTATAGGTAATGTGCGAGCGGCCTGTGTCGGTGTAGGTGCCGATCACTGTGGCTTCAACGCCGCGCCGTGCCATAAGCTCTATTATTTTATCGGTATTTTTCGGCGGTACGGAGAGCGTCATGCGCTCCTGACTTTCGGAAATCCAGATTTCCCACGGCGCCATGCCGGGGTATTTCAGCGGCACTTTTTCCAGCTCCAGATGAAAGCCGCCAGACTGTTCTGCCATTTCGCCAACTGAAGATGACAGGCCGCCTGCGCCGTTATCGGTGATGGCGCTATACCAGCTATCGCCATTGGAATCGGACTTGCCGCGTAGCTCTTTGATAATCGCATCGCTGAATTTCTTTTGCGTGATCGGGTCGCCGATTTGTACGGCGGTGGCGGGGGAGCCTTCATCAAGCGCGACAGAGCTAAACGTCGCGCCGTGAATGCCATCGCGGCCAACGCGCCCGCCAATCATCATGATTTTATCGCCGGGGTTGGCGCATTTCTCATGGCTGAGCTTGTCATTAATCATGCGCGGCATCAGGCCGATTGTGCCGACAAAGACTAGTGGCTTGCCGACATAGCGATCATCGAAATAGGCAAAGCCCTGCGGCGTTGGGATGCCGGATTGATTGCCGCCTGCCTCAACGCCAGCTACCACGCCGTTCATGATGGTTTCCGGGGAAAGGATGGGCGTTGTGAGATTTTTATCGCGGTAATACTCGAATCTGGGGACAGTTACTTTTTCAATGTCGCTATGCTGGTTATTTTCAGAGTCTTTGCCCTGAAAAAGTAACTGTCCCCGGCTTGCAGGGACAGGCGCGAGGCAATAGCCATAGCGGTTTATCACAGGTTTTGCGCCCATGCCAAAGCCCATGCAATCGCGATTTACGCCGACGATGCCGGTGATCGAACCGCCGAACGGATCGAGCGCAGAAGGGGAGTTGTGAGTCTCTACCTTGTCGGTAATCAGCCAGTCTTCGTCAAACACAATCCCGCCTGCATTATCGGAAAAGACAGAGAGGCAGAAATCCCCGTCAATTTCATCATTCCATCCATTTTTGCTTTCTCCACCCTTGCTTTCCCCGTGCAAACGGGGATCTTCCGCTGGTGAGGAAACAGGTCCCCGTTTGCACGGGGAAAGCAGCCTGGCTTGACGCGCCGCACGAATGTCCTGCGTGGCGCGCTTGATGTAATGCTTGTAAATCCCGTCCTTGATCTCATCAATGGAGGAGGCGAAAATGGTGTGTTTGCAATGCTCCGACCATGTTTGCGCGATGGTTTCCAGCTCAATATCCTTTGGCGCGCGGCCTTCGGTTTTAGCAAAATATTCTTGAACAGCTTTCATATAGAGCAGGGACATGCCCAGCGGCCCGCGGCGAGAGCCATCGGCATTTGCGATTCCCTTATCGCCAATTTCGATCAGTGCCTCGTCAGAGATGTTTAGATCAACATCATCCGCCGCCGTTGTGCCTTCATGTTCTAGCGTGACGTTTGGCACAATAACGTCCATGCCGCCATCGGCCTCGAATTCATCGCGGGTTTTGATCGAAGCGCGCTGGATCAGGCTGTTTGATAGCTGCGCCGCCAGTAATTCGATATCGCTGCGCTCTAAATCTCCCGTGATCAGATAGAGGCGGGAGGAATAAACTTTATTGCTTTCCCCGCGAAAGCGGGGATCTTCTTGCGGCTTCAGGCTTCCGTTCTCACGAGGAAAGCAGGAAGAGGAGAGTTCGAGAAGTTCCTCCACCGTATGTCCTATATTATCCGTCACGCCGGGTAAGAAGCCAATTTCCAGCGCCCAATCGAATTTTAAATCTATGGTGTCATTCCCGCTTTCGCAGGGATGACGTATGAATGAAGACTGCGTCACCGGGTTGGTCACACTGCCGATTAAAACCGGGTCCATAATGGCCGCATTATCAGATGTATAAACATCCACAACCCGCACGCTGGCGGGCTTATCCAGCGCGCTAAGCGCCCCCTCAATAATTTTCGCCCGACCATCGTCTTCGTGGGCTAGGATTTCTATTCTGTATGACATAATTTTCTTGACAGCTCACCTGTAATTGTCTAGAAACAGCGTTATACGAAATTTATTGAGTAATGCAAAGGAGTATTGGGATGAAAGAAATTTTTAAGTTATCAGTTACAGGTGTGCCAGAGGGCATTAAGCTTTTTATACTAAAAAAACACCCGATTGGTGTCACGGAAGATGTGGTTTATCGACAAGAACAGGGTACTGATTACGGCTCTAGTTCATGTGTTAAAGAATCTACGGGGCAAAAATATGTTCGAAATTATGTTTCGACAAAGAAGGGGTTAAAATTTTCTATCGACAATCTACCATTTGACCCTACGAAGGGAAAGAATGATCCTAATTTAAGAATGCCAATGACATTTAAGGTCGATAGGTACCCAGGGCTTCGTGATTACTTTAAGGTCGATGAAAATTGCTTAGCTTTTTTTTCTAAGCAAGCTTTAACAGCCTACCTAAAGGAAGGAGTCAATATGAAAATGGAAAAAGTTCAAGATGCAGAGAATTGCGCTGCAGAAGAGACAGCACCTTTTCGAAAATTATTGGTAACTCTTGAATCAGCCCCTGCATAAATTCCCTTTCCCTCTGTACTCTCTGCATTACGTAGTTTAAACTTTTATCTGCTTTCCCTGCGCAGGTGGGGTTCTCGTTATATTCAGATCAACAGGTCCCTGCTTTCGCAGGGAATGCAGGTTTATAAATGCCTAAACTAACAATCAACGACATGGAAATTGAGGTCGAGCAGGGGACGAGTATCCTTCAGGCGGCGCAGGCGCTGGGGATTGAGGTGCCGCATTTTTGTTATCATGATCGGCTGACTGTGCCGGCGAATTGCCGCATGTGTCTGGTGGAGGTTGAGGGCGGCCCGCCCAAGCCCGCGGCGAGCTGCGCTATGGCTTGCGGTGAGGGGATGGTTGTTC
Organism: Alphaproteobacteria bacterium; assembly: GCA_024275825.1. Lineage (GTDB taxonomy): Bacteria > Pseudomonadota > Alphaproteobacteria > Micavibrionales > Micavibrionaceae > JAJRYK01. Next base: position 62,321 of record JAJRYK010000023.1, read on the forward strand.
GCACCGATTCGGAAATGGTGACAGATGCGCGCAAGGGCGTGATGGAAATGATGTTGATCAATCACCCGCTGGATTGCCCGGTTTGCGACCAGGGCGGTGAGTGTGATTTGCAGGATCAGGCCGTGGGCTATGGCTTTGACCGTTCGCGCTTTGCCGAGAATAAACGCGCTGTGCCAGATAAAGAGCTGGGGCCGCTGATTAAAACGGTGATGAGCCGCTGCATCAATTGCACGCGCTGCATAAGATTTGCCGAAGAAATTGCCGGAACGCCCGTGCTGGGCCAAATGAACAGGGGCGAAGATTCGGAAGTCGGCACATTCATTGGAGAAATTTTGCGCACTGAGCTATCGGGAAATTTGGTTGATATTTGCCCGGTTGGCGCGCTGACCTCCAAACCCTATGCGTTTAAGGCGCGGAGTTGGGAGTTGAAGAAAACCCAGAGCATTGATGTGCATGACGCTTTGGGCGCAAATATTCGCATTGATGTGCGCGGGCGTGAGGTGATGCGAATCCTGCCGCGTTTGCATGAGGATATCAACGAAGAATGGATTGATGATCGTACGCGTTTTTCTTGTGACGGGCTGAATAAGGCGCGCCTTGATCGCCCCTATATCCGGGATGAGGATAGCGGGAAGCTGGTGGAAGCCAGCTGGGATGAGGCGTTTGCGTTTATTGCGGGCAAATTGAAGGGCGTTAAGGGCGCGGAGATGGCCGCGCTGGTTGGTGATCTGGCTGCCGTAGAGGACATTGTCGCGCTGAAGGATTTGATGGGCGCTTATGGTTCGCCGAATATGGATTGCCGTACGGATGGCGCGGTGTTTAGCGCAGCAAGCCGTGCGGATTATTTGTTTAATTCAACCATCGCGGGGATTGATGAGGCGGATGCGATTTTGCTGATCGGCACCAACCCGCGTTATGAGGCTGCCGTGCTGAATGCGCGCATCCGCAAGGCTCATTTCGAGCGTGATGTATCGATTGGCTTGGTGGGGGAGCGCTGCGATCTGACCTATCCTTATCATTATGTCGGGCCGGGGATGGCTGATGTGGAAAAGATGGTGAAGGATTATAAGGGTAAGATGAAGGCCAAGCGCCCGGTGTGGATCATCGGCTCCGGCGTGTTTGCCCGCCCCGATGGTGCGGCGATTCACAAGGCATTGTATGAGGCCGCGAAAGAACTCGGCGTAATTACAAAGGATTGGAACGGTTTCAACATTCTCCACCGCGCAGCCAGCAGGGTTGGCGCTTTGGATGTTGGATTTGTGCCGCAGGGTAAAGGCGGGCGCGGTTTTGCTTCTATCCTTGAGGGCACAAAAGATGGCTCGATCAAGGCGCTTTATATGCTGGGCGCGGATGAATTTGATGCGCGTGCCGAGATTGGCTGGAAATGCTTTGTGATTTATCAGGGGCATCATGGTGATTACGGTGCGGCGCGTGCCGATGTGGTTCTGCCCGGCGCGGCCTATACGGAGAAGGACGGCATCTACGTCAATACCGAAGGCCGCCCGCAGCAGGGCAAGCGCGCATCCTTCCCGCCCGGTGATGCGAAGGAGGATTGGGCAATCCTGCGCGCGTTGTCGGAGGCGCTGGGCAAGACTTTGCCCTATGATACGCCTGTGCAATTACGCACGCGCATTGTCGAAGAATGGCCTCATTTGGGCGAGTTTGACCTGATCCAGCCGGCGAAATCTGTTGCTGTTAAGGGGGCGGGTAAAGTTCTGAAAGCCGCCTTCAAAAATCCGGTAAAGAGCTTCTACCTGACAAACGCAATTTGCCGTGCGTCGGATACGATGAGTAAGTGTACCGACGCATTTAAAGGGGTCGATGAAAAAATGTTGGAGGCTGCTGAATGAGTTTCGATGAAGAGTATGTTGGATTGAGGCAACACGCAATAGAAGTTAAGCCTGAGCATATTGGTTTTAACCCAGAAACAGAGGGCTGGAAGGTTTATGGGGTAGTCATGGAAACTAATTATAATGGAGATATAGTGACTTTTATTAGTTTAGCTGATGGAAGTACAAGCATATATTTTAGTAGCGGCGGCGGCATTATTGGGTTAGGTGAGGATGAATTTACTCATATGCTTTCAGAGCGCCTTCTTGGTGTAGCGAATAGGGAATATAAAAAAATCACCCCTTCTGATGGTATCTCTTATCCAGAAGTCGGAAACACAGCAATTAGTCTCATGACAGCTAGTGGTGTTTTGTCAGTTGAAGATAAAGAAGAAGAGTTTGGAGAAGGGCGCCATAGTTTTTCTAATGTTTTTCATTGTTGTCATGACATAATTTCACATGCGCGAGAGTTAGAAGAAGATGAATAAAAATACAACCCTAGACCAAGTCCAGGAATTCCACGAAACCTACGGCTTGCCGGTTAAGGCCGCGCCGGATTTAACGTGTGCGCAGACCAATGAGCTGCGGATTAATTTGCTGGCGGAGGAGTTGGATGAGCTGAAAGAGGCAATTGCTGATGATGATCATGTTGAGGTTCTCGACGCGCTGATTGATTTGCAATATGTGCTGGACGGGGCGTTTTTGTCCTTTGGGATGGCCGATGTGAAGGAGGCTGCCTTTGCCGAAGTGCATTCTTCGAACATGAGTAAGCTTGGTGAAGATGGTAAGCCGATCCGCCGCGAGGGTGATGGCAAGGTTATGAAGGGTCCGAATTATTTCAAGCCGGATATGGCGCAGTTTATTAAGATGAAAAAGGAGGCGGCGTAAGATGCTGGAGCTCTGGACAACATACGGAATCTGGACGGCGATGACCTTGATGTATATAGGGATCATTGTCGGCTGTGTTTTGACGGCGGTGGCGTATTTGACCTATGCGGAGCGTAAGGTCATGAGCGCGATGCAGCGGCGGCAGGGGCCGATGACGGTTGGGCCGTTTGGCTTGCTGCAGCCGATTGCGGACGGGATAAAACTGTTTTCCAAGGAAACGATCATACCATCGCAGGCCAATAAAATTGTATTTCTGCTCGCGCCCATGTTGCTCTTTGCGCTCGCCCTGATGGCATGGGCGGTTATTCCGTTTGATAAGGGCTGGGTGCTGGCCAATATTAATGTCGGCATCCTTTATCTGGTGGCGATTTCGTCCATGATGGTGTACGGCGTAATTATGGCGGGCTGGGCCTCAAACTCTCAATACGCCTTTTTGGGCGCGCTGCGCAGCGCTGCGCAGATGGTGAGCTATGAGGTGTCTATGGGGCTGATTATTGTGTGCGTGGTGCTTGTTACCGGCTCGCTCAATCTTCAGGATATTGTTGAGGTTCACCGGCCGATCTGGGTGCAAATTATGCTGCTTCCGATGTTGGTGGTGTTTCTGATCTCCATTCTGGCCGAGACAAACCGCGCGCCGTTTGACCTGCCCGAGGGCGAGTCCGAAATCACCGGCGGGTATATGGTTGAATATTCCGCCATGGCCTTTGCGCTGTTTTTCCTGGGCGAATATTCCGCGATGATTATGATGAGCGCGATGACGACGATTTTATTCCTGGGCGGATGGTTGCCGCCCTTCGGGATTGAGGCGCTGGCCTTCGTGCCGGGGATTATCTGGTTTGCGCTAAAAACGGCGGGGGTTTTGTTTTTCTTTATCTGGAGCCGTGCGACCTTGCCGCGCTTCCGGTATGATCAGCTGATGCGGCTGGGCTGGAAAATATTCCTGCCGCTGACTTTGGGCTGGGTTGTTTTGGTTTCCGGCATGCTTATCACCTTTGATGCGCTGCCATAGGGAAAGTAAAGGGATGAACCACTAAGACACTAAGGTTCACTAAAAAAATCTATCCGTTCGTGGTTAAAAAATAAAAGGTTTATCGATGAATAATTTTTTACGTTCATTCTTGTTGTTTGAGATCGTTAAGGGCTTTGCCCTTACGCTCAAATATATGTTCTTTGTGCCGCGGGTGACGGTTAATTACCCGTATGAGAAGGGGCCGATATCGCCACGCTTTCGCGGTCAGCACGCGCTGCGCCGTTATCCGAACGGGGAGGAGCGCTGCATTGGCTGTAAATTATGCGAAGCGATCTGCCCGGCGCTGGCGATCACGATCGAGGTCGAGCCGCGTGAGGACGGCAGCCGCCGTACAACAAAATACGATATTGATATGACCAAATGTATCTATTGCGGATTGTGCGAGGAGGCGTGTCCCGTGGACGCCATCGTCGAAGGCCCAAATTTCGAATACGCAACAGAAACGCGGGAGGAGCTGTTCTATAACAAAGAAAAACTGCTGGATAATGGCGACCGTTGGGAAGCGCAATTGGCGTCTAACTTGGCTGCTGATGCGCCGTATCGATAGGCGTTAATTTTATTTCAAGATTAAGGGCTAGATTATGACGGGTGTATATAAATTTTGTTTCTGATATCTTCTGTTCGTTGTTTTGTAAACCTTTTTCAAACTTTAGAAATGCCTCATTTTCCCTAAGATCAGACTCTAAATAACTATATTTAGAGTTTAGAGGACGATGAGAGTCATGAAACGCATGGCAGAAATTAACATTACGCATATGCAGGGCATCATCTAGACTATGGAACTTAAAGCGCGGCATGTACAATATCTGTTCACAAAGGGATAGTAGACTAACCGTTAGGCAACCATCACCATAGACGATTGCTTCGGCAACGCTTGATGTTTTAAGCCTGTTAAAGGTATGTGTTAACCGTCTTTGACGATGGGACCAAGCCTTTGCAGCTACCCTAGCTGCCCTATGGTTTTCACGGCTTTCCTCTCTATCACGGCCACGCTCCTTACGAGCTATCTTTGCAGCGAGGTCTTTCATTTTATTCCTCTTGAATCCATTCCAATTTTGCTCGAGTACCATCCTAGGTTTTTCTAACAAAATACAAATCATATGTCAAGAAAAAATTAATACGGAATATGATAGTACAAATTCAGCACTTCTGTGCCGGGATTTTGATCATCCAGGCTGGCGTTGGATAGATGCCCAAACGCCGCGCCGATGCGCTGTCCGGTGGTTTCGAATTCGTAGGCGAGCTCTAGCTGTGAGCGGAATTCGATGACGTGGCCTAGATCTTTGTCGCTGCCGCCTTGTGCGTACAGACCAGCGCCGAAGGACGGGACGAGATACAGATTTGGTGAGAATTCCCAGTTATAGAGCAGGCCGCCGCCGCCCCAGAAGGAGCCGTCCGATGTAGATTCCGCACCGATCCATGGATTGAGGTTTTCATCCATCACCGCGATTGCCGGGCGGTATTCAACGCGTAAATCAACTGTGCCCTCGTTATCCAGCACATCGTAATAACCAACGCCGAAGCTGATCATGTCTGCGCTTTGCGCGAATGCGGGTGTATTTAACGCGAGTAAGGACACTGAGGCAAGAGCGAGCAAAGTTGAACGTTTCACGGCGGTTTAGTCCTTATCCTGAATTGAAAAATAAGTGAGGGGAGTATCAACACTTTACTTCTTTCCATCATGCTGGATCACCATGAAAAATCAACCAAAAAGAATCGTGCATTTCTTTCGATCAAGCCTTGCGGTAAGTGTTAGAAAATATTAGAAAAAGAGGGTACGTATTTCTGCCATCTGGCAGGATTTCTCATAGAACTAGAGATTTTAGAATGGTTGTCCAGGCGCTCGCCTTTTATCTTTTTGCCAGCATCCTTGTTTTAAGCGCGTTTTTCGTGATTACGGCGCGCAATCCTGTGCATTCTGTGCTGTTTCTTATTTTATCGTTCTTTAATGCAGCGGGACTGTTTGTCTTATTGGGGGCGGAGTTTATCGCGCTGACGCTCGTCATTGTCTATGTCGGTGCGGTGGCGGTGCTGTTTTTGTTTGTGGTGATGATGCTCGATATCAGCTTCGCGGATCTGCGCAAGGGCGCGATGCAGTACGTGCCGATGGGGCTCGTGATTGGGGCGATTATTCTTACAGAATTGGTGATGCTGTTTGGTGCATGGCAGTTCGCGCCAGGCGCCGGACAGAATCTAGCTGTGCCTGTGGTGGAGCTCGTGGACGTTACGAATACGGAGGCGTTGGGGCAGGTGCTCTACACCAACTATGTGCTGGCATTTCAGGTGGCGGGATTGATTCTCTTTATTGCGATGATTGGCGCGATTGTGCTGACGCACCGGCGCAGACCAGGTATCCGCCGTCAGGTGGTGTCCAAGCAGCAAGCAGTGCGCGGCGAAGATGTCATTGAAATCCGCAAGGTTACAACCGGAACGGGGGCCTAAGGTAATGGAGCTGGAGCTGTTAAGCGTTGGTATGTCGCATTACCTGATTTTGGCGGGCTTGCTCTTTACAATGGGTGTGTTTGGGATATTCCTTAACCGGAAAAATGTTATCGTCATTCTGATGTCGATTGAGCTGATGCTGCTGGCGGTGAACATTAATTTTGTTACATTTTCTGCGTATCTGGGTGATTTAACCGGGCAGGTCTTTGCGCTGTTCATCCTTACCGTTGCGGCGGCAGAGGCGGCGATTGGGCTGGCTATTCTGGTAACCTTTTTCCGCAACAAAGGCTCTATCGCGGTTGAAGACCTCGCAGAGATGAAGGGATAAAGAGCGCGCATGGAACTTCTCGCAGTATTTACCCCTCTGGTCGCATTTTTGGTGACGTTCTTGTTCGGGAACAAAATGAGCGCGGCGGCGGTGCAGTTTATTACCTGCGCCGGCCTTATTCTCGCGGCACTGATGTCCGTTATTCTGTTCTTTGATGTGGTGTTTGAGGGGCGTAGCTATGTCACCGTCTTGATGCCCTGGGTGGTGTCGGGTGACTTTGCGGTGAATTGGGCGTTGAAGATTGATACGCTATCTGTCGTGATGATGTGCGTGATTAATATCGTCAGTGCGTGCGTGCATGTTTATTCCGTAGGCTATATGAGCCATGACGAATGCAAGTCGCGCTTCATGAGCTATCTCAGCCTCTTTACCTTCGCCATGTTGATGCTGGTCACAGCCGATAACCTGCTCCAGCTGTTCTTTGGTTGGGAGGGGGTGGGGCTGGCCTCGTATCTGCTGATCGGGTTTTGGAACAAGAAGCCCTCGGCCAACGCTGCGGCGATGAAGGCCTTTATCGTTAACCGTGTTGGCGACTTTGGCTTGGTCCTCGGGATAATGGCGATCTTTGTTGTGTTTGGCTCTGTTGAGTTCGGGGTGATTTTTGAGGCTGCGGCCGCGCATGCGGAGACCACATTTACGTTCTTTGGTCGTGAGCTGCATGCGATGACGGTCATTTCTTTGCTGCTGTTTGTTGGCGCGGTTGGGAAGTCGGCGCAGCTTGGTCTGCATACATGGCTGCCCGATGCGATGGAGGGGCCAACGCCGGTTTCTGCGCTTATTCATGCAGCCACGATGGTGACAGCAGGGATCTTTCTTGTCGCGCGCTTTTCGCCCTTGTTTGAATATGCGCCTGATGCGCTGATGGTTGTGGCGCTTGTCGGCGCGACGACAGCCTTTGTGGCGGCCACGATTGCGCTGACCCAGTTTGATATAAAGCGCGTGATTGCGTATTCAACGATGAGCCAGCTAGGCTATATGTTCTTTGCGCTTGGCGTTTCGGCCTATGGCGCGGCGATGTTTCATCTTATGACACATGCGTTTTTTAAGGGACTGCTGTTCCTTGGCGCTGGCTCTGTCATTCACGCGATGAGTGATGAGCAGGATATGCGCAAGATGGGCGGGATTTGGAAGAAGATTCCTGTGACATACGCGCTGATGTGGATTGGCTCGCTGGCTCTGGTTGGGATATTTCCGTTTTCCGGGTATTTCTCCAAAGATATCGTGCTGGAGGCCGCGTGGGCGGATCATACATGGTTTGGTCATTATGCATTCTGGATGGGAATTGCGGCGGCCTTTATGACGGCATTTTATAGCTGGCGTTTGATTATCATGACGTTTCACGGCGCGCCGCGCGCTAGTAAAAAAGTGATGAGCCATATTCATGAATCGCCGGGCGTAATGCTGGGGCCGCTTATGGTTTTGGCGGTTGGCGCGATGTTCGCCGGGTTTGTTTTTTATGAGCCTTTTGTTGGCGATAGCGGCAGCGCGCACGGTTAAAAAAGCTCTCACGAAATTGTTATTAATGATAAAATTTCGATTGAAAGAGATATCGAAGCCCCCGTTTTTGAGGGCGGCGCAGAGCATGATATGTGGAACCGCACGGCCTTTTGGGGGGATGCGCTCGTGGTCAGGGCTGAAAATGATACGCTTAAGGCGGCACATAATGTGCCGGAATGGGTGAAGCTTTTACCGCTGATTGTTGGATTGCTTGGGATTGCGACGGCGTATTTATTTTATATGTTCAAGCCCGGCTTACCGGGGCGCTTTAAGGCTGCGTTTCGCGCACTTCATACGCTGTTTTACAATAAATGGTTTTTTGATGAGATATATGATCGCCTGTTTGTGCGTACGGCGCGCTGCGCAGGTATGATTTTCTGGAAGCGCGGCGATCAAAACACGATCGATCGTTTCGGCCCGGACGGCGCGGCCAAACAATCGCAAAAGCTTTCCCACCTGCTCAGCAAGTTTCAGAGCGGTTACGTCTTTCAATATGCATTCATGATGATCATCGGCCTTGTGGCCATTATCTCATGGTTTGTGTTTAGAGCGGGAGCATAAGGGACGTTTGAGAATATGATTGAATTTCCGCTACTTTCTGTGATGACGTTTCTGCCTTTGGCGGGGGTGTTTTTGATTTTGATGATCCGGGGGGATCGTGAAGATGTTGAGCGTAATTCCAGGCATGTTGCGCTTTTCACATCGTTTTTTGTTTTGGCTTTTGCCATTTTTATGTATCTGCGCTTTGATCCATCTACGGCGGATTTTCAGTTTGTTGAGAAACATAAATGGCTGCCCGGCATTGCCTATCATATGGGTGTGGACGGGATTTCGATGCTGTTTGTGCTGCTTGCCGCTTTCTTAACGCCGATTTGTATTGTGGCGGCGTGGGACTCTATAAAGACCCGCGTGAAGGAATTTATGATAGCCTTCCTTGTGCTGGAAAGCTTTATGATAGGCACGTTCTGCGCGCTTGATGCGGTGTTGTTCTATGTATTTTTCGAGGGGGTTTTGCTTCCGATGTTCTTGATTATCGGCATTTGGGGCGGGCCGCGCCGGGTTTATGCGTCTTACAAGTTTTTCCTCTATACGCTGCTTGGCTCTGTTTTGATGCTGCTTGCGCTGCTGACGCTTTATGCGCAGGTTGGCTCAACGGATATTCCAACCTTGATGGCAAGCCCTGTCGCGCGTGATATGCAGCTCTGGCTCTGGCTCGCTTTCTTCGCCAGCTTTGCGGTTAAGATGCCGATGTGGCCGGTGCACACATGGTTGCCTGATGCGCACGTTGAAGCGCCTACGGCGGGCTCGGTTATTCTAGCCGGTGTGCTGCTGAAAATGGGGGGATACGGCTTCCTGCGTTTTTCTCTGCCTATGTTCCCCGAAGCCACACTATATTTTGCGCCAATGGTCTATTGGCTTAGTATTATTGCGATTATCTACACCTCGCTCGTCGCGCTTGTGCAAGAGGACATGAAGAAGCTGATTGCTTACTCTTCCGTTGCGCATATGGGTTTTGTAACGCTTGGGATCTTTAGCGCGACCACGCAAGGGGTAGAAGGCGCAATTTTCCAAATGCTTAGCCACGGCTTAATCTCCGGTGCGCTGTTCCTCTGTGTCGGTGTGGTTTATGATCGCTTGCACACACGAGAGATCTCGCGCTATGGCGGTCTGGTCAATAATATGCCGCGCTATGCGACGATCTTTATGGTCTTTATGCTTGCCTCAGTTGGCCTGCCGGGGACGAGCGGATTTGTTGGAGAATTCCTCGTGTTGCTTGGTGCGTTTCAGGTCAGCACAATTGTCGCCGCCTTCGCCGCCACAGGCGTGATTTTGGGCGCGGCCTATATGTTGTTGCTCTATCGACGTGTGATTTTCGGCCCGCAGGAAAATGAAGACACCTTCAAAATGCCGGATCTGAATGCGCGCGAATATGGCATGCTGGTGCCGTTGGTGATTCTTGTGCTGTGGCTCGGCATTAATCCCGCGCCGATCATGGATAAAATTTCCGTCTCGGTGGATCATCTTTTGACCAATTATAATGCGCATATAGAAAGCGCGCAGGCCATTCAGGCAGAAGGAGGCGGCAAATGATCGGCTTTAATCTTATTCCGCTCTTGCCTGAAATTTTTTTGGCGCTAACTGGTATGGGCTTGCTGATTGTCGGCTTGAACATCACGAAAGAAGGGCGCGGGAAAGAAGCGGCCGAGATTGTCAGCTGGACGTCTTGCGCGTCTTACGCTTTGGCTTTTGTTGTGCTTCTGGGGATTAGTTGGCAGCCGCAAATTGTGCTCAATGGTATGTTTAAGCTTGATCAGTTTGCCGGGTTTGTGAAATTGCTGATCCTCTTGGGTATGATGACATCATTGGCGCTGTCTGTGCGTTTTATAAAGGATGAGGGGTTCGCGCGCATTGAATATCCAATTTTGATCACCTTTGCTGGTATTGGCATGATGATCATGGTTTCGGCGAGTAATCTGCTGACGCTCTATATGGGGCTGGAGCTACAATCGCTCAGCCTTTATGTGCTGGCCTCATTCAATCGTAATTCACTAAGGTCGTCTGAAGCGGGGATTAAGTACTTTTTGCTCGGCGCTCTCTCCTCGGGGCTGTTGCTCTTCGGTATTTCTCTGATTTACGGCTTCACAGGCTCCATCGATTACGGCGCTATTCAGGCGACGCTCATGGTCTTGCAAGATATTCCATTTGGCGTGACGTTTGGGCTTGTGTTTATGCTCGCAGGACTGGCCTTTAAAGTCTCTGCTGTGCCGTTCCATATGTGGACGCCCGATGTGTATCAGGGCGCGCCGACGAGTGTGACGGCGTTCTTCGCCCTTGTGCCAAAGCTTGCAGCGATGGCGCTGCTCACCCGCTTGTTGTTTGAGCCATTTTCTGCGCTCAGTGAGCAATGGGGACAGATTATCTACTTTATCTCTGTCGCCTCGATGATGGTTGGTGCGTTTGCGGCGATTGGGCAAGAGAATATCAAGCGCTTGATGGCCTATAGCTCGATCGGGAATATGGGTTATGCGCTGATTGGCTTGGCTGTCGGCACACAAATGGGCGTGTCAGCGCTGCTGATTTACCTGCTGATCTATATGGTCATGACGGCGGGCACATTCGCAATCATTATGTCGATGCGCCGCGATGGGCGTGCCTATGAGAATATTAGTGATCTAAGCGGGATGTCGCAGACTAATCCTGTGCTGGCCTATTGTCTCGCCATTCTTATGTTTTCAATGAGCGGTATCCCGCCGCTTGCCGGATTTTTTGGAAAGCTGTTTATCTTTGAAGCGGCGGTCGCCGGTGAGTTTTATGTGCTTGCGGTGCTCGGCGTTCTCAGCTCTGTTGTTGCCGCTTATTATTATTTGCGCATTGTGAAGGTGATGTTCTTTGATGAGGCCGGAGATGCCTTTGAGGGCGGGCTGCCATTTGCGCGCCGCTTGATCTTGTGTCTCAGCATCGTGTTTGTGCTCGGCTTTATTTTGAAGCCCGGCGTATTTATTGCGAGCACACAAGGCGCGGTGGCGGCTCTGTTTGCCGGATGAGCGTAAGTTGGAGCATTGATGTTCATGACAGCGTAGAGAGCACGCAAACCCTGATTAAAGAGATGGGCGAAGCAGGCCAGCCGGAGGGCGCGGTCGTGCAAGCGCTTGAACAAACTGGTGGTTACGGCCGGCACGATCGTGAGTGGATTTCTGCGCCGGGCAATCTTTATCTCTCATTCCTTTTACGGCCCAAATGCAGTGTGCAAGAGATTGGACAGCTTTCTTTGATGGCGGGCCTGGCGGTAGGTAGGGCCATTCAGCCTTTTTTAGATGTCCCGGATTCGCTACAGCTCAAATGGCCGAATGATGTCTTACTGGACGATAAAAAATGCGCAGGGCTTATTCTGGAGGCAGAGCTGGGCGCCGGGCAAGCGCTCAATTGGGTTGCGCTCGGAATCGGCATTAATGTGAAGGCAGCGCCAGAGATGGGAACATCTATAGCGGGTCATAGCGCCGCGCCGCCGGGCATTAACCGGCTTAGCGATAGCCTCCTTAAGGCGGTTAATGCGCTATATACACAGTGGCAAGATCAAGGGTTTGACGCGATTAAGCAGGATTGGCTTGCACTTGCCCATCAAAAGGGTGCGCGGATGTCCGTAAAAATAGGAGAAGACGAGCGTCAGGGCAAGTTTTACGGTATAGATGATCATGGCGCGCTGTTGATGAGTGATGAGCAATTGCGCGTGCAGAAAATTACTTCTGGCGATGTGTATCTATAGGCGGTAAAACAGCTTCATGCTTTTAGCGATAGACATAGGAAATACGAATACGGTTTTCGCGGTTTTTGACGGCGAGACTCTGGTGCAGGAATGGCGGGCCGAGACTCTTCCGAAGCGCAGCGCTGATGAATATGCAACGTTCCTGAAAGACCTCTTTGAGCTTGCTGATATAACATGGGGCAGTATTTCAGGCGTGATCATTAGCTCGGTCGTGCCGGGCGTTAATCGCCATATGGAAGAGCTCTCAACAAAATATTTAGACTGCACGCCGCTTTTTATCACCAAGGATAATGTCGGCGTTGCGATCGATATAGATAAGCCGGAGGAGGTCGGGGCGGACCGGTTGGTCAACGCTGCGGCCATATTAGAGCATTATAGCGCGCCGGCGATTGTGCTGGATTTTGGCACGGCGACGACGTTTGATGTGATCGATGCGCGCGGGGCCTATGCGGGCGGGGTGATCGCGCCGGGGATTAATCTGTCTCTTGCCGCGCTGGAGCAGGCGGCTGCCAAATTGCCCCACATTAAAATTGAAAAGCCACGTCGGGCGATTGGCAAAGATACGGTCAGCGCAATGCAGGCGGGAATCTATTACGGCTATAAAGGCCTGATCGAAGGCATTATCAAAGACATTACTGATGAGATGGGCGCTGCGCCCTTTGTGATTGCAACCGGCGGTCTTGCACCACTTTTTGCCGAAAATATTGATGTTATTGCGCAGGTTGATCAGGGCCTAACCCTGAAGGGGCTTGTCAAAATTTATAAGGACTTAAATGAAAACGCATAATAATACGCTAAACCCCGATGAGCTTTATTTTATTCCCCTTGGCGGCAGTGAGGAGTTCGGCGTAAACCTGAACGTTTATGCATCTGAGGGCGCGCTGATTGCCGTGGATTGTGGCTTGGGCTTTGCTGATGAGCGCCATCCGGGCATCGATATTTTGCTGCCTGATCCCACGTTTTTGGAAGAGCGCGCAGATGATCTGACTGCGCTGATTATCACTCATGCACATGAGGATCATATCGGCGCGGTCGCGCATTTGTGGGCGCGCTTGAAGTGCCCGATCTATGCCACTGAATTTACAGCGATTATCCTGCGTAAGAAATTAGCCGAAACGAAGCTTCGTAACGTGCCGATCCACGTCGTTGACCCGCAAACGATCCTCGATTTAGGTGCATTTAAGGTTCAATTTGTGCCCGTGGCGCATTCCATTCCAGGAACTTGTGCGCTGATCATGGAAACAGCACATGGGCAGGTGGTGCATAGCGGCGATTGGAACCTTGATCCTACGCCTGTGCTTGGTGATAAGACTGATCCTGCGCCATTTAAGGCGGCCGGTAAGAAAGGCGTTTTGGCCTATATTGGCGATTCAACCAATGCCGAAGTGCCGGGCCGGGCGGGCTCTGAAAGTGCTGTGGCAGAAGGGCTGGAGGCCGAGTTTAGGAAATGTGAGGGCCGGATTGCGATCACTATTTTTTCTTCTAACATTGGCCGCGTTATCTCTATTGCCAAGGCAGCACAAAAATGTGGCCGTGATGTGGGCGTGATTGGCCGCTCGCTCCACCGTATGATTGGCGCGGCGCATGAATGTGGATATTTGGATGGCCTGCCGGACTTCCTTAATGAGGAGGATCTGGGCTATCTGCCGGATGATCGGGCGGTGATGATTGTGACGGGCTCACAGGGCGAATATCGCGCCGCGCTCGCCAAAATTGCGCGTGGTGATCATCCTAGCGTCACGCTCAATAAGGGCGATACGGTGATCTTTTCCGCGCGCGCCATTCCGGGGAATGACCGGAATATCAACACGATTAAGAATAATCTGAGCGCCGGCGGGATTAACATTATCACCCCGAATGACACGGATAATGTCATTCATGTTTCTGGTCATCCCTGCCGTGACGAGATTACCGATATGTTTAGCTGGCTGAAACCCCAGCTGGTTGTGCCGGTGCACGGAGAACGCACGCAGCTTGATGCACATGCTCAGCTTGCGCGCGCATCCCAGATCAAGCAAGCGATTGTGCCGCAGAACGGTTCTGTTATTAAGCTCGCGCCCGGCACGCCGGAGATTGTGGACCATGTCGAAACGGGCGTGCTGGCCGTTGATTTAAAGCGCATTATTAAGGCCAATCACCGCTCTATCGCGGCGCGGCGCAAGCTGCAATATACGGGCGCGGTACATATCAGTGTGGCGCTTGATGCGCGCGGGGCGCTGCTTGGCGAGCCAAAGCTGCAAACAATTGGTTTAATCGATAGTGATGATGAGGGTGAGCTGCAGATTGAGGATAATATGCATGACGAAATTCACGCGCTGCTCGATGATATGAGCTGGGAAGAGCGCTTGGACGATCATTTCGTGTCAGAGGAGCTGCGAATCGGCGTGCGGCGCTTTGTGTTTCATATCTTGGGCCTAAAACCCAAAGCCACCGTTCATGTGATAAGGGTATAGAGATGGGACCAGTAAGCGGCATTGTTGTGTTTCTCCTCACTTGGTGGATGGTCGTTTTTATGGTTTTGCCTTGGGGATTAAAGCGTGATGAGCAGGGCCGTCCGGAGGACCCTCAACTCAAAAAGAAGTTGCTGGTGGTCACGGGCGTGTCGATTGTGATCTGGGCTATGATTTATTTACTTATAGATTCCGATCTCATAAGTTTCCGCGAAATAGCAGAAACGATGGCCATTGAGGGCTAAATTTGATAGGACTGTGCCATGATTAAATTCTTAGCAGTTCTTATGGCTATTTTATTTTTCACTTTGCCTGTTAAGGCGCAAGCTGTGCTTGTGGAGGCTGACTGCAGCGAGCTTTCGCAAAAGCAGGTGGCCGGTGCGAATTATAAGCCAGGCGTTGATGTGAAAGGAAAATCGGTTAAGTCGGCAGACCTGGGTGATGTGGATCAGCCTATAATCTATCCTTTGGTTATTCCTGTTCAAATTGATTTGCTCAGAGGTCTTGATTTAAGTGCGGCATGGCCCTCGACGTTAGGAAATTTGAAAACGGATGTAGCATATCTTACGTTATTTGAAGATGGTCACGTTGAATATAATGGTCAGGATATTAGTGATCGAGCTGATGTTAAGTGTGTGAGCAATGAAAAGGTAACTGAAGCACTGCGCGGGGTTGTTTTAAAAACTGCGGAGCAAAATTCTAAATTATCACCGCCGGATGCTTCTGCCCTTAATGACATTACGCCGGCGAGTGGGAATGCGCGTGAAGAAGGCGAAGATCAGCCCTTCCAAAAAACGTTTAAGACCCTTATAAACGAAGTCACAGACGAGACAAACCCAATCCCATAAAGAGCCTAAGATGAGTAAAAAAGCCAAAACCGCGATCACCCCGACCCGCGAAGAGAATTTCCCTGAATGGTATCAGCAGGTTATTAAGGCTGCTGATATGGCTGAGAATGCGCCCGTGCGCGGCTGTATGACGATAAAGCCCTATGGCTATGCGGTGTGGGAGAATATGCAGCGGATTTTTGATGATCGGATTAAAGAGCTGGGTGTACAAAATGCTTATTTCCCGCTCTTGATACCGCTTGAGTTTATCAGTCGCGAGGCGGAGCATGTTGAGGGCTTTGCTAAAGAGTGCGCGGTTGTCACGCATCACCGTCTAGAGGCTGGTCCTGATGGAAAACTTCAGCCTGCTAAGAGCGCAAAGCTCGAAGAGCCTTACGTGATCCGTCCGACGTCTGAGACGATTATTGGTGATGCGATGGCGCGCTGGATACAATCCTACCGCGATTTACCAATGAAGCTTAATCAGTGGTGCAATGTGATGAGGTGGGAAATGCGTCCGCGTATTTTCCTGCGCACGTCTGAATTCCTCTGGCAGGAGGGGCATAACGCCTTTGAAAACGAAGAACAGGCCAGAGACGATACGCACAAAATGCTTAACGCCTATGCCGAGTTTGCTGAAAACAGCCTGGCCATTCCAGTTATTCGCGGTGAAAAAACAGCGGATGAGCGCTTTCCCGGCGCGGTGATGACCCTCACAATTGAGGCGATGATGCAGGACGGTAAAGCGCTGCAGGCCGGTACATCGCATTATCTTGGCCAAAATTTCGCAAAATCTTGCGAGATTAAGTTTCAAAGTCGTGAAGGCGTTGAGGAATATGCACATACCACTAGTTGGGGTATTTCTACTCGCTTGATTGGCGCGCTTATCATGAGCCACGCCGATGATGATGGGATGATCATGCCGCCGCGCATTGCGCCGCATCAGGTGGGCATCATTCCGATTATCCGTAATGACGCAGATACTGATGAAATTATGAGCTACATTGATGATCTGGTCGCAAAGCTAAAAGCGCAGGGCATACGTGTAAATATCGATGATAGCGAAGGCCGCACCGGTGATAAAATGTGGGGCATGATCAAGCAGGGCGTTCCGCTACGTGTTGAAATTGGTGGCCGCGAGGTTGATGAAGGCACACTGACTCATACGCGCCGCGATTTGGGCCGGGATTCCAAGGCGTCTTGTAGTGTTGATGAGTTTGCGGGCAGTGTGCAAGGCATTCTCGATGCCATTCATGATGAACTTTACCGCCGCGCACAAACGCTTCGTGATGAGAATATTAAAGATGTTTCTGGCTTGGGTGAGCTTGAGGCGCTATTCAAAGATAACTTCGCCGGGTTTGCCCGTATGGATGTCGCTTTGATCGAGGGCGCAGACTATGAACGCATCACAAAACAGCACAGCCTAACCTCTCGCTGTATGCCGCTCGATGCGCCCGATAAGGTAATCGTTGGAAAGGCATACTAGTTCTATGATCTCCCCCTTCGAACGTATGATGGCATGGCGGTATTTACGCTCTAAAAAGGCGGAAGGATTCGTCAGTGTGATTGCTGGCTTTTCCTTCACTGGCATTTTACTCGGCGTTGCGACGTTGATCATTGTGATGAGCGTGATGAACGGTTTCCGGCAAGAGTTGTTTAGCCGCATTCTGGGCTTGAACGGTCATATGAATGTCTATTCTCAGCAGGGTCCCTTTTACGATTACGACTATGTGAAAAGCAAGATAACGCTGATCGATGGTGTTGCTGAGGTTGCTCCGATTATTGAAGGGCAATCGCTGCTGTCCAAGGGGCCTAATGCGCGCGGCGTTATGGTGCGCGGGCTGGAGTGGAAAGAGTTCGTCAATCGCCCAAGTCTTAAGGGCTCCATCATTGATGGTGATCTCGATAATTTCAAAGATAATCGCGTAGCGATCGGCACTGTGATCGCGCAGAAAATGAATCTTCGACCCGGCGACAAAGTCAGGCTGACCTCGCCGCAGGTCAAATCAACACCTTTCGGCTCTATGCCCCGCCAGCGCAGCTACGAGATTGCCTTCGTGTTTGATGTGGAAATGTATGAATATAATAGTGGCTTCGTCTTTATGCCGCTTTTAACCGCGCAGACATTTTTCCAGCTCGACGGCGCAGTGAGCAGTCTTGAGGTGTTCTTAAAAAGCGCCGACCAAATTGACGACATTCGCAAAACTATTGAGCTGGCTGTAGAGGGCCAAGCGGGCGTTTATGACTGGCGCGACACCAATCAGAGCTTCTTTAACGCGCTGCAGGTGGAGCGTAATGTGATGTTCCTGATCCTGACACTGATTATTATCGTGGCGGCGTTCAATATTATTTCGAGCATGATTATGTTGGTGAAGGATAAAACTCATGATATCGCGATTATGCGCACCATGGGCGCGACGCGCGGCTCAATGCTACGGATATTCATGCTCACGGGCGCGAGCATTGGCATGACTGGCACAGTGTTCGGCGCGAGCATAGGCATTGCCTTTGCGATGAATATTGAGGCTATACGACAGTTTTTGGAAGGGCTAACAGGCACGGAGCTATTCTCCGAAGAAATCTATTTTCTTTCCCAACTGCCTGCTGTCATTGATTGGCGTGAGGTCTCAACAGTGGTGATCATGGCATTTGTCCTGTCTATCCTGGCCACCATCATCCCCGCCATGCGCGCCGCGCGTTTGGACCCTGTGGAGGCGCTGCGCTATGAATAACCCCATTGAACAGGATGTATTATTAAAGATTGTGAGCCTTGAGAAAACCTTTATGCAAGGCGGGCGTAAACTCACGATCTTCCAAAACCTAGATATGAAGCTAGAGGCTGGTGAATTTGTCGCTCTCGTCGGGCCCAGCGGGGCAGGGAAGTCGACGCTGCTCCAGATTGCGGGCCTGCTCGATAGCGCTACGGCTGGTAAAATTATCATCAATCAACAAGAAACGCAGAAATTTAACGATGCACAGCGTACGAAACTACGGCTCGATTTCATTGGCTTCGTTTATCAGTTCCACCATCTTTTGCCAGAATTTAGCGCTCTTGAAAATGTTGCCATGCCCCAGATTATTGCTGGTATTGAAAAGGGCGAGGCAAAAGATAAAGCGGCCGATATCCTTGAAACACTCGGCCTAGGTGAGCGCCTGGAGCACCGCCCCGGCATGCTATCGGGCGGCGAGCAGCAGCGCGTTGCGATTGCGCGCGCGCTGGTTAACGACCCCAAATTGCTGTTCGCAGACGAGCCAACAGGAAACCTGGACCCAGATACCTCGGCAGAGGTGTTTGATATCCTCATGCAGCAAGTGCGGAAAAGAGGCATCGGCGCTTTGGTCGCCACGCATAATTTAGGCTTGGCTGATCAAATGGATCGGGCGTTAGAACTTAAAAACGGTAAGATTTTACCGTTTTAAGTTTTTTCTGATGTGTGATTATGTCAGCGTTTTGCTTAAATGATATTTGCAATCATACCTTCAAATACTTTATCAAAAAAGGCTGTCGCTGCGGCTTATATACCTTGAGCAAGGTTAATATTGCTGAATAAGCAGGCTTTAACTCTGGTCTTACGCAGATCTTTTGTCCTAAACTACTCACATGTCTTATAGCTTCATCCATCTGCACACGCACAGTGCCTATTCCCTCGCCGAGGGTGCGATTATGGTTAAGGATCTGGTGAAGTTCACAAAGCTTGCCAAGATGCCCACCGTCGCAGTGACGGACAGCAATAACATGTTTGGCGCGCTCGAGTTTGCGATGGAGGCGAAGAAGAGCGGTATCCAACCGATTATTGGTGTGCAGGCCTTGGTGGGTGAAGAGGGGCATCAGCTTGTTTTCCTCGCGCAGAACGAAGCAGGTTTTCGCAATCTCTCAAAACTGATCAGCGATGCGTATTTGTTAGGCGAGGACAACGCAGAGGCTTTTATCAAATCTGAAGCGCTCAAAGAGCATGCAGGTGGCGTGATTTGCCTCACCGGCGGGCCTGCGGGCGGGCTCAATAATCATTTGCTGCATAACCAAAAAGATGCCGCTGAGCAATGGCTTTTACACCTGAAAGACGTTTTCGGTGACCGCCTCTATATCGAGCTGCAACGCCACGGCTGGCCAGAGGAAGAGCAGGTGGAAGAAGCCCTGATTGATCTTGCTTATGCGCATAGCATCCCGCTCGTCGCGACTAATGATTGCTATTTCGCGGAGAAGAAATCCTATGAGGCGCATGACGCGCTGCTGTGCATTGCTGACGGGCGCTACATTACGGAAGATGATCGCCGTAAGGTCACCAAGGAGCATTATTTCAAAACGCCTGCGCAAATGGTGGAGTTATTCTCCGATGTTCCCGAGGCCATCCAAAACACGATTGTGATCGCGCAGCGCTGCTCTTATTTGCTAGAGCCCATCAATCCCATTTTGCCAGCCTATGAGACAGACGCGGGCCGAACGGAAGTGGAGGAATTACAAACACAGGCTGAAGAAGGTTTGAAATGGCGTCTATCTCAAGCCAAGACCGATATTAATGAGAAAGAATATTTTGACCGTCTCGCATTTGAACTCAAAGTCATCAACGATATGGGCTTCCCCGGATATTTCCTGATCGTTTCGGACTTTATCAAATGGGCGAAGGATCAGCGCATTCCGGTGGGGCCGGGTCGGGGATCTGGTGCGGGCTCTGTTGTGGCTTGGGCACTAAAGATTACTGACCTTGACCCGTTAGAGCTGAATTTACTCTTCGAGCGCTTTCTTAATCCTGAACGTGTATCCATGCCCGACTTTGATATTGATTTCTGTCAGGAGCGCCGGGAGGAGGTTATTCGTTACGTGCAGGATAAATATGGCTATAACCGCGTGGCGCAGATTATCACGTTCGGTAAGCTGCAAGCCCGCGCGGTGGTGCGCGATGTAGGGCGCGTTTTGCAAATGGGTTACGGCCAAGTTGACCGCATTGCGAAGATGATCCCAAACAACCCCGCCGCGCCAATGACGCTGCAAGAAGCGCTCGATGCGGATTCCGAGTTTCGGGCAGAGCGCGATAAGGACGACACCACCAAAAAACTAATCACCATCGCGCTGCAGCTAGAGGGGCTGTACCGCCACGCCTCCACCCACGCTGCCGGGGTTGTGATTGGCGATCGGGATTTGCACGAGCTTGTTCCGCTCTACCGCGATCCAAAATCCGATATGCCCGTCACGCAGTTCAACATGAAATATGTCGAGCAGGCGGGGCTGGTGAAATTCGATTTTCTTGGCTTAAAGACCATGACGGTTGTGCAGAAAACACTTGATATGATTGAGGTTAATCACGGGGTTAAAATAGATTCTCTGGATATTGCTCTTGATGATCCGGAAACTTATGAGCTAATCGCGCGGGGCGATACGGTTGGCGTGTTCCAGCTTGAGAGTGCCGGAATGCGCGATGCGCTGCGCAAGGCAAAGCCCAATCGTTTCGACGATATTATCGCCCTTGTCGCGCTATATCGTCCCGGCCCGATGGATAATATCCCAACCTATGTCAGCAATAAAGAAGGCCGCACTGAGCCTGATTATATGCACCCCATCCTCAAGCCTATGCTGGAGCCAACTTACGGGATTATGATCTATCAGGAGCAGGTCATGCAGGCTGCGCAGTTTTTGGCGGGCTATACGCTTGGGGCTGCGGATTTGCTCCGCCGTGCGATGGGTAAGAAAATTCAGTCTGAAATGGATGCGCAGCGCCAAATGTTCATCGATGGTGCGAAAGAGCATCACGATGTGCCAAAGGCGCAAGCCAATGAAATCTTCGATACAATCGATAAATTTGCCGGATATGGCTTTAACAAATCCCACGCTGCCGCCTACGCCCTTATTGCGTATTGGACAGCGTGGCTAAAGGCGCATTATCCGCTTGAATTCATGGCGGCCTCCATGACGCTTGATCTGGGCAATACGGACAAGCTGAGCATCTTCAAGCAGGATCTGGACAAAATGGACGTGCCGCTCTTAATCCCGGATATGAACAAGTCTGCGCCAGATTTTGTGGTGGAGGGTGATGGCGTGCGCTACGCTCTGGCCGCGCTTAAGGGCGTGGGAGAGGCTGCGATGGAGCTATTGGTTGAGGAGCGCACAAAGGGCGGCGCGTTTAAATCTATAGAGAATTTCGCAGATCGCCTAAATCATAAACATATGAACAAGCGTCAGTTTGAGCGCCTTGCAAGCGCCGGGGCGTTTGACAGCCTGAATGATAATCGCGCGCAAATGGCGGCGTCTTCGGAGATTGTTCTGCGACATGCTCAATATCTGGCCGAAGAGCGTGAGAGCGGGCAGGTTAGCCTGTTTGGCGGCGGGGATGATGATAGCGGCGGCGGCGGGCTCGGCTTGCCGGATTTGCCTGACACGCCGCGCTGGGATGGGCTGGAGCAGTTGGCACATGAATTTAGCGCGGTGGGTTTTTACCTTTCCGCCCATCCGCTCGATAGCCGGGCGCAGCAATTTGAGAATTTGAAAATATCTTCCGTCGCTGATGTGGAGGCTGAGATGGTCAACAAGCAAGCCGCGCGTTTTCAAATGGCGGGCGTATTGCTGAAAAAGCAGGAAAAGGTTTCCCAGCGCGGGAATAAATATGCTTTCCTCCAGCTTTCCGACCCCACCGGTCTTTATGAGGTAACGTTGTTTTCCGAGCTGTTACAGGCCTGCCGCGATGATTTGGTGGCGGGCAATACGCTTTTGCTGACCGTGGAGGCGGAGCAAAATGAAGAGCAAGTCCGCTTCACCTGCCAGAATATCCGCCCGCTTGAAGATGCGCTGGAAAGTAAAATCCGTGAGATTGAAATCCATCTAGGGCGCGCCACCCCCGCCGCTAAAATCAAAGAGCTCCTCGATAAAGAAGGGCAGGGCGCCGCCAAAATCAACCTCCATATCCGCCTGGACGATCACCGCACCGCCAAACTAGAACTCCCCGGCCGCTGGTCCCTAAGCGCAGAGGCGCGGAATGTTATTCGGAGCGAAGCAGGCGTGGTTGAGGTTTCGGAAGGGTAAGCTGTTTTAAACCACTAAGGGCACTAAGCTTTCTTTGCTCGTGACCCCGACAGAGCGCAGCGACGAGGGATCTTACCCGGGCACGCTTGGTTAGATTTTTCATACTCATTCGGAATGACGGTTTAACATAGGAGCTTTAGTGTCTTAGTGGTTTAAAACATAAAAAGCTTGCAATCCCCCTAAAACCCCTATAAAAACGCCCAATCACTCAATGATGGGTGAAATTCACATGCAGGATTCCTTATCCAGTGTTCAATTGAGCCAAGGCCTGCAGAGGACCCAAAAACGGGTAATAACTGGAAAAACGAAAGGACCACTCACATGGCACTTCCACAATTTACGATGAAACAACTGCTCGAAGCAGGCGTTCACTTTGGTCACCACACACGTCGCTGGAACCCGAAGATGGAAGAATATATCTTTGGCGTGCGGAACGGCATTCATATTATAGATCTTCAGCGCACTGTACCGTTGCTTAACGACTCAGTTAAATCTATGCGCGATATCGTTGCCAAGGGCGGCCGTGTGCTGTTCGTTGGTACAAAGCGTCAGGCACGTGAAAAAGTGGCGGAAAGCGCTAAGCGTTGCGGTCAGTACTTTGTTAATCACCGCTGGCTCGGTGGCATGATGACGAACTGGAACACTATTTCCAAATCTATCACGCGTTTGCGCGAGTTGGAAACATTGTTTGCTAGCGATGAAGAACAAGCGTCACGGACAAAGAAAGAGCTGCTGATGCTAACGCGCGAGCGTGAGAAGCTTGAGCTGGTTCTTGGCGGGATCAAGGAAATGGGCGGCCAGCCGGATGCGCTGTTCGTGATCGATACCTCAATGGAAGATATCGCGATTTTGGAAGCCAACAAGCTAGGCATTCCTGTTTTTGCTATCGTTGACACAAACTCAAGCCCGGACGGTATTGATTACGTTATTCCTGGGAATGACGACGCATTGCGCGCGATTGACTTTTATTGCGACTTGTTTGCGGACGCGGTTCTTGATGGTCTTCAGGCTGAATTGGCTGGCGCAGGTAAAGATCCTGGTAAGGCTGAAAAAATTGCTGTGAAGGTCCCTGCGAAAAAGGCAAAGAAGGCGGACGCCCCTAAGGTCGACGCCAAAGTAGATGCTAAAGCTGACAAGAAGGCTGAAGAAAAACCAGCCGAAGATGCTAAGCCTGCAAATGGTGATGAAGACGCCAAGGCGGTAGAAGAAGCAAAGAAAAAAGCAGCCTCTGCTTAATATAAGATAACGGCCCCGGTAAGCGCCGGGGCTGCTTTCCCAAATTTTACATACAATTTAAGGAGAAACGATATGGCTGATATTACAGCATCAATGGTAAAAGAATTGCGCGAGAAAACAGGCGCCGGCATGATGGATGCCAAGGCCGCTTTGGTTGAAAATAGCGGCGATATTGAGCAAGCCACTGACTATTTACGTCAAAAGGGCATGGCAAAGGCTGAGAAGAAATCTTCCCGCACTGCTGCTGAAGGCCTCGTCGCGATTGCGACTGAGGGTTTGAAAGGCGCTGTCATTGAGCTGAACTCTGAAACTGATTTTGTCTCTAGAAACGACGGGTTCCAGGACTTTGTTAAGAAAGTAGCTGATCTTGCTTTGACTACATCGAGCACTGAAGAGCTCGCTGCGGCGGACTTTGGTGGTAAGCCTGTTTCTGAAGCGTTGACAGATTTGATTGCGAAGATTGGTGAAAATATGACGCTTCGTCGTTCTGAAACTCTTGAAGTTTCAAAAGGCGCAGTTGTGCCGTATATGCACGGTGCTTTGGCGGACAACCTTGGTAAAATCGGCGTTCTTGTGGCGCTTGAATCTGACGCGGAGGCAGGCGCCCTGAGCGCGCTTGGGAAACAGCTTGCGATGCACATTGCTGCGTCATTCCCGAAATACCTGAGCCGTGACAGCATGGATGATGCCGCCGTTGCGAAGGAGCGAGAATTTTTGATTGAGCAAGCCAAAGCTGAAGGCAAGCCAGCAGAGATTGCAGAGAAAATGGTAGAAGGCCGCATGCGTAAATTTTACGAAGAAGTATGTTTGCTCGATCAAACATTCGTCATTGACGGCGAAAGCAAAATAGCTGATGTGATTGCAAACGCCGCGAAAGACGCTGGCGCCGAGATCAAACTAACCGGCTATGCGCGCATACAGCTCGGCGAAGGCATTGAGAAAAAAGAAGAAGACTTCGCCGCTGAAGTGGCAAAAACAGCGAATGGTTAAAGGTTTTTTACGCCTTATTTAAGGGCACACCGTAAAATTTTCAGACAGTCGCGTTGCATCTCAAAACTTTGTTTTGACCTTTAATCATTCGAACAAGCCCATTCGGGCTTGCTTCGTTGCGCGGCTGTCTTTACATTAAAACAGTTTTAACGCTAGGAACCGATGACCGATATGGTAAAAACCCCCACATATAAGCGCGTGATGCTCAAAATGTCCGGTGAAGTCTTGATGGGGGAGAAGGAATTTGGGATAGATTCTGACACGGTTAAGCGTGTTGCGCAGGATATCAAAGACGTTGTTGATATGGGCATTGAGGTTTGTGTTGTTGTCGGCGCGGGCAATATCTTTCGCGGCGTTTCTGGCGCGGCAGAAGGGATGGACCGCACCACGGCGGATTATATGGGGATGCTGGGGATTGTGATTAATGCGCTGGGGCTGCAAAATGCGCTGGAGCAGGCTGGCGTTGATACGCGCGTGCAATCTGCTATTCCAATGTCCACAGTCTGCGAGCCTTATGTTCGCCGTCGCGCGATGCGTCATTTAGAGAAAGGTCGCGTGGTAATTTTTGCGGCAGGGACGGGTAATCCGTACTTTACAACCGATACAGCTGGCGCGCTGCGGGCGTCTGAGACAGATTGCGATGCGATCTTTAAGGCAACTAAGGTGGATGGCGTGTACTCCGCTGATCCGATGAAAAACCCGGAGGCCAAGCGTTTTGATAAAATTTCCTATATTGATGTGCTGACCAAGGATTTGAAGGTGATGGATGCCACGGCGATTTCTCTCGCGCGAGAAAACAACATCCCGATCATCGTTTTTTCTGTGATGGAAAAGGGCAATTTTGCGCAAGCTGTGAAGGGCAAGGGCGCCTTTACGGTCGTTCATAATTAAAACAAATAAGGATAGAAACCATGAGCACTTACAGTAAAGCAGATATTCAAAGACGTATGGATGGCGCGGTTGACGTGCTGCAGACGGAATTTTCCGGTTTACGTACCGGGCGTGCTTCGGCAAGTCTGCTTGACCCTGTGCAAGTGGATGTTTATGGCTCTAAAATGCCGCTTAACCAGGTGGGGACGGTGTCTGTCCCTGAATCGCGTATGCTGGTGGTGCAGGTTTGGGATGCTGGCAATACGAAGGCTGTTGAAAAGGCGATTATGGATGCTGGTTTAGGCCTTAACCCCCAGCCAGAGGGCACAATGATCCGCATTCCCATTCCTGATTTGAATGAGGAGCGCCGCGCTGAGCTAACTAAAGTGGCCGGTAAATATGCTGAGGCCGCTCGGGTGGCCGTGCGCAATGTTCGCCGTGATGGTATGGACAGCATTAAAAAGAGCGATGAATCTGAGGATGAGCAGAAGAGGATGTCTGAAGAGGTGCAAAAACTTACAGATGCAGGAATAAAGAAAATTGATGAGATGCTATCGAGTAAAGAAAAAGACATAATGACGGTTTAGGGCTTTCCCAAATATAATGACATCAAATATTCCAAAACACATAGCCATCATCATGGATGGTAATGGCCGGTGGGCCAAAAAACGTGGCTTGCCGCGTACGGCCGGGCATAAACAGGGCACAGAGGCCGCGCGGCGCGTGGTTAATGATGCCGCAGAACTGGGCGTCGAATATGTCACGTTGTTTGGTTTTTCGTCCGAAAACTGGAAGCGGCCTGAAGATGAGATTAAGGAGCTGATGAAGCTCCTGCGCTATTACCTGCGTTCCGAAACCGCTGAGCTGCATAAAAGCGGCGCGCGTTTACGTGTCATTGGTGATCGTAGCGCTTTTGACGTAGATATCATTAAACTGATTGAAAATGCGGAAGAACTGACAAAAGACAATACCAACATTACCCTCATCATCGCTCTCAATTACGGCGGACGGCACGATATCATGTGCGCGGCGATGAGGCTGGCCAAGGCCAGCGATAGCATGGATATGCCGTCTGATCCTGCGGCAATGGAGGAGGTGTTTTCTGCCAACCTCATGACAGCAGGCATTCCGGATCCTGATCTTTTGATCCGCACCAGCGGTGAGCAGCGCATCAGCAATTTCCTGCTCTGGCAATGCGCCTATGCGGAGTTCGTTTTTACGCAGACTTTGTGGCCTGATTTTGGTAAAACAGATTTGGAAGAGGCTATTGGTGAGTATCAAGGTCGAGAGCGCCGTTTTGGCGCCATTAATGCATCTAAAAAAGCGTAAATTCAAAAGATATAAATAAGCGGGTATAGTATGTTAAAAAAACTGACCGGAGGAGGGCTCGCCAAACGCGCATTATCAGCGTTCGTTCTTGCACCGATTGTCTTTGCTCTGATCTTCTATGGCGGCCTTCCATTTAAGGTGTTGATCGCCGTTGTTGCCTTTCTCGCTCTGTATGAGTGGACCATGCTAGCGATGAAAACCGAGAAGAATACGGCGCTTTTGGCCACGGGCATTGTCTATGTAGGCATTGCTTTTTTATGCTGTTACGCGCTGCGAGAGTCTTTCCCGCCACAGGTTGCTTTGCTTTTTGTGGCGATGGTATGGGTTAGTGATAGCAGCGCCTATTTCTTTGGTAAGATCATCGGCGGCCCTAAAATGGCAAGCGAGATCAGCCCTAATAAAACGTGGGCGGGGCTAGCGGGCGCGGCGATTGGGCCGATTATTTTGTGCTTTCTTTACTTCCTTTTCGGTCCGGATTTTAAGGCTGGGCTATCTCTAACCTTTATCGAGATTCTCTGGACCGTTGTCATTGGTACGATGATTGGTGTGGTCGGGCAGGCGGGCGATTTGATTGTGTCTCTGCTCAAACGCCAGGCCGGGACAAAAGATACAGGCCAGCTGATCCCGGGCCATGGCGGTATCCTTGATCGCGTTGATGCGTTGATGCTCACCGCGCCGATTTTCCTCTTTATTGTTGTGCAGTTCCCTCATGTCTTTACCGGATAATAAACAGCGTAAAACTATCAATATTCTCGGAGTGACCGGCTCTATCGGGCAGTCCGCGATGGATGTTATTTGCGCGCATGCTAATTGCTTTGATGTGAATGTGATCAGCGCGCATCGCGATGAAAGCGGCCTTGCCGCCGCTGCGGATCGTCTTTGCGCCAATAAAACCATCCTCACCAGTCAGCAAGATTTGAATGAAGCGCTGCAAGATCCCGTCGATATAACGCTGTGCGCGATTATGGGGATGGCGGGGCTGGAATCTATGATGATCGCTATCGCGAACAGTAAGGCTGTCCTGATTGCCAATAAAGAGCCTTTGGTTGCCGCCGGTCCGCTTGTGATCGCCGCCGCGCAGAAGTGCGGGACAACCCTTTTACCCGTTGATAGCGAACATAATGCGATCTTTCAGGTTTTTGATTTTGAGCGCCGGGAAAGCATTAAGCGCATAATCCTAACCGCATCGGGCGGGCCATTCCGGGAATGGAGCGCTGACCAAATGGCCAAGGCTACGCCGGAGCAGGCCGTCGCACACCCCAACTGGTCCATGGGCGCGAAAATCTCTGTCGATAGCGCGACGATGATGAATAAAGCATTAGAGGTGATTGAGGCGCATTATCTGTTTAACCTGCCGCCAGAGCAGATTGATGTGCTGATCCATCCGCAATCTATCATCCATTCGATGGTTGAATATAATGACGGCTCGCTTCTGGCGCAAATGGGGGCGAGCGATATGCGCACGCCGCTGGCCAATGTGCTGGCCTGGCCGGAGCGTTTGGAAACGCCGGGGCAGCGCTTAGACTTAACGCAGCTCTCCCAGCTCGACTTCGAAGAGGCCTGCCATGTGCGCTTTCCTGCGCTCAAGCTTGCCTATGGTTGTCTTGAGAAGGGGCTTTACGCCTCTATTGCCATGAACGCATCGAACGAAATTGCCGTGGACGCTTTTTTGAATAATCGCATTGGATTTCTTGATATACTCCAAACTGTCCACCATATGATTGATGGGGCGCCCGTAAAAACACTGGACAGCATGGCTGAAATCCTAGAGTTTGATGGACAAATTCGCGAAAAGACAGACGATTATATAAACACTAAAATAACGGTATCAGCAGCATGAATCTCTTCGAAAGCGTTCAAATTTTAAGCGGTAATATTTGGCTCTATGGTGGGTCTTTTGTGCTCATCTTGAGCCTGCTGGTCTTTATCCATGAATGGGGGCACTACATCGTTGCGCGGCTTTTCGGTGTTCATGTTGAACAATTCTCGATTGGCTTTGGTAAAGAAATCTGGGGCCGTACAGATAAAAGCGGTACACGGTGGAAAGTTTCAATGATCCCGCTTGGCGGCTATGTGAAGCTATTTGGTGATACTGATCCGGCCAGCTCATCCTATGAGGAAGTGGTCAAAGAGGGCGAAGCGCCAACGCGTCCAATGACGGATAAAGAGCGCAGCGTTGCATTCTTTGGCAAATCTGTCTGGAAGCGGGCCGCAATCGTTATTGCAGGTCCGGCCATCAACTATATTTTTGCGATTTTCGTTTTGATGCTGCTCTTTACCTTTAATGGGAAGCCTGTAACGCCGCCATCTGCGGCTGCTGTTATGGCTGGCTCTGCTGCTGAAAAAGGCGGTTTTGAGCCGCATGACATAATTTTATCTATAGATGGCAAGGCCGTGACCAGCTTTGAAGATGTGCGCCGTGATATGATGATTGCGCTCGATCAGAAGAAGCACTTTACCGTCGATCGCGGGGGTGAAGTGCTTGATATATATGCACAGCCTGAGCTTTTAGAAATGGAAGACAAGTTTGGCTTCCAGCAAACACGAGGGCTTTTAGGGCTGATCAGCCCAAGGCATGCGATCGATATCACAACGATTACGCGCATTGAGAGGACGACGTTTGAGAGTGTTGAAGGCGCCGATGAAAGCGCTGTCGCGGCCCGCATAGAGCGTGTAAGGGCAATGCTTCTGGCGCGTGCGGGCAAGACATTTGAGATTGAGGTTTTAGCTGGTGATAAAACGGACGCTCTTATCATCCACCCTTTGGCAGAATTTAATGTGGCGCTGAGCAATCCCGAGAGCGATAGACATAACTATTTATTTATCTCCGATATCTCCGGCAATGAATTTGTGCAATATCCGCTTCATATTTCGCTTGTGAAGGCTGCTGAAGAGGCATGGAGCGTAACAACGGGCACGCTTGAGGCGCTTGGTCAAATTGCGACGGGCGGTCGCAGTGCAAAAGAACTGGGCGGTGTGATTCGCATTGGTGCTTTAGCAGGTGATATGGCGCAGCAGGGCGTGATTGCGCTTGTGTTATTCACCGCTATGTTGTCAATCAATCTGGGGCTGATTAACCTCTTGCCCATTCCGCTTCTTGATGGTGGCCATTTGGCGTTCTATTTCTTCGAAGCCCTGCTGGGCAAGCCTATCCCGGACCGCATTCAGGAATATGCATTCCGTTTTCGGCTGGTGTTCCTGGTCGGCGTGATGGTCTTTGCCAACTTGAATGACCTCTTACAGCTGTTTTTATAGGATTTAGCCCTAGATTTTCGTCTCTAAATCATCATAATATTACCCACTGACTGTTGGTGTAACAGGCAGGGCTTTCTTGTTGGGTTTTTGTGGCTTGTCCTTTATAAATTCAGCACGACATAACAACATTATAGGTTCAATAACGATGCAGCGCAGATTCCCTGTTCATTCCCTACGCACATATGCGGTTCTTGTTTTAACGTTTGCCATGCTGGCGATGCCGGCCTACGCCGCGCAGAAAATCAAGAATATCACCGTTAGTGGCGCCGAGCGTGTTGAGCCCTCTACAATTTTATCGTATCTGGATGTGAAAGTGGGCGACGCAATGACGCAGGGCGCGCTTGATCGTGGCTTGAAAAGCCTCTTTTCAACCGGGTTATTCGCTGATGTAACACTGCGTCAGGACAAATCTACACTTGTGGTGGAGGTCAAAGAAAACCCCGTTATCAACCAAATTGCGTTTGAGGGCAATGACAAGATCGAGGATACAGAGCTTTTAGCTGAAATTCAGCTCCGTCCACGCCAGGTCTTTACGCGCACGAAGGTACAGTCTGATGCCTCACGCCTCTATCAAGTTTACCGCCGCAGCGGTCGTTTCTCCGTTGATATCGAGCCTAAAGTCATTCGCCTAGAGCAAAACCGTATTAACCTGGTGTTTGAAATTAACGAAGGTGACATCACGCATGTGGAGAGCATTCGTTTCGTCGGAAACAAGCATTTCAGCGATTCTTCGCTACGTTCTGAAGTCAGCACGAAAGAGACGGCATGGTACAAATTTATCAGCTCTGATGACCGCTACGACCCTGATCGCTTAGCATTTGACCAAGAGCTGCTACGCCGGTTTTATCTCAAAGAAGGCTACGCAGATTTTCGTATTCTTTCGGCGGTGGCTGAGCTGTCAAAAGATCAGGATAGCTTTTTCATTACATTTACGGTTGAAGAGGGTGAGCGTTATAAATTTGGTGAGATCAAGATAGACTCACGCTTGCGCAATTTTGATCCGTCTGTGCTGAATGAGCACCTGATCATGCAACCTGGCGATTGGTATAATACAGATCGCGTTCAAGGTGTTGTCAGCCGTCTGACCGATGCTCTGGGTGACCTTCAATACGCCTTTGTTAATGTGCGACCAGATACGGACCGCAAGCGAGATGAGCAGGTGGTTGATTTGACCTTCATCATCGACCCAACGCCGCGCGTCTTTGTTGAGCGTATTGATGTGAATGGTAACGTCCGTACGCTTGATAAGGTCGTACGCCGTGAAATGCTGTTGGTGGAAGGCGACCCGTTTAATAAATCAAAGCTTGCACGCTCTGAGCAACGTATTGGTAATTTGAATTTTTTTGAGAATATAACCGTTGATATCAAGCCAGGCTCTGCGCCGGATAAGACTATCGTTGACATCGATGTTGCCGAAAAATCAACGGGAGAGCTTTCTGTGGGCGCTGGTTTTTCAACAAATGATGGCCCATTGGCAGATTTCAGCATTCGAGAGCGTAACTTCTTGGGTAAGGGGCAAAATGTTCTGCTTGGCGCTACCATCGCGGGACAGCGCACAGAGTTTAATTTAGGATTTACGGAGCCACGTTTTCTCGATCGTGATGTGTCTGCCGGCATCGATCTTTTTCACTCCACACGTGATTTTCAAAGTCAACGTTCTTACGATCAGAAACGGACTGGTGCTGGTTTCCGTTTAGGCTATCCGTTATCTGAACGCTGGCGCCAAACGCTACGTCTGCGCGCTGAACGTAACGATATTACAGATGTGCAAAGCGACGCATCTCGGTTTATTCGTGATCAAGCAGGGCAGCGCGACACATTCGCGATTTCTCAGCGCAGTGTCTATGACAGCCGTGACAGTACAGTCTTCCCGACAACAGGCTGGATGTATTGGTTTGATACTGAACTTGCCGGACTTGGCGGTGATGCAAAATATGTTTCCGGGAAAACAGGCGCACGCTATTATTACCCAATTTTTGATCAGGTGATTTTCAATCTTCTCGGAGAAGTCGCGGGCATTGCCGCGTACGGTGATGCAAATGTTGCCATTAATGAGCGTTTTTATCTTGGTGGCACCTCTCTGCGCGGGTTTGAACGAGCTGGCGTTGGTCCTCGGGATGGCATAACGGAAGATTCTTTGGGCGGTAATTACTTCTATCGCAGTAGCGCGGAACTATCTTTTCCTATCGGGCTACCAGAGGAGCTGGGCATACTTGGGCACACATTCACAGATGTAGGCTCTTTGTTTGAATTAGATGATACTGGCTCTGAAATTCAAGATGAAAGCTCCGTTCGTATCAGTGTTGGCGCAGGCATATCATGGCGCTCGCCCTTCGGCCCGTTGCGTGTTGATTTCGCAGTACCGCTTGCGGATGAAGAGTTTGACCAAACAGAATCTTTCAGATTTAACTTTGGAACGCGCTTCTAATTTGCTAAACATAATCAACTTTTAAATATAACGTTTGAGGTAATGCCCCATGAAGACCCTTTCCATACTAATTGTTGCGCTTTTGTTGCTCTCATTTTCTGCCCCCGTGCAGGCACAAGAATCGACGTCCATTGCGGTTGTTGATGTACAAAAACTGCTTACAGAGTCAAAAGCAGCCAAGGATATTCAAAAACAGCTAAAAAAGTATCGTGAAAAATTTATGGAGCATTTGTCCAAAGAAGAGCAGGCCCTTAAAAAGACAGAGAAGGATTTAATTGAGAAAAAAGCTGACATGGCGCCAGAAGACTTCGCAAAAGAACGCAAGGCCTTCGAAGAGAAATTCCTGGAAACGCGCCGTTTTGCCCAAAAGCAAAAACGCGCACTTGATGAGGCAACCGTAAAGGCCATGGCGAATCTAGAGGCTGAGCTGTACAAAGCTGTACAAAGCATTGCTGATGATAAAGGTTATGATCTGATCATATCCCGTCAGAATGTTGTGTTAGGTGCAAAAGCTCTGGATATCTCTGAGGACGCGATGAGCAAGCTTAATGATGCTATTTCAAAAATTGAACTGGACGTGAAAGCTGAATAGCCAAGCGCGCATTGAACTATAATGGCAGATCCAAAATTTTTCACCAATGCCGGACCTTTTTCTCTCCAGCAGATTGCTGAGTGTGCGGGCTGCGCTCTGCCTTCTGGCGCTTCTCCTGACCATATGATCAGCGACGTTGCGCCGCTGGATCAAGCGGACTCCGCCGCTTTATCTTTCCTCGATAATGTGAAATATAAGGTACAGTTTCAGGAAACGGAGGCCGGTGCGTGCTTCGTGACAAAGGGTATGGCTGATTTTGCTCCTAAAGCGACAATTGCCCTCATCACCGATAATCCGCACAAGGCCTATGCGCTGGCCGCGCAAATGTTCTATCCGCCGATTGAGCGCCTAACGCAAATCTCTGATCAGGCTCATATATCTTCTTCAGCTAAAATTGGGAAAGGCGCCTATATTGAGGCAGGCGTTCATATCGGTGATCATGTTCAAATAGGTCAAAATTGTATAATTGAAGCTAACACGGTGATCCGTGAAAATGTTCAGATTGGCGAATATGCTCGCATTGGTTCAAGCGCTACGATTTCTCACGCCATTATTGGCGCGTATGTGCGCATTTATCCTGGTGTGCGCATTGGTCAAGATGGCTTTGGCTTTGCAATAGATCCGGCCGGCCACGTAAAGGTGCCGCAGCTCGGTCGCGTGATTATTGAGGATCACGTGGAGATTGGGGCAAATACGTGTATAGACCGCGGTGCGGGGCCAGATACTCTAATCGGACAGGGCACGTGGATCGATAATTTGGTTCAAATTGGACATAATGTAAAAATCGGCAAAGGTTGCGTGATTGTTGCGCAGGTAGGTATTGCTGGGAGCACAGCGCTAGAGGATTACGTTGTGGCTGCCGGTCAGGTAGGTATTGCTGGGCATTTAACTATTGGCACGGGCGCTAAAATTGCGGCGCAGTCTGGCGTAACGCGAGATATTCCGGCGGGTGAAGAGCATATGGGTTATCCCAGTATGCCCATCAAGCAATTTTTGCGGCAGCATGTGACGCTAAAGAGCTTGATTAATAAGGGTAAAAACACTTAACTCTATAAACTGAAGACTAAATTTAAACGAGGCATAATCATGAGCACAGAAATAACAACACCAATTGATATCATGCAGATCATGGACATGATCCCGCACCGCTATCCTATTTTGCTTGTGGATCGTATTTTGGAGCTAACGACCGGCGAAAGCGCGCTCAGCCTTAAGAATGTAACCATGAATGAGCCTCACTTTATGGGGCACTTTCCAGGCCATCCGGTGATGCCTGGTGTTTTGATCATTGAGGCGATGGCGCAAACGGCCGCTCTGGTTGTCGTTGATGCTATGGGCGCGGAGGCCAAGGGCAAGGTCGTTTATTTCATGACCATTGATAATGCACGGTTCCGCAAGCCCGTTGTGCCGGGCGATAGTCTTCATATCTATGTCGAGAAAACGCAAACTCGTGGCCCTGTCTGGAAATTTAAAGGCGTGGCAAAGGTTGGCGATACGGTCTGTGCTGAGGCCGCATTCAGCGCCATGATCACCGATAAAGAATCTGCCTAAAACTCGCCACCCGCATGTTACAGGCCGCAATAATCCGTGACTTGTGCGCGAGCCCCCCAAACTCTAGACTTAAAGCATTATGACTGCAAATATTCACGCCACCGCGATTATCGACCCCGCTGCCAATATCGGTGCGGGCGTTTCCATTGGCCCGTATTGTATTGTGGGACCAGATGTGAGCCTTCATGATAACGTGACGCTCATGGCACATGTCGTTGTTAACGGCCACACAACGGTGGGCGAGGGCACGATTATCCATCCCTTCGCTTCTATCGGCGGGCCGCCGCAGGACCTTAAATATGAAGGTGAGCCATCAACACTGACCATCGGTAAAAACAACACCATCCGCGAGCACGTAACGATGAACCCCGGCACGAAAGACGGCGGCATGGAAACGGTGATTGGTGACAATAATTTATTCATGATGGCGGCGCATGTCGCACATGATTGTATCATTGGTAATAATGTTATTTTGGCGAATAATGCTTCACTGGGGGGGCATGTTCATATTGGAGATTATGCTATTTTGGGTGGTCTTTCGGCCGTTCACCAATTTATCCGTATTGGGGCGCATGCTATTATTGGTGGGCTGTCCGGTGTTGAGAGTGATGTAATCCCCTATGGCCGGGTAAAGGGCGAGCGCGGAAATCTTGCCGGCCTCAACCTGATCGGCTTAGAGCGCCGCGGCTTTGATAAAAATGATATCCGCATGCTCCAACGCGCCTATAACCAGCTCTTCGGCAATGAGGGTACGATGGAGGAGCGCATTGAAACTGTCGCGCAAGATTTCATCGATAACGAAACCATCAGCGCCATCATCGCCTTTGCCCGTGAGAAAACAAAGTTTCCGTTATGTCAGCCGCCCAAAAAAGCCTAAAGCCCCAAAAACTCGGCATTATCGCCGGCGGCGGCCATTTGCCCGCTATGCTCGTGCGGGCTTGTGATGAGCAGGGGATAGAGCCCTTTATCATTGCTTTCGAAGGCCAAACCAGTCCTGATCTTGTCCGCGATCACAATCATATGTGGACCCGCCTCGGCGCAACCGGCGCAGTGATTAAAGCACTTAATAACCATCAGATTAAAGACCTCGTGATGATTGGCTCCATGCATCGCCCGACCTTGGCGGAGCTGCGCCCGGATCTGAAAACCACGGAGTTCTTTGCTAAAATAGCGCTCAAGGCGCTCGGTGATAATGATTTACTCGCCAATATTCGCACCATGCTAGAGGAGGAGGGCTTTGCTCTCCACGGCGTGCATAAGTTCATTGATGACTTGCTGACACCAGAGGGTATTATCGGTAAACACAAGCCTAGCAAGGCACAGCTTATATACATACAGCGCGGCATAGAGGCGGCAGAGCAGCTCGGTATGCTCGATATCGGCCAGTCCGTCATCGTGCAAGAAGGCATCATTCTGGGCGTAGAGGCCGCCGAGGGTACAAATGAGCTCATTAAGCGTTGCAAGCACCTCAAGCGCAAGGGGCGCAAGGGCGTGCTTGTGAAGCTCTGCAAGCCACAGCAAGACCACGACCTTGACCTCCCCACCATCGGCCCGGAAACTATAGAGCTTGCTATCCAAAATGATCTTGGCGGTGTGGCCGTTCATGCGGGGCACAGCCTTATGGTTGGGCGTGAAGATGTCATCTGCATCGCTAATAAGCACAAATTATTCGTTATCGGTATAAATTCAGAAGAGCACGCCGATGACTAAAAAAATATTCCTCATCGCTGGCGAGCCTTCCGGTGACGCTCTTGGCGCATCATTGATGGAGGCGCTCAAGGCACAATCGCCAGAGCCTATAGAGTTCATCGGCATAGGTGGTGATCTTATGGCGGAGCAGGGGCTAGATAGCCTTTTACCGATGGAAGAGCTCTGCGTTATGGGCCTTGTCGAAGTTCTGACGCATTTACCGCGTCTTCTGCGCCTGATCAACGGCGTTGTTGAGGAGGTCGAAAAGGCCAACCCAGACGTCCTTATCACCATTGATCTCCCAGACTTCAATTTTCAAGTCGCAAGCCGCCTCAAAAAACGCGGCACCTGCAAAGCTAAACGCATTCACTATGTAGCCCCCAGCGTGTGGGCGTGGCGGGGAAAGCGCGCGCAAAAGATATCAGCCTTCCTCGATGGCCTGATTTGCTTGCTGCCCTTCGAGCCGCCATATTTCAAAAAATACAAGCTACCCACAAAGTTCGCCGGCCATCCCTTATCACAGAAAAACCTAGAGGACATCGATGGTGCAGCCTTTCGCAAAAGCCATGATATAGACGAAAATGCAATCGTTGTTGGGCTCCTTCTCGGTAGCCGCGAGAGCGAGCTTAAGAAGCACGGCCCTGCTTTCCGTGAAACCATGCGCGTGCTTTTTAAACATTATCCTGAGTTAATTCTCGTTGTCCCGACATTGCCTAATCTAGAGTTTCAGGTGCGTGAAATTCTTGCTGGCACACGTACAAATGCAATGATCATCACCGATGCCAATAAAAAATATGAAGCTTTTGCCGCATGTAACGCTGCCCTGGCGGTATCGGGTACGGTGGGGCTAGAGCTGGCCTATATGGGGGTGCCGCACATTATTGGCTATAAAATGCACCCGCTGACCTATGTAATTGCCAGGCTGATGGTGAAAACGAAATACGGGCATTTGGCGAATATTTTGCTCGAAGATGAAGTCGTGCCTGAATATTTACAAGGGCGCTGTAGCCCGATCAATCTCTCTATCGGACTTTTGCGCTTACTCAAGAGCGAGCAAGCTCGGGGCGAACAAAGAGAAGCTTTTACCGTGCTCAAAGATTATATGCGCGGCGAGCAGGACGCGAGCCCTTCCGAAAAAGCGGCTAAGTTTGTTTTTGATGTGCTGAATGACACATATACGCCGGAGTCTAGCGAGGTTGCAAAACCCATATGGGTAAAGCGTGAGAAAACCTCCGTAATGGTTGAAGATGCCCAAGAATCGCAGCAAGCTCAAGATGTGGCCGCTTCTTCATCTGATGAAGCGGCAGAGCTTCAAGAAGTGGAAGGCGTTTCTCTTCCGGCACTCATCGCACAAGGAAAAGCGAGATTTGAAGAGCTCAAATCTCGCTTTGTTAAATCTCCTAAAAATTAAGGATATCTATTTCCGCTTTTCAATCGGCACAAAGTCACGCTGTTCTGGCCCGGTATAGAGCTGTCTTGGGCGGCCAATGCGCAGGCTCGGCTCCTCAATCATCTCTTTCCATTGTGAAATCCAGCCGACTGTGCGGGCTACGGCGAACAGCACGGTAAACATGCTGGTCGGGAATCCCATGGCGCGCAGAATAATGCCGGAATAGAAATCGACATTCGGGTAAAGCTGGCGCTTTACAAAATACTCATCCTCAAGCGCAATGCGTTCCAGCTCCATCGCGATTTCCAGCATTGGGTCTTCAATACCCAGCTCTTCAAGCACGTCATCCGCAGCCTTTTTAAGCACCTGCGCACGCGGGTCAAAGTTTTTGTACACGCGGTGACCAAAGCCCATCAGGCGGAACGGATCTTCTTTATCCTTGGCGCGTTTAATGAATTCAGGAATATTTTCTTTAGAGCCAATTTCTTCCAGCATCTCAAGAACCGCCTGGTTCGCCCCGCCATGACTTGGCCCCCAAAGGGACGCAATCCCCGCCGCAATACAGGCAAATGGGTTGGCCTGAGATGACCCGGCAAGGCGCACGGTCGATGTGGACGCATTTTGCTCGTGATCAGCATGCAGGATGAAAATCTTATCCATCGCATCGGCCAGAACCGGATTAACCACATAGGGTTCAGCCGGTACGGCGAAGCACATATAGAGAAAATTCTCCGCAAAATTTAGATCATTGCGTGGATACATGAAGGGTTGCCCAATCGTATATTTATGCGTCATCGCCCCCAGTGTTGGGATTTTTGCAATCAAGCGTTGCGCCGATAATTCACGTTGCTCAGGATCATTAATGTCCAGAGAGTCATGATAAAACCCGGCCAAAGCGCCAACCACGCCGCACATAATCGCCATGGGGTGCGCATCACGGCGAAACCCGCGATAGAAGTAATTGACCTGTTCATTGACCATCGTGTGATAGGTGATGTCTGTTTCAAACTTGTCTTTTTGCTCCTGCGTTGGTAAATCACCATAAAGCAGTAAATAGGCCACAGACAGAAAGCTGCTATGCTCCGCCAAGTCCTCAATCGTATAGCCACGATGAAGTAAAACACCTTTTTCACCATCAATGAATGTCAGGCGTGACTTACAACTACCTGTTGCGGTAAAGCTGGGATCAAACGTGAAATGCCCGGTTTCGGCATAAAGCTTGCGAATATCAATGACGGCTGGCCCATGTGTACCTTCCAAAACAGGAAGTTGAATGCTATCGCCTGTTTCATCATTGGTCAGCGTGAATGTTTTTTGGTCTGTTTGTTGTGCGGCTGCTTTTTCTGCGCTCATAAGAATCCCCGATTTTTATTATGTGTGAAAATGCTGTTGGAGTCTGAATTTACCCTAGCCTTCATCATACGATTTTTGCAGCGCAATATCAAACGCAAACTGCTTATCTGCGCGAGGTTTCGTTTCAAATTTTATCTATTTATTTTAGGCAAGTGCCACATTGATCCGGGTGATGGTTTCGTCCTTACCCAATATCTCTGCCGCATGAAAGATGGACGGCGAAACCGTTGTGCCAGTCAGTGCCGCGCGCAGCGGCATCGCGACCTTGCCCAGATTCCCCTCCATCAACGCATCGGCCACACCCTTGCATGCAGCCTGAATGTGATCACTGGTGAAATCTTCAAGCGTGCCGAGCGCCGTGGCGAGAGCAGGTAAGATCTTGTCTTTCGCCCCCTCAACCAACTTTTGCGCCTTCTCATCATAAGAAAGCGGCACGCTCTTGGCATAAAACACAGACTCATCAACAAATTGCAGCAATGTTTTGGCGCGCTCCTGCAGTTCTCCGGCACTCGCTAAAATTCGTGTTCGCGCCAGATCATCGAGCTCCACGCCATGGCGCTCTTCATAAAACGGCGCAGCCTGCGCTAAAATATAGCCCGGATCAGCCTCGGCTATATAATGCGAATTCAAATTCTCTAATTTATCAAAATTAAACCGCGCTGCTGATTTGCCGATATGTTCAAGATCAAACCATTCGATAGCCTGCGCCGTCGAAATAACCTCATCATCGCCGTGCGACCATCCCAGCCGTAGCAGGTAATTGCGCATCGCCTCGGGCAAATAGCCCATCTTCTGATACTCCTCAACGCTCGCTGCGCCATGGCGTTTCGACATCTTTGCCCCATCGGGGCCAAGGATCAGCGGCACATGCGCATAAATCGGACGCTCCCAGCTCAGCGCATCATAAATCACATTCTGCCGCAGTGTATTGCTCAAATGATCATCCCCGCGAATAACATGGCTCACGCCCATGTCATGATCATCCACCACAACCGCCAGCATATAGGTCGGCGAACCGTCAGAGCGTAAAATAATAAAATCATCCAGCTGCTCATTCTGCACGGTCACATCGCCCTGAACCGCGTCATGAACCGTAGATGACCCGTCAAGGGGCGCTTTAACCCGGATCACGGGATCGATCCCTTCCGGCGCTTCGCTCGCATCCCGCTCTCGCCAGCGGCGGTCATAAAAACTGTTAGAGCCCTCGGCCTTTGCCTTTTCCCGCATATCCGCCAGCTCTTCCGGGCTGCAATAACATTTGTAAGCTTTGCCAGAGGCCAGCAGCTCTTGCGCCACCTCTGCATGCCGCGCGCTTTGCTCAAATTGTGAGATAATCTCGCCGTCCCAATCCAGCTCCAGCCATCTCATTGCTTCGATCAAAGCCGTCACCGCCTCCTCCGAATGGCGCTTGCGGTCCGTATCTTCAATCCGAAACAGCATCTTCCCGCCATGTTTTTTCGCATAGAGCCAGTTAAACAGCGCCGTGCGCGCCGTGCCGATATGCATCATGCCGGTGGGGGACGGGGGAAAGCGGGTCACTACAGTCATGTCTTTATTCTTGCTCTTTGATTGCTTAAGGTCAGACATTAATAAAGCCCCAACCCCCAAACTGCAAGAGCGCCTGTGGATTTCGCTGATCTAAAAAACATACTCGCAACCGAGCTATCGGAGCAGAAAAAACAGCTCTTTCTCTGGAGCCCGGTCTTCCTGGCCATCGGTATAGGCATTTATTTCAGCTTGTCAGTAGAGCCACCGCTGATTATTGGCTCATTTATCGTCATCATCTTTGTGTTACCTCTGTTGTTTATGCGAGAGGAAGGAAAACGCACGATCGCGATACTGCCGCTGTTAGTCGTTATTGGTTTTTTAGCCGGGCAAGTCCGTACGCATCTCATCCATACGCCAATTATCCAAAAGGAAATCAGGGTCACGACGGTTATTGGCACCGTTGATGCGGTGGAAAGCATGGGCGATGGAGCAGGTACACGGCTAACCCTTAGTCATTTGGAGATTGAAGATCTGGAGCCAGATCAAACACCGGTTAAAATTCGTCTGCGCCTGCGTAAAGATCCCGGCGTTATTGTCGGGCAGCGTATTTCCGCTATGGCGCGCCTCAACATCCCGTCCGCCCCCGTGATACCCGGCGGATTCGATTTTCAGCGCTATCTCTATTTCCAACAAATCGGCGCTGTCGGTTTTATCTTTAAAAATGTAGAGATTGTCGAGGATACAGCGCGTTCTGGTCTATTGCGCAGCATTGAAAAGCTACGTGCCGGTATCGCAGAAGAGGCAGAAGAGCACATGAAATACCCGCAAGCTGGCGTGGGCATGGCGCTTATGACAGGGCGTAAAACCGCGATCGAGTCCGGCGATGCCGATGCTATGCGCGCTTCAGGTCTTGCACATTTACTCGCCATTTCCGGCCTTCATATTGGGCTGTTTTCCGGCGTCTTGTTCTTTTTTGCGCGATTTTTTATGTCGGCCATTCCGGGCTTTGCCCTAAAGCAGCCGGTTAAAAAATATGCGGCAATCATCGGAATCATGGGCGCTTTTGCCTATATGTTGATTGCTGGCAGCACCATCCCAACGCAGCGCGCCTTCCTCATGACATCGATTGTGTTTATCGCGATCCTGTTTGATCGCTCGCCCATGTCACTGCGGCTCGTGGCCTTCGCAGCCTTTATGGTGTTGCTGATTTTCCCTGAAAGCTTACTCTCCGCTAGCTTCCACATGTCCTTTGCCGCCGTTGTCGCGCTGATCGTTTTTTATGGCAGCATACGGCGTACATGGTCGAAACTCTACAGTCACGCCGGAACTCTACGTCGCGCCGGCCTGTATTTCGCAGGGGTTTGCATGACCACTTTGGTTGCGTCCGCAGCGACGGCGCCCTTCGCACTGTTCCATTTTCAGCAAATGGCGGTTTACAGCCTGCTGGGCAATGTCCTTGCTGCGCCTGTTATGGCATTTATCGTGATGCCGGCGATTGTTTTAACCTTCGTGCTTTTGCCGCTAAAGCTCGACTTTATTGGGTTTTATGTTCTTGAGCGCGGCGTCGGGATTATTCTGGACATTGCACACTGGGTGACGGATCTGCCGCATGCTGTGCTCTTATTGCCATCTTGGCCGAGTATTTCACTGCTTTCTTTTGTCTTTGCGGCGCTTATCATCTTCTTGTTCAAAACGCATATACGCGTTGTGTCTTTACTGTTTCTGGCCCTATCTGGATATAATATTATTGTTTATAAACAACCAGATATATTAATTTCTTCAAATTTTAAATTAGTTGGTTTGCGCACCGAAGAAGGGCAGTTTCTCGTTTCCACCCGCAGCGCTGAGCGTTTCGCGCGCGGTAATTGGGAGCGTCGCTTCGGTATGGAGGAAGGCACAGCAGAGCGGTGGCCCCGTGAATACACTGAAATCAACGGCAGCCCCTTCGCCTGTGACGAGCAAGCCTGCCGTATGACATTCAAAAGCTACGCCATCACGCACATCAAAGAGCCAACAGCGATTGACGCAGAATGCGATAGCGCAGACATCATCCTCAGCCCCATTCCGATATCGAGCAAAGATTGTGCCGCATCCACGATCATCGACATATATGACACGCGCCGAAGAGGCGCTCACGCGCTCTGGCTT
This sequence comes from Alphaproteobacteria bacterium, assembly GCA_024275825.1. GTDB lineage: Bacteria > Pseudomonadota > Alphaproteobacteria > Micavibrionales > Micavibrionaceae > JAJRYK01. The sequence continues at coordinate 105,207 of JAJRYK010000023.1, forward strand.
ACCCAACCTGCGCCAATCATCCAGGCAAGCGAAGATTTCCGCGGATCGCGTCCATGGTCAAAGCTGAATCAGGACTTTCTAAAGCCACGCACTGACGAGACGACAGCGCCTAATTATAAGAACGCATCAAACTAACCAGCTTGCCCTGAATTTTCACGCGCTCTGGCTCCAGGATCTGTGGTTCAAAGGCTTCATTTTCTGGCTCGAGCACAATCTTACCGCCCGCGCGGCGCAAGCGTTTGAGTGTCACTTCCTCATCATCAACCAGTGCCACGATGATCGTGCCGTTTTCCGCGCTATCGCAGCGCTGAATAACAACCGTATCACCATCGTGAATGCCGGCATTGATCATGGAATCACCATCGACAGAAAGCGCGTAATGCTCCCCATAGCCCAGCATATCGGGCGGGACTTGCACCATTGTTGTTTCATCACGCACAGCCTCAATCGGTGTGCCGGCAGCAATTTTGCCCATCAGCGGGATGCCTTCATAACCCTGATCATTTGAGGGTGCGCCGATAGCTTGTGCGGCCAGCCCCTCATCTCGATCTTTGAACCCGTCCGGCAGGCGTTTAATCTCTAGCGCTCTGGCGCGATGCGGCAAGCGGTCAATATAGCCACGCTCCTCCAAACCGGAAATCAGGCGATGAATTCCCGATTTTGATTTCAGCCCCAGCGCATCTTTCATCTCCTCAAAAGACGGCGGTACGTCGTCTTCTTTCATACGTTCGTGAATAAACAGCAACAAGTCACGTTGTTTTCGTGTCAACATTTTAGGCATCCTCTCCAAATAATATAAGCAAAATGGTCCCCACCATCACGATTCGCTATATACACTATTTGTTCTACTTTGGTTCCCGCTTCGTGTCAACTATCTTGACGATAATTCAGTAAGAGTCGCGCCGATGTTCTCCTCACACACGAGGCTTTCACCAATCAAAAACCCATGATACCCGGTGCTTACAAGGCCTTGAATAGTTCTTTTAGACGATATTCCACTCTCGGTAATTTTGAGCGCGCCATCAGGGATGAGCGATAACAAATCATGAGATGTTTGCACATCAACCGCGAGTGTTTTGAGATTGCGGTTATTCACTCCAATCATAGCTACGCCCAGCCTTACCGCGCGTTCCAGCTCCGCTTCATCATGCACCTCAACCAGGATATCCATGCCGAGCGTTTGCGCAACATCATAGAATTCTCGCACTTCATCATCACCGAGCGCCGCCATGATCAAGAGCACGCAATCCGCACCCAGCATACGCGATTCATAAATTTGATAGAGATCAACCATGAAATCCTTACGCAAAACGGGCAGGGTGGTCACATTTTTGACGTCTAATAAATACTGATCTTTACCCTGAAAATATGGTTCATCAGTCAGCACAGAAATGCAGGCTGCGCCGTGCTCTTCATAGATTTTGGCAATCTCTACGGGGTTGAAATTCTCGCGGATCACGCCTTTGCTCGGTGAGGCCTTTTTAATTTCAGCAATAATCGCCGGCGCTTTTTTTGCCCTAAGCGCATCCATAAAGCCGCGCGGCGCAGCTGCGTCACTCAGGCGGGCGCGCACCTCGGCGATTGGCAGCGCGTTCTTGCGCGCCTCGACATGCGTGTGCTTTTTTGCACAAATCTCTCCTAGAATACTCATCTTCTACGCCTCTCTCGAAAAGGCAACATAGTCACGCAACAAGCCCAGCGCGCCGCCGTTATCAATCGCTTGTGCAGCCTTTTGCGCGCCATCCCGAACATTATCGACCTTGCCGTGTATCATCAAAACTGCCGCTGCGTTTGCCAGCACAATGTCGCGATAGGCGCAGCGCTTGCCTTCGAGGACAGCGCGCAAGGCCACTGCATTCTCTTCCGCATCGCCGCCCAGCAAATCGTTCATGTCATGTGTTTCTAAACCAAAATCATTAGGGCTCAGTTGCGTTTCCGTGATCTCGCCATCATCGCCCAGTATCGCAATATCCGTCGGTCCCGTGACCGTAATTTCATCTAAGCCATCCGTGCCATGCACAATCCAGGCGCGCTTTGTGCCAAGCTTTTTCAGCACCTCAGCAATCGGGCGCAACCATTTCCGATCATAAACCCCCATCAGTTGATAGCGCGTGCCAGCAGGGTTGGCCAGCGGGCCGAGTAAGTTAAAAATAGTGCGCTGTCCAATATCTTTACGCACTTTTGCGACATGCTTCATCGATTGATGATGGTTTGCGGCCATGAGAAACGCGCAATTATAGAGCTTCAGCGCCTCTTCCAAACGCTCCGGCGCTATATCCAGATTAACGCCCAGCGCTTCGAGCACATCGGCCGCGCCGGATTTAGAGCTGGAGGCGCGGTTTCCATGCTTTGCCATCGGCACACTGCAAACTGCTGTGACAAAAGCCACAGCGGTCGAGACATTATATGTGCCGCTCTGATCACCGCCAGTACCGCAACAATCCACGGCGCCGCGTGGTGCTTGAATATTGCGGGCCTTTTCACGCATCACGCGCGCCGCACCGGTGATTTCCTCTACGCTCTCACCGCGCGTGGCCAGATCAATCAGAAAAGTGCTCATCTGCGTTTCTGTGGCCTGTCCCTCCATGATCAGGCTCATCGCCTCACCCATTTGGTCTTCGCTCAGTTTTTCTCCGCGCTCTATAAGGTCTAAAAATACGTTCATAGCAGCGCAATAAAATTTTTCAGCATCTCATGACCATGCGCGGTCGCAATGCTTTCAGGGTGAAATTGAACGCCGTGGATAGGCTTTGTCTTGTGTGCGACGCCCATGATAACGCCGTCATCGGTCTGTGCTGTGATCTCAAGAGCGCCCGGCATGCTGTCCGGCGCGATGGTCAGGGAGTGATAGCGCGTGACCTCCAGCGGCGAGGGCAGGCCAGCGAACACGCTTTTGCATTCATGTGCAATGGCGGAGACCTTGCCGTGCATCGGCGCTGTTTTGACGATATTTGCGCCAAAAACCTGTCCGATTGTCTGGTGACCCAAACAAACGCCAAAGAGGGGCAGGTTGTGCCCATCCGCGGCTCTGACCAGATCGAGGCAAATGCCTGCATGATCAGGATCACTGGGGCCGGGGGAGATCATTAGCGCCTTGGGCTTTCGCGCCAGCACCTCGCCGACGCTGATTTTATCATTGCGGTGAACCTCCACCGCCACATCCAAATCACCCAGATACTGCACGAGGTTGTAGGTAAAGCTGTCATAGTTATCGATCAAAACAATCATGTCAGAATGTATGACGCGCGGCGCGCAAAAATTCAAGCCAATTGAAGAGGGGATAAAGCGTGGGTGGCATAATGCTAATGATTTACGAAGGCCCGCCCGCCTTGTATGCTTTTGCGCATGCCGCTTTATAAGATGCCAGAGAGTGATTCAAAGAAAACCGGAATTATCGTTCTGATCGGTTCGGTCATCATGATTGGGTCATATTTTGTGAGTAATCAAATCCATAAATATATGACCCGGCCAGCATCTATCGAAAACAGTGAAACCCAAGACTTTAAGAGTGCCGCCAATATTCTGGAGGAGGCGTTGTCGAAAAACCTTGAAGCGGAAGAAGTGTTGGCCAACTCCGCCATTCTTGATGTGTCAGAGAAGAGGAAGGCCTATGGCCCGGGAGAACGTTATGGGCCAGTACAAAACATTGAAGAATCTGTGGTGACAAAAAAACTCAAGATCAAGGAGCCGCCAAAACTCAAAATTTCCAAAAAGACACCAGCTATACCGCCCGACCGTAAAACAAAAATTGTGATCATTATCGACGATATGGGTATGGATAGAAAGCACAGTAATCAGGTGATTGATATCGGCGCACCGCTCACGCTAGCTTTCTTGCCCTATGCACCACAACTCAAAAACATCACACAGCGTGCGAGCGCGCAGGGTCATGAGCTGATGATTCATATGCCGATGGAGCCGATGAAAGAGAGTTTAGATCCTGGTCCAATCTCCATCAGAGTCGGGATGAGTGAAGGTGAAATATTAAAAAACTTAGATAAAGCATTCAAATCATTTGATAATTATGTTGGTATAAATAACCATATGGGGAGCAAGGTGACCCAAAATGAACCGATATTGCACCTGGTGATGGATCAACTGGCGCAGCGCAATCTTCTCTTCGTTGATTCCAAAACCATTTCCACCTCAAAGGCCGGCGCAATTGCCGCGCGTCATGGCCTTGATTATGCGGAGCGTGATGTATTTTTGGATCACTAGGATAATATTGGCTTCGTCCGCGCCGCGCTTCAAAAGCTGGAGGAAATATCGCGCGCCAATGGTAGCGCTATCGCCATTGGGCACCCAAAAGCCGCAACGATTAAGGGCTTAAAAGAATGGCTGCCGACGCTTAAGCAAAAGGGTATTATTGTTGTACCCATTACGAGCGTAGTGAAAAACGGGTTTCTAGAGCAAAAAACTGAGTTTCTCAGCTCCCCAGGTATTGCTGTGGCGCAAGAAGAATCCTCAGGAGGTGAGGCGGCGGAGTATTATGGCTGGCCGCCCACTAATGCGCCGTCTCAATCGCCAGCTCAGCCGCACGAATAATTGCGCGGGCCTTATTTACACTTTCTTGATATTCAAAATCGGGTACGCTGTCCGCCACGACGCCGCCGCCAGCCTGCACATGAACTTTACCATCTTTCACAAGGGCCGTGCGCAGCGCGATACAGCTATCCATTTCGTCGTGGCCAGAGAAATACCCTGCCGCGCCGCCATAATAGGAGCGGCGTGATGTTTCCAGCTCCTCAATAATCTCCATCGCGCGTATCTTGGGCGCGCCGCTAACTGTGCCCGCCGGAAAGCCTGCAAACAGGGCGTCTACAATATCGAAATCGGCGCGCAGCTTGCCCTGCACGTTAGAGACGATATGCATCACATGCGAGTAATATTCGATCACAAATTGCTCTGTCACTTCAATGCTGCCCACCTCTGCCACGCGCCCGACATCATTGCGGCCCAGATCGAGCAGCATTAAATGCTCGGCCCGCTCTTTTGCATCGCTCAGCAAATCCTCCGCCAGCGCCTTATCCTCCGCCGGTGTTTTGCCGCGCGGCCGCGTTCCGGCAATCGGGCGAATGGTCACAACATTATCGCGTACCCGCACCAATATTTCCGGGCTAGACCCCACCAGCGCAAAGCCATCAAAATTCAAATGAAACATAAAAGGGGAAGGATTGAGCTTGCGCAAAGAGCGGTAAAGATCAAACGCAGGCAAATCAAAATCCATCGAGAAACGCTGCCCCGGCACAACCTGAAAAATCTCACCTTGATAAATATACTCAACGGCTTTATTTACCATGTCGTGATATTCGGCTTCAGTTGTGTTCGAAGTAACATCAAGCGGCGTACTGAGCGTGCTTTCATGGCTAATCAGCGCGTCATTAATTGGTTTCTTGAGGGCCGCTATTGCCTCCTCAATCCGCGCTGATGCTTGGCTGTAAACAGCCTCCACGCCCTCATCGCAACAGCGGCCATGATCATAAACTGGCATGACCAGACAAATCATATTCTTTACATTATCAAAGATCGCCAACGTCTGCGGCCGGATCAACGTGCTGTCTGGAATACCCAGATCGTCTGGATTGCCGTCCGGAATATCTTCCACCAACCGCACCATATCATAGCCGATATAACCAAACAGCCCGGACATCGCCATGGGCGGTAGATCATCTGGCGCAGCGTCAATTTTACAGGCCGCCAGCATTTCGCGCAGTTCATTAAGCGCAGTGCTTTTCTGCGTCTTCACATCGCACGTCCAGATCACATCAGGATCATAGCCAATGATAGAATAGCGCCCCAGCGTCGCGCCGCCCTCAATTGATTCCAGTAAAAACGAGTAGGGCTGCTTTCCACAGAGCTTCAAATACGCACCGACCGGCGTTTCCAGATCACCGGAAATCCAGCGCCAGACAAGCTGCGTCTTGCCCGCATCAAAGTGGGTTTGAAAATCCGTGAGGGTAGGGGCGGCGCTAAGCGTGCTGTGAGCCATTATGCGTACTTAATAGGCCTGCTGCGCTTCAGGACCGTAAACCTGATTGAGCAAATCCTGATTAATTTTTGCGCCGACCTTGTTTTGCTTTTCACGCAAGTAAACAGCCAGAACCTCGTTTGATGCGCCTTCGCTTAGCGCGTTCACGAGTGCTTGATAATCTTTACTGCTCTCACTAACCGTTTTAGGCCAGCTAAAATCCGTTACGACCGCAACGGCTAGGCCGTTATCCGTGTTGAACATAAACGGCTCACCAATGGGCGCGGCAAAGATAGCGCTGATCGCGCCGGCATTCAGCGCACCGTCTGGCTCTTGAGTGCGCGCTACGCTTTTCTTTGTCTGGACGCTCATCCCGTTATCTTTGGCGAGGACGGATAATGCTTTATCGCTGCTCTTCACGCCGCTCAAAAACTGCGTGGCCAGCACTTGTGTGCCTACGCGGCGCTGATCTGTCATCCAGCGCTTTTGGAGCTGTGATTTCACATCTTCAAAATCCTTATAGCTGCGCGGCGTTACGATTTCGACATGCACCGCCATCATCTTGCCATCTTGCGTTTCAAAGATCGGTGAGGTTTCGCCCTCGCTAAGCTCAAACCCGCTGCCTAGAATATCGCGCATATAGGCCTCATATTTATCCAGCGCATTCTTGCCATCTTTATTCAGCCCATATTGGTTGATCTCCGGCAAGGCCTGCACAGAAATATCAACCTCCTGCGCAACCTCATCAAGCCCAACGCCGGAGGCGAGTAAATCATCAACCGTATTGGCCATCGCATATTGCTCATCAATCAGCGCGTTATCCATCAGCTCGTCTTTGATGTCTTTACGGACAGCTTTAAAGTCTTTGACACTCCTGGGGTTAATCTTTTTCACCACAACAACGTAATAACCAAGCGGTGACTGGAGTGGGCCGAGCACTGTTCCAGCCTTTTCCACAGCCAGAACATCGTCCTTGATATCCTCAATCAGATTATTTTCTTCAAAATCACGTTCACCCAGATAACCTGCGCTATTGCCAATCACGCTCTTCAGCGCGGCCTCGAGGCTTTTGCCACCGCGCGCGGCGTCAGCCACGGCTTGTGCCTTACCCTGCGTCTCAACAATGGATTGCTGCAGCGTGCGTGATTCATTCACCGTATAAAGGTCAATATTCTCCTCATACGCGCCGCGAATTTGATCATCAGAGATATCCAGCTTGTCTTTTAGCGCCGCCATATTCACCGTGATCAGCTTTAACCAGCGCGTCTCGTCAATCGCAAAATTTTCGCGCATCTTCTCATAAAGGCCAAGTAATTGCTCATCAGAGGCCTCGCTCACACCTTTCATATCGCCATGCTTAAAGGCAACATATTGAATGTCGCGCTTTTCTTTTTGGAATAGGTACAGGTCTTGTACAATGTTTTGATTAATGTGCCCGCCGCCGCTTTGCACCGTATTGGTGAGCAGCTCAGTGCTCATCTCTCGCGCGATAGAATTAACGAAGGCACGCTCGCTCATCCCTTGATTAAGCAAAATTTGATTAAGCACGGTCTGTGCATCCTCACCTTGCGATGTATAGGGCGTTAAAATCCCGGCCACTTGCTGGGCCAAATGTGTCTTACCAATTCTTATACCCTGATCCGATGCGGTTTGGCTGAGCAATATGCCTCTAATCTCACCGCCGAGAATTTGATTAATATAGCCAAGGCGGTACGCTTCTTGTGGAGAAATGCCCAATCGTGACAATGTGCGCCGCACGGTTCTGTCAAAATATTGGCCAGTGATCACTTGCTTGCCGACTTTGGCGACTTCGCCATTGGCAACCCCGCCGCGGAAAAATCCACCAACATCCATGAGCACCAACCCCCCCGTAGCCATAACAAGAAAGCCAAACAGGATAAATTTGCTAACACCTTTTTTGGTGCCCTCGCGCAAAGCATTCATGACCATTGATTTAAAACCCTTCCATTTGCGTATCGCTTTATTTAACCTAGAAACTTAATGACAAGCGCCGCAGTGCGCAAGCAGGAATCTATAAGGGAACACGTAAAATGAAAAAACTTATTGCTGGAAATTGGAAGATGAACGGAACGGTGCAGTCATCCAAGGTGCTTATCGCCGATATCATCAATGGCATTTACGCGGAAGAGGGCGTGTTAGAGCGCTGTGAGTTTGTCGTTTGCCCTTCGATGCTTCATATAGGCGCGGTACGTCACGCAACAATTACAAATGACTATGTAGCCTTTGGCGCGCAAGATTGCTCAGCAGAAGGTGGCGGCGCCCATACCGGTGATATTTCCGCAGAAATGATTAAAGACGCTAAATGTAGCCATGTTATCCTCGGCCACTCCGAACGCAGGCAGGATCACGGCGAGACAGATGCGCTCATCGCAGCGAAGGCCACCAAAGCGCACGAGCATGATTTAACCACCATCATCTGCGTCGGTGAGACAGATGCGCAGCGGGGTGCGGGGGAGGAAAAAACGGTTGTAGAAGCGCAGCTCAAGGGCTCTATCCCATCCTCAGCTACGGCCGAAAACACTGTCATTGCCTATGAACCCGTCTGGGCGATTGGCACTGGCAAAACCGCCAGCGCCGAAGATGTTGCGGATATGCACGCCTTTATCCGCGAAAAACTGCAAGACTCTCTTGCAAACCCTGAGAATGTGCGTATTTTGTACGGCGGTTCAATGAAGCCGGAAAATGCCGAAGATCTTCTCGCCACGCCAAATGTTGATGGTGGCCTGATCGGCGGGGCGAGCCTTAGGGCTGAAGATTTTCTAGCTATTGCATTGAAAGCGTAAAACGGCTTATAAGGTACACCCATGGAATCTGTTGTTCTCGTTATACATTTATTTTTAGCCCTCGCCATCATTGGCTTGGTGCTCCTGCAGCGCTCAGAGGGCGGTGGCCTTGGTATTGGCGGAGGCGGAGGCGGCCTTGGCGGTGTGGCTTCGGCCAAGAGCATGGATAATTTGCTGACCAAAGGCACATCATTTTGCGCCGCTAGCTTTTTCTGCACCAGTTTAATTCTGGGTATTTTGGCAGGGCAGAGCACCAGCAAAGATCAAAACATTCTCGATTCACTAGATGTTCCGGCGATCTCCGAAAGCCTGGACGAAACGTCTGAAATACCAGCCGTTCCAATCACAGAGTAACATGACCAGATACATATTCATCACCGGCGGCGTTGTTTCCTCATTAGGAAAGGGCCTCGGCTCCGCTGCGCTTGGCGCATTATTGCAGGCGCGTGGCTATCGTGTGCGCCTGTGTAAGCTTGACCCATACCTCAATGTAGACCCCGGCACGATGAGCCCGTTTCAGCATGGCGAAGTGTTCGTCACCGATGATGGGGCGGAGACGGATTTGGATCTTGGCCATTATGAGCGCTTTACTGGCGTGCCCGCCCGCGGCTCTGACAACACAACAACCGGACGCATCTATACCAGCGTTTTATCGCGCGAACGTCGCGGTGACTATCTGGGCGCAACCATTCAGGTCATTCCCCACATCACCAACGAGATCAAAGATTTCATTCATGAGAAGGAAGGCACAGCAGATTTCGTCCTGTGCGAGATTGGCGGCACAGTAGGGGACATTGAATCCCTGCCATTCCTCGAAGCCATTCGCCAGTTCAGCAATGAAGTCGGCGCTGACCGCGCAGTTTTCGTTCACGTCACGCTATTGCCTTACATCCCAACGGCAGGCGAGCTGAAAACCAAGCCAACCCAGCACTCTGTTAAAGAGCTGATGAGCTACGGTATTCGCCCAGACATTCTGCTTTGCCGCGCCGACCGTAATATTGAAGCTGAAGAGCGCCGCAAAATTGCGCTATTCTGTAACCTTGATGAGCGCAAAGTTATTCCCGCGCTAGACGCCAGCTCTATCTACGAAGTGCCGCTGCAATACCATGCGGAGGGGCTGGATCATCAAGTCATGGACAGCTTCGGCATTAAAGACATCCCCAATCTCGACCTCTCCATCTGGGAAGATATCGTTCACCGCATTAAAGAGCCGGAAACCACAATCCGCATTGCGATTGTCGGCAAATACACAGATTTGACCGACAGCTACAAATCCCTCAACGAGGCACTAGCCCATGGCGGCATTGCGAATAATGCGAAGGTTGAGCTGAAATTTATCGAAGCCGAGACTTTCGAAAACGAAGACCCAACGCCGCATTTGCAACGTATTCACGGCATCCTCGTCCCCGGCGGATTTGGAGAGCGCGGCGTAGAAGGCAAGATCAAGGCCGTGCAATATGCGCGCGAACATAATATCCCGTATTTTGGTATTTGTCTGGGCATGCAAATGGCTGTGATTGAGGCCGCGCGCAATCTGTGCGGTATCAAGGGCGCAAGCTCCACCGAATTTGGTGCGTGCGATGATGATGTTATCGGCATGATGACCGAATGGGTGAAGGATAATAAGCTGGAGGAGCGCAGCAAGAACGCTGATAAAGGCGGCACAATGCGCCTTGGCGCATATCCAGCCATGCTTTCAAAGGACTCGCTTATTGAGAAAATATATAGCAGCCGCGAGATTAGCGAGCGCCACCGCCACCGCTACGAAGTGAATATGGACTATAAGGATACGCTAGAGGGGCAGGGGCTAATATTCTCCGGCATGTCCCCCGATGGCAAGCTGCCGGAAATCATAGAGCGCGAAGATCACCCTTGGTTCATCGGTGTACAGTTCCACCCCGAACTAAAATCCAAGCCCTTCGACCCCCACCCACTGTTTGTGAGCTTTATTGAAGCAGCGCTGAAGCAGAGCAGGTTGGTTTAACTTCTTACTTAAGCCATAGCTAATGATCCGAGAGCTGCACGATATTCAACTTCCCAGCTTTCATCGCCACCTTCGTCATGGCTAGCTTCTGTCGGGGCAATGTCTTCACTCTCACTAAATACAGCGTCCCATTGGCCGACTTGCAGCTCTGCATCGCTAATTTGTTGTTGTGCCATGGCGATCTCCAAAATATCTTCGTCAAATATACTGTTCTTTATATCATCCAATACGGCATTTAATATTTGACGCTTGGGGCCTTGTGGGATTTTTTTTGTGCCGTCAGCAACGTTCAATATTTTATCCTTAGATATACGAACTTTCAGAGCAATATAATCAGCCAGGCCGTCTTCGATAGCTAAGATAAGTATTTGTGCTCTTGTGTTAGGAACAAGATCAAATCCTTCTCTATCTGCTTGCTCTAACGCGGTCTGAAAATCCCTTGCCGCTTCCGTTTTTTCTGAGCGGGTATTTCTTTTATTGTGGCCTCGTAACATGGCTTTTTGATGTTTTGTTCTTGATGACATTTTTTATTCCTTATTTTGTAGATTAACAAACCATATCATTATGAAAAACATTTGTACAGAAAATTATTTCAAACCGGGGATTATGCTCGCAGTAAACAACATGACTGGGGCAACCAATCCTAAGGGGCCATAATTATAATGTAGAAAAGAATCTACATCCATATATTGGGGGCTTCCGTCTGCAGCGCTAAACCTATGCGATAGCGGTGCGCCGTACGTACCATTTGAGGTTCCTGCGCTGCGGTTAATGGTGGAGGCGGATATGCGGTGCGATCTTGTGTGAAATGTTTCTGACACTATTCTCTCCGGGCTATGCAAAAGAAATAACCGTAACAATCTCAAAATGCGAACGCAAGAAAATTGTGGTAAAAAGTGTAAAAAACTACATAAACTATCCACATTTAATCCACAATACTTATTCACATCCGCATAATCATTGACCGCGCCCCCTTGGCTATGGCATGGATAGGGCCCATATAAAGCACGATATAGACTAAAGATGAGAGCCCTTATGACCACAAAAACCGTTACAGCCGGATCGCTAGAGATCGCCAATGACAAGCCCTTCACGCTGATCGCCGGGCCGTGCCAGATGGAGAGTAGGGATCATGCGTTTAATATGTGCGGGGCGCTGGTGGAGATTACGGGCGCTCTTGGCATCCCCTTCATCTATAAAAGCTCCTTCGACAAAGCTAACCGCACCAGCCTTGGCACGCAACGCGGCATAGGGCTTGACGCTTCGCTCCCCATTTTTGCTGACCTCAAGGCCGAATTCGGCATGCCCACCATCACCGATATTCACAACGAAGACCAATGCGCCGCCGTGGCGGATGTTATTGACGTCCTCCAAATCCCCGCATTTCTTTGCCGCCAGACCGATCTGCTGATCGCTGCGGCGAAGACGGGCCTGGCTGTAAACGTCAAAAAGGGCCAATTCCTTGCGCCGTGGGACATGGAAAACGTTGCTAAAAAGCTTTCTGAGAGCGGGAATGACAATATTATGCTCTGCGAACGAGGGGCCAGTTTCGGCTATAACACGCTCGTATCCGATATGCGCAGCCTGCCGATCATGGCAAAAACTGGCTATCCGGTGATTTATGATGCAACGCACAGCGTACAGCAACCGGGCGGTCTGGGCGGATCTTCGGGCGGTGATCGCACCATGGTGCCGGTTTTGGCGCGCGCCGCTATCGCCGTTGGTGTGGCTGGTGTGTTCATGGAAACGCATCAGGACCCCGATAACGCACCGTCTGACGGTCCCAATATGGTGCATTTAAGCGATTTAGGGGGCGTTCTGGAAACGCTCGTAAAGCTTGATCTAATCACTAAAAATGCGTTATAATGAAAGAATAACTCTTACAAAGTAATTGTAAGTAAAGGACAAAGAATATGGCCACAATACCCGGCGCATCACAATATTTAGGCGCAGCCACGCTGGCAAATCAGCGAGGTATTCCTGCGCAAACCGCTTCTCTCCTTGATGATTTTAGCTCCAGCATCCTTGATGTTGGTCGCCGCTTGACGGGAAACAACGGTATTGGCATTTCCGGCGCGGCGCGCGCACTTAACAATAAATTCCTTAACAGAGCGAGTGAGATTAATCAGCTTCTCTCGCTCACTATCGGCCCTGATGCAACACCAGAAGGAGCCTCGCAGCAAATTTTAGCCTTGCGCGCCGGGCTTTCCACAAGCGAGCTCTCACCTGACTTGCAAAACCGGAGAGCGCTTGAGTTAGCTGGCGATGATGGCACCGCAGCCGCAAGCGAAACAGGCCAAGCCCTCGATACCGAAGCCTAAATCTAAATTACCCCCTTTATTTCTCAGTGATTTAGCGTAAAACAGAGCAAAGACTGTTTCACGAAAGAGGACTCTATTCATGACCGCCATTATCGACATCCACGCCCGCCACATTCTCGATAGCCGGGGCAACCCTACTGTAGAGGTTGACGTGACTCTGGAAAGCGGTGCGAAAGGCCGCGCGGCTGTGCCATCCGGCGCCTCCACCGGTGCCTATGAAGCGGTTGAATTGCGCGATGGTGATAAAAACGCCTATCTTGGCAAGGGTGTTGAAAAGGCGATTAGCAATGTGAATACGGAGCTGTTCGAGGCGCTTTCTGGCTTGGATGCCGAAGATCAAATATTCATCGATCAGGTCATGATTGACCTTGATGGCACAGAAAATAAATCCCGCCTCGGCGCGAATGCCATTCTCGGCGTCTCTCTTGCCAATGCCAAAGCCATGGCAGACGAGCTGGATATGCCGCTCTTCCGCTATCTCGGCGGTACATATGCCCACACGCTGCCCACCCCGATGATGAATATCATTAATGGCGGCGCGCATGCCGATAACCCGGTGGATATTCAGGAATTCATGATCATGCCAGTTGCGGCTGCAAGTTTCTCCGAAGGCCTGCGCGCGGGCGCTGAAATCTTCCACCACCTCAAGAAACAGCTCAGCGATGCTGGCCACAATACAAATGTCGGTGACGAGGGCGGCTTTGCGCCGGGCGTTAAGTCCTCACAAGAGGCACTCGATTTTATCATGAAGTCCGTCGAGGCCGCGGGATACGTCCCCGGTGAAGACATCGTCATCGCGCTAGACTCCGCCTCCACCGAATTCTTTAAGGACGGAAAATATCATTTAGAGGGCGAGGGCAAAGTCCTGAGCTCCGACGACATGGTGCGCTATTACGAAGACCTATGCGCCGCCTATCCCATTGCCTCCATCGAAGATGGTCTGGCCGAAGATGACTGGGCGGGGTGGAGCGCGCTTACATCTGCATTAGGCGATCGCATTCAAATCGTGGGGGATGATCTTTATGTTACCAATGCCAAGCGCCTGCAGCGCGGCATAGACGAGCAAGCGGGCAATGCCGTTCTCGTCAAGGTCAATCAAATCGGCACACTAACGGAGACACTAAAAACCATAGAGCTAGCCAAAAAGGCCGAGTTTGGCATCGTTCTCTCCCACCGTTCCGGCGAAACCGAAGACGCCACCATCGCCGATCTGGCTGTGGCCACCAATGCCGGCCAAATCAAAACCGGCAGCCTCTCCCGCTCCGACCGCACCGCGAAGTACAACCAGCTATTGCGGATAGAGGAGGAGCTGGGGCCGAGCGCGAAATATGAAGGCGCTGGGTTTTTAAGAGCGCCGCTTGCGAGCTTTGGGAAGTAGGATAAGAAAGAAGTTTAAGCAAATGCTGTTGACATATACTAGAAAGCTCTTTAGAATCCAAAAAAAAATAAACCAGAGTCATGCACATGTCTTCACATCGCGACATTGGTGGTAAGCAAAATCCACCAAGATTAGAGGTGCCGCGACCACGGCTGCCTTTTAATGCCGAAACAGAAGGCATTGTGAAGCGCCGGATTAGAAATCGTCTTATGATGCTTGGCGGCGTCTTATTACCATTGAGCATTGCCTCAAGCGCAATACCTTTTTTCACAGATGGCACCATTACGCCTCAGGAAATCGAGCTACAATTAAAGGAACAGGGCAATGCTTCCCTTATTGCTGGGCGGCAAAGATGGAAAGAGATTGTAGAGAATAATGGCGCGACAGAAGATTTGGCGTCTTTAGATATAAGCATGTTTCCTCAAGGGCTTACTGGTATTAGCACCTTAGCGCTTTTTCTCACCGATGAATCTAAAGCTGAAGCTGAAATAGCGTATATGGATGAAATGGGCCTGAAAAGCCCAAATAAAGCCGAGGGATCTTTTTTAGATTCTATGGATGATAACTATGTAAGCGCTTTTTCTAGCGGCGCTTTATATCTCGTTTTTCTAATGTATGCAGTTTTGCACTACAGTAAAAAGTATGAAGACTGGAGTAAAAATCTTGACATCACGCCAAGTGTAAAGCCTAAAATTGAAAATGATAGAGATAGAGATAGAGATAGAGATAGAGATAGAGATAGAGATAGAGATAGAGATAGAGATAGAGATAGAGATAGAGATAGAGATAGAGATAGAGATAGAGATTCTTCAGTGCAAGATTTGGTTGTAACAGAAGCGATAGCCGGCGCCATGCTTTTCGTTACCCTGTCTTACCCGCACTACATCTCAACTCTACAAGCGCATTTCTCAAAACAGTTGGCCGTTATAGGCATTCCCCTACCTTTGGAAGATGACCCCGTTGGCGATGCCTTGCGCGCACAACTTATTCCACAAATAGAATCTGCAACAGCCAGGGCTCTTGAAAATTTTAATCCGAATGAACACGTCTATGGCGATACGTATGATTTAGGCATAACAAGCATTGATTTTCAATACGCCGCTATGCAGGTCAAGCAAAGTGTAAATGCCCCACCATTGCCAGAGAGTAAAGCTGGCGGTTTGACAGGCCTGGGGGAAACCCGCAAATGGCTGGTGTTAGGTAGCGCATCTGCGCTATTTTTAACGCCTGTCTTTCATATAGAGAGCAGAAGGCGGCGATCTGGAGCTAGTTGCGAAGTGGGTACAGATTCAGAACCCAAAACTGAGCTGTCTCTTTAATAGGCTATTAGATATTGACAGTGACATGCTTCTCGATAGAGATACTCTCTGTGCTGGCGTTTCTGAAAGGCAGGCTGGAACATATAGTAATTCCAATTAATAATTGCGCATGCTATGCTGCATGATGACTTATTCAATAGACCTTCGTAAAAGAGTTGTTTCCTTTGTAGAATTTGGTGGTAGTAAAGTGGAAGCTTCGCATCGCTTTAGTGTA
>JAJRYK010000024.1 GCA_024275825.1 Alphaproteobacteria bacterium
GCGAGATACACTAAAGCGATGCGAAGCTTCCACTTTACTACCACCAAATTCTACAAAGGAAACAACTCTTTTACGAAGGTCTATTGAATAAGTCATCATGCAGCATAGCATGCGCAATTATTAATTGGAATTACTATATTTGAGCGGTGAAACTATTGTTGACCAAGGCAACATCAGAGGATTTTTAGATCAACTACAATATCCATTATATTTCTTGGACTATGAAACTGTAAATCAAGCCATTCCGCCCTTTGATGGCACAAAGCCGTACCAACAAATTCCTTTTCAATTCTCAGTTCATATTCAAGAAGAACCGGGCGCAGAATTGACCCATCATGAATATCTGCATAAAGAACAATCTGACCCACGCCGTACTTTTGCTGAGCAATTAGTTGAGTTATGCGGGCAAGAAGGAAGTGTTATCGTTTATAGTCAGGCCTTCGAAATTGCGCGCAACAAGGAATTGGCAGCTGGGTTTCCGGAGTATGCTGTAGCAATTGAAGCGATTAATGCGCGTATCATTGATCTACTTGTGCCGTTTAAAAAACGCTGGTTATACAGCCCAGAACAAAAAAGCTCTGCATCAATCAAAGCGGTACTGCCTGCCTTTACGAACCTTAGTTATGATGATTTAGAAATTGCGAATGGCAGTGAAGCTATGTTGCAATACGGCTCGTTTCTAAAAGGCGAATTGGCTAATGAGGGGCTGCCTGCTCTGTGGGATGGGCTTACTGAATATTGTAGGCAATCCGCTGCATTATCGGCTGACAGCATTTCTTCGTGCCCTTCATGTTTAAAACATCTATGCCATCCCCAGACACCTAAAAATTTTCAGGGCGGATTCCAGCGTAATGCTGGTTTTTTGTTGTTCGAAGGCATTCACCGTCGGGCCGCTTACGCCACAAAGGACGGCTAATTGTTTCTGGGTTAGCTTTTGTTCTTTGCGCCGTTTTTTGGCTTCCTCAACAAAGCTTGCCCAGTTCAGGTGAAGGTTTCTGTCCATCATTTTTTGCTCTAGAGTTGGTAAATCTTGTCTTGCCAAGCAGTCATTTAAACTAACTTGGTAAATTATACTTTACTGAAAAATGAGATTTTCTTCAAATAGTAAAATATGTTTTACCCAAAAATGGTGATTTGTAGGTTTGAGTTTAGATTATAGCTTAGAATGGTACTATAAGTACCTTTATAGGATTGGAAATAAACCAGTTTCTTGAAATAGTTTAGATTATAGCCTATAATGGTACTATGAGTACCTTGGAAGGAACAAAAATAAACCATCTTTTAAGCTCGCAGCCACAAGGCGCTGTGATGGTTTCTGCATGGCTTGCAGATCAAGGCTACAGTTCTGACCTTCAAAAACGCTATCGCAAAAGTGGGTGGCTGGAATCCATAGGTACCGGCGCAATGATACGTGCGGGTGAGCAGGTAGGATATGAAGGGGCCGTTTATGCTCTGCAAAGGCAATTGGGAATGAGTGTTCATCCCGGTGGCAGAAGCGCTCTTGTTCTGCTTGGAAAAGCGCACTATCTGGAACTGGCGCAAAAGAAAGTTGTTTTGTTTGGTGAGTCTAACGAAAAACTACCTGTCTGGTTTCAAAAGCATAACTGGGGTTTGAACTTGGATTATTACCAGTCTTCTTTTTTGCCTTCCGATCTTGGACTAACAGAAGTTGAACTAAGGACTTTTTCAATCAAAGTTTCAGGCACTGAGCGGGCAATAATGGAGTGCTTGTACCTAGCGCCGGAAAATCAGGAGCTTTTTGAATGTTACGAATTGATGGAAGGTTTAAATAACCTTCGCCCTGAGCTTGTTCAAAAACTTCTGAAAGAATGCAAATCCGTAAAAGTAAAGCGGCTGTTCATGTATATGGCCGAAAAGGCCGGTCATGCCTGGGTGCAGTATCTGGACCTAAAAAAGGTTGATTTCGGTAGTGGAAAGCGCTCTTTGGTAGAAAAGGGTGTTTATGTTTCTAAATACCAGATAACCGTACTGAAAGAATTAGAAGAACGTGCCAACACAGCAGAGCTATAAAAAACAAGCCGCCCTTTTACTGGATGTATTGCCGGAGGCGGCAAAAGAAACTTGTTTTGCCATGCACGGCGGTACGGCAATCAATTTGTTTGTCCGTGATATGCCAAGGGTTTCGGTCGATATTGATCTGACTTATTTGCCTGTTGAGGACAGACAGACTTCTCTCAAAAATATTGCAGAAGCGCTGGGAAGGATCAAATCTAACATTGAAAAACTTCTTCCCGGCATTCGGGTGCAACATAAGCAGGATATAGCCAAGCTTTTGATTTCAGCGCAGGGCATAGATATTAAGCTGGAAGTTAATCTGGTAGGGCGGGGTGTGCTCAATTCCCCCCAAACAATGCCTTTGTGTGGGAAAGCCCAGGAAGAGTTTGAGGCTTTTTGTGCTGTGCCGGTTGTACCGATTGGACAGCTTTATGGCGGAAAGATTTGTGCAGCGCTGGATCGCCAGCACCCGCGGGATTTATTCGATGTAAAATACCTTTTAGCGAATGAAGGATTTTCGGAAGAAATCAAAACAGGATTTCTGTTTTGTCTTTTGGGCAGCGACCGGCCCATACATGAAGTTATCAGACCGAACTTTCAGGACCAGCGCCTTGCCATGACCAACCAGTTTGAGGGAATGAGCGAAGAGCCTTTTTCCTATGAGGATTATGAAGCAACGCGGGAAAAGCTGGTTGAGATAATTCACCAAAACCTGACGTCACAGGACAAAGCCTTTTTGCTGAGCGTCAAAGCTGTAACGCCGGACTGGAGCATTTATGATTTTGAACGTTTTCCGGCCGTGCAGTGGAAATTGCAAAACCTACAAAAACTGAAAGATTCAAATCCAGAAAAACACCAGGAACAGTATGAGGCGCTGAGAGATAGACTTGGTGCTTAAGTTAATAGCACATTGCGAAACGTGAGAGATAGTCGGCGGTTCCTCTCAATTTTAAAACCATTCACAGCGTCAGTTTTTCGCGCCGGGATGGCATGTTGCCATTCATAGCGGGCGGGGCCGGAGAGGGCAATGAGGCTGCGCGGTTCCAGATAGATTTCCTGTTTTTCGTTTCCTTTGGTGAATTGCATGATTGCGCCGGAACCAAGGCTCAGGCTGGCGATTGTGTCGCCAAAGCACGGTACACAATCGACATGTGTAGAAATGCCTTGTCCGGGCAAATATTCATTGACGATCACCTGATCCGGCAGGGCGGCGAAAATTTGTTCCTTGTGTGGTTTTTGGCAAAGCGGTAGTAGCCACTCCGGCAGCGGGCCTAAATAGGCGTCATCATTCACGGCCCGCGCTTTGTAATCATATTTGTAACCGTAATGCTGTACCCGGCGTTTGAGGTCATTGAGCCAAGGTTGCTCATCAATTTTAGCGATCAGGGCGCTTTCTTCGTCTTGCGTAATAAAATCAGGAATATAGGACAGACCCGGAATATTGGGCGTGGCGCCTTCCTGAATGTCAAAGAGCAAGCCGGTCATAAATGAACAATATCCATTGGCGCGTCCCACTCAATTCCAATCAAAACCCAATCAAGAAAATTTCTTGGTAAAATAAATGTTAAGTAACTGATTTTACTACGGTAATTTTTAACCTATCTATATTTTTTACGCGGCAATCAAAACACAGTCAAGAAATGTTAAGGGTATAATTTGTAACTTATCTACAATAGCTCCAATTATAATATTACTTAGAGTCTGTTTCCAAATTTATCGCCGTTCCAACCAGCCAACGGCATATACTTCCCCGGCCAAGAAACCGGCATTCGGACATTCCATAAATTCGCCGGTGGGCCAAAACGCGACGCGAATGGACAATTCATCAAAGCCTGCATCCTTGACATAGGCTTGAACAGGAATGCCGCCCGGAAAATCGAAACTGTAATAATGCGCGCCGCTACCCGCATTTGCGTCGCTTTTCCCATCTCCCGGTTGATATTCAGGCCATAAATTTCCGCCCGCCTCCAAAGTAAAAAGTTTTTGTTCAAGCCCGGCATTCACTCCGGCAACGATCATATTGCGCCAGGCTTTTTTCCGCAGGCTGTTGATTTTGTAAAGGCCGGTTTTTGAAATTGTACTCATGAAAATTACTCCTTGTTTTAGGAATAATTTTCACAGGAGTCGCGCGCAACCTCAATGTGCGGCGTTCATTCCGGTGTTTACTTGTTATGACTGTAAAAATGGAAATGGTGGACCCTAGCGGGATCGAACCGCTGACCTTCTCGCTGCCAGCGAGACGCTCTCCCAGCTGAGCTAAGGGCCCTTATCTGTTTGGGAATAGGGGGAAAGTAAGAGAAGACGGGCTTTTATGCAAGCGGAAATTTTCTGTTTTTTGCTTCATTCCTGTAGATTTCGTCAACCCGTCAACCAAAGTGTAAGCCTCGTTTGAAACCTGGGCGACTGGCCGCACGCCGCGATGCCCTTACCCATGTCCGTTTGAGACGTTTGGAAGAACCTAGATTTTTTTGGCGTAACCGCAACGTACCGGAAAGCGTAACCGTCTCTATCTCTTACTATACTTATCTTTTATCAATATGGGTTACGGAGTTACGCTGGTTACGCATCTTTATATTTCAATGTGAGGATTTTTGTGACCGTTACTACATATAAGGCTATATACAACCGTAATGACCGTAACCGCGTAACCGGGCATTGTTATCATATTGAGATACTTGAATATTCCGCGGTTACGCCAAACGTTACGCCGTAGTTACTCATCATCTTTTGAAGGGAGCCATTCAAAGGGAATAGAGGTCGAGCGCGACTGCGATCCGGCGTATTTGATATTGCCTGCAGAACTTGCACCCGGCAGTGTGCGCAGGGCTGTGAGCCAGCCACCGCCTTCCCACTTGCTGCCGCGGAAAATGCTGCTTACGCCTTCGTGGTGATTGGCCACGACAAGGTAAGGTTTGTCCGTATGGTAATCCATGACCCGTAGTCCGGTATTTTCGAGCACCTTCCTTATCCATTCGCCCTTCTCCCGGTCCATAGCCTCCATAATGGCCTCACCGATGGTTTTGTTATCGTCGCGCCCTGGACTGAGTTGGGTGGAGAGCAGCTTGTTCAAACAAAGCTGGCCTTCATTTTCGTGTTTTTCGTTTGCCGCCCATTCCTCGATCAGCGGGTGAATAATCTCAATCCGTTCCTCAACTGAATCTGCCTCTTCCGGCGGGCGGTCGTAGCGAAGAATATCCGCACCGGCCAGAATGGTGCCGAACTGGTCTGCCGCGCGGGCGCTGAGTTTCATGTGATCGGTCATGTAACAGTGAAAGACGTAAAAAGCCTGCTCAAAGTGCTTCAGCCGATCAATGGCGCGCCGCCAGATTTTAGGGCTGAGTTCATGGGCACGGGTGGTGGATTTTTTCACTCTGGCCTTGCCGCCGCTTTTTTGCTCATCTGTCAGCGGTAATAATTTCATGCGCGTAATACGGGATAAATCCTGCGGCTCCATTGGCGGCGGCATAATACAAAACAGCATAATGCAGCTATTGAGCCTGAAATGCTGGGCGGCGCCGCCGGGCGTGCCACGCTGGATATTTGCGCCTCTTCCACCGGACATTTGCCGGATCATCTTGAGCATGCGCTGTGTGTTTTTTGTGGAACTGGCATCATTTTCCGCTTCATCGATCAGACCAACGCGCGCCTGATTATTCATGTCCTGCCGCAAACCGGCTTCTGTATTGCCGCTTGAGGGCATGTAGCAGGCGGCACCAAGCGCGGCTTCCATGAATTCCAGCAAGGATGATTTCCCCGTTCCGAACAGA
Source organism: Alphaproteobacteria bacterium (assembly GCA_024275825.1). Classification (GTDB taxonomy): domain Bacteria; phylum Pseudomonadota; class Alphaproteobacteria; order Micavibrionales; family Micavibrionaceae; genus JAJRYK01. The sequence continues at coordinate 5,784 of JAJRYK010000024.1, forward strand.
CCGTAAAACAGGCCGTGCGCTTTCCAGTCCAGCGCCCCGGCGATTAGTGCTTGCCCGAACAGGCCGAGGGCGATTTCCGCACCGTATTCATGCTCAAAGTTCCAGAGCTTAAAACCGGCCAGAATGACGGAGTTTCTGGCTTGCAGAGCAAGAAAATCAATAGCTTGCGAATTATTCATCCTCCGCATCGAGGCCTCTTTGACGCTTGATTTCAAGCATTAATTTACCAAATCTAATAAGATATGATACCGTGTTCATCCATTGTTGTTGATAAGGGAGTTGAGTTTGGATTGGCAAAAAATACTTAGAGAAATAGAAGATATTTTAATACCTCATTATGAATTCGACATATATGAGAGGGGTATGTATGGCTATTTGTTAAATCAAACAAGAGTCCGAGGGCTTGAATATTCTACCATTCCTTTGTCACACATTTCTAAGGCTCTTAGTTGTTCTGACTGGCAGTCAAGAAAAACTATTCGGCAATTGGCTGACAAGGGATGTATTGAATTGGAACAAACTAGAAAAGGTCATTCAGTTAAAATATTACTTCCTTCAGATCTTAGTATTGCTTCCCCAAAGGAAGAGATACGAGAATTAAATATTGCTGAATTAGATTTCTTTCAGAATAGAGAGTATATCCACGCATTGATAAAACGTAAGCAAGGCTCTTGCTTCTATTGCTTGTCAGGAATATCGCTTGAAAATTGTGAGTTAGATCATGTGGTTCCACAACTGAAAGGCGGTGATAATAGCTATAAGAATATTGTTGCAACATGTCATAAGTGCAACACTCGAAAACAAGCTAGTGACGCCTATGATTTTATACGGCATCTCTATCGTAAAGAAATGTTGAGTGAAAGTGAATTTGAGGAGCGTATGTTAGCCTTAGAAGCCTTGGGTAAAGGTGAGCTTAAACCAGAATTATAATCCTCTTATCCACGCTCCAGAACCGGCCCGGCGGGATAGAGGTATATGGCGCAACCGCTGAAACTTCCCAGTGCCAGTTTAGTTTTGCAAACCGGCGCTTTATAGCCTTCCGGCGTAATGAAGGTGCGGTGGATACCGGTAATTTCGTTTTTGTGATTGTGAATACAGGCGACCATGGCGGGGAAGATTTGTCCTTCAGGATGCTTCAGGGCGGGATGAAAACGCAGAAAATACGGGATGAGATCAAGCTCTATGCCGCGTTTTCTCAAATAAAGCTCAACCGGACTGCCGTGCGCCGGGCGGCATTCATGCCAGAGTTTGAGTGCATATGCGCCGGTGTCTTTTTTTGGTTTTTCCGCAGGCGGCGGTTGTTCCCGTGGCACCGGCATAGAACCAATACAGGCCAGGGCCTCACGGTTATCGCGGCAACCGTGAATAAGCCGTACAAAATCAAACGCATCTCCTGCCGCGCCGCAACCAAAACATTTGAAACGCCACCGCCCGTTTTTCTGATAGATGCTGAATGATGGCGTGTTCTCGCTGTGAAAGGGACACAACCCCCACCAGTCGGCACCGCTTCTTTTCAAAGCGCAGCCATGCGCTTCTACCAGCGCGCGTAAATCGGTACGCGCTACAAAATTCTTGATTGGGGAATCCATCTTTAAGAAACCTGCCGCAATTCCGATGTTGAAGAAACGGGCGGGGATAGCATGGCATTGGCCCATTCATCCAGCGCCTGCGTGCTGTAAAGCGGAATGCGGCCCGCGCTTTCTGAAATGGCGGTCCACCGCCAAGAGTGGCAAGTTTGGCCAAAGTGGAAGGGGCGCGGTCAATTCCCCAATATTCTTTCAGATACCGCGAAGCTTCCTTGCGCCGCAGTCTTTTTAGTTTTTGGTATTCCATTGTTTTTACCTCATAAAGTTACCAGCGAATCCGGGTGATTACTGTCATATGAGATAATGAGATCACGTTTGATTTGATGGCGCAGGCCGTGCAGTCAGGAAATTTAAATCTTCTGGCGGATAGTGCCGGGCGCTATGCCTTCCGAGAGTCCCTGTTTGAGCAGTTCTTTATGAATTTCGCGCGCAACGGAATTTTTGCTCCAGTCGGGATGAGCCTTTTTGATTTTGGCAGCCATTTCTTCGAATAGTTTCCCGCGCGCGGTTGCTTCTTTTTGCCTGCGGTCATTATCGCCGCCGGTTTTGCTAAGAAATTTTTCTCCGCGTAATGCATGGTCATTCCATTGATAGCTAAGACGTATCCGTTGGTATGCCATTCCCAGCGAAAGCGCGCGTGCCGCGATTTGTTCACAATCTTTCGCTTCCATCGCCGCTTCCAGATGCCGCAATTCGCTTAAAAGCGATAAGGCGAAATAGCCGTCCGTACCATATTGATATTCGGCATTTTCGGGAATTTCATCCGGCATGAGCGACCATGCAAAAGCCTCGATCTCCCGCAAGGTTCTTTCACAAACTTTTGACCTGATTTCACTGACCTGTCCTGGTGTTAAAAACCGGGGCATATTGGTGGGCCGGACAATTTTATTAAGCCCTGTTCCGTAGGTTTTGAGTTTATTAGAGTGCTTTTTCACAAGTCTTTCCTTGGACAATCTCTTGTTTCGTATCTTTTAAAGGCACCAAACCAAGCGCATCCGCAATTTTCTGCGCAGTATGATCCGTAACAATCTTGAGCGGATCATCGTGTAAATGCGCGTAAATCTCGGTTGTGCGCGATTGTTTGTGCCCCAGAATTTTACCGATCATATACAGGCTGTGGCCGCTGGCGACACCGATGGAGGCGAAAGAATGCCTCAGATCATGAATACGCACATCATTCAGACCAGCTTGCGCGCGTATCTTATCCCAGATTTTCTGCAAACCCACAAAATGCTTGTCCTTATTGTCTGTTGAAGGAAAAACATACGCCGATTCCTGCGCGAGTCCAGAGAGTAATTGCAAAGCGGGCGCTCCAAGCGGGATTCGCTTTGCCCCGGTTTTGGAATCAGGCAGGTTCAAATAGCCGGTTTCAAAATCCACCCAGTTCCATTTGAGGCCCAGAATTTCACCTTTGCGCGCGCCGGTTAAGAGCAGCATGCGAAGCACATTGAGCGGAACGGCGTTCACACCCGCACTTTCGGCCTCATTTAAAACATCCCCCAGTCTTGCCAGTTCGGCATTGTTCAAAAACCGTTCGATTCTGCGGGTTTTGTATTTTGGAATGCCGCGCGCCGGGTTTGTTTCGATATAGCCGCAGCGCACTCCAAATTCAAACATCGTTGCCAAAACGTCCAAAGAGCGGGATGCGGAGCCTTTTCCGCCAACAACACGCGCCACACCGCGCGGCTTTGTTTTCAATTGCATGGCGCTTTTGCCATTGGCAACATCGGATTGAAACCGGGCAATGTCCGCCTGTACCAAAGACCGCGCCGTCCGGTTCCCCAGCAAAGGTTTGATATGCCGCTCAATATTGGATTTATCGGTTCTCCAGGTAGAGTCCTTTTTATCCGGCTTATAATTCGGGCCATCCTGAATATAAAGATCGGCCAGCTCTGTTATGGTCAGCGCCGCTCTGGCCTCGGTTTTTTCGGTGGCCGGATCATTGCCATCATCCACAATGTGCAAAACGCTTTTAGCTTTCCTGCGCGCCTCCTCCGGAGTCCATGGCGAGCCGTGTTTGCCGATAGTGTATTTGCGGCTGCGCCCTTCCGCGTTTCGATATTGCAGGATATAGGATTTATGGCCCGAGGGCTTAACCCGCAAACCGAATCCTTTCAACTCCGTATCCCAATAAACGGTTTCTTTGTCTTTCGGCCTCGTTGTATCGACGTATTTCTTGGTCAGTTTTGGCATTGTGTTTTCATTGTCCCTTCCAAAAGGTAGCACGGGGGTAGCAGAAAGCAGTAAATTCCGGCAATTCCCGTTCCTTTCTCAGATACGCTGAAGACATGAAAAAGTCAATTATATGAGGATCTTAGTAAGCACTGGTAAGAACAAACCAATTGCGGTAATATAGGGCGAATTACACTGGCAGCGAAGAGGTCAGCGGTTCGATCCCGCTAGGATCCACCAATTCCTTTAGGGTAATTACCGGCAAAACGCTGAGGTCAAACTGGCTGAAGTGTGCCATTTTGACATTGTTAAAGGCCTATACCATCAAGTAAAATTTGCCATAAGGGCGATAGTCTGCTATATAATATACGACTTAATAAAATAAAGGTGAAAAATATGCAGGGATTTGTTTTTACAGCGCTGATGGTTGTTGCGGTTTTGACCGCCTCTCCTGTCTTTGCGGATAGTTTTGGGCAGCGTTTTGGGAATGAGGCGCCGTTTGCGCTGCGTGATACGCTTGACCCGTCCACTGTGATTTATATTGAGCCGGCGTCTGGTGCGGAAGACACTGCGGAAATGCCTGCTGATCAGCCAAGAGATGTTGAGGGGCGCGTTTACCCTAGCGAAGGCGCCTCTATTGAGGTGCGCTCTGAGGGTAAGTCTAAAATATCAGCCAGTGATAATTAATCGCTCACGCTTTTCAAAAAACTAGACATTTCAGGGTGCTATGTGCATAAAACACTTGCGCTGACGGTATTTTCTGTCAAAATAACGCGGTTAGAAAACAATATATATTTGATATATTTTTAAGGTCTTTGTATGTATTTCGATGATAAATGGAACCCGGTTGAGGGCGAAGAGCTCGCGGGCTTTCTTGATCAAATTAACCCCATTGATGGGAAGCACCGTGTTTCTGTTGATAGCACGCAGGTGCATTGGCGCATGCTGCCTTTCTATGGGAGCGTTGCGCTTATTCGTGTGAAAGATCCAAATTGGGTTGAGCAAAATCTGAATATTTTCTATCTGACGGACCAAGGTAATTTATTCCGCCTGAACGGAACATCGCCGCCGATTCATGAGGTGAATGCCAAGGCGCCGATTAAGGTTACCGAAGAAAACGTGCTCGATTATTTACGTTTTTTCTGCTATTTCGTGCGCGGCGAAGAGGGGCCGTTTTATATTACTGAAAGCATGGATGATCCGAATATGCCGCCGGAAATGGATGATACGACCCGTTCCGTTATTGAAGGTACGATCCGTCCCGCTAGTTTTGAGGGCATGAATGATCAGGGGCATTTTTTGTGTGAGGCCGTTGTGTTTTATTCCAACGCTTTGTTCATTGCGAATTTCGCGGTGCAGCCCACCGGCATGATTGAAATGATGGATGATGAGCCGATTGCGGCGGATCTTCCGGTGCGCGTTGACGTTCCTGTCTCTTAATAAAATTGCACCTGTGTGTTAAAGGCGGCCCCAATCACGGGGCCGTTTGCATTTATGGCTATTTTTGTTATGATTTACGCAGGCGTTCTGCCTGATTCGTTTTTCCTTTTTTTGAAATTTCATGTCCCGTATTTTTTCGCTCCGGCTGTTCTTTGCCGCTCTGGCCTTGATTTTTGTTTTGCCGCTTCATGCTGCGCAGGCACAAACCTCTCGCCTGTATTTTGCGAGTTATCTGGGCATGAGTGATTTTTCGTCTGTTGATTTTACCGAGAGCAGTAGCGCAACGGGCGGCGGATTTGAGCTTGATGATGCGTATTCCTTTGCCGGCGCGCTGGGGATTCGTCTTTCTAGCGCGCTGCGCGCGGAAGCGGAGCTCTCTTACCGCAACGCAGATATTTCGCGTATAACATTCAGCAATGGCGCTGGCAGCTTCGATAATAGCGGCGAAATTGAGAGCTATATTGGAATGCTGAATGTCTATTACGATTTTGATATGAAGGGCTCAAAGATTCAGCCTTTTGTGAGCGCAGGCTTTGGTTTTGGGTGGCATGATGCGGAAGTTCGCAACGACTCTGGTCTGGCAGCCGTGGCTGTCGATTCGGCTTATAATGTGATGTGGCAGCTGGGCGGCGGCGCTAAATACCGTATTGACCCAAAACTAGCCGTAACCGGTGGCTACCGTTATATGGGCGGTACAGATCTTGAGATCGGCAGCTATGATCTTGAATATAGCGGGCATGAATTTCGCCTTGGCCTTGAACATGATCTGGGTGGTGGTCCGTAACAACGCTTTACTAACCTACTGAGTTTTTATGAGAACGCAGTTGGCAAACCTCGAAAAACCCGCCAAAGAATTTGTGCGGGTTTTTCATTGGTGGAGCGTTAGGTGAGAGTCATAAAACGCTCCACTTTCGCGCTGAAATGCGCTAAAAAGCCCTATGGATGATCAAGCGCAATATCAGGTAGCAATTGTCGGCGGTGGTTTGGCTGGCCTAACGATGGCGTGTTTTATGGGGCAGGCAGGCGTTAAGGCGGCATGTATTGATATTGGTTCGACGGATTTGGCTAGAGGCACAGATTTGCGCACGACGGCGATTTCTTTTGGCTCGCAGCAAATTTTAGAACAGGCGGGCATTTGGCAAAACCTGCCAGAGTCACCATGCCCAATCAATGATATTCAAATTTTCGATGGCTCTTCGCCGCTTTTATTGAATTTTTTGAGTGGTGAGGCGGGGGGGAAGGCTTTTGGCTGGATCGTCAATAATGTTGATCTGCGTTTGGCGATGATAGAGACGTTGTCCCAGTTCAAAACTGTTATTCACCTCTCCTCCACTATTGTTAAAGACTATACTGCTAGCCTTAACTATGTAAAATTAAAAATAGAAGGCAAACAAGGGAAAGCGCAGGAGAAAAAGGGGTTTGATCATGGGGCGGGAGAGCCAGCGACCCAGTCTTCTGAAGAGCTTACCGCTCAATTGGTCATCGGCGCGGATGGGCGCGGTTCATTCACGCGCCGTTGGATGGGTGTGAAGACGCGCGGTTGGTCGTATGAGCAGCGCGCGGTGATTTGTATGGCGCGTCATGAGCATCCGCACAATAATATCGCGGTGGAGCATTTCTTTCCGCAGGGGCCGTTTGCGGTGCTGCCAATGGCGGATGGGTCAGAGGGTGAGCATCGCTCCTCCGTTGTGTTTACCGAGCACGGGCCAGAGTCAAAATCGCTGATGCATTTGAGTGATAAGGCTTTTGAGCTCGCGCTGGCGGCGAAATTCCCGGCGCGCTATGGCGATATTAAGCTTATGCATAAACGCGCCGCATATCCGCTTAATTTGGTGCATGCTGCTGAATATATCGCGCCGCGCATGGCGCTGGTGGCAGACGCCGCGCATGGGATACACCCGATTGCGGGGCAGGGGCTGAATTTGGGCTTTCGCGATGTGAAGGTGATGGCTGATCTGGTCAACAAAGCGCATGAGGGCGGCGGTGATGTTGGTGATATGGCGCTGCTCGAGACCTATCAACGTATCCGCAGGCCCGATAATATGAGCATGATCGCGGTGACGGACGGGCTTAATCGTTTGTTTTCAAATAATATTATGCCGATTCGGGTGCTGCGCAAGGCGGGGCTGAGGGCTGTATCAAAGCTGCCGATGGCCAAGCGGTTTTTTATGCGCCAAGCTATGGGTGATCGCGCTTAATCGCGATAAAGGGCGAAATAAAATTGACAGCCCGCCCAAATCGCGTTATAAACAGCGCGTTTTAAGGATTTATCCTCAAAATTCGAGGGAATCGGGCGCTTAGCGCTTCACAATAAAAGGTTAAAGTTATGAGCAAACGTACATTTCAGCCCAGCAATCTTGTTCGCAAGCGTCGTCACGGTTTCCGTTCACGTATGGCAAGCGTTAATGGCCGCGCCATTTTGGCTCGCCGCCGCGCAAAAGGCCGCAAGCGCCTGAGCGCTTAAGGTAAGCGCCTTTTTTATTGGCGTTTAGCTATTTTTTAGGGAGCATCGCTGTTGCGGCATGCTCCTTTACTCTCCCCTCTATTTTTGATTATGTAAAATTACAATAGAAAGGTAGAAGAAGGGCTGTTCTTGGTTTTTGTTTGAGGGTAGTTTGAGGCTTGTATTTTGAGAAGGAACTGCATATGCATGCCACGAAAGCCCAGCAAAAATCACTGGCGCGTTTGAAAAAGCGCTCTGATTTTTTGCATGCGCAAAAGGCGGGGCGGAAATGGGTTTCTCGCGGAGTGATTATTCAAGCGGTACCAAATGATCTGGGCCAGCGCCGTGTGGGCTTTACGGTGACCAAGCGCATCGATAAATCGGCTGTGAAGCGCAACCGGATCAAGCGACGCTTGCGCGCCGTGGCGGCTGATATCTTGCCACTTTATGCCAGCGATTCTTACGATTATGTATTGATAGGGCGCGTATTAACGGTCACTCGGCCTTATGAAACGCTAAGCAATGATTTGAAATGGTGTCTGGAGAAGCTTGATTGCGCGCTGAAAAGTGAGGGTGCGCCGGATGTTTAAGACTATTATTCAGGCGCTGATCAAGCTTTATACGGGCGCCATTTCGCCTTTTCTCGCGCCGCGTTGTCGTTATTATCCCACCTGTTCATCCTATGCGCATCAGGCGGTAGAGCGTCATGGCGCGCTGAGGGGCTCGTGGCTGGCGCTGTGCCGCATTGGTCGCTGTCATCCCTGGAGCAAGCGCGCTATGGATGATCCGGTGCCGGAGAAGGAATAAGAGCCGCGCCTGTCTCTTTACCCGATTGATCTTGCGCGCCGCATTCGCTATAAACGCGGGACTTATAAAATTAATGAATAACCTAAAGGCCTTGAATTCCCCATGAGTTACTCAAACGGTCAAAAAGACCCCATGAAGCCTGACGAGCTTCGTAATCTTTTCGTGTTCGTTGTTTTGGCGACATTGATTTATTTCACCTATGATGCGTTTGTGCTCAAACCGCAGACCGAGGCGCTGAAACAGGCCAATTTGGTGGCGCGACAGGCCACGGAGCAAGCGGCCGGTGTGAGCGCTGCAGATGGTCCGGTTGTGGCAGGTGCGGGCACGACGATAGAGCTGCGCCCTCGCGAAGAGGTCTTGGGCGAGACGCGCCGTCTTGAAATCGATAATGGTGCGATTTTTGGCTCTCTTTCGTTGAAGGGTGGGAAGATTGATGACCTGTCTTTTTATGAGCATTTTAAAACCGTAGAGCGTGAAGATTCCGCTGAGCTTCTTTCTCCGCGCGGCGCGGCGCATGCGCGGGCGATTGATCTGGGTTTTGTGTCTTCTGATGAAAATGTACGCTTGCCTAGCGCTGACAGTGTTTGGCGCGTGGTGGGCAATGATAAGCTCACGCATGATAATCCGGTGCGCTTGACGTGGAGCAATGGTCGCGGCCTGACATTTGAGCGCGCGCTGAGCATTGATGAGAAATTCCTGATCACTGTTGAACAAAAGGTCACGAACAATTCTGGCCGTACAGTGACGTTATTCCCCTTTGGCTTGATTGCGCAAACGGGTTTGCCGGTTAATTTCACGGGTGTGTATTTCATGCATGAGGGCCCGATTGGCTATCTCGGTGATGAGCTTGCGGAAATTAAATATAAGACCATGCGCAAAGAAGCTGTTCCGTCTATTCAGGTTGATAAGGGCTGGATTGGTGTGACGGATAAATATTGGCTAATCGCGTTTATCCCGCCGCAAGGTGAGACGATTAAATATAATTTCAATTATAAAGGCCCCGAAAAAGACAAAAAAAATATCGGGCGCTATCAGGTTGATTATGTTGGCGAGGCGATGAGTGTTGCGCCGGGCCAGAGTAAAAGCACGGTGGTTAATCTCTTTACCGGGGCGAAAAGTGTCCTCACATTGCAAAACTATGGCGAGCAGCTGGAGGTTCAGAATTTCGATCTTGCCGTAGATTTTGGCATTTTCTGGTTCATGACCAAGCCGTTTTTCTATGCGCTACATTATCTGGGCTTGTGGATCGGTAATATTGGCTTTGCGATTATTGCGCTGACAATTATTATTCGCTTTGCTGTGTTTCCGCTGACCAATGCATCTTATAAATCATTTGCAAAAATGAAAAAGGTTGCGCCGCAAGTGGCAGAGTTGCGGGAGAAATATACTGACAAAAAAGAGCTGCAAAAAGAGCTAATGACGCTTTATCAAGATGAGGGCGTTAATCCGATGGCCGGGTGCTTGCCAATGATTGTGCAAATTCCGATTTTCTTTGCGCTGTATAAAACGTTTTATGTGACAATCGAGGTGCGTCATCAGCCATTTGTGGGCTGGATTCACGATCTATCTGCGCCGGATCCGACGAGCATCTTTAATCTGTTTGGCGCTATCCCATTTGACCCGCCGGGATTCTTGATGATTGGTGTGTGGCCTTGTATGATGCTGGTCGCGATGATCATTCAAAAGAAGCTCAACCCGCCGCCGCAAGACCCCATTCAGCGCGATATGGCGAATTATTTCCCCTTTATCATGGCGTTCATTTTGGCCAAATTCCCTGCAGGCCTAGTGATTTATTGGGCGTGCAGCGCGTGGTTCGGCGTGGCGCAGCAAATGTTCATCATGCGCCGCATGGGCGTGCCGATCCATTTGTTCGGCGAGACTGAGGCCGAGCAAAAGATTGATGATGATCTCGATCATGGCGGCGCGGCTGTGCATCCGCTCGTTGATATGGCTGAGGATGAGGTTGAAGAGGCTCTGTTTGGTGATGGCGACAATGATGGTGAGGATAACGGTAAAGCTGATAGCCCAAAGAAAAAAATCTCCAAGCCCAAGCCGAAGAAAAGCAAGAAGAAGAAATAATGGAGCTTGATCCCCACGACATAGAAGCTGCGCGGAAGCTTTTTGAAGGACCGTGCGATTTTATGCGCGGGGTTGTGGCGCTTGATGGCTTGCCTGATGCGGCGCTTTCAGAAGTTGCGTTTGCCGGGCGCTCTAACGTTGGGAAAAGTTCGCTGGTTAATGCCCTTACGCGCCGCAATACGCTTGCGCGCACATCTCATACGCCGGGTCGCACGCAAGAGCTCAATTATTTCAACCTGGGTGATGCGCTATATATGGTCGATATGCCTGGTTACGGCTATGCGAAGGTTTCGAAAGAAAAGGTGGCGCAATGGACGCAGCTGATTCGGGATTATCTACGCGGCCGCCCGACCTTGCGCTGTACATTCATTTTGATCGATAGCCGTCATGGCCTAAAGCCCAGTGATACAGAGCTGATGGGTATGCTGGATGAGGCAGGCGTATCGTATCGTATCGTTCTCACCAAGGCGGATAAGGTCAAAGATCAGGCAATCGTGAAGGTCACGCAGAGCGTTGAAAGCGAGCTAGCAAAGCACCCAGCCGCCTTCCCACATGCGGCTCTAACAAGCTCTCATAAGGGCCATGGCCTTGCTGAATTGCGCACCATCATTGCCAGCTATCAGTAATTATTGATCTGCTACCACTGTATAAAACTCATAGGCATTATTGGCGCCGAGTGCGCAAAGCGAAGCATATTTGAGACACCCACCACATTCCGCCAAATCAAAATCGGCATTGGTGCCGGTGTGCAGACTGTCATCAATAAAATAGACATCACCATCATCGCCGAGCGCAGGAATGGCAGTTGTACCGGTCACTTTTAGATTAATTTTCTCGCAGACTTTTTGTGAAATTTGATGTGCAACTAAAATCACATCATCGCCCGTGGTGCTTGTCCATTCGACATTGTTATTGCGACCCAGATACCATCCGGCGGGCGGATCAGTAGAGATTTGCGCGATCGCCCCGGCCGGGATGTTGGCGGGGTTCAGGCCGCCGCCCTCCGGGTGATAAACTTTATAAATGTGTGAAGAGCCAGCATTAAAACTTCCGGCTGTTGGCAGAGAGAATATCATATTATTAATCGTGTCTGCATTGCCGGTAATAATCATCTGATCCATCACCAATTTGACTTGTGCAGTATAGTTAATCAGTTGCGAGGCATAAAGCTCGGCCTTGCCATCGGAAATAGAGTTAGCTTCGCTCGTATCCGTTTGTCGCCCTAGCGTCATGCTCAGTGCTGCAAAAAGCGCGATTGCAATCAACACGTATATCAGCGCGTTACCAGATTCTTTTTGTCTTTTACTGTTCATACCGTTTAAGCTATCAAACATTATGATGAGTGCAATGATTTATATTTTAGCTGGAATTGTTTCTGGGGGTGCTATCGGCGCGCTGGCCATGTTTTTTTATATGCAGCGTCGCGGTTCCGGCCTTGATGAGCAGATGGAAAACCGCTTTAAACTTAGTGCGCAAGAGGCGGTGCAGCAGGCTCATGAATCATTCCTCAACCTCGCGCAAGAGCGTTTTAGCAATGTACAAAAGGATAGCGCGCATGATCTGGATAAGCGCCAGCATGCGATTACCGAGATGGTCAAGCCGGTGCATCAAAAGTTAGAGGCGCTCAATCAAGCGATCGAGCAAGTGAAGGGTACGGACCAAACCTTGCGTGAAGAAATTAAATCGCTCAATCAAGAAACGGCAAAATTGGTGGGCGCGCTGCGCGATCCGGCGGCGCAGGGCCAGTGGGGTGAATTCATCCTCGAAGGTCTGCTTGATAAATCCGGTCTGATCAAGGGTGTGCATTACGAAACACAAGTCAGCATGACATCCTCCAGCGGCGGTGCCTTGCGGCCTGATGCGGTGATCAGCATGCAAGATGGCTTTAATATTATCGTTGATTCCAAGGCGCCGCTCAATGAATTTGCACAGCGCTTGGCGGATAAGCTCTCCGAAGATGATTATAGCGCGCTCACCCAAAACCTCGCGCGGCAAGTGCGCGAGCATGTGAAAAAGCTTGGCCAAAAGGGCTATTGGGAAAATCTCGAGAGCCCCGATTTCACGGTGTTGTTCTTGCCCTCCGAGCATATTTATTCCATTGCCCTGCGCGCTGATCCAAGCATTGTGGAATTCGCCGCCAGCCGTGATGTGATCATCGCTTCACCAACTTTGCTGATGTCGCTTTTGCGCGTCGTTGGTATGAGCTGGAAACAAATCGAGCTGGCGCAAAACGCGCAGGAAATCTCTAAACGTGGTGCAGATCTCTATAATCGCTTGCTGACCTTTACCGACAAGATCGAGAAAATTGGCAAGAGTATCACCGGCGCGATGAAGGGCTATAACGAGGCGGTCGGCTCGCTCGAGCGCTCTGTCCTGCCCGCTGCGCGCAAATTTAAAGATTTGCAAACGCACACCAACACCAAAGATTTGCCTGAGTTTTCGGTTCTTGAAGAGCCTGCCCGTCAAATCACGCTTAGTGTCGAGGATGAAGACGAGAAAAAGCGCGCTTGATGCTGCGCCGTTGCTTGACCCAAGCCCCTAAACTCATTACCTAATTCTATATGAGCAATTTATACGACATTGTGATCGCGCCTGACCCTGTTCTCAAAGAGCAAGCCCACGTAATCGAAAATATTGATGATTCTGTGAAGGCACAGATTGAGCGCATGATCGCCACCATGTATGACGCGCCGGGTATTGGCTTGGCGGCGAACCAGGTGGGGATGCTCAACCGCGTATTTGTCCTCGATGTGCCGGAGGGCAGTTGGGAATATGGCGACGAAGATAAGGACGGCGTGCTGCAGGTTCAATCTGCCTATCGCAGTGGTGAAGATGAGGAGGAGGAGTGTGATCCGCCGCCGCGCAACCCCATCGCGATGATTAATCCGGAGATCTTCTGGAGCTCTGAGCAGCGCTCTGTGTTTGAGGAAGGTTGTCTATCTCTGCCCGCGCAATACGGCATTGTCGAGCGCCCGGCCAAGGTGCGAGTGAAATATTTGGATGTGGCGGGCGGCGCGCAGACTCTAGAGGTCGAGGGGCTATTCTCCCACGCTGTACAGCACGAGCTGGATCACCTCAACGGGGTGCTCTTCGTTGATTATCTTTCCAGCCTCAAGCGCAAAATGATCATCCGCAAGATGGAAAAGCTCAAGAAACAGCAGGTGCTTTAAGCATGGCGAGTTTGCGCATAGGCTTTATGGGCACGCCCGATTTTGCGCTTGCGGCGCTGAAAGCGCTATGTGCGAGCGATCACGAGGTCGTTGTTGTGTATTCCCAGCCACCGCGTCCAAAGGGGCGTGGGCAGAAGGTGCAGCCCTCGCCGGTGCATGCATATGCGCAAGAACAAGGCATTCCAGTTTTGACGCCGAGGAGTGTGAAGAGCCCTGAAGCGCTGGCTGATTTTGCAGGGCATGATTTAGATCTCGCCGTTGTTGCGGCCTATGGGCTGATCTTGCCGGCCGCGATTTTGGAGGCACCAAAAGATGGCTGCCTCAATATTCATGCCTCACTGCTGCCACGCTGGCGGGGGGCCTCCCCGATCCAGCAAGCGATCTGGGCAGGTGACGATGAGACTGGTATTTCAATCATGCAGATGGATGAGGGGCTCGATACCGGTCCGGTTATTGCGGAGCGATTCGTATCGATTACAAATAAAACAACAGCGAGCACGTTGCATGATAGTCTCGCTGCCCTAGGCGGAGAGATGATTGTGGAGGTGATGGAGGAGCTGGCGCAAGCTGGAGTACTTTTGTCTGAGCCGCAAGATGATACACAAAAAACCTATGCGCCCTTGCTCACAAAAGAAGATGGCCGCGTTGATTGGACACAAAGTGCCCAAGAGATAGATCGTCAAGTCAGAGCGCTTAACCCTTGGCCGGGTGTATTTTGTGAGCATGATGGCAAGCGCGTTAAAATTCTGGAAGCTTTGCCGGTTGATGAGCAGAGCGATCAACCGTTCGGCACAATTCTCAATCGTGAGGGTGATGTCTCGTGTAGTGATGGGACTTTGCGCCTGATAAAAATTCAGCCTCTTAATGCAAAAGCCATGGATTTTACCTCGGCGGTGAATGGTGGGTATATTAAGATTGGCGAATGTTTTTCATGACCACCATCCGTTACAAACTCACCATCGAATATAATGGTGCGCCTTATTCAGGGTGGCAGAGGCAGCCTGATGCGCCATCGGTGCAGCAAGCGATTGAGGAAGCGATCCATGGTTTTTCCGGGCAGGATGTTAAGCTGACTGTGGCGGGGCGCACGGATGCGGGCGTGCATGCCCGGGGGCAGGTGGCGCATGTGGATCTGGCGGAATTCACGAAGCCAATGCAGCCATTTGAGGTGTCTAAAGCGATCAATGCGCATTTGCGGCCGCAACCGGTCAGCATTGTGAATTGCGAAATCGTAAGTGATGAATTTCATGCGCGCTATGATGCGCAGAGCAAGCTCTATCGTTATCGCATCGTGAATCGCTACGGCCTGCTCGCGCTGGATCAGGGTTTTGTCTGGCAATGCAAGCGCGCGCTGGATGTGACAGCGATGCAGGAGGCTGCCAAAATGCTGCTCGGAAAGCACGATTTTACTACTTTTCGCGATTCAGAATGTCAGGCGAAAAACCCCGTGCGTACGCTGGATAGTATAGATATCACGGCGCGCGCCTATGATGATCACGGCGCACAAGAGATTATTTTTGAAGTTCAAGGGCAGTCTTTCTTGCATCACATGGTGCGTAATATTGTGGGTACGCTTAGCCTTGTGGGTGAAGGAAAATGGAGCGCTGATGATGTACGCGCTGCGCTGGAGGCGCGCGACCGCACCGCGGGCGGGCCGACGGCGCCTTCGGAGGGGCTGTGTTTGGTGCGAATTGATTATCCTTAGATTTGTAATTTTGCGCTATGTGCGTTAGATAATAGAGGCACAAATGAAAGGCTTCCTGATCATGCGTTTATTGTTTCTCTGTTCTTTTTTGGCATCATTTGTTTTTGTGGCTTCGGCGGCGCATGCGCAGCGCGCAACGGCCAGCGCGCCAGCCAATCGCGCCAACATCACCCAGACCAAAAAACTGAGCGTAGAGCAAAAAGCGCCCGCGCTGGTCAGGCGTAATAATCAAAGGCGTAATATTCAGCGCGATGATGATTTTGTCTCTGCCGCCGCGCAAAGCCCTGCACAATTGCTCGATATGATCATGAAAATGAACCGCATTGATCCGCAGCAAAATCCAAAATATAGCAGCGCAAAAGATGTTCTGCGTCGGAATTTGATCAGCGGGAAGAACAAAGTTCTGGGCGATGTGAGGGATCTTGTGCTCGCGAAAGAGGGCGGAATTAATGCGATATCTGTTGTGCTTGATCGCCTTCATAAACGCAATGTCATCGCGCTAGGCTACGCCGATATGGGCACGCGCTCAACGTCTGGCGGCTATAAAATTACATATAGCAAAGACCAAATGGAAGAGCTCTATCCAACATTTTTGGCGAATATTGCAACGGCGGCTGGAACAGACGATGAAGCTTATAGCCTGGCCCGCATTCAAAAAGCTGGACTTTATACTGACGCCGGGCAAAAAATCGGCATGGTCCGCGATGTGCTCTTTACTGATGAGGGCGATCGCGCAGTTGGCTTGTATGTTGAGATTACAGCGGGTGTGGTGCGTAGCAAGAGCCTCGCCATTCCGTTTTCCGCGGCGCGTTTTGAGGAAAAAGGTATGATGCTGTCCGCTGTGTTATCTGAAGAGCAGGCTGGTACGATTTCTGATTATATCAAGACGGTGGATTAGGGTTTATTTAGGTATGCTTTCCTCCCCCTGAGGGGGAGGATGTAAAGGTGTTGATTAGTTTACTATTCTAACCCTCCCCTAGCCCCTCCCTCAGGGGGGGATTTTAATTCTCGAAATATAGCTCCAACAACCGTGTATAAATCTCTGTCACTTTTTCTAGCGCTTCAACCGGCACGTGTTCATCAATCTGGTGCATAGTTGAGTTGATCGGGCCATATTCGACCACGGGGCAATAATGCGTGACAAAACGCGCGTCCGACGTACCGCCGGTTGTTGTAAATTCCGGCGCGGTGCCAATCACATCTTTTACGGCTTGGCGCATCATGCTTGGCCAACCCTTGACATCATTGATGAAGCTCTCGCTGCCGTCGGTTTTATAGGCAATCTCATAACTCGTAGAAACTTCACCCAAAATTTCCTCGAGTTTAACTTTCAGCGCGCTGCTTTTCCACATATCGTTAAAGCGGATATTGAATTTCGCAACTGCGCTGCCGGGCACGACATTAGTCGCTGCATTTCCAACATCAATCGTGGTGACTTGCAGGCTGGTGGGTGCAAAAAACTCTGTGCCCTGATCAAATTCATAAGATGAAAGCGCATCGATCATCTTGGCCATACGCGGGATAGGGTTATCAACCAAATGCGGATAGGCGACATGGCCTTGTGTGCCGTTCACGGTGAGCGTGGCGTTAAGCGAGCCGCGCCGCCCGACTTTGATCTCTTGTCCCAAATGCTCCGGGTTTGTCGGCTCCCCCACGATGCAAACATCGGGAACGTGGCCGTTCTCTTTCATCCATTCCAGCACTTTAACCGTGCCGTTTACGGCCAGCGCTTCTTCATCACCGGTGATCAGCATAGAGATCGAGCCTTTCGGCTTGCCGTGTTTCTCCAGATAAGTCGCAATTGCCGCCGTGAAACATGCAACAGAGCCCTTCATATCCTGCGCCCCGCGCCCATAAAGATTACCGTCTTCGCCAATCTCACCGGCGAAGGGCGGGTGGCTCCATTGCTCTTCCGGTCCAGAGGGCACAACATCCGTATGCCCGCCATAGCACACATGTGGCGCGCTATCGCCAAGGCGCGCAAACAGATTAAGGATGCGTTCTTCACCCTCCCCAAAGGGCAACACATGACACTCAAAGCCCAGCGGCTCCAGCGCATCAATCAGCACGGCTTGTGCCCCTTCGTCCAGTGGCGTAACAGACGCACAGCGGATGAGGGCCTGAGTGAGGTCTATGACGTTGAGCATTGTGGTCGTGTCCTTAAACTTTTACTATTATAAAGTCTGGCCATTCAGCATGAATCTGGGCTAAAAATCAAGCTATGACCTGCACCATCCAATGGAACGCCCTTACTCTATCTGAATGGCACGAACGTTTCGCGCGTATACGCCGCTCTAACCTGCTCCAGAGCTATGAATATGCGCTGGCGAAGTGTGCGGTTGATCGGCAATCTGCGCGCTGGGGGTTGGTGCGCATTGATGGCGCAGAGGCTGGGTTGGTGCAGATGATTGAGGCGCGGGCGCTGGGCGGGGCGATGCATGCGCTGATTATTGATCGCGGGCCGTTATGGTTTAATGGGTTTGGCGGGGTGGATCATGTGCGCCGTTTTGCGGTGGCGCTGAATAAAGCGTTCCCGCGCCGGATCGGGCGCAGGCGGCGCTTTATTCCAGAGGCGGAGAATCTGGACAGTTTTCCCGGTTTTGAGAAAAGTGATGCGCCGGCCTATCAGACAATCTGGATGGATTTACGGCAAAGTGAGGATGATTTGCGGGCAGGCCTTAAAAAGAGATGGCGCGGCGCGCTTGTTAAGGCGGAAAAAGCAGAGCTTACCATTGAATGGGACTGGAGCGGGATGGCTTTCCCTGATCTGCTTTTGGGCTATGTTACAGATAAGGCCGCGAAGGGTTATGACGGGCCGTCCGTAGAACTATTAATGGCGCTGGCGGTAAATTTTGCGCCCCAAGGAAAGAAAGAGCAAAAAATGTTAATTGGTCGGGCGTTAACGAATAATAAACTTTGTGCGTCTATTTTGGTTTTGTGTCATGGTACGTCTGCGACCTATCAGATCGGCTGGTCAGACGAACAAGGGCGCGCATTATCGGCACATCACCGTCTGTTATGGGAGGCTTTAGGGCAGCTCAAGGGTAAAAATATCACGGATTTCGACCTCGGAGGCATTAATGAAACATCAGCAAAAGGCGTTAAAGCATTCAAAGATGGTATGGGCGGCCAGCCTGTTACTCTTAGCGGCCTGTATTCTTAGGCCTGCGGCGGTTAAGGCCGATACCACACATAATCTGGTGTATGAGGTTTATGCGGGCGGTATTCACGCTGTGCAGACCAAAATGGCAATTAATTTCGGCAAAGACGGGCGCTATGATATTGAGATGGACGCTGCTACGCGCGGCTTTCTCGGCTCCCTGGTGCCCTGGAGCGGCACATTTGAATCGCATGGCTGGGTCGAGGCTGATGGCTCTTACAAACCCGAGCAGCACAAATCTACTGCGATTTGGAAGGGCGATGAAAAAATTAAGGATTATCAATATAACCGCGATGGCACTTTTAATGGTCTGACGATTATCGAGGATGGTAAAGCGCCGCAGAAAAGAGACGTTGAGGCAGAGCTGACCGACAACACAACCGACACCTTTACCGCTGCGATGATGGTGATGAATGCGGTAGCGCAAGGCGGGCAATGTGCCGGATCGTCAGAGGTGTTTGACGGTAAACGCCGGTTTGAGCAAGTCTTTGTCCATGAAGGTGAAGAAGAGCTGGAGCCAAGCAGATACAATATTTATGGCGGAAAAACGGCCGTGTGCACCGTTGAGGTTAAGCCTGTCGCTGGAGAATGGCACAAAAAACCGCGCGGCTGGCTTTCCATTCAAGAGCAAGGTCGAGAGCGTGGCACGATGCCGACGGTCTGGATGGGGCAATTGGGCGAAAATGGCCCTGTGGTGCCGGTAAAGATTCGCGTGAAGACGGAATATGGTGCGCTCTTCATGCATCTGGCAGAATATCAGAATGGCGAAGAATTCTTGGTTGCGGAAAAGCGCGTGACGGATTAGGCACTTTATTTCTCTGATCGACCTAAGCGCTAAGCGGGCGCTAGATTAACCACCGCACCGCTATCTATCAATATCGCAGACGATTGAATGGTTACGTTTGGCGGGTGATTGAATTTGTCGCTTATCGCCATACCTAAACTCGCCATGCCAATCGCAGCATCCACGCGCCCGGTTAATCCGAAACCCACAACGCCAGCGCAGGCGCCGATAACGCCAAGCTTGGCGCTTTGGTGCTAGCATCGTCGCTAGGCGCATCCAGTCCAGGACCGCTAATATGCATTGTTGCAGCCTCTGACATGACTTTTTATTCCCATTTATTGCCCTTAATTAAAATAATATTACAATAAATAGGGTAAAAGTGTCAATATATAGTTATTCCAATTAATAATTGCACATAAATAAATCGTCCAATGGCGTGCCAAGCGGTAAAAATTGCCGTCGCCTTTTTAGGCTACCAAAGCTTTGTTCTATGGGGTTAAAGTCCGGGCTGTAAGGTGGCAAA
>JAJRYK010000025.1 GCA_024275825.1 Alphaproteobacteria bacterium
ATACAACGGCATTCCTGAAAAGCAATTTTATTGGTTCTTAAAAGAAACGGAATTTAGGTTTAATTATGGGTCGCATAAAGAGCAGTTAAAAACGCTCAAAAAATGGACAAATTTATAACTTATCTACGACAGCCCCAAAAAGAGTTTATTACTGTCCACCACCATGCCGCCGGGCGCGGCGGGCGATGATGCAAGCTGGCTAATGGGCAGCGCTGCGGCGCATAATCATGGCGCTGACGGCCATGTTCATGGGCCAGATTGTAATCACGGGCATGACCATGCGCACGAGGACCATGTGCACGGCCCGGATTGTAGCCATGAAGATGTAACCAATCCACGCGGCGGGCGCGGCTGTTGCGACTGATTGCTTTCTAATCAAAAGCGCATCACATAAAGAAAAGGCGCACCGGTTATGGCGCGCCTTTTTTGTTGTTTGTTTTTTAAACCTTACTTAATACCGCCCGGCCCACCAACATCACACTCCTCAGACACGGCGGTGCCAGTCGTGCCATTTTGATCTTCATCTTCCCATGCGCAGGATGGTGGGTAATCCAGCGCACCACTGCCTATGTCTTCCATACATTTATTGTAGGCGGCATCAGAGCCACCGCAAGCCGCAGCAGAAGACCTGCTTACAGCCTCACAATAATTAGAGGCACCTGCGCCTCCTTCATCGGGGCGCCCTACCATCATACAATAATAAGCATTGAGTTCTGTTGCTATAGATCCGTTACAGCCAGAGCCAGAGTTATCCCTCCCCATGCAATGATCATAAGCGTGTTGTAATTCATGTTGATATGCCATCTCCATTTCTTCATCACTCCAACCAGAGTTAGCACATATTTTTATGTATGCTTCTCTGTAGTTGAAGGGAAAACTTTTAAAAAAGCCACCTGTGGGCGGGGCATTATTACAGTTGCCGTAATATACAGTTATTGGGGGATCATCAGATGATGATTCCATTCCCCTAGCATTATTTCTTGCTTGGCATCGTCTGATCGCCTCTTCCAGGGCTTGTGTTCTTGGGGAATTAAAATCCGGCATTCCACCAGCGCGGGCGTTGTAACTTTCGTCTTCAGCGTCATAGCCGTCGTCTTCAGCCATACTATCAAGGATATTTAAATCAAACCCCAATATGCC
Source organism: Alphaproteobacteria bacterium (assembly GCA_024275825.1). Lineage (GTDB taxonomy): Bacteria > Pseudomonadota > Alphaproteobacteria > Micavibrionales > Micavibrionaceae > JAJRYK01. Next base: position 1,141 of record JAJRYK010000025.1, read on the forward strand.
AAGATCTATACGGTTTTGTTGGTAGCCATGATTTTGTGTAATTTCAAAATTTGATGTGCCGATTAGATCGGCTAGATTATCAAGCTCTTGGTTATAAAAAACCTCTAGCGGATCTTCATTGTAATCTACGATGAAAGGTTTTCTAAAATATTCGGTTGTGTCGCCGGGGCCGGGCTTTTTTACCACCAAGATGAAAGAGCCTACATTTGGCCTCGTATAGGAAATCATTTTGAAATCCATAATTTCTTCAGAAATTACGGCGACCTCTACGTCTGTGCCGCTGGATTTTTTTGTTGCGTAGAATATTTGCATTCTTGTATCAGATATGTATAAATAGCGCGCTCATCATGCGTTTTGTGCGATTAAAACATTTAAAGTAAAGAGGCCATCCTTCTCGGATCGGATTATGTATAATGAATAAAGAGACAGCAAACAATAAAAACTTAAGCAGTGCGGGAAGCGCCAGTATCATTAACATTAAAACCGGCCTGGCGGAGATGCTTAAGGGCGGGGTGATTATGGATGTGGTGACGGCGGATCAAGCAAAGATTGCCGAGGATGCAGGCGCGGTGGCCGTGATGGCGCTGGAGCGCGTGCCGTCCGATATCCGCAAGGCCGGCGGTGTTGCGCGGATGAGCCCGCCTGCGCTGATCGAAGAAATTATGGCGGTGTCTTCCATTCCGGTGATGGCGAAGTGCCGTATTGGTCATTTTGCGGAGGCGCAAATTCTGGAGTCTATCGGCGTTGATTTCATTGATGAGAGCGAAGTTCTAACCCCGGCCGATGAAGAATATCATATCGATAAATATGGCTTTAAAGTGCCGTTTGTGTGCGGCGCAAAAAATCTGGGCGAGGCGCTGCGCCGTATTGGTGAGGGCGCAGCATTAATGCGCACAAAGGGCGAGCCGGGCACAGGCAATATCGTAGAGGCCGTGCGTCATATGCGCCGGATTAATGCCGAGATTAAATGGGTCTGCAATATGGATGAGGCCGAGATGATGACCGCCGCGCGCGATATGGGCGCGCCGTTTGAGCTGCTCAAACTTGTACGCGAAGAGGGCAAGCTGCCGGTGCCAAACTTCGCCGCTGGCGGGATAGCAACCCCGGCTGATGCGGCGCTGTGTATGCAATTGGGCGCAGAGACAGTGTTTGTAGGCTCCGGCATTTTCAAGAGCGATAACCCGGATCAATTCGCCAAAGCGATCGTAAAGGCTACAGCGCATTATGATGACCCGGCCGTGGTGCTGGAAGCCTCTAAAGAGCTAGGCGGCGTTGCCATGCGCGGCACAGAGATTTCCGAGATTGATGAGCCGATGCGCATGGCTAATCGGGGCTGGTAAAAGATTATTTGACAAAACAAGGAATATGATTTACGTATTGATGGGTTGAATTATAATGATTGGAGTACGCATAATGACGATAGATCAAGCACGTGCTGAATTTGGTGTTTCTGCTACAGGTGAAGAAGTAACCGCTACGGTTTATGTTATAGCCTATATGGAGCGTGGAAAAACATGGGCACTGGATGATTGTTTAAGTCATTTTTCTATACATTCAAGCCTGGATGAAGCAATAAAGATTTTAGAAGAGAAGTATCCTAAAAATAAAAGAAATTTATCAGGAGTAAATGGTTATTCTACATATCCAATGGGCTTTAATGAGAAAGCTGATATTTATGAAATGACCCTGACTGTGCCTCGAAATTCTGCACTAAAAAATGAAAATTGGAAAGAGGATCTTGTTTCTCAAAAATTAGATTATATGTCTAGAGATAATGGCTGTAATCTTGTAAAGGTATACACACTTCAATTGCTAGGCCTCTGTCCGAAACCCACAGGGGGGTCCTTATTGCCTGATTCTGTGCCGCGAGAGGAAATCGTGCCTTTAATATAACTTTTAAAGGAATAATCATTGTTATCAAAATCGGTTATCGGCGTTCTTGCGCTTCAAGGCGCGGTTGATCCGCATCGTCTTCATATTGAGGCGGCGGGGGCTGAGTTTCGTGCGGTTAAGACTCCGGCGCAGTTTGATGAAGTGGATGCGTTTATTCTGCCTGGTGGGGAGAGTACGACGATGCTTAAATTAATTGAACGCTTTGACCTTTGGGACGTGCTGGCGGCGCAATTTGCGGCTAAGCCGGTTTGGGGCGTTTGTGCGGGCGTGATTTTGATGGCGCAGACGGTGCTTAGCCCGGCGCAGCGCTCTTTCGACCTGCTGCCGATCACGGTGGAGCGCAATGGCTATGGGCGGCAGCTTGAGAGTTGTCATGTGGAAATTGAAGGCTATAAGGTGTCCTTTATCCGCGCGCCGGTGATCAAGGATGCGGCGGAAAGCGTTCATGTGCGCGCCGTGCATAAGGGCGATCCGGTGTGGTTGGAAAGCGGGCAATATATGCTGACAACTTTTCATCCAGAGATGAGCCTTGATTTCCCCTCGCCGATGCATAGGGCATTTTTGGCGCGGGTAGAAAAGTTTTACGCGAAAAAAGCGGCATAAACGCTACGCTGGGCGAGACTTTTCTTAAAGAATGCGGTAGCATTGATATTAAGTGTGTATCTTCTCGCGCAGTCCTTTCGAATTTCTTTTTATGAATCTTCACAAAGACTTTAAACATTTAATCGACAAAGTGTCCGGTAGATCCAAAGATGTGCCGCCGCAAAAGCTGCCGTCTTTTGGCGGGCTGTTTTTTCCGTCCTCTGCGCCGAAACAGGATAGCTTGCATGCCTGTGATGAGTACACGGCGCTGAAGCGGGATTTTCGTGACATTGGCCGGATGCGCGGGATCATTGAAATTCTGGGCCGGGATTTTTTAACGGCGATGCCGGACGGCGCCTATACCGCGCGCCTTGGTCAGATTGCATTTTTATATCGCCGCGTGCATGAAGATTTAACCACGCCGGTGATTAAGGCTTTTCTCGATATCGCCAAGGCGCATGAATACGACTATCCCGATGAATGGGACGAGTGGGACAGCGCCAATCTGCGCGAGATGAGCAATATGTATCTGATGTATTGCTCGGTTGATCCGGCGCTGATGGAGAAAAAGGCGCGCCTGTCTTTTGAGGGGCGGCGGCGGCATAACGATATTAAGAAAACCGGGGATTGGGAGACGGCTAAAGGGTTTTTGAGCGAGCAGATTGATTTGCACCGTAAGATCGCTGAGGCGCGGTGTGAGGCTACGGGCGAGAAATCCCATTATCAAATGTTGCTGCAGGAATATATGCCAAGCACAAATATTGCAGAGATTGATATGCTGTTTGGTGCACATGAAAAAGCGCTGAAAGATATTTTGCCGCAGGTGTTGAAAAAGCAAGCGAAGGAAGCTGCGCCCTTGCCGCTTGAGCCGGAATATGATGCGGAGTCGCAAATGTGGCTTAACCGCTCGATGCTGGAGGTTATCGGCTTTGATTTTGAGCGCGGCGGGCTGTATGAAACGGGCCATAACCCGGTGGAGGGCGGCACGCCGGAGGATACGCGTCTTGTAATCTATAATGTGGGCGAGAGCGATTTCATGAACTCCCTGCGCAGCGCGCTGCATGAGGGCGGGCACGGGCTGTATATTCAGGGTCTGCCGCGCAAGGCCTGGCGCTATCAGCCTGTGGCGATGGATTTGGGCGCGGCGGTGCATGAGAGCCAGGCGCTGCTGATTGAGATGATTTTATGTCGCATGCCGGAATTTTACAAATTCCTCAGCCCGCGCTTAGAGGGGCTGTTTCATGGCATGCATTCCCCGGCGCTGGCGTGCGATAATCTTTATGTGCTCAAAACCCGCGTGGTAAAAACAACAGAGCGCCGCAGCGCGGATGAGGTCACATATTTCTATCACGTTTTGCTGCGCTATCGTTTGGAGCGGGACTTGATAGAGGGCGATTTAAAGATTGATGATCTGCCCGAGGCCTGGTCAGATGGGATGTATGATCTGATGGGCGTGCGCCCTAAAAGCCATGTTGACGGGTGTTTGCAGGATGTTCACTGGTTTGTCGGAAAGTTCGGATATTTCCCGTCCTACGCCCTTGGCCACATGATGGCGGCGCAGCTTTATGAAACGCTGGAAAAGGATCTTAAAGACATTCCCGGTAAAATTGAGCAGGGAGAGTTTGGCGAGATTAAGGACTGGCTCCTGGAAAACATTTACGCCAAGGGCTGCCTCTATGGCACGACAGATTTACTAACCGACATAACCGGTCAAAAGCTAAAAGCCGATGCCCTCGCGCGGCACTTGCGCGCGCGGTATTTGGGGTAGCTATGGTTAAGTATATTTCAACGCGTGGGGGTGGAGAGCCGCTGTCTTTTGAGCAAGTCTTGCTTGCTGGCCTTGCGCCGGATGGTGGGCTTTACGTGCCAGAAAGCTGGCCATCTCTGGATATCAAAAGTTTGAAGGGTAAATCCTATATCGACATCGCTGAGGCGGTGATGTTTCCTTTTGTTGAAGGGTGCATTCCGCACGATGATTTTCGCGTTATTCTCGAAGAGACCTACAGCGCTGATATTTTCCGCGGCGGTATGCCTGCGCCGCTTCATCATCTGCGCGATAATCTCTATGTGATGGAGCTGTTCCATGGCCCGACGATTGCATTTAAGGATGTGGCGCTGCAGCTGCTTGGGCGCTTGTTTGATTATGTGCTCAAAAAGCGCGGTGAGCGTGTGACGATCGTCGGCGCGACCTCTGGCGATACCGGATCGGCGGCCATTGAGGGCTGCCGGCATTCGGAGATGCTCGATATCTTTATCCTGTTCCCCGATGGCCGTGTCTCGGACGTGCAGCGGCGGCAGATGACAACGGTTGATGCGCCGCATGTGCACAATATCGCGCTGGAGGGCACGTTTGATGATTGCCAAAGTCTGGTCAAGGCGATGTTTAATGATCCAGCGTTTAGGGCTGCGCATAATCTCTCAGCCGTGAACTCCATCAACTGGGCGCGCATTATGGCGCAAATTGTCTATTACGCGCACGCTGCCTTGCAGTTTGATGAGCTCGTGAGCTTTGTCGTGCCCACCGGAAATTTCGGCAATATCTTCGCAGCCTATTGCGCGCAGAAAATGGGTGTGCCGATCAAGACACTGGCTATTGCGACGAACCAGAACGACATCCTGACGCGCTTTTTTGAAAGCGGCACAATGAAAATCGGCGGCCTTAACCCAACGATGAGCCCGTCAATGGATATTCAAATCTCCAGCAATTTCGAGCGCTATTTGTTTGATACGCTTGGCCGCGATGCGGATGTGCTCAAAAGGCTCATGGCAGAATTCCAGCAAACTGGTGAAATGACGCTAGAGTTTACGTCTCATGATCTCAAAGCCTTCCGTACATCGGAAGAGCAAACATTAGCGACGATCAAAGCTGTTCATGAAGAGCACAATTATATCCTCGATCCTCACACGGCTGTCGGCATGCACGCCGCGCAGCAGCTGGCGGCGGCGGAGTCTACGCTCGTTCTCTGTCTAGCCACCGCGCATCCGGCGAAGTTCCCCGATGCGGTCCAGCGCGCGATTGGCCAGCGTCCTGATCTTCCCGAGCATCTCAGCGGCTTGATGAGTCGTACGGAGCATTTGACAAAGCTGCCGAATGATTTACAAGCTGTGCAGGCGTTTGTGCGCTCTCACGTTTAAGCAAGGAACACCATGTCCACCATACAGCTTACGACCCTTAATAACGGCTTGCGGATTATCACTGATCATGTGCCGAGCATGCATAGCGTTGCGCTGGGTATTTGGTCTGGTGTTGGTGCGCGGCATGAAACGCGCGCGCATAACGGCGCGGCGCATATGGTTGAGCATATGCTGTTTAAGGGCACCAAGACCCGCAGCGCGCAGGAGATTGTTGAGGTTATCGAAAGCGTTGGCGGTTCGATGAACGCCTATACCAGCCGCGAGATGACGAGCTACCACATTCATTTGCTGAAGGATGATATGGCTCTTGCGCTTAATGTCCTCGCCGATATGTATCAGAATTCGACGCTGCCTGATGATGAGGTTGAGCGTGAGCGCCAGGTGATTTTGCAGGAAATTGGCATGTGCCACGATACGCCGGATGATCTGGTGTTCGATCATTATTACGAAGCGGCCTATCCCGACCAAGCCTTTGGTGCGCCAATCTTGGGCACGGCAGAGATTATTTCTGGCATGCAGCGCGATGTTTTGGCGGCGCATATTGAGCGCTTTTACGTGCCGTCTCGCACCGTCATTTCCGCCGCTGGTCATGTTGATCATGATGCGTTTGTCGCACTGGCCCAGCAGGCTTTTAGCGACTTGCCCGCCGCGCAAGAGAGCGATGATATTCCCGCCGCGTATAAGGGCAGCGAATACCGCTTGGAAAAAGAGCTGGAGCAAGCGCATTTTATTCTGGGCTTCGAAGGCCTTAGCCGACTGGATAATGCGTATTATAATGCACAGGCCTTGGCGAGCATTCTTGGCGGCGGCATGAGCTCGCGATTGTTTCAGGAGGTGCGTGAGAAGCGCGGCCTAGTCTATTCCATCTTCGCCTATCACACCGGTTATCGCGATACCGGACAGCTAGCGATCTATGCTGGAACTGGCCCGGAAAAGATGGGCGAGATTGTGCCCGTTATCTGTGATGAGGTTCTCAAACTGGCCGATAGCCTAAGCGATGAAGAAATCGCGCGCGCTAAATCGCAGCTCAAGGCCAACATGCTGATGGGCCGAGAATCGATGATGGCGCGCGCTGATCAACAAGCGAAATATGTGCTGCACCGAAACGAAGCGCTGAATATCGAGAGCGTGATCGCGAAAATTGATGCGATTGATAAAGCCGCGCTGCAACATGTTGCAGGCCGTATTTTTAGCGCAAACCCAACGCTATCCGCGCTTGGGCCATTGATGAAACTGGAGCCCTATGAGCGCATTGTAGAGCGCTTGGCGGCTTAGGCCTGCCCCGCATCACCCGTTAGCATCGCGGGATCAAAGCCTAATTTCTGCACCGCGCTTTGCCATTTTTGCGCGGGGTCAACACCGAAAATCAAGGTCTCGTCCGGCTCAACGACCAGCCAGGCATTATCCTGAATTTCCCGCTCTATCTGCCCGGCCGTCCAGCCAGCATAGCCGAGGATGAAGAGCATGTTATCGGGTCCTTTGCCTTTTGCCACAGCCTGTAGCGCATCGATGGTGCCTGTGACATGATAGCGCTCATCAATCGAAATGGTTTCTTTATGGACAAAATCGTTGGAGTGCAGTAAAAACCCGCGCGCGTGATCGACAGGGCCGCCGCTTAAGACCGGGATACTCAGACTCTTTGGATCGAGCTTGATGTCAGATTTTATACCGAGTTCCTCTAGCAAATTCTCAAACTTCACATCCTCCAGTGTGTGATTAATCACTAGCCCCATCGCGCCATTTTCATCATGGGCGCACATGAGGATGACGGCATGATCAAAGCGCGAATCGCCCAGAGAGGGCATGGCGAGCAATAATTTTCCTGTAAGATACTCTGCTGCGGTTTTTTTACTCATAAGCGTGCCTCTTATGTTTTGCGTGCGTGTTTTTTCATGCTGTATGTTTTATACTATAGGAGAAGGAGTCTAAAATGCGAATTCTGTTTATATTAGTATGTTTTGTTTTTATCAGCCTGCCCGCAGGCGCGGCGCAATCATCGTGGGTCAGCGCCGATAATGTGCGCGGTAAGCTGTTAAGCGCGGTGGATACGACTGAGGGTCTAAGCGCGCTTGATGCCGCTGTGCAGATTTCTTTAGCCGATGGCTGGCACACATATTGGCGCGTGCCGGGTGATGCCGGATTGCCGCCGCGCTTTGATTGGAGCGCTTCAGTCAATGTGAAAAGCGCCCGGATTGATTGGCCAGCGCCCACGCGTAAGGATGAAAGCGGCTTCACCGTTTTCGCGTATGATGGTGAGGTCATGTTTCCGCTGCGCATAGAACTGGAAGAGGCTGGAAAACCAGCGAGGCTCGCTACCAAAATCGATATTATGGTCTGCAAAGATATTTGTATCCCCGATGTTTTAGAGCTGTCGCTCGATCTGCCCGCGGGCGGCGAGCAGCGCTCATCCGAAGCGCGTTTGATCAAGGCCGCGCAGGATAAGATTCCTGTGGAAGGCGATTTACCAAATTTGCGCATTGACGCCGTTGTCGCGAGTGCTGAAGCGCTTGTCATCACGTTGGAATCCCGCAAAGGGTTTGAGGATCTTGATATATTTGCCAGCGCCGATGGATATGGTTTTACCGCCAAACCGCTCGTTATTCCTGATGATGCGGATAAGAGAAAGGCGATGGTGCGCCTGATAAAGCCGGAGGATGTTGATGCGCTGAATAGTTTTCTCAATGGTAAGAAATTGCGCATTGTGTTGGTGAACGGTAGGGATGCGGTTGAGAAAATCGTCAATTTCTAATCCTTTTTTATACCTCCTCCCCCTGAGGGGGAGGATTGAGGTGGGGGGTGACGGTATTGATTAACTCACCATTCTAACCCCTCCCCCTAACCCCCTCCCTCAGGGAGGGGGGATTTCTTGGTTTTGTAAAGCTTCAACGTTTCCTCATTTACTAAATTCACATCAAATTCTTTTTTTGCCAGAGCACGGCTGGCGTGTCCCATTTTTGCGCGCGTTTCTGGATCGTTCAGCAGCTTCTCAATCGCATTCGCTGTGGCCTGTGCATCTTTCACTGGCACGAGCAGGCCGTTTTCGTCATCGCGCACGGCCTCGCGGCAGCCGGGGTGGTCGGTGGTGATAATTGCGCGCCCCGTAGCGGCGGCCTCTAGCAAGACTTTAGGCACACCTTCGCCGTAATAGGACGGATAGACGATGAGGTTCGTCCCGGCGAGCAGTGTAGGCATGTCGGAGACTTTACCGAGCCATTGGGTTGCGCCGTCCTTTGTCATTTCGCACATTTCATGTTCAGTGATCGCATCGGGGTTTGGTGCGGCGATCCCGCCCGCGATGTGGAAGCGCGCGTTTATGCCTTTGGCTTTGAGGATGCGTGCAGCCTGGACGAAGATCGCGATGCCCTTGTCATGCACCAGACGCGTTGGCATGAGGACCAGCGGTTTATCGTTCTGCGGTTCTGGTACATACGGGAACTGGTTCAGATCCACGCCGGAGCTGCGGATCAGATGGCAGTTTGCTGCGCGAACGATCCTGCGGCGGATGAGCAAAGCCATGTCATCCGGATTTTGAAAAATTAGCCGCGCATTACCCAGCGCGAGCTTCAAAAACGGCGCAATCAGCGTGCGCATGATTTTGGCTTTCGCGCCATCATTGTAAAACAGATAGCCCAAACCGGCGAGCGTGTAGACGCGGGTCATATCCTTCAGCCCCAACGCCGCGAGGCCGGTGATGAAGGCGTATTTGAGCGTGATTGCGTGGATGATGTTTGGCTGCTGGCGTTTTAAAAGCGCGCGCAGGGTTAAAATAATACCGATGATATTTGTGGCCGCAATATCATGACCGGTGAAATGATGGTCGGTGAGATTTTGGTCCTTAGCCGCATCTTTACAGGCCGCATGGACATTGTAATCTTTGCGCTGCGCGGCCTTGGCAAGCGGCAGACGATGGCTCCAGAACCAATCCATATGGTTCACAATAAGGAGCAATTTCTCTGGGTTTTTGTTGGCCATTTTTATTGCTTATAAACCATTGTTTTCACTCAAGAAACACCGGATCCTTCTTTTTGTCTGCTCAAATGAGAGGGGTGGGGGTCTATGTCTTTGTTCTTATTGCGCTTTCATGGGTAAATTGTAGGATATTATTCCTAATCTGTCTATTTTTATTTTGAACCACGGAGGCACGGAGAGATAGCACACGAAAAAACCACTTAAGGCATTGCTTATTTTTTAATTTTTGTACGTTCAGTGCCTATATAAAAAACTCCGTGTCTCCATGGTTTAAAAAACTATGCGGCTTTTTCACGGGGGAATTCCGCCTCAATCATCTCTTGCAAGCCTTCTTCTAAACTGAACGGTCTGGTGAAGCCGGTTTGTTCGAGCTTATCCGCATTGACGATGGTGTTGGCGCAGAATTTTCTGATACGTACGGCGGAAATGGGGAAAATGCGGCCGGTGATTTTTGCAGCAATGTCGAAACTCATGCCGCCAAGTAAGCCGATTGTGTAGGGCAGTTGTGGACTAAGTCCACTTAAGCCTAGCGCCGCGCGAATGGTACGCACGAGATCTTTGGTCACAAGGTCTGGCTTGTCGGCGTAGTTGTAGAGATGCGCGCCGGTATTGAAGGTGAGCGCGTGCTCAAGAAACGCGGTGACATTACCGAGATAGGCGATGGATTTGCGGTTCTGGCCATTGCCGATCATCGCGAATTTGCCGCGCGCTATTTGGTTCATGAGGGTGTAGATATTTCCGCGATTTCCTGGGCCAAATGTGGCGACGAGGCGGATGGTGGTTAACGTTTTTTCGTCATCCTCAGCGGCCCAGTCATTAAGAATTTTTTCTGCCTTTAGCTTTGATTCCCCATAGTCATTAAAGGGGGCGGGCGGGCTTTCTTCTTGGCTGCCGGTGGCGGGGTTGAGGGGCTCTAACCCATATAGCGCAACGGTACTGGTGAAAATAATGTGGTTGATATTGTTGGCTTTTGCTGCGGCTACAATGATTTGTGCACCGCCGACATTTACGTCGTAATATTTTTGGATAGGGCTGACATCATCGCGATGCTCTGCGGCGAGGTTATAGATGGCATCTACGCCCTTGAGCGCTTCGGTCATGGCCGGACCGTCCGTGACATCGGCGATGATTGAGCTTTCCGGGAAGGCTGCGGATTTGTGCAAGTCGATGAGGACGAGATTGTGGCCAGCAGCATGGAGGCGTTTGGCCAATGCTGTGGCAATAAATCCTGCGCCGCCGGTGATGGCTATGGTGAGGGGTTTTTCCATGGGAGCACTTTAGCTATTCCCTGGCGGGGGTGCACTATTTTTTTCCAAATTATTCTTTTTAATGATATCATAATTTACATAACATAACTAAAGGGAGTGAGGTAAAAATGGTTATTCAGGGGAGAGGGATGGTTAGGGGTGGTGGCTATTGAGGGCGGCGAGAGGGGACGGCGGATTTGTGGCTAATGGACGTTATAGGATGAGCTTCACACTTACGATAATCAAAAATACCCCGAGGATGCGTTTGAACAGGGCTTCGCTCATCATGTGGAAGGCTTTGTTGCCGATATAGAGGCCGATGAAAATCATGGGAGTGGTGCTCAGTGCATAGAGCATGATTTGTGGGGTGAGCAGGCCGTAGGCGTAATAGGTTGCGCTTTGCGACAGTGCGGTGGGGATGAAGATGAGGATCAGCAGGCGGCGCAGGTTGGCTTTGTTCAGGTATCGCCCGAAATGCGCGATCAAAGGCGGCGCTTTCAGGCCAATAAAGCCGCCGGACATACCGGTGAACAGGCCAACGCCCATATCGGTGAGGCTGGCGATCTCTGGTGCATTTTCGTCTTTGGCTGCATCATTTTTTTTGCCAAAGATAAAGCGCAGGGCGATCAGGATGAAGACGCCGCCGAGAATAATTTCAAACAGGCGCGCATCGATGAATTTGAGGGCTGTGCCGCCTATGATAACGCCGATCGCCATCATCAGCGCGACCGGCCCCCAATAGCGTAAATGCAGTTTCGTTTTATCCAGCCGCAGCGATGCAAAGCCGCCGAAAATATTAATAAAGGCCGAGAGCACGATGGCATCTTTCGGTGGCAGGATGAGCGTGCATAGCGCAATAATCACAGTCGCCGTGCCCGTGCCGGTCATGCCCTTGAGGATAAAGGCGATTAGACCAAAGAGCGGGATGAGGATGTATTCGAGGGGAATGGGCATGAGCGGGTTACATCCATTCCGCATGCCATGCCTGGAACATCAGGATGGTCCAGAGTTCATTGGGGTGGTCGGCGGCTTGTTTAGTGCCGGGGGCGGCGGCGTGGGCGTTCCACAGAGCGTTGACATGGTCGGGGTCGAGGAGGCCTTGGGATTTGATCGCGTCGGGGCTGAGCAGGTCGCCGGCCCAGTCTTTTAGTGGGCCGCGGAGCCAGTCGCCTACGGGGACGGAGAAGCCTTGTTTGGGGCGCTCGAACATGTCGCGTGGGATGTGGCGGGCTAGGGTTTCGCGCAGGAGGTATTTGCCGGCATTGCCGCGCAGTTTGTACTTGGAGGGCAGGCTCCAGCAATATTCGAAAATGCGGTAATCGAGCAGTGGCGCGCGGACTTCTAATGATACGGCCATCGCGGCGCGATCGACTTTGGTCAGAATATCGTTTGGCAAATAGAGCAGCGCGTCCCAAAGCATCATTTGCTCGGTCAGGGGCAGGCCGGCGATATTGGCATAGTCGTCATGGACGAGCGGCGGGCGATCGGGCGGGTTTAGCAGGGGAGAGCGGCTGCATTGGGTGAGGAGGTGATCGTAAATCTGCGCGCCATTTTGGGCGGGTAGCAGGTCGGCAAGCTTGTGCATGGAGCGGCCGAAATGGGGGCGGCTTTTAGGGGCGGCCCAAGAAGCAGATTTGTCCCATTTTGATTGTGGGACACTGTGCATGGATTTGGCCATGAGGCTGCGCAGGGGTTGCGGGATCAGGCGCATCGCGTTCCAGATTTTTGGCCCCAGCCGATAGCGATTATACCCGCCGAGCATTTCGTCTCCGCCATCACCAGACAGCGCGACGGTGACATCTTGCCGTGCGAACTGGGAGACGAGGAAGGTCGGGATGGCAGAGCTGTCGGCGAAGGGCTCGTCATACATGGTGGGCAGGCGCGGGATTTGGTTCAGGGCATCCTGGCCGGTCAAATACAGCTCGTGATGATCGGTGCCCAGATGGGCAGCGATGTTTTTTGCGTGCTCGGCCTCGTTGAAGGCTTTTTCCTCGAAACCGATCGTGTAGGTTTTGACGGGCTGGCTAGAGGTTTTTTGCATCAGGGCGACGATGGCGGAGCTATCGATGCCGCCGGAGAGGAATGCGCCAAGAGGCACGTCGGAGATCATGCGGCTGCGCACCGCGTCCTCGAGCAGCGTTTCGAATTCGTCGATGATCTGGGATTCTGTACCTTGGTTAAGGTGGGCGCAGGAATCTTGGGCGATGCGCTGGTGATCCCAATAGGGCTTCATTTTGGGCGCGAGGTTTTCGCCGGGGGTTAGGCTTGTGAGATCCAGATCGAGGCGCATCCCGGCGGGGAGTTGCCACACCTCGTCATAGATACAATGCGGCGCCATCGTGTTGCCGTAGCGCATATATTGCGCGAGGGTCTCACGGTTTATGCCAGCGTTAAAATCGGGATGAGCGCGCAGGGCTTTTAGCTCGGAGCCGAAGACGAGGCTCGCGCTTTTTCCTTTGCCGCTCCATCCAACATAAAGCGGTTTTTTGCCCAAACGGTCGCGCACAAGATGCAGGCTGCGGCTTTTACGATCCCATAGGGCGAAGGCGAACATACCGTTGAGTTTTTGTAAGCTTTGATTGAGGCCCCATTGCTCGATCGCAGCAAGGATCACTTCAGTATCGCTGCGGCCTTTGAAGGCTGCGCCTTTGGCTTCGAGATCTTTTTGCAGATCGAGGTAATTATAAATTTAGCCGTTATAGGTCAGCACATAGCGATCAGAGGGTGAGGTCATGGGCTGATGACCCTCGGGCGTGAGATCGAGGATGGCGAGGCGGCGATGGCCGAGGAGAAGGTTAATGTCCGGGTCTTGCCATGTGCCTGCGCTGTCGGGGCCGCGATGAGCAATGGCGGTGGCCATGGCTTTACCGATGATGTGGAGCTCAGTTTGGGATTGATCAGAGCTGTTTGTAAAAAATCCCGTAATACCACACATAGTCTTCCCAAATTATCCTTGAACGTTGTTATTCGTCACTTATGTAGTTTCCCTACGCTGCGTTCCTTGTGCCTAGTTCAAGAATAAATTGCTTTGACTAAGTAGTGAGGAATGACAGCTTCGAAAACTATATGTTAGACTAGATATATAACAACAAAAATGGTGAAATGCATCCATGGATATTGATCTTCTTTTTACGGACGATGGCGAGGCGGGCCTGATTTGTAGCGAAAACCCGATGACAAAGGCGGTGGGGGTTTTGTTTGATCCGGCCAGTGGCCTGCTGACGCTGGAATATAGCGATATGGATTTTCTGGAGATGAATATCCCGGTCGATAGTGAGTTTTTTGGCTGGCTTGATCATTCCCCGCTGCTTCATCTGGGCGCGGTATCGGGCGGGTATATTGCACAAGCCTATCAAATTCCCATTATGTTTGCGGATGATCCCTATCGCGGTAAAGCGCTGGGCGCTGGCACAGGGGCGCAAAACCCGCTGGCCGCCTTTGATTATTTCGTGAAGGATTGCGTATCTGGTCAGCCGGTGCACCGTGAGGATCTGAGCGATGATAGCTTCGGTTGCGTACTGGGCGACGCGGTGCCTTCCAGCCTCGAATTCGCCCCGCATCTGGCGCGAAGACATGCGTTGGAGGTGGCGCCGAAAGCTGCGCCGAGCGGGCCAGGGCCAGGCGGTCCGGGGCTTGGCGGGTCGTCTGGTGGAGGCGGCCAAAGGGGCGGCGGACAGCGCGGCGGCACTGGGTCGTCTAAAGGGAAAAAATAGTACGCGCGCTTTTGGTGCTTTAGTTTTGACAAGCTATGGAAACAGCTGTATATATGTTCATTCTTATATTAACTTTGTGAATGAAAAGGGCGAGTATGCGCCGTTTGAATTTAATTAAACGCTATCCGAATGCGCCGTCTTATCTGGGCGCAGCATTTTTTGGTGTGGCGTTCGTTGTCGCGGTAACTCATCCTGTGCGGAGTGATTTGAAGGACGCGGTTAAACAAAACGAATATTTGTCGTGTTGGGAAATTGATTACCTGGCAAAGCATGAGGCGTTATGTACGGTTTTCGAGGCGATGCACGGAACGTCCGAAGGTCATGAGAGGATGGCCTTTGTTGATCGTGAGAATCTTCAGATCAAGTGGGCAGAGCACGATATTTCACCAGACACTGTCGTTGACGTTAAAGATGATACTCTTTTTGTGAATATGGGCATGCCTCAAAATATTCAGGTTGCTGCGTTGATTGCTGCAATTGATCATGTCCGCCAACAAAAACAGGCCGGTCAATCTTATAATGGCCATAAGGTGCAAATGTTGCCTGTTGAGCCCGAGGTTGAGTATCGTTCAGTTGTTCAGAGTACTGATCGCTCTCTTTAGGTTCTGAATTCCCCCCTCGTACTTTGTGCCAGTTCGTCACATTTTGAACTTTATTATTCTGGCGCAGGCGCCGGATCTTTGGGAATGATTGTTTTCTTTGGGCGGCCTTTTTTGAAGAAGGTCCCATAACGCCTTTCAAGGAGCATATAGGCCGCACATATCGTCAGAGCGGCGCAGGATGTGGCGGCGATGAAGCCTGTTTGCGGATCTGTGATAGTTTGCGGTTCAAAATTGTTGGCGCCCATGTAAGAGGCTGCGGAGGATACGGCATTCATGCCGGCGCTGTTCAAATCGCTGAATGACTGTCCCAGCGTGCCTTCTGACCATAGGGTGAACAGCCCGGCCATCCCCCCGGCACCGGCCGTGGCGCCCACCAGCATAGTTGGATATCCGGCATTGTGGATGGTTATGTTTGCAGGGTCGAGGCGGTTGTCTCGTTCATTATTGATTACATTTTTACCGATAAAATATGTTGCGGCCAAAAGAGGAATGGCCGGAATAGCCTGCGCGGCTACGCTGATGCCGGCACTGCCTTCTGCGACAGCTTCAGCAACAGCCGCCATCGGCACGATAAGAACGGCAAATTGCGCTGTTGCAAATTGCGCATTGGCATCTTTAAAGGCGCTGGACATGATTTTTAGAGGGTTTGTGCTTTGTGCTGCGCCGGCCGTTTCATGAGGTGTTCTGCCGGGGCTGACAAAATTGATTGCGGCTTGCATATCGCCGGTTAAGCGTAGATTACCAAGTCCAAGAGGGACAGCAATTGCGGCTTCGCGCATTTGACCATGCCAGGCGAGAAAAAGCCCCATGGATAAATGTGTGTACCCGGAAAGACGCAAGGGGAGGTCATCCATAAATTTACCGTATTTTGAATTGGCAAAGTCCGGGTGATTAATTTGTATGTAGGAGGCAATCAGGCGCGCCGGAATGACGGTTGCTGCTTGCGCAAAAACGAAGCCATTCATGACACCAGCATGCTCCATGCTTTCTAACCCGAGATGTTCAGGGCTCATGAAAATGAGGGGATCAGAAATGACAGCAAAGGTGATGGCTGGGTCGGATATAGTGTCTGCTGCAACGGCGGGCAAGCTTTTTAGGGCTGATGTTGGTTTTGTTGCGCGGGTGCTCATGCGTGATATTTTCCTAGTAATGGCCGTTTAAGCATGGGTATGTCTAAAGGAGAAATTAAAATATGTCAACTATTTTTGAGCTCGTCGTATTTTCCGCCATTTTGCTACATTCCGATTATGCTCTTTCAGTGTTTTTCCAAACAGATGTCCACCCGTGCCGTCCGCCACGAAATAGATATAGTCGTGGGCTTCGGGGTCCAGGACAGCCTCTATTGCATCGCGGCCGGGGTTGGCGATGGGACCGGGGGGCAGGCCGGGATATTTGTAGGTGTTGTAGGGGCTGTCGATCTGCAGGTCTTTTTTAAGCAGGCGGCGTCCGAGCGGGCCCTTGCCGTCATTTTTGTGCTTGCCCTTGGTGATGGCGTAAATCACAGTGGGGTCGGTTTGCAGCGGCATGTTGCGCGCTAGGCGGTTATAAAATACACCAGCCACGCGGCCGCGCTCCTCCGCCACGCCGGTTTCCTTTTCGACAATCGAGGCGAGGGTGAGGATTTTGTGCCAGCATTGGTCGTCGGTGAGGGCGCGGGTGATTGCTGCGCCCATTTCTGTGGACGTTTCATTGTCTCCATTATCCGCAGCAGTAGCATTATTTTTCTTTTCCCATTTAATTTTACATAACTTAAATAAGGAGGGTGTAATCGTAGGGGCGGGCGGGGTTGTGGTTTCAGGGTGGGGGCTGGTCAAAAACGGGCCCGTTGTTAGATCGGCGCGCACATCCTCCATTGCTGTTTGCAGGCGGGCAATAATGGCGGTGCGGTCTTCGCCTAAACGGTAGTCGTAGGTTTGGGGGAGGAGTGTGCCCTCGGCGGGGACGCTCGTGATCTCACCAGAGAGTTCCTCCACTTCGCGCAGCAGGCGGACGGTTTCGAAGCTGGTCAGCCCCTCGCGGACGGTAAAGCGGCGGACGAAGCTTTTGCCGTCGCTGATGATGGCGGCGATGGCGCGGGCGCTCATGCCGGGGGTGATCTCGTACTCCCCAGCCTTGAGGCTGCCCTGTTGCCTTAGAGTCAGCACACCGAGCTTGAAGACCCATGGATTGTGAATTATATTTACATAGTGTAAATTCTGAGCAATGGTGGAAAGGCCGGAGCCGCGGGCGATGGTAAAGAGAATGGAGGATGGCGCAGCTTTTTTGTCTTGGCTGGTGGTGGTGGATTGAGTCTTTTGTGCTTCAGAGGGCGGGCGCGGCATGCTTTGCTGCGCATATTGAACGGTTTCGATGCGCGATATATCCGCCGCCGGGCCGAGCCGGGTGAATTCACTATACCCCCACAAAGCGCCGCCAACCCCGGCAATTACGATAAGCGTAGTGCAAAAAACAAAAACCCCCAATATTAATTTTACATAATTCATTTTTAAGGGCAATTGCTTTTCAGTAGAGATGGTTAGGTGTTTGCTTTGTAGTTTTAATTTAAGGGGCTGTCGTAGATAAGTTATAAATTTGTCCATTTTTTGAGCGTTTTTAACTGCTCTTTATGCGACCCATAATTAAACCTAAATTCCGTTTCTTTTAAGAACCAATAAAATTGCTTTTCAGGAATGCCGTTGTAT
>JAJRYK010000026.1 GCA_024275825.1 Alphaproteobacteria bacterium
CTGCTCGAAAGCGTAGATTTTGCCGATATCTGCATCACCTCGGCCCTGACGGCTACGGACGATGCCGCCCCCGAAGCCGCCTTCACCCTGCCCGATGTTGCGGGCGTGGCCGTGAGCTTCGCCAAAGCCGACGGGGAAAAATGCCAGCGCTGCTGGAAGATCCTGCCGGATGTGGGAAGCCATGGGCATGACGGGGTTTGTGGAAGGTGCGATGAAGCACTTTCATAATTCGTGCAAATCGCTCTTTAGGTGATGCCCCGATTGAATGACCCCTCAAAAAGTGCAATCATGCGCAGGTGATTTCCTGCGCATTTTTTTGGGAGCGAGACAATGGGATACGAATTAGCCGTCGGAAATGCGAAACCGATAAAATTTCGCTCGGCGGAGCAATTCTTAGAGTGGTGTAAAAATGAGATGGAATTTTGGAATTGGATTCAGGACGTTGACCCACAGCAAATGGGAAACTTTAACGTCCGAATCAGAAATACCATGCAAAGTATTATGTCTGTTATTTCCCATCCTGACAATCAGGGTTACCAAAATGGGCTAGCTGGGGAGCTAGAAGCGTTGCAACATGCGATAAGCGAAAGCCAATACATATACTCGAAAAGTATACTTGCCGAGTTTATCACACAAGAAATGAGAATCGATAAAAGCTTCGCTGCAAAAATAGTCCACGTAGCAACGCGCACGGACCATGAGAACCTGCCTGCCCAGAAAGGATATCATTCTGCGGCCAACGCGCTATTTGATTTCGAACGAGGGATTACAAAACGGGGCGCGGCTTCAAGTGTAAAAGCGATTGAGCAAGCACGCGCTGAACTTGAGGCTTTACTCCACCGAGAAACGGAGGAATCTCAGGCGAGATTGAACGAACTTGCCGAGTTAGTGGCCGCAAGAGCGGCTAACGCTGAAGAGTGGAAGAATGCGCTCTCAGAAAACAACAAGAAACTAATCGCGCGAGAAAGCAAATTTGATGGCCAAATCGAAAAACTGTTTTCGAACACTCAACTTGAACTCGATCAAACCACCCAGCAATTAGTCAGCGATACTTCAGAAGATATCGAAAATTTCAAGCAAGCTCTGAAAGAAGAAATAGCTCTAAAAGAACCCATAGACTATTGGGGCAAAAAGGCTGCTGATCATGAAAAAGCGAAAAACAGGTGGGGCAGGGTATTTACCATTTATGTGTTAACCGTAATTGTCCTTCTAGCTACGTTCGTTCTCGGTTTTGACGGAGGAATTCAAGGGTTCATAGCCTCATGGAAAGATTCAGGTATTGGAGCGGTAGCTACATTTGCCGGATTAATCGGAATTGGTATGGTGATTGCGCGGGTGCTTTATCGACTATTTGCCAGCCAGCTTCACCTATGGAATGATGCGCGAGAGCGTGTAACCATGATACAAACCTATCTGGCCTTGGCAGCTGAGGGCCATGCAAAAGAGGAATTCCTCGGGGCTTTGATGCAGCGTCTCTTCAGCCCTTCAACAGATGGTATTGTAAAATCTGATCTCGGATCGGTTGGAATTTTTGACGCCGCTACAAAAATTGCTGGTGGAAAGTAAGCCTCACTCCCCCAACACCAAATCCGCCGCCTTTTCCCCGACCATAATGCTGGGCGCATTCAGGTTGCCATTCGGGATACGGGGGAAAATCGAGCTGTCAGCCACCCGCAGGCGCTCGGCGCCGATGACGCGGCATTCCGGGTCCACAACGGCCAGCGGGTCATCCGCCGCGCCGATGCGCGCCGTGCCGCAGGGGTGGAAGGCGCTCTCGGCGTGCTCTCGGATGAAGCCATCCAGCTCGTCATCCGATTGCAGGGCGCTGCCGGGCTGAATCTCCTTGCCCGCATAGGGCTTGAAGGCCTCTTGCCCGAAAATCTCGCGGGTCAGGCGGATGCAGTGGCGGAAATCTTGCCAGTCCTGCGCCTCGCTCATGTAATTGAAGCGGATTTCGGGAGCCTCGGCGGGGTCTGCGCTGGCCAGCGTCAC
>JAJRYK010000027.1 GCA_024275825.1 Alphaproteobacteria bacterium
TAAACGAGATTTATCAAGCTTTCCTTTACGAAAGCCATGCTGTTTAGCAGGCAGATTCTCGCGCTTTAACCAATAATGAACAATGCGGCGAGATGCACTAAAGCGATGCGAAGCTTCCACTTTACTACCACCAAATTCTACAAAGGAAACAACTCTTTTACGAAGGTCTATTGAATAAGTCATCATGCAGCATAGCATGCGCAATTATTAATTGGAATTACTATATTAGGGCCGAAAGAATTACCAAGGGAGATAAGCTCGTCATCTGTAGCGCGGAAGAATTGTGTTTGTTGGGCATCTGTATTGCCCATTATCTTTTTAATGTCATTTTCTATACCTTTAATTTCTCTATTTATATAGCCGTTATAGTGATTGCCGGACGTCATTTTGTATAGAAAAAATCTAGGATTTTTTGTTAATGGATATGTAAGACTTAAGAAAACTTCACAAAATTTGTTGATGGTTTTTGAACGACCCTCTTTTAACCACCATTGTTTCCGTTGCAAAGAATGCTGCCCAGCTTTAAGGATTTCGTGTTTTAATTTTTCGCTGTTACATTCTTCAAGTGCGCACTCGTCAAGTGCGCATTCGTTAAAGTAGTCTTTGTAAGTTTGCTCTTTCCATTTGGCTTTTATGCTTTTGGCCACGGCAGTTTCATAACCTACATTACGAAAGAGCTGTACCATTAGCCATGCTGATTTTGCATAAGCATCATGTTCTGTCATCAGGCAAAGCCTGATGCGTTGTTTGGGTGTTAAAGAAACAGAAGCACCAGCGGTATCAACAAATCGTAAAAATTGTGATTTTTTTTGCTGCAAAGCATGAATTCCCTCATGCGCTCTGGCTACATACTGGTGAATAGGCCGTTTATTTTTAGTAAATAATGGACCATAGATGATAATATTTTTTTTAGAGTGATAGCCGCCCTCAAAATCAAAGTTTTGTTCAAACTTCTAGGTGACTCCTGTTGCTGCAAACTGTTCTTCAAATTCTGCGCCAAGCGGAAAGGATGATGACAGGCTGTATGCTTGCTGCAAATTTCTTTGATAGCACGCTTGTCGTTTTTTTGCTCGAATATTGGAAATAAAATTTAACATATAGCTCCTCAGCAAGCTTTATAAACTGTTTTTCGTGGCTTGTGCAAGAAATTAAGCTTTTTTGCCGGATTTACTTGGTTTATGGTGATCTCTATGAAAAACGTAGATAGACAAATAAAAGACATCACAATTACCCTTCCCGATGGCGCGCAGCGGACGTATCCGTCTGGCACGAGCGCGCTGGACGTGGCAACGGATATTTCGCCGGGGCTGGCGAAGGTGGTGATTGCAGCCAAAATTGATGGTGAGCTGTCTGATTTGTCATTGCCCATTATCAATGATGCGGCGCTGGAACTGGTGAAGAAGGATGCGGATGAAGCGCTAGAGCTGATCCGTCATGATTGTGCGCATGTAATGGCGCAGGCGGTGCAGAAGCTGTTTCCCGGGACGCAAGTGACGATTGGGCCAAATATCGATAATGGCTTTTTTTATGATTTTGCGCGGGACGAACCGTTCAGCAGTGAAGATATTGAAGCCATCGAAAAACAAATGCGTACAATTATCCAGCGTGGCGATGCGTTCGTGCGCGAGGTCTGGGACCGTGATAAGGCGATTGCGTATTTTAAAGATAAGGGTGAGGCATATAAGGCTGAAATTATCGAAGACTTGCCTGAGGGTGAGGACATTAAGGTTTACCGTCAGGGCCAAGGGGACGATGGGTGGCTTGATTTGTGCCGTGGACCGCACATGCCGACCACCCGGCATGTCGGTGATGGGTTTAAGTTATTGAAGGTCGCTGGCGCCTATTGGCGAGGCGATTCGAATAATGCAATGCTGACGCGTATTTACGGCACAGCCTGGCGGGATAAGAAGGAGCTGAAGGCCTATCTACACCAGCTGGAAGAGGCGGAAAAGCGCGATCACCGTAAATTGGGCGCGGAAATGGATTTGTTCCATTTTCAGCCTGAAGCACAAGGCAGTGTGTTTTGGCACCCGCAAGGCTTTACGATTTACAACCAGATGGAGGGCTATATTCGCCGTCGTTTGAACGATGCGGGCTATGACGAGATCAAAACGCCGCAGCTGATTGATAATAAATTATGGGAGAAATCTGGGCACTGGGGTAAATATCGCGAAAATATGTTCGTTGTGCCGGATGAGGTGCCGCAAGGCTCTGATGACGGCACTCACGACGGTCCGATCCTGAGCGATAAAGCGTTTGAGAAGCTGATGGCGCTTAAACCTATGAATTGCCCAGCGCACGTACAAGTGTTTAATCAGGGCATTAAATCTTATCGCGATTTACCGATCAGGCTGGCGGAGTTTGGCTGCTGCCACCGCAATGAGGCGCATGGTGCGCTGCATGGTTTGATGCGGCTGCGCCAGTTTACGCAAGATGATGCGCATATTTTCTGTACCGAGGATCAGATTACCGACGAGGCGGTCGGTTTTTGTGAATTGTTGCAAAATGTATATAGCGATTTGGGCTTTGATGATGTCGCCGTTGCGCTTTCATTGCGCCCCGAAACGCGCGTTGGTGATGATGCGCTGTGGGATAAGGCGGAAGAGGGCCTGCGCAAGGCGTTGGTGAAGACCGGCCTTGAATTTCGCGAAGATCCCGGCGAAGGCGCATTTTATGGTCCGAAGATTGATTACCAAATCCGCGATGCGATTGGCCGTACGTGGCAATGCGGGACGCTGCAGCTTGACTTCAACCTGCCTGAGCGCCTCGATGCGAGCTATATCGGTGAGGACGGTAATAAACACCGCCCCGTGATGCTCCATCGCGCGATTCTAGGTTCGCTGGAGCGCTTTATCGGGGTGATGATTGAGAACTACTCTGGGAAACTGCCACTCTGGCTCACCCCGACGCAAGTTGTGGTGGCGACGATTACCGATAAAGCGGATGCGTACGCGACAGCGCTTCAGGAGAAGCTGGTCGCCGCAGGTGTACGTGCCGATCTGGATATCCGCAATGAGAAGATCAATTACAAGGTTCGCGAGCATTCCCATGCCAAGGTGCCTTATATCTATGTCGTTGGCGCGCGTGAGGCTGAGGAAGGCACCGTGGCGATTCGTGAGCTGGGCGGTAAAGATCAGTTGGTTAAAAATGTTGATGACGCCATTGCGGGCTTGGTTGATGATGCAAAGGCTCCGTTTTGATGATCGTTAAAAATCTTCAAACCCCTTGCGTTCCGCCAGAAAGCCTCCTATTAATTATTTCCTAGCTTTTTAACTTTAAACTGATAAAGATTTGTTCTTGAAATAAAAACAATATGAGGAGAGACCACCATTAGCCGACCATACAGACCACAGCCGCGCCGCGATAACGGGCCGCGCATGAATGATAAAATTACCGCTGATGAAATCCGCGTTGTTGGCGCAGAGGGCGAGATGATGGGAGTTATGAGTGTCGCTGAGGCGATTGCTCATGCTGATGAAGCTGGCCTTGATTTGGTGGAGATTTCTCCCAATGCGAAGCCTCCTGTTTGTAAAATTCTTGACCACGGAAAATATAAATACGAGCAGCAAAAAAAGGCTAATGAGGCCCGTAAAAAGCAAAAGACCGTTGATGTTAAAGAAGTCAAAATCCGCCCCGGTACAGAAAAGCACGATTACGACGTAAAAATGCGCAATGCCAAGCGGTTCCTTGAAAACGGGGATAAAGTCAAAGTGACGATGCGTTTCCGTGGCCGTGAAATGGCACACCAGGAAATTGGTTTGAACTTACTGATCAAAATGAAAGACGAGCTGGCTGATATTTCCAAGGTCGAGCTTCACCCAAGGCTCGAGGGCCGTCAGATGACCATGGTTTTGGGGCCTGAAACGGCGGCCTAAATGCTGATGGAGGCTTCATCAGTTCAAATTATTGCACAAGTTATTGGTGTGATTGCTGCCGCTTTTGGCATTTTCGGATATTTATTAAAACAGGACAAGCGTCTTAAACTTTTGATGACTGGTCAAAATATCTGGCTGTGTCTTCATTTTGCGCTTATGGGCGCGTGGACGGCGTCTTTGATAACACTTATGACGGCGCTTCGAAATTATTTGTCTTTAAAAACGCTGTCCTATAAATTCACGATATTTTTCATATTTTCTTATTTGGTCATTGGCGTGATGAGTTATGATTCGTGGCTTGACATCTTGCCCGTCACCGCAACGGTAACGAGTACATATGCTTACTTTCATTTGTCTCAGGAAAAACTGCGCTTTGTGCTTTTATTTGGGACGATGCTTTAGTGGGGTCATAACGTTATCGTTGGCTCTATCGGGCCAAGTTTAATGGAGGCCACAATGTTTTGCACGATGGCTTTCACGATATTTCGGTTTTATAGAGACGGACGCGGCGCTAAATCTGACCCTCAATCCATTCGCTGAGCTGGCTTTTGGGCATGCCGCCGACGCGGGTATCAACCACTTCGCCACCTTTGAAGATGATCAGCGTTGGAATGCCGCGCACGCCGTATTTGCTGGGCGCTTCGGGCGCTTCGTCGATATTGACCTTCACAACCTTCACCTTGCCAGCCATTTCGGTGGCGATTTCGTCTACGACGGGGCCTAGCTGTTTACACGGGCCGCACCATTCTGCCCAGAAATCAACGACAACAGGCGTGTCAGAGTTTAAAACCTCAGCTTCAAAGTTTTCGTCGGTTACGGCAACGCTGGACATGGTGTTTTCCTTTTCTTTGTGTGTGTGCTCATGCTGAGTACATCTTTATTTATCTCACATAATAAAGATGGGGTGATAACTTGCAAGGTCAAGCAGGGTCGGCGTTACGCACTATCCACAGGCATAAGGGTAGGTCCGTCTGTCCAGAGCAGCGCCGTGTGGATGTCTCGGCCAGGATAGATCGCGCGGAGTGTATCCGCATAGGCTTTGAGCTGGTTGCGATAGATAAGCGGAATATCGGCTGGATCGTGTGGCGGTGGCCGGTTGGTTTTGTAATCAATCACCCAGATATCGGTATCCGTAACTAAAATCCGGTCAATTTGGCCGCTGATCAGGCGGTTATCGGCAAGCAGGCCGCTGATGGGAACCTCCGCCATAGAGTGCGGGCCGAATATTGGTGCGAATTTTGGATGGTCCAGGATGGCGAGTGTTTCCTGTATAATGCCTGTACGTGTTTCTTTAGGCAGGTCTTTTGCGTATTTATCAAGAAACGTACGGGCAGCATTTTCTTGTTCTTTTTCAGGGAGTTCAGGAAGAATCTCTAGTAATTTGTGGGTGAGATTGCCGCGGCGGAAGCGCTGTTGGCTCTGTCCCTTTAACGGTGAAGAAACAGGTGCTTGTGATTCGCTTGGTCGAGAGGGGGTAAGGGGCATCGGCGGATCAGGCTCGGCCGGTGCGGGCGCAAGCGCCCAGTCTGGTAAATCATCATACTGATTGGTCTGTTTTTGATTGTTATCAGTGAGTCTAATCTCTTCCATTTGTGGATTTGTTAGCCGTAAAACACCGCCTTCTAGCGCCTCAATATCGGGGAGTAGGCTCAGGCCATTTTGGACGTAGCGATGCCAGCTCTCATCAAGGGGTTTTCGGGCGCCAATATGCCCGGCGATGTATAGCTCATCTTCGGCGCGCGTCATTGCAACGTAAAGCAGACGGCGATATTCGTCTTCTTGCTGGTCATTGATGTGGCCCATGGCGTCATGAAAGAGCGCTGTGTCAAAAGCTTTACGTGGGGACCAGAGCGGCACCTCAATTTTAGCCATATTTGGCCATAAAAAACGACGATCAATTTGCGCCGGTGCATACCGCACGGTACGGACAGTGTCGGGCATAATGACGATGGGGGCTTGCAGGCCTTTTGCACCGTGAACGGTCATGATACGGAGCTGGCGTACGTGCTGTCCCAGCTCGCGCTTGATATCTGTGGCGGTGGCCTGATGCCACTTAACGAAGCCCTGCAGGCTGGGTGTTTCCTGTGCTTCGAAGTTTAGGGCGGCATTGAGCAGCTCTTCCACAGCGTCCAGGACATCGTCACCCAGACGTGATTTGATGGCACGTACGCCGCTGACCTTGTCGGCCGGACAGGGCGTGTTTAGTAGCGCAGAGAGAATTGCATAAGGCGAATCATGTTGGGCATGCAGGATTAACGTGCCGAGATATTCTGTGATTTCTATGTGCTCGCTTTCCTTTAACGCCCCCCATAAAGAGGCTTTGCGGCTGACCGCTAATGCATAGAGCTGATCCTCATTCAGCCCGATCAGCGGCGATTTCAGCGCGCAGGCAAGTGTAAGGTCATCATCGGGGAGCAGCGCGACATTAATCAGCGCCATCAAATCCTCCACCACCAGCTGTTCATTCAGCACCATCCGATCAACGCCGCTGACTGGGACATTGTGGGTTTTAAGGGCGCGCATGAGCTGGTTCACAAAGGCATTGCGAGTCCGCACGAGGATCATGATGTCGCCTGCGGTGATCGGGCGGCCTTTTGAGGGCAAAATGCGCTTGTCCTTAATCCAGCCTGCGACGGTTTTGGCGATGTGATCGGCCAGCTTTGAGGCGCCAGAGGCCCGCTCAATAATGTTTACCGGTGGATCCCAGGGATCAAATGCCTCTTGCTCATCTGATTCGAAAACTGGCCAAAGCTCGACAAGTCCAGCGGATTTACGGCGGAAAGAGACATGCTCCGGTGACTGCGCGCTGAGGCCTTTATGCATGTGCGGCGGGCTGAAAACAGCGTCTACGGCCTTCAGAACGCTGGGCGCGGAGCGGAAGGAGATATTGAGATCCACCGGCGCCCATTGTTGTTTTGCCGCCTGTACACGCTGCTCAAAATGCGCGCGCATGCGGTTGAATTCTTCGGGCGAAGCGCGTTGGAAGCTATAGATTGATTGTTTTTGATCGCCAACGGTAAAGGCGCTGCGGATGTGATCACCCTGCCCCTGCCCGCTGAAAAACTCATCACAGAGTGCGGCGATAATGCCCCATTGTTCGGGATTTGTATCCTGCGCTTCATCAATCAAAATGTGATCGAGGCCTTGATCGAGCTTATACATCACCCATGCCGCACCATCTTTTTGTTTGAGCAAGTCTTCCGTTTTAAAAATTAAATCATCGAAATCGAGCGCCGCTTTTTGGCGCTTGATCTGCTCATAGTGATCGAGAATGGTATCGCCCAAGAGGAGTAAATCACGCGTCATTGAGGCACATATAGAGGTATTTACATGCTCTGTTATTTTTAAAATGCGCAGCGCTTCCGTGTGTAATATTTCTTTGAGGTCATCCGAGACTTTTGTACCGGCCAGCTTGGTGCGCAGCTCGCCGTTTTGTTTGATAAAGGCGCTGCGATAATGCGTAAAACTTTTTATCCGTTGCTCTGTTAATGTGCTGAGCCAGTCTACGATCTTTTGACCATTGGTTTGATCAGTTTTACCGCTCTGCTCGATCATGGCGCGTGCAGCATTTTTGAGGCCGGCTACATCAAAACCTGAGTCATCACAGGCGGCGCTTAAGATCTCGCTTTCACTTTGGCCGGGTTGAATATTCGAAAGAGAGCAGAGTTTTGTGTAGAGGCCATCTATGCCGAAATGGCGTTTCTTCAAGATTTTAAATTGATGCCGCTCTGCTACAATATTGCGAATGAGGCTGGAAAATTGCTGTTCGTTGATTGCTTGTGCAACGGTGCTTAAGGCATGATTAAGAGGGTTGCTTGGCTCTTGTTGGGCAAGCGTGAAGGCTTTGGTTTTGGCTTGCTCTAATAGCTGCGCTGCGCCAAATTCCTCTAGCACAGAGAAGTAAGGCGGCAAGCCAGCCTCGAGTGGAAAGCGGCTGAGAACGGATTGACAAAAGGCATGAATGGTCATAATTTTCAACCCGCCTGGCGTGTCCACGACATCAGCAAAGAGCCTGCGCGCCGCTGTGATATCTTGCGCGCTGGTGTCTCTGGCAAGCAGGGAGGCTAGCGTTGATGTGAGCGCGCCTTCCTCCATCACGGCCCATTGCCCGAGCGTTTTATTGATGCGCAGTGCCATTTCGCCAGCGCCTGCTTTGGTGAATGTAAGGCACAAAATTTTGTGCGGCTTTGTACCGGGTCCACCATCGGCGCGGCGCAGCATCAGGCGCAGCACGCGATCGGTCAGAACTTTAGTTTTCCCGGTGCCGGCAGAGGCATTGACCCAGACAGAAGCCTCTGGGTCAGACGCCATGCGCTGGCGAATATTGGGGTCGATATCGCGGACGCTGTCTTGCGCCTCTGGCGTTTGCGGCGTGGCTGTGGAGCGCTCCATTTACGCGGCCTCCGCTGTGTCATTTTCGCCCAACGCCGTCCATTCTTTAATGCGCGCTAAATGCTCGTAATCATTAAAACGCGGCGCATTATCCGGGCGGGGTAGGCTGTAATAGGGCGTTTCCTGCTGGCCGAAACTTTCGATCAGGCGCTTTAATCCGTCATGTGTGCGCTCTATGATGTCATCTATATCGTCACTGATTTCAAAAATTTTGCCGGGCGGCGAACCGCCGGTGAGTGTCCAATAGCTGAGCGATGAAATATGTGCGGGCACATTCTTAAAACCGCCTTTGGCAATGATTAGCGCTTCGGTAGAAAGCTGCGGTAGCGCGCCGGATTTAATCTTGCTTAAGCTGTACGTGCCGCCGGATTTATAATCGATCAACGCCGCGCCATCAGAGGTTAAATCAATGCGATCAGCGCGCGCGGAGAGGGTGAGGGCGTGGTTCTCACTCTTGATCTGCGCCTTGCCGGTGATCTCGGTTTTATACGGCTTTGCGTGGACGCGCCAGTTTTGCTCATGGTCTATGTACCAGGTGCTGAGGCGTGTAAAACGTGGCCACCAGAAGCCCCACATGGCCGAATCGTCGTGATTATTCTCGATTTCCTCTGCTGCAAAATTGTGCAAAATTTGTGCAGCATTTTCGGGTAAATCTTTGGGATGAGCACGCACAAAGCGGTCGAGCACATCATGCAGCATTGTACCGCGCCGCGCCGCGTCTGTGTCTTGCTCTAATGGGTCAAGTTTACGTAATTTTAAAACATAACGTGCATAGATTGCGTAGGGGTCTTTTTGCCAAACCTCAATGCGGGTGGCGGAGAGTTCTTTGGGGCGTTTATCAATGGGTGGGCGCGGTTCTGGTCTGGTGAAGGGCTGAATATGATCGGCCTTATCGAGTGCCTTAAGCCAGTGTTGGTGAGGCTTTTCTTTAAGGCGGTCTTTAGGCAGGCCAGCGGCATCCATCACGGTTTCAAGGCGTTGCAGCCAGCGGGCGGGCACGGTAGGGGAGCCGTTCTTACGCTTCGCGCGGGTGAGCACGACATTGGGCGCGCAAAAGCCTTGAACAAAATCATGTGCTGCTAGGCCAATGCTGCGCTCCGGCGTGGGCAGGCCAAAGTCCTTGCGCATGGGACGTGACATCCATGGATCATGCGCAGGATCGGGGGGCCATGTGCCTTCATTGAGGCCGCCGAGAATGACAAGATCGGCATTGATCAGGCGCGCTTCAAGCTGGCCTAGAATCATCAGGCGTGGATGGGTGCCATAGGCAGGGCGCACTGTTTTGCTGCGCAGAAACTGGTTGAAAATTTCAAAATATTGCTGCGCGCTGATATCGCCCAGAAGGTGTGCTTCATCATGAAGCTGCGCAAAGAGTTTTGCGGCTTCTTCTCCGGCTTCATCGGTCCAGAGGTGAGATTGGCCAGCGAGCATTTCAGCGAGGGTGATATGTGCATTGAGGAATGTGCCAAAGGGGTGATGGTTGTCGCAGAGCTCTAAAAAGGGCAGGAAAACCGATTCGAGCGTGTTAATGATCGTGAAGAGCTCTCGTGGCGCCTGTTCAATGTTTTCAAGCCTGGCGCGTAAACCCACAAAGCCGGGCGCAGGTTTTGGTCCTCTGAGCGCTTTCTGTTCGAACGAGCTAACGGCATTGTGGTTGATGAGTGTGCAATGTTGGTTTTTGAGCAGGGCGAGGAGGTTGATCGGCGCGAACTGATCAAGGGGCGCATGCAGGCATAGCTTGAGGAAGGCGCCCAGCCCGGTTTGATCAAGGCTGAGTCCGGCCGAATCATCCAGTGTGATGCCCCAGCGGCGACAGGCCGACGTCACGCGCTTGGCCAATGTGCGGTCTGGCGTGATCAGGGCGGCGGTTTTGCGCGGTGATTCGAGTATTTCACGCATGAGCAGAGCGATGAGCTGTGCTTCTTCACCCTCATGATCGCATTCGAAGAGAGAAAGACCGTCTAGTGCGGTGTTTAGCATATCTACATGGCCTGACGTCTTTAATTCCATCCATTGCCCAGTTTGTTCAGCGGGGCGCATGATTTCGGTGGTTAGAAACGTACGGGCTTGCGAAATCGGGTGCTGTTGATGTGTGTCATTCCAAAGCTGTACGTCTCGGCGATCGATCTCGAGCGTGTCCAGTAAATGCTTAAATCCATATTGAGGATGCGGCTCATCCAGCGCATTCCAGCTCTCATCATCGAGATTTATGCTCAGGCCCGGTAAAACAATCTGACCATTCGGTAGGTTTGCTACAGTCTTTAGTAATTGCGCTGTTGCGGGAATTGATCCAGTGGTACCGGCGGTGATAATTCGTGTTTTAGGTGGATGTTTTTGCCAGAATGCGCTGAGTGCCAGCAAAAGACGGTTGCGGCGATCTGCGCCATCGATCACATTTTGCTCCTCAAGAATTTTTGGCCAGTGTACGCTTAGTATTTTTAAGAAATTGATCGTGATTTGCCAGTGCTCTGCGAACTCTTCCGGGACGATGGTGTGGAGGTTTTTGAGGCTCAAATTCTCTGTATAGACCTGATCCATCAGCTGCCCAAGAGAGGTGGAGAGCGCAAGGGCGTGATCGGGCCCCTGTCCAAAATCAGGTAGCGCCATGATGGTACGGGCTAGCAGAATTTGGCGGCGCAGCGGAGATATGGCAGGCGGCAGGTCCAGCAGCGTTTTCAGCCCGCCTTGTCCGGCGATGGACAAGGTTAGCTCTTCCTCATCAATGTCGCCCAAGGGCTGCATACGCGGCAGCAGAAGCGGCTTACCGTTGCTGATTGAGAGAAAGGCCTCTCGCAGAACGCGGCAGGCTCGGCGGGTGGGCAGCAGGATTTGGATCTGAGAAAGCGCTTCGGGCTTGTCTTTTGTTTCTTCCAGCAGCTTTTGCGCAAGCGCATTGGCGAAAGCTGTGCCGGCGGGAATGGTAAAAACATTTTGTGGTGTGCTCATCCCGCTTCTTTCTCCCTATAGGCTTGATTAACGGCCTCTAAATCCGCGGGTGTGCTAATGTGATGCCAATCGCCCTGATGCACAGCGCCGTAAAGGCGGCCCTGTTCTTGCGCTTTATCGAGAAGTTGGAGATAGGAAAAGGGTGTATCTGGCGTATCATCAAAAATGCGCGGGTGATTAATGCGCATGCTGGTGAACATGTACGCGCCGGATTGATCAATCGCCCGCAGCGCTCGCCCATCAGGCTCTAAATGGTAATCACCAACGCCGCGGGTGAGTTTCATCGATTTGGTTGGCTGGAGGAGGATCAGAATGTCCATTTTCTCTGGATCCCAGAGATTCGTCATGGTTTTTAGGGCTGGCGCTTGAGGGTGATCTTTCCACAGCCCATCGCCGCTGAGCACAAAGAAGGGCTCTGCATTAAAGCGATCCAAAGTATGTTTAATGCCGCCCGCTGTGTCGAGAATGTCTGGCTCATGGGACAGGATAATGTTCGGTTCTGCACGCTTTTTCACATGTTCATTGATCTTTTCCGCCAAATAATGCGTGTTGATGACAACGTCCTGAATGCGCGCGCGCTCAAGATGGTCAAGCGTACGCTCTAGCAAGCTGCGCCCTGCCACTTCGACCATAGGCTTGGGCATTGTTTCAGTTAGCGGGCGCATGCGCGTGCCGAAACCGGCAGCAAGGATGAAGGCTTTATCTGGAATCATACTGGATTATCCAATGTGGTTAATGTGAATCATGCGGCTATCGGGTTCATTTTCAATGCTTTGGATGTGAATGTCTATATGATGCTGTGGCGCAAGCATGCCTAAACGCTCTGGCCACTCGATAATCATAAGCGCTTCGCCGATCGCGTCTTCCCAGCCAAGCTCGTAAATTTCCTCCGGCTTTTTCAGGCGATAGAGATCGAAATGCCATATGGGGCCAGACGGCGCATCATAGGTTTGCACAAGGGTGAAGGTCGGGCTGGGCACCTCTAGCGCCTGATCATCTACAAGCGCGCGGACCAGGCTGCGCGCAAAAACGCTTTTCCCTGCGCCGAGATTACCCCGCAGAAAGATAATGTCACCGGGCTTTAGCGTTTTGGCCCATGTGGCGGCGGTATCAACCGTTTGTTGCTCGCTTTTTGTTATATGTTCCATAGTGTTTAGTGTTAAATAGTGCGGCCCGTCCCCGCAAGATATTCTTTTAGGATTGCGCGTTAAATATGGTATAATGATGTCATGAGGATGAGTGTGAAAATAAGCCTTATGGCGCTGTTCTTATTGATTATTTCTGTGGCGCCCGGTGCGCAGGCGCAGGACATTTCGGCTGAACCCATCTGTTTTGAGCTGATTAATGAGGCGCCCTATAGGGTGTATGGCACGTTTAACACCGACTTATACACGCGCCCCGACGGTAAGCGCGCGCGTCATCGCTCTAATTTCCGTTTGGATCCCCCCGGCGCTGTTCATAAAACAGAAGGCCACCCCCTTGATCGCGCTGAGTTTTGTTCCTATGGGCCATTTTATCCAGGCGGTAAATTAGAGCTAACGATTCGCACCCTCGTCCCGGTTTTCGCCTGTCAGACCAGAATTGACCAAGGGCCCATCGTGATCAGCGGTTACCGCAAGCCAGAAGGCGGCGCAGTAACAACAGCGGCGTGCTTTGATTAGTTTGATTGCCGCTAAGTTGTTTCAGACTCTTTAGATACTTTCTGCCCAATTGGCAGCTTCAATTTTGTCGGAGTGGAGGCAAACGGGATGAACAATGTAACGGTCGTGCCCTCGCCATATTTACTTTCCAGCTCAACCTTTCCGCCATGCAGCGCGACGATGTTTTTCACGAGCGACAGCCCAAGCCCCGCGCCGGTTCTGGAGCGTGATTTGGCGCTTTGCGTTTGGGCGCGTTCAAAGGGTTCAAATATACGTTGGCGGTCTTCCTTGCGAATGCCCACGCCGTTATCCTTGACGCTGATATAGATGCCCTCTTTCTTCTTTTTTGCGCTGAGCAAAATTTCACCGCCCGGCGGGGTGAAATTAATAGCATTGCGAATCACATTGATGGTTGCCTGCTGTACGCGTCGTTCATCGATCATAATGCTGCCAATATTTTTGGCGCATTTCAGTTTGATGTGTACGTCTTCCTTGCCGGCCCAGTCCGTAACGAGGTTCTCAACGGTTTTGAGCATTTTATAAATGTTGGTGTCTTCGCGCTGCAGGGTCATGTAGCCCGCCTCTAGAGTCGAGAGGTCAAGGATGTCATTGATCAGGCTGAGCAAGTGATTGCTGGCTTCGTTAATGTCGCGTGTATAGTCCTTTTGACGTTTGTTAAGCACGCCGAAATATTGTTGATCAAGAATTTCGTTAAATCCCATAATGGCGTTGAGCGGCGTGCGGAGTTGGTACGACACATTGGCGAGGAAATCAGACTTTAAGCGCTCCGCTGCCTCAAGCGCGGCGGCTTTCTCACGCAAAGCATTCTCGACACGTACAGTGTCCGTGACATCGGTGTACGTGATCAGGACGCCGCCATCGGGCAAGGGTACGGTGGTGAAATCGACCAGTGTGTTATCAGTGCGGCCAAGGCGCCCCTCATGCATGATTCGGTCTAGGCCTTTGGCTATGAGTTCCTCACGGCGCGCAGCCCATTCTTCCGTTTTGAAAAAGGCTTTTTTACGGTCAACAATGGTGGAAATATGGGGGCTGCCTTCCAGATCTTCGGGGTTAAGGCCCCACAGACGGCCAAAGGCCGGATTCCACAGGCGAATACGCCCATCACCACCATACACGGCGACCGCTTCAGCAAGGTTATCGAGCGTTTCTTTTTGCACCGCGATGAGCGTGTTGTAGGAGGATTCAAGCTCCAGCCGGCTCGTTACATCCTCAAACGTCATCATCACGCCGCCCATAGAATGCGGGACAACCAGCATGCGCAACGCTTTACCGTCAGGCAAATGGAGCATGTCATCATACGGATCGATCAGGCTGGTGAACATACCCAGCCAGCTTTGTTTAAAGCGACGGAAGTCAGCTTGTTCAGGCAGGCGGCGCGTTTCGCGCAGTTTTTCCATCAAATCGCCAAGCTTGGGGCGTGTGTTGAGCCACTGCTCTTCCAGATCCCAAAGCTCCGCAAAGGCTGCGTTATAAAACTCAAGCTGCTGATCGGCATTATAGATGGCAATCGCGCTGCGTAGCTGGCCTAAAAGCTCCTGGTTAGAGGATTTATAGCGGCCCATTTGGGTTTCCAGCTCCTCCTCCCGCGTGACATTATAGGCAATGCCGAGCGTCATGTTGTAATCAGGTAGCGGCATTTCAGAGACTCGCAGCAACATGCGCTTGCCCTTGATCACGCCATGCACACGACTATCGACGGTCTCGCCTTTTTTAAGGGCTTGCTTTGCCAAAGGCCGACCGGGCGGTATGTCTTCTTCGTTCTCGGGCTTGCGTTTGCGCAGCTGACCAAAAATTTCCTTTTGCTCTTCGATAATCTCTGTGCGCCCGCGCCCTAAAAACTCTGCATATGTGTCGTTGCACCAGGTGATGTTTTGTTTCTCATCACGCAGCCAAAGCGGGCGCGGGACAACATCAAGGACATTATTGAACTTTGTGAGTTCATCTTCTTTGGTTTTTATTTGTATCTGGTAATCTTTTGTGGCCTGTACGTGCGCGGTAATATCCTCAATCCACAGTACATTATAATGATCAGCGCCGCTTAGGTCGCGGCCTTGGGAGCCAGAAATTTTGAGTGTACGTGCCTCCTCCAGCCCGCCGGTCGTCATGAAAAAGGCGGTGCCGTCATGCTGCAGGCGATCAAAAAACCCCTCCAGCACAGCGGCATCACCGGGGTAAAGTGCGTTTTGAATATCAGAGAGATCTGTAATTTCCTCCACACCTAGAATTTCACAAAACCCGGCGGAATACGCCAAAGAGCCATCAGACGACCACCCACAATACTCCCCCGGAAACGCCGTCAAAAACGCCTCCAGCCGCGCTTTTTCAGCTTCCAGACGACGCACGCCACCTCGCCCACCAAGAAGGCGGGTCAGCCAATATTCTTTTATAATGGGTAAGGACGCGTTCATACGGGGGTTAGTGTAAATCTAAGCCGTCTGAGCGACAAGGGGGAAGTTACGGCGAGGCTGATTAATCTTAAGCCTCGCCGTAAAAATATTAATACCGGTAATCATCTTTCTTAAACGGTCCCTCAACAGGAACATTGATGTAGTCGGCTTGGTCTTTGGTTAGCTTGGACAGGGTCGCGCCGACCTTTTCTAGGTGGAGCTTGGCGACTTTTTCATCTAGATGCTTCGGCAGAACATAGACTTTATTCTCGTAGTTGGCGAAGTTCTTCCATAGCTCGATCTGGGCCAGTGTTTGGTTGGTGAAGGACGCGCTCATCACAAAGGATGGGTGACCGGTGGCGCAGCCTAGGTTAACCAGACGACCTTCGGCCAGCAGCAGGATTTTCTTACCATCGGGGAATTCGATCTGATCAACCTGCGGCTTGATATTAACCCATTTCATATTGCGCAGTGGCTCGACTTGAATCTCATTATCGAAGTGGCCGATATTACAAACAATCGCGTTATTTTTCATCGCGCGCATGTGATCAACGGTGATGATGTCCTTGTTCCCGGTGGTGGTCACGAATATATCAGCGCGCGGGGCGGCATTTTCCATTGTGACGACCTCGAAGCCCTCCATCGCGGCCTGCAGCGCGCAGATGGGGTCAACTTCGGACACCATGACGCGGCAACCGGCTTGACGCAAACTCTCGGCGCTGCCC
This sequence comes from Alphaproteobacteria bacterium, assembly GCA_024275825.1. Classification (GTDB taxonomy): domain Bacteria; phylum Pseudomonadota; class Alphaproteobacteria; order Micavibrionales; family Micavibrionaceae; genus JAJRYK01. Next base: position 15,987 of record JAJRYK010000027.1, read on the forward strand.
TTACCCACATCGCCAAAGCCCGCGACCATTGCGACCTTACCGGCCATCATCACATCTGTGGCACGGCGAATCGCATCAACAAGTGATTCGCGGCAGCCATATTTATTGTCGAATTTAGACTTGGTGACGGAGTCGTTCACATTGATGACAGGCGCCTTCAGCGTGCCATCCTGCGCCAGATCATACAGGCGCATGACGCCGGTGGTGGTTTCTTCAGAAATGCCTTTAATGGCATCCATCAGCGCGGGGAATTTATCGTGAATGCGCGTGGTTAAATCCGCGCCGTCATCAAGGATCATGTTGGGCACCCAGCCATCGGGACCTTCGATTGTTTGGTCAATCGCCCACCAAAATTCTTCATCGCTCATGCCCTTTTTGGCGAAAACGGGAACGCCTGTGACGGCGATGGCGGCGGCGGCCTGATCCTGTGTGGAGAAGATGTTGCAAGAGCTCCAGCGCACTTCAGCGCCCAGCGCAGTAAGCGTTTCGATCAGCACAGCGGTCTGGATCGTCATGTGGAGGCAACCAGCAATGCGTGCGCCCTTTAATGGTTGCTCGTTCGCATATTCTTCGCGGGTGGACATCAGGCCCGGCATTTCAATTTCGGCCAGATCAATTTCCTTACGGCCCCAATCGGCGAGCGTAATATCAGTGACCCAATAGTCATTTTCGAGGCTTTGCGGTAGTGCAGACATGGTGTTCTCCTTTGAAAGTGTTGTAAATTCTGGGGTGAAGTGTTGACGTTTGGGGATTCTAAATCAACCCCTCAATATCAATTTAATAACCTTTTATTAACCTTCTTCCGTGATAATATGTCTGTATGAGCATGAATTTCAATGAAAGCTTCAACGATCAGGGGGAAAAGCCGCGTTTTATATACAAGCGTAACCCTTTGACTGAGAACGCTTTTCAGATTTTCGAGTTCAAAGAAGAGAAAAGTGATTATGAGCCTGTTGGCGACTACACGTTGATTGATTTAGACGAAGATGCTGAAATTACTGAGAAAAAAGTGATGAATTTGGTCACACTCATGAACGGTAAAAAGAATTTGATCGATTTTACGAGTCTGACGAGTGAGCGGATTTTATTTAATGTGGTTAATGAAAGCACCGAAGATGAGGCGCAAAAAGTCATATTTAGAACCTTCGACGGTGAAGGCGTTTCAAAAGAAAATGCGGTGTTAAACTTAGAGAAAGGTGTGTTTGAAGATGAAAAAACTTCCATTTAACGATTTACCAGAAATAGCCAGTGCATTTGCTGGCGCGTGTAGTGCGCCGGTAATGGCACGCCAGCCAGCACCTAGCGTGGATAATGGCACAGCGCCATCAGCTTAAGTACGGTTTTTACGCAAAACATTGCCGACCAGATAAAGAGAGCCAGCGATGATGATTCGTCCTGGCTCTTTGTTTTTGGCTAAAACGTTTAGGGCACGTTCGATGCTTTGATAGGCTTTTGTCTCTACGTCGCTATCGTCCGCGTTACTTTTCAGTATGTCTAAAAGTGTCTCGGGGCTGTGGCTTTGTGGTTCACCGTCTATCGAAATCAGAGAAAGGCTTTTGAGATAAGGCAGCAGCGGCGTTATGAACAGTTTAGGGTCTTTGTGGGTCATCATGCCCAAAATCAAATGCATCGGCTGTGGATCGTTTTTGCACCAACGTGACACGCTGTGCGCCAGCGCATGACCCGCGCTTTCATTATGTCCACCATCGAGATAGAGGCCCCAGCCGCGGGGAAGTGCTTTCGTAAGTGTTCCCTGTTCTAGCTTTTGCAGTCGTCCTTGCCATTTAATTATACGCAAACCAGTCTTTTTTGCGTGCGTCGTCGTGGGCATGTCTGCGTGAATGACCTTAAGCACGGCCAGCGCTGCGCCCGCATTATTGATTTGATGTGACCCTTCTAGATTAGGCATAGGCAGCAAAATGTCTTCGCCGCGATAGACAAAGCGCATTATCTGCGCGCCCCCATCATCAAAGGGCTCAATGATCCAGTCATCGTCACAGCTATATAGCGGCGCCCCGGCTTTTGTGGCTTTGGCCTTAAATATATCCAGAACGCCCGCCTTTTTTGCCGCATCACTTTGTGCAGCAATAATGCAGGGCCCGCCGGGCTTTATAATGCCCGCCTTTTCCGCCGCAATGTCGGACAGGGTTTCACCCAGAAACTCTGTATGGTCATAGCCAATCGCGGTAATGATGGTGGCCAGTGGGTGCTTGATAACATTTGTACAATCCAGTCGCCCGCCCAGACCCGTTTCAATCAGACAAATATCGGCGGGCACGCGGGAAAAGGCGGCGAAGGCCATGGCTGTGGTGATTTCAAAAAAGGTGAGATCTTGATTATTGTTGAGCATTAATGCTTCGTCGATTAACGATTCGAGCGGCCCGTCCTCAATCGGCTGGCCCGCCAGTACAATGCGTTCGTTAAAGCGTTCCAGATGCGGGGAGGTATAGGCGTGCACGCGATAGCCCTCAGCTTTCAATATCGCGTGCAAGATGGCGATGGTGGAGCCTTTGCCGTTTGTTCCGGCGACATGAATAACGGGTGGCAGGCTTAGGTGCGGGTTGCCAAAGGCGCTGAGTAAATTAAGATAAGGCGGGCGAAAGGAGAGATCAATTTTTGACCCGGTGCGCAAGCGATAGAGCTGATTCAGCTTTTTCTCTAAATCAGGAGTGGGGTGTTTTACATCGCTGGCATACATGATGGGGTGCCTATAAGCGCTAAGCTTTGGCCACTTTTTTTGCTGCAGGCTTTTTTGCAGATTTTTTCTTATTCTTTTTTGCAGATTTTGCTGCGCTTTGTGCGGCTTGTATTTGCTTGGTGGCTTTCGCTGCCGGGCTTTTGTTTTTACCGCCAGAGCTGGTTTTTGCAGGCGCTGCTTTACCATTAACCTTAGCGTTGCTGCCTTTTTTCTTTGTCCCGCCTGCGCTGTCACCCTGCGGATCCATGAGCAGGTTGAGCATACGGCCTAGTGTCTCGCGCAGGTCAGCACGCTTTACAACCACGTCCACAATGCCGTGTTCCTGTAGATATTCAGCCGTCTGGAAGTCATCGGGCAGTGTTTCGCGCACGGTTTCTTCGATCACGCGGCGACCGGCAAAGCCAATTGTGGAGCCCGGCTCAGCTAGATGAATATCACCAAGCATTGCAAATGATGCGCTCACGCCGCCTGTCGTTGGATCGGTCAGCAGCACGATGTAGGGCAGTCCCTCTTCTTTGACCATTTCCACTGCGATAATGCTGCGCGGCATTTGCACAAGGGAGAGCATGCCCTCTTGCATACGCGCGCCGCCAGATGCGGGAATCGTGATGAAGGCTGATTTGGTTTTAACGGCCTCTTTAGCCGCGCGCACGATCGCTTCGCCCACACCGGCGCCCATAGAGCCGCCCATGAAGCTGAAATTAAAGGCCGCAATCACAACGTTTTGTCCGCCAATCGTGCCCTTAGCGATGGTCATCGCATCTTTCAGACCAGTTTTATTCTGGGAGTCTTTTAGGCGATCACTGTATTTCTTGCGGTCTTTGAATTTTAGCGGGTCATAGGCGACCTTAGGCAGGTCAATCGTCTCGTAACGCCCGTCATCAAACATAATTGCCAGGCGCTCTTTCACGGTAATGCGCAAATGGTGGCCGCAATGGGTGCAGACATTCATATTGTCCTGTAAGTCACGGTGGAACAGCATCCCTTCGCAAGACGGGCATTTGTGCCATAGATTATCCGGCACCTCTTTTTGATCTCCAACGATGGAGCGAATGCGCGGGCGAATGATGTCAGTGAGCCAATTCATAATGTCGTTTCTTTGTTGTTAAAAGACAGGTCTAAATATGAGGGTGATTTATGACGATATTGGGCACTAAAGTCAAGATGAAGTGGGGCGATGTAAATGCTATTTCAATGCAGAGGAAAGAGATTTTACTTGTTTTGCAATGACTTCATCTAAATTGGCGCTGTTCTTTAAATCTGCGATATTCTGCACAATCGCGGAGCCCACCACCACCGCATCAGCAATTTTGGCCATGTTTTTCACGTCCTCGGGCGTTTTGATGCCAAAGCCAACGGCAACGGGCAGGTTGGTGTGGGTTTTGATCATTTCAATATGTGGCGCTATGGCGCTTAAATCCGCGCTGACGGTGCCTGTGACGCCCGTGATCGATACATAGTATAAAAACCCGCTTGCACCCTCTAATAGGGTTTTGAGGCGTTTTTCATCTGTCGTCGGCGTGATCAGGCGGATGATATCGATGCCATGTGCATTGGCGGCTTTTTGCAGATCTGCGCTCTCTTCGGGAGGTAGATCAACGATAATCAGCCCATCAACACCTGCGCTAGCCGCATCTTTTGCAAAGGCCTCAATCCCATAGGCAAAAATGGGGTTCATATAGCCCATCAGCACAATTGGCGTATTTTGGTCGTTAGCGCGAAACTCACGCACCATTTTGAGTGTTTGACCCATAGATGCACCTGCATTTAAGGCGCGTTGACCCGCTAGCTCAATCACCGGCCCATCGGCAACCGGGTCCGTAAAGGGCATGCCGATCTCAACTATATCCGCGCCGGCATCGGGCAGAGCCTTCAAAACCTTAAGGCTGGCCGCATAATCCGGATCCCCCGCCGTGATAAATGTCACAAGCGCAGGGCGGTCTAGGGCTTTGAATGTGTGTTCAATGCGGCTCATATCTTTACCCCAATATGCACCAGCACCTCATTCACGCCGTCTTCAAAAAAGCGGGGGCCATAGACTTCGAAATCGGTGGTGTATCTACGCTCTAGATCGCTGGACCAGATGGCGTTCCAGGTTTCGATCAGAGCTTTGGGTTGTTCTCCCGCCGCGCTCATCATCGCGTATTGGCCGGTTTGTACGGCCACGCGGTGCATGTCATCGGCGGTTTCGGCGCTGCTGATGCGATAACCGATGGTCAGGCGATAGGGCTTGGTATGATCGCCCTCATAATCAGAATAAACGGCGTAGATGGTATTATCGATTTTGTTTGTCACGGTTTGGCCGACGCTGTCCTTGAAAAACCGTTCCCACAGCGCGTTAATATCATCCGTGCCCTTTTCATTATCGGTGATCACGGAGATGCCAACGACGTCGAATGTGTTGACTTCGGCGAGGCCTGCTTTGACTTCGTAGTTGCTCATAACGTCACTCCTAGTTTTTCAGCCACCGTAAAAATGTCTTTATCGCCGCGTCCGCAGAGATTCATCACGATGATGTGATCGCGTGGTAATGTGGGCGCAATTTTGGCCATATGGGCGAAGGCGTGGGCGGGCTCTAGCGCTGGGATAATCCCCTCCAGCTTGGTGCAAAGCTGAAACGCATCGAGCGCTTCATCATCGGTGACGGAGACATATTTGACGCGCTTTTGATCAAACAACCACGCATGTTCAGGGCCGATGCCGGGGTAATCCAGGCCTGCGGAAATTGAATGCGCTTCCTGGATCTACCCATCTTCATTTTGCAGGAAATAGCTCTGCATGCCGTGCAGGATACCCGGTTTTCCGCCCGCTAGTGACGCCGCATGCTGGTCTGTATCAACGCCAAGGCCGCCGGCCTCCACACCAATCAAGCTCACGCTTTCATCATCTAAAAACGGGTGGAACAGCCCCATCGCGTTCGATCCGCCGCCGATGCTGGCAATCAGCGTATCGGGCAAGCGTCCTTCGCGCTGCATCATCTGTTCGCGCACTTCTTTGCCGATCACAGATTGAAAATCGCGCACCATTTCGGGAAACGGGTGCGGTCCGGCGACCGTGCCGATCAGGTAGTATGTGTCATGCACATTGCTGACCCAGTCGCGCAGTGCGGCATTCATCGCATCTTTCAGCGAGGCAGAGCCGCTCTTCACCGTGCGCACTTCGGCGCCCAGAAGCTTCATGCGGAAAACATTGGGCGCCTGACGCTCCATATCTTTTGCGCCCATAAAAATGGTGCAGGGCAGGTCGAACAGCGCGCAGACGGTGGCCGTGGCCACGCCGTGTTGACCCGCGCCAGTCTCGGCAATGATGCGCGTCTTGCCCATGCGCCGCGCCAGCAATATTTGACCCATGCAGTGATTGATCTTGTGCGCGCCGGTGTGGTTCAGCTCATCACGTTTGAGGTATATTTTTGCACCCTTATCCCCATTGGTGAAATGTTTAGTGGTTGCATCGGCGTAATAAAGCGGTGACGGGCGGCCAATATAATCACGCGCATAGCCCTCAAATTCATCCCAAAAGCCCTGATCTGTTTTTGCACCGTTCCACGCCTCTTCGACGGCCAAAATCAGGGGCATTAATGTCTCAGCCACATAGCGCCCGCCATAGGGTCCAAAATGACCGCTTTTATCCGGCGCGGTGCGTAGCGTATTGTTTTTAACCATTTGATTTTACTTGTTTAATAAAGCTTTTAATTTTGTTCACATCTTTAACGCCTGGCGCCGATTCCACGCCGCTAGAGACGTCTATAGCGCTGGGTCTTAGCACCGATAATGCGCCGTTCACATTCGTGTCATTGATACCGCCAGCTAGCATCCAGGGTCGCTTAAAGTCTCGGCCGGACAGTAGCGCCCAATCAAAGGATTGTCCAGTGCCGCCGGGCATATCACTCTCCGATTTTGTGTCAAACAACAGCCAGTCAGCGACGTCTTCATAGGCGCTGATCTGCGTCAAATCTTCAGGGGTCGCAACAGGAATGGCTTTCATCACATCAATGTTATAACGGGCCTTAATCTCCACCACCCGCGCCGGGCTCTCATCCCCATGCAGCTGGATCATATCAAGCTGCACACCCGTCACGATCCGCTCCAATGTTTCATCACCCGGATTTACAAACAGTCCAACGCTGCGCACGCCCGTTGGTACGGTTTTGGCTAGATGAAAGGCCGTATCAAAGCTGACATGGCGCGGCGAGGGCGGGTAAAACACAAACCCTAAAAACCGTACGCCAGCGCTGACAGAGGCCTCAAGCGCTGCGGGCGTTTTAATACCGCAAATTTTAACTTGGGTCATGGTCCGCTGCCGCGCCCTTTTGTAGGTAATGTTGATAGTAATTGGACAATACAGTGACGCCAAGCATCGTTGCTAATGGATTGAGATAAAGCGTTATCGGTAGGGAGAGGACAAGAGTCACGATTGTAAAGACTTTTCCATTATCAAAGGCGCCCCCTAAGACAAACATTAAAACTGTACTTAGAAGGCCCGCGACTATTGCTACAATAATAGAAGCGCCCATGATGGCTAATGTCAGGCGCCAGCTGGCATAAAAGCCAGCCATCATTAGCTTCCAAATATATCCGTGTGACATATGAAAGGCTTGCTTAAGCGTAACCGGGCTATTGGTTGCTCTGGCAGGAAAGTAAAAGGACAAGCGCATGCCAAAATAAATAGCGCCAGGAATGAAAAATAAAGCCACAATGGCAACCATAATAGGATGTATCAACGTAGCAAGGCCGCCTGTTAGAATTCCTAATATTATAAGGCCAGCCCACAGGCCAATAAATGTCCCCATAAATAACAGCTCATTTTTGGTTGGTTTTAGAGGATTCATAGATGTAAATGAATCAGGGCCATGAATGACAACACGGTGCCAGCTAATCACAAAGGCAGCCAGAAAATAAGCACTTACAAAACCACCAAGAGCGATATATTCACCATCGGCTGTTGGAGGAAAGACGAAAACCAAGGCAATATCTAAAAGCTGCAAAGCAATAAAATAGGGCAAAAGGGGCTTTAGGACAGCCAAAAATGTTGAATGGTGGTCTTTTAAATATTGCCGGATACCATTTCCAGCAGCCCTTTGATCTAATAGAGGTTTGTATTTATACATAAGATTGCGCCCTTTGCTTTAGTTTAGTTCACTCAAAATATCCTGCGCCGCCAGCGCTGGGTCATCTGCTTGCGTAATCGGGCGGCCGATGACGAGGTGGGTGGCGCCTAGGTGAACCGCCTCGATGGGGGTCATGACCCGTTTTTGATCGTCGCTATTTGCTTCGGCGGGGCGGATTCCGGGGACCATGAGGGTAAAGTCAGAGCCGCAGGCCTTGCGTAAAAGTTCAATTTCATGGCCTGCGCAGACCACACCATCTAACGTGGCTTCTTGCGCCAGCAATGCTAAACGCCGAACCGTATCTGCGGCCTCATTGTCTTCATAACCGATTTCATATAATTCAATATGAGACAGAGAGGTCAAAATCGTGACGCCCAAGAGCTTTGTTTCCGGCCCGCACGCCGCTTTTGCTGCGCGCATCATTTCTGTCCCGCCTGCAGCATGGACGTTGAGATAGGCGGGGGCGAAGCGCTCGCACGTGGCTCTGACCGCACCGACGACAGTGTTCGGAATATCGTGGAACTTGAGATCGATGAACAGCGCGGCATCCGGGCAGGCCTTTTGTACGGCCTCAATGCCTTGGGCCCCGAAGCTATTGACGAACTCCATCCCGACTTTTAGGCCGCCGGTGACGGGGCCGATGGTGCTGGCCCAGCCTATGGCCTGGTCTAAATCGCTGGTGTCCAGGGCGCAGAAGATGGTTGGGGATGTGCTCATGGGTTTTTATGCCTTTTTGGTTAGGGCTTTGGTATCGCTTTCCGTATTTTGATTAACAGCTTTGAGCTGCTTTTCCAAGGTCTTAATGGTGCGGCTTTGCGCTCTTTTCGTGCGGCGCAGGGGTGCCATATTGAGCCAGACGGTTATTGCACCAAGGATAAAGCCAAAGAGCAAAAAACCTAGCCCAATGGCGTAGAGCGGTAAATCGAGACTGACGGGGGCGGGCAAAAGATTGAGGGTGATGATGTGGCGATTACCAAGAGCGAACAGCACCACAATCACGGCGGTTAAAAACCCGATAATCCAGCGGAGAAAACCCATGATGCACGGTTCCTTTTGGTGGTTTTAGTGAGAAGGCGTGTAAAGCCGCGAACAATGTCGACACTCCTAGAAGTACGATGACCCGCCGTCATCAGAGCCAGCGCTGTCAGATTGCGCGGCATAATCATCGCTTTTCTTTTCGTTGAGGCTTTCGCGCAGGGCCTTGCCGGTTTTGAAGAAGGGCAATGATTTCGCTTCAACTTGAACAGATTCGCCGGTACGCGGGTTGCGGCCAGTGCGGGCATCGCGATGTTTTACCGAAAATGCGCCAAACCCGCGAAGCTCCACACGATCGCCGCGAGAGAGGGCTGCTGTGATTTCTTCAAAAACCGTTTCAACGATTTTTTCCACGTCACGCAAGTATAGGTGCGGGCTTTGCTCTGCCAAACGTTGAATAAGTTCTGATTTTGTCATTGCCTTGTTTTCCTTTTAAAAAGGCCGGGACCTTTCACTCTATAAAGTGGGTAGCGAAAAAGTCATACACAGCGATAAATTTTATATTTCCAGCTTGCCTCATATTGGGTCAATTCGTCAAGGAAAACCGACTAAAAAATGCAGAGATGAAATGGAGGAAAATATTGATTACAAAGGTTTTTTATCTTCATATATGAAAAAAGCCGACCCTTTTTATGGGGCCGACTTTTCGAATACTTAAGACCGACAAGTGCTTATTCAGCTTTATCGTCGGCTTTCTTTTTTGCCTTAGGAGCCGCCTTTTTCTTGGCTTTCGGCTTCTCTTCTTTCGGCTCAGTAGCCTCTGCTTTGTCATCCGCTTTCGCATCTTTTTTAGCAGGTTTTGCAGCAGCTTTCTTTTTCGGCGCTGCTTTTTTCTGTGGCTTTTCTTCTTTTGGCTCTTCGGTCGCTTTTTCTTGTAACGCTGCACCTAGAATGTCACCCAAAGACGCACCGCTCTCGGTTGAGCCGAATTTCGCCATTGCTTTTTTGTCTTCTTCGATCTCTTGCGCCTTAATAGAGAGGTTCAGAGCGCGGGTTTTCTTATCGACGCTCAAGATCTTCGCATCAACTTTTTCACCAACGGCGAAACGGTCTGTACGTTGCTCCGAACGCTCACGTGACAGGTCGGTCTTCTTGATCGTACCAACAACGCCGTCATTCACGGTGACCTCAACCGCGCGATCTGTAATTTTAGAAACCGTACAAGTCACGATCGCCCCTTTCGCAAGACCGCTCAGCGCGCCCTGGAATGGATCTTCGGTCAGTTGCTTGATCCCAAGAGCAATACGCTCTTTCTCTGGGTCCATGTCGAGGATCTTTACCTTAACGCTCTCGCCTTTTATGAACACCTTCAGCGCATCTTCGGTTTGGTCTTCCCATGAAACATCAGAGAGGTGAACCATGCCGTCGATATCATCGGTTAGGGCGACGAATAGGCCGAACTCTGTCACATTACGAATTTCGCCTTCCAGCTCTTCGCCCACTTTGTGGCCTTCAGTGTAGGCCTTCCATGGATTGTCCTGGCACTGTTTTAAGCCAAGAGAGATACGGCGTTTTTCTTCGTCGATATCCAGAACCATAACTTCAACTTCTTCGGAGGTTGAAACAAGCTTGCTTGGGTGAATATTTTGCTTGGTCCATGACATTTCAGAAACGTGAATCAGGCCTTCGATACCGTCTTCCAGCTCAACAAACGCGCCGTAATCAGCAATGTTTGTTACACGGCCTTTAAGTTTAGATTTGACCACATAGCGACCTTGAATATCTTTCCATGGATCATCAGCAAGTTGCTTCATGCCCAGAGAAATACGGCCGGTTTCTTCGTTAAACTTGATGATTTGTACATCAAGGCTTTGGCCAATTTCGAGAACTTCGGATGGGTGATTAACGCGCTTCCATGAAATGTCAGTGACGTGGAGCAGCCCATCAACACCACCCAGATCAACGAACGCGCCGTAATCTGTGATGTTTTTGATGATGCCTTTAAGAACCTGACCTTCGGCCATGTTTTCCAGCAGATCACTTCTGGCTTCGGCGCGGCTTTCTTCAAGCACGGCGCGGCGCGACACAACAATGTTGCCACGGCTGCGGTCCATCTTCAAAACATAGAATGGCTGCGGCGTACCCATTAATGGGGTCACGTCGCGCACCGGGCGAATGTCCACTTGTGAGCCCGGCAAGAACGCAACAGCGCCGCCCAGATCAACGGTGAAGCCGCCTTTAACGCGGCCAAAGATTACGCCAGTCACGCGCTCTTCTTTCTCGTGTTGTTTTTCAAGCTCAATCCAGGCTTCTTCACGGCGGGCTTTTTCGCGTGAAAGTACAGATTCGCCTTGGTTGTTCTCCATTTTCTCAACGAAAACTTCGATCACATCGCCGACTTTAACTTCGGAGTCTTCGCCGGGGCTAGAGAATTCGTATAAAGGCACGCGGCCTTCTGATTTAAGGCCAACATCAACCATCGCGAAATCGTCATTCACGGCGATCACTGTGCCGTTTACAACGCTTCCAACAAAGCGTTCTTGTCCTTTAAGGGAGTCTTCGAGTAGTGCCGCAAATTCTTTTGAATCTTCGCGGTCTTGTAGTTTCGCTGCTGTTCCAGCCATGATAGTTACTTTCTTCGGTTAGTGTTTAATATACCTTCAAGACACAATTAAAACCGCCTGCGTCCGGGTATGTATTTTTTGGGATATCAGGCTCCGCAATGATCTATATAGCCGGTTGGAATAGGCCCTTGTTTTAAAGACGGCCCCGGACAATTTTCAGAGCTTTTTCAAAGGCTTCATCCGGGCTCAGATCACTTGTGTCTAACACAATCGCATCCTTTGCGCGGGTGAGGGGGGCTGCTTGGCGTTTGCTGTCCCGCTCGTCTCTTACGCGCATATCCCGTAAAACGGCATCATATGTAGCGCCTATCCCCTTGGATTGCAACTCTTTTGTGCGCCTCCCGGCACGGATTTTATCACTGGCGGTAATATAAAGCTTCACATCCGCATCCGGGCAGATCACACTGCCAATATCGCGTCCGTCTAAAATAGCGCCTTTATAGGGCGCCCCATCATGCTCACCAGGGTTTTGGGCGAAATCACGCTGGAGCGCAATAAGCATTTCCCGCACCGCTATCACCGCCGCAACTTTAGACGCCGCATCCCCCACCCGCTCTTCCCGAAAGGCGGGATTAGATAAAATTTCGGAAACAGACTGTGATTTACATAATGTTACATGAGGGGCGCTAAAGGGTTGGGGAGCGTGCGTGGCTGGCTGTATGAAAGAAGAGGAATGATGCACGGTATCGGCTTTAATTTCAGTTTCAATCTCCTCAATTCTAGCCCCGGCCCCAAACCTATCCTCAGTATCAACCTCAGCAGCATCCTCAGATTGTCCCTTCACATCCCCATGGATTGCGCTATGTAAAATTGAATCAGAAGAAATAACGGCCCTAAGCTTGGCTTGAAGCGTTTGCACACCTGTTAGCGCATCATGTTCATTGTCAGGGCTGCCCCCAGCCTCCAAAACCTCAAAGGCCGCCGCGCGGTAAAGCGATCCCGTATCTAAATACGCATAGCCCAGCGTATCAGCCAACCTGCGCGCCAATGTCCCCTTCCCACTGGCCGCCGGGCCATCTATGGCGATGATTTTGTTCATGGATAAGGTGATAGCGTAATTGCGGCAGTAAAAACAATAAGTAATTTTCTTGACATAATATTATCAAAGGTGTATTTATTGTTTTTAAATAATCTACTAAATGAAAATGGAGTCAAAAATAATGGCAATAACAAAGAGTGAATTAAGTGAAATTAGGCTTGTAGCTGGTAAAATCTTAGGGTCTATGTCAACAATAATGCATACCGAAAAGGAAATGAATAATAATAATACAGAGCCTCGGTGGACGTTTAAGCAACAGATGAATGATGCTTATAGAGAATATTGCACAGGAATTGAAGACCTTATGAGTCTTGCAGCAAGAAGTAATGGGGAAGAGCTTATTAATCACCCCGACCTTCAGCCTATTGTTGGGGTGTTAGCAAGCCAGACAAAAAGTTTTGACCTCTTCGATCGGAGTAACGCATGCGCTTTAATGCGAGGTTTTTTGGCGGAGTATGATGCTGGAACATATAGTAATTCCAATTAATAATTGCGCATGCTATGCTGCATGATGACTTATTCAATAGACCTTCGTAAAAGAGTTGTTTCCTTTGTAGAATTTGGTGGTAGTAAAGTGGAAGCTTCGCATCGCTTTAGTGTA
>JAJRYK010000028.1 GCA_024275825.1 Alphaproteobacteria bacterium
CGTTCATGAATTGAGCGCAGCCATTATACGTTGATTGGCACCCATCAGCTCCAGCCATTCTTTGGCGGCACCGGTTTTAAGAGTATCTGCGCTTAAATCCTGCACATATTGAACCGTGGAAATATCGTGCAAGATCGCCACATGATCCCCGATTCCGGCGAGGAAGGATTTTGCCCCGGCAGCCTCGGAGATGATAAGTGCATCATTGACCGCCGGAATTAACACTTCGCTGGCATATTTTTCAAACTCTTCCGGATCCGGCGCTTCGGGCGTACTCACCATCAAACTCTCATCGCCTTGCTCCAGTTCGGCATTTGGGTAGAGCCACATTTGAAACAGATGCGCGAGCAAGGTAAAAAACCGTGTTGCGGCTTTCGGGTGTGTTATCCCCCTAATATCGGATTTATCGTTCTCCCGCTCGATCAATGCCATGACAACAAAAATGGACGCAGCCCGCGCCCGCAACTCACCCCATTGTTCATCGGAATAGACTTCGAGCAGAATATCGGTTGCCTCACTATCCGCCTGAAGTTCAACGCAGCGATGTACAAAAGGCTTGTCCATGTCAGGTATTTGCTGAAGCGCGTTGATTATTGCATCGGGAGCTGCCTTGTCAGTGAATTTCCGCGCTGATGCCGTTTCCACCAATGCCGCACCATCCAGAAGGTCCACATGTCCCATGACAATATGCATGAGTTCGTGGAGCAAAAGCCACAATAGGGAAAAATCCGCGAGCCTCGTAGGGGTATGCTCAATTCCCCTATAGTTTTGTGTGCGCTTCCCCTCTGAGACAAGCAGAATATTTGCGCCCCACACCTCTTGCCAAAGCCTATCAATGGCGTGCACAGCGCCGGTGCTCACACGAATTTGGATACCTTCACCGAACGGCTGTGCCAGCGCCCAAAATCCGTCATCGCGCGTCACTTCGAACGTTAAATCATGTTCGAAAGACTGCCCCGTTATCAGTTCAAACTGCTCAATGGCACTCGACAGTGCCGTTGTGAGCCGTTCATGAATTTTTGAATGGTTGCTGTTTTGAAAGTCCTTCATGCTGCCGTGCTTAGCATTGGTGACGAAAGCCCCACAAGCGGACTTTTTGACCTGAAAGATACGCAGGGTTGCTGTCCGGGCGGGCTTTATTCCGCTTCGCTCCACCGAACCTGAACATCAGTTTCGGCCCATTCGGGTGACAATCCCTGACAGAAGGAAAGTGTGGTGGCGGCAGGTTTGCCGCCGTTTCTATTTTACGGCGCGCGGAAAGAGCACGCGCCTGGAACCCATCTTTCCAGCTTACGCCGACGCGAAAAGCCGCCGGTTCCAATAGCCTCAGCCCTCCGGCCCGCTCCATTCACCTCGATAAATCTCGGCTCCCGCGTTGTCGGGCCATAACCGCAAGCGGTGAGGCTTTGGGGCGCTTTGCTTTCGGCCTCCCGTCCAACCCGCTTCTCGTTTCACTCGCCGCGCGTAAAAAAGTGGACGCTCGCCGCTGGGCAAGGGTTCATGCGCAGTTTTTAGAACTAGATTTTGAAGGCTTCGCTTTTGAAAAACCCTAGACAAGCGAGGAAATTATGACACAGCTATATGCCCAGCCCTATGACATTTCAGCGACAGGCTTTTACTTTGAAGATGCCGCCGAGTATGCACAAAAAGCCGCCAAGGCGCGCAACGACTATGGCCAAAAGGTCGAAGAATTTGAAATCCAGTTCATTGACGGCGAAGATTTGGATTGCGAACTGGCCAAGGCTCTGGACCTTAGTCAGGTCAATGTGGCGCGCTTTCTTGAACTGGTCGATGAATGGGAAGATCACGAGAAAATCCGCTTTGCCATCGCAGCGGGTGAGTGCGGCTATTCCTTTGACATTGAACATGACGATATTGATTTGCTGGAGATTGATATTTACGGCGTTGAAACGCTGCGCGAACTGGCGGAGCAATTTGTTGAGGACGGGCTGTTTGGCGATATTCCCGAGCAGCTACAATTTTACATCGATTATGACGCCATCGCCCGCGATCTTGCGGTTGAGTATAGCGAAACCACTATCGCCGGTGAGCGCTTTGTTTACCGGTGCGGGTAAGGGGGCGAGATCATGCAACACGAAATTGAATCCCCCCAAGGATATGGCGCAGGGCACCCCTGGCATTATGTGCTGGGGGGAGCCGTGCCTTACCCGAAGCAAATTCAGGCGCAGGTGATGGCGCGAGGATATCGCGGCTATTTGGAGGAGCGCATCAATTCCGCCAGCAAAAATCCGGAACCCCTGCGCTCCGAGGCGCTGCGCGCCATAAGGTTAAAAATCATGGACGAACTGCGATGCAACCTGTCCCGCTACCGCACCCTTGCCAGAAAACTGCAAACGCACAGGCAAAAACATGGCTGGGTTGAAACGCCCCCTCAATGCCATGACGTTCATACCAACATGAGCCTGAAATTCGCCCATCTCTATAATGATTTTGC
>JAJRYK010000002.1 GCA_024275825.1 Alphaproteobacteria bacterium
CAAATCAGCCGCTGTGCGTGCCGTGACTTCGGCCACGAAAAACTCCAGCAACTTCCGCTGAACTCTATCCCTTAATCTGCAACGCTTTAAACCCATAAACTATCCTAAATAATTTTACTTATCTACGACAGCCCCAAATATATTTAAAAAAACTTCGTGATTCTTTGAGTCCTTCGAGCCTTTGTGGTGAATCCTTTAAGGACAAAGCCACGTCGCGCTCCATGCCCCATTATTTTGCTGCGTATAGATAAAGCGCGTATGGACGCGGGCTTCTTGGCCGATCCAGAACTCTATTGTTTGCGGGATGATGCGATAGCCTTTCCAATAGGGCGGGCGGGGGATGTTGTCTTTGCCGGAAAACTCGCCGCGATATTTTTCTAGTGCGGTTTCTAGCGCGGCTTTCTTGTCAAAGGGCTGGGATTGTTTGGAGGCCCACGCGCCGATTTGGCGCTCTATCGGGCGGGTTTGGAAATAGTGCGATGATTCCTCGTTGCTCACTTGTTCAATGCTGCCGCTTACGCGGATTTGTTTGCGGGTGGATTTCCAATAAAAGCACAGCTCAACTTGCGGGTTTTCGGCGATGGCCTGGCCCTTTTGACTTTCTTCGTTGGTATGAAATTTGAAGCCGTTTTGGCTGATCTCCTTTATAAGGAGCATGCGCGCGGATGGGCGGCCATCTTTATCGGCAGTGGCAAGGCAGGCGGTTTCGGGGTCGTTTAGCTCGCTTTCTCGCGCATCGTTTAGCCAGCTCTGGCAGAGCGCGATGGGGTCTTCTCCATATTCATCAAAAATTTCATGAGCCATCAACGAAGGATTCCTTTATTTGAAACGTATGGTACTATAGCTGCGAATAGATATATGTCGTAGAGTATAATCTATGAGATTTAATGAAAGGTGAGAAGAGATGAGAAATTTTGGATTGATGTTAATGGTATTGGGCGCGTTTGCGCTTTCGGCGTGTCAAACATTGGAAGGGCGCGGGAATAAGGAACTGATTGGCGGGGCCAGCGGCGCGGTGATTGGCGGCGTTCTTGGCTCTCAAGTCGGCGGCGGCTCCGGCTCTAAATGGGCAACTGGCGCAGGCGTTTTACTTGGCGCGCTGATCGGTAGCGATATTGGTAGCTCGCTGGATAATGCCGACCGCGCAGCCGCGGGCCAGGCAACCTACGATGCGCATAGCGCGCCGGTTGGCGAAACAATTAGCTGGAACAACCCTGAAACCGGAAATTCCGGCACAGTCACACCGACCAATGATGGGTATAGCTCCTCCGGCCGCTATTGCCGTGAGTATCAGCAGGAAATTATTGTTGGCGGACAAACACAATCCGCAACCGGCACAGCGTGTCAAAACCCGGATGGAAGCTGGCAGATTGTGAATTAGGCGTTCTTCGATAAATGAATTTTTTACGGCGCTTTGTTGTCGTCTTCGAGGGTCAGGCCGGTGTCTTCTGGTAGGGCGATACCAAGATTGGCGGGCGCGGGCTTGGTTGGTTTTGCAAAGCTCACGCCTTTTTTATCTTGCTCTATGTGTTCTTCTGGCGCGGCGCGATAGAAGGTGTCGGGGATGAGGTTAAACTGCTCATTCTGTTCACAAATGGTGAGTATAATGTCGTTTGTTATCTCTGTGCCGTCTTGCTTCTTTTTTGTGATGGCATCGCTGAGCTCAAACAGGCGTGACCAGGGCATGGCGCCTGTCGTTTTTTCGAAAAGCTGGTGTAGATATTTAAAGTCCGGGTCGCTATGCGCGCCGGGCTTTTGAAGCGCGTCATAAATTTCGAGCAGGGCATGCGCGCACCAGCCGGTGAAGCGTCCGCGGATGAGGCGGGTATTTTGCGCGATGGCTTTTTGGATAAAGATATTGGCGTCGCGTTTCTTTTTGTATTTGGACAGCAGAATCTCTAGCGTTTCGATGCAGTGCTTTTTATGGAGGCGCTCATTCACCTCTTGATCAGTGAAGGGATTATAAAATCCCATATTGGTGATAATTGCTGGCTCAATATTCAGGGTTTCTGAAACGATATAGGCGGTGGAGCGCACATAGGGGTCTTCGCTGCTGTAAATCGCAGTGCTGAGGATTTTGTGTCGGTCATGATCGAGCCAGGCCATGCGCTGCGCTGCGGTGGAGAAGGCTGTCCATTGGCGGATGGCGTGCTCGTCATAAGTTACGCCGATCTCCTTGGTCATTTGAAGGGCTTTGGTTATCGTCTTTCCTTTACCTCCTTTATCCTCATGGATCTCACTGAGCTCTTTATACACAATCTGTGTGGCCTCAGCCGCAATGGGGTAGGGGTAATCTTCTGGTTTGTGGTTTGGCGTGGCTGTTAAAGCCTCGTTGCAGCGCTGCTGCGCGAGGTGATGAATGAAGCGTTTATGGTCATGCCGCTCCATCATGATGGCCGAAAATGCATCGGCGAGCATGTTGTCTTGTGCTTGGCGCTCTTTATCTTGGTGAAGAAGCGCAATATTACCTTCTGCAAAACGCTGTGAAGGGCGCATGATTTTGCGCTGTTCTAAAAGATTGAGCGCGTGCCAGCACAGATGGTATATGCCTTGCTGTATTGCTGTTTCAGTTTTGAACTCATCGGCATTGACGAAGAAGCAAGCGATGAGTGTTTCTCGCGTTTTAAGGCCAAAAAGCGTTTTTTCTTTCTTCAGCCCCAGTGCTGCAAATTTTGAACAATCGTCTTGCGCGTTGGTTTCGATATCTTTGCTTAGGGCTGTATAGAGGTCTGGATTGCCAAATAATATTTGCAGTGTTCTGTGTTTGCTTTCCAACGCTTGTTGTCTTTGGCCAGGCTCGTGGATGATAAAAAACAGCGTGAAATTGTCCAGCTCGCCTTCGAATTGACGGCGGACGACGTTACAGGCGTGATCCAGAGCTGCTGTTTCTAAACTCATATGTGGTCCAAAGGGTTTGTTCTTTACCTGATCTTGATAATGTGTAGGATGCTAAAGGTCATCCGGCAACCATACTATAAGCAAAAACAAAGAGATCAAACATGGATAATGAGAATAATTTTCTAAAGGGTAAAAAAGGCCTCATCATGGGCGTGGCGAATGAGCGCTCAATCGCGTGGGGCATTGCAGCCATGGCCGCGGCCAGCGGGGCGGAGCTTGCCTTTACGTTTCAGGGCGAGGCGCTGGAAAAGCGCGTTCGGCCCTTGGCTGCTAAAGTTGGTGCAAAGATCATCGTGCCGTGTGATGTGACGGATGAGGCCAGCATTGATGCAACATTTAAGACCATTGAGGAAGAATGGGGTGAGCTGGATTTCGTTGTGCATGCGATTGCCTTTTCGGACAAGAACGAGCTGGACGGGCTGTATCTGGACACAAGCCGCGAGAATTTTTCCCGCACGATGGATATCTCTGTTTATTCCTTCACCGCCATTGCCAAGCGCGCCGCGCCATTGATGACCGATGGCGGCTCGTTGCTGACCCTCACCTATTACGGGGCGGAGCAGGTTATGCCGCACTATAATGTAATGGGTGTGGCCAAGGCTGCGCTGGAGGCCTCTGTGCGCTATCTGGCCGCTGATTTGGGCTCTAATAATATCCGCGTAAATGCCATTTCCGCCGGGCCGATCAAGACACTGGCCGCCAGCGGTATTGGTGATTTCCGTTATATCCTGAAATGGAACGAGCTAAATGCGCCATTAAAACGTAACGTCACCACCGAAGATATCGGCCGCGCGGGCCTGTTCCTGCTCTCCGATCTAGGCAGCGGCGTAACCGGCGAGATCATGCACGTCGATGCAGGCTATCACACAGTCGGCATGCTGTCCGTTGATTCCGTAGCCGAAACCGCAGAATTGCTGGCGACTATGGCACCGAAGTCAAAAAAAGGCGCGGACGAGGCAGCTTAGTTAACCCCTAACTGCTTTCCCCGCGAAAGCGGGGACCTGTATCTATTATGTATTACGTATATTTTCTAACCAATAAAAATAAAACGGTTCTCTATACTGGCTTTACAGGTAATTTGGTGGAGCGCACTGCGCAGCACAAAGCCGGGCAAGTCAAAGGCTTTACGAAAACATATAATGTAAATCTTCTTATCTACTATGAAGAATTTGAAAATGTCTCTGATGCAAAAGCCAGAGAAAAGGCTGTTAAAAAATGGAACAGGGCGTGGAAGGAAGAGCTGATTAATGCATCTAATCCTGATTGGAATGAGGTGCTTATACTGTAAAAGGCCCCCGTTTTCACGAAGGAAGCAGGTTGGTAAATTTAAGATAAAGTTTATAAAAACTGCTTTCCCCGCGAACGCGGGGACCTGTTTAGACATCAGGAAAGAAAAAACATGATCTGGTTCAAAGACTATAAAATTGACTACCTCGAAGGCCTGCGCAATGCCAATATGGGCACGCATATTGGGCTGGAGCTGGTTGAGCTTGGCGCGGATTTCATCAAGGGCCGCATGCCCGTGGATGAGCGCACGACCCAGCCCTTTGGCATTTTACATGGCGGGGCGAGCTGCGTTTTGTCTGAAACGCTGGGCAGCGTTGCGGCGTGGATGACAATCGACCCGGATAAATATCGTGCGGTAGGGATCGAGATTAACGCCAACCATATCCGTGCTGTTACCGAAGGTTTCGTGATTGGCACCTGCACGGCGATGCACACCGGCCGCCGCACCCAAGTCTGGCAAACCGACATCACCGAAGAAGCCACCGGCAAGCGCGTCGCAATTTCTCGCCTGACGGTAGCGATTATCGAGCAGGGGACGTTGTCTGCACAGAAGGATAAAGTGGTTGTGGAATAGAAAAAGCGAGCACCGTTTCCAATGCTCGCTTTTGCCGTTTTGTTATATAGCCTCAAGCACAGTTTTTAAAAAACTGAGTGCTCCGGACTTTTTGCTTTGAGTTTTTATTGTGTTTCCAATCCCGAGTTTAGTATACAGGCTGTTGTAAATCACAGTAATGCCGCCTTTTATTGAGCTGTTGATCTCAGTTTTTTGCGACGCTCTTTCAGCATTATTTTTTCTTTTTTTAGAAGACATATTTATTCCTCTTTGAAAAAGTTAACGGGTGCATGCGCCATAGCGCACACACGAAACAATTTGGTAAACATGTTACCTGTGGGGAATTATGAAGCGGCTGCGGCCGCATGGCGGTGCGGCTTGAAGGCGTATAGCGGCGCGTAAATTTGCGCGATATTTGGTTGCAGTAAAAACATAGTGATTAGACTATACACATAATTAATGTTGCGGCACAATAAAAATATTTATGCGTGCGTCCCTAAAGGCTTCGTGCTAAATCTTTCTGTATGACAGGTAATCGTTTCGGCACATTATTTCAATACACCACCTTCGGCGAGAGCCACGGCCCGGCTATTGGGTGCGTGGTGGATGGGGTGCCGCCGGGGATTTCGCTCTCGGAGGCGGATATTCAGGTCTATTTGGATAAGCGCAAACCCGGCCAGAGTCGTTTTACGACGCAGCGTAAAGAGGCGGACGAGGTGGAAATTCTCTCTGGCGTTTTTGAGGGGATGACGACGGGCACGCCGATTGCGCTGCTGATCCACAACACGGACGCGAAATCGAAGGATTACAGCGAGATAAAGGATAAATTCCGTCCGGGGCATGCGGATTTCACGTACCAAGCTAAATACGGCATTCGTGATTATCGCGGCGGTGGACGGTCAAGCGCGCGCGAAACAGCGATGCGCGTTGCGGCGGGCGCGATTGCGCGCAAAGTGCTGGAAACGCAGATCGGCAAAAAGGTCAAAATTCGTGCCGCCGTGGTGCAGGTGGGCACGGAGCGGATAAATCTGAATAATTGGAGCTGGAAACAGGTTGATGAAAATCCGTTCTTCTGCCCGGATAAAAAGGCTGCGGCTGCGTGGGAGGATTATCTTGATAGCGTGCGCAAGAGCGGATCAAGCGCAGGCGCGGTGATTGAGGTGCATGCGAGCGGCATTCCCGCAGGTCTTGGTGCGCCGGTCTATGATAAGCTGGATGCGGATCTGGCCAAGGCGATGATGAGCATTAATGCGGTGAAGGCCGTTGAAATTGGCGCAGGGTTTGATGCGGTAGAGCTGGGCGGCGCGCAGAATGCGGATGAGATCCGTATCGGTAAAAACGGTAAGCCGGAATTTCAATCGAATAATGCTGGCGGCATTCTTGGCGGTATTTCGAGCGGGCAAGACATCGTCGTGCGCGTTGGGTTTAAACCGACGAGTTCGATCCTGACGCCCGTCAAAACCATCGATAAAAAGGGCAAGGAAACCGACATTGTCACCAAAGGCCGCCACGACCCTTGCGTCGGCATTCGCGGCGCGCCGGTGGTTGAGGCGATGATGGCCTGCGTTCTGGCCGATCATTGGCTGCGGCATAAGGCGCAGTGCTTGTAGTCTGCCATCTTTATCCCCTAACGTCGTTACTCGTTGCTCGCGTAGTTTCACTACGCCACGCGCCTCCTGCCTAGTCAGAGAATAAAGCTGTTTGACTAACGCTTATTTCTTTATTCTACCAAAGAATAAATTCGCGTTCATCTGTGGTTTCTTTAAAAATGCCCTGTGAACTCTGAACCTTGCGTGGTAAAAATAGTCATGTCTAATAAAAATTTCCGGTATCGTCGCCCTTTATTTAGCTCTCCGCCGCAGATGCAGGCGAAGACGCGCAAGCGGAAAGGGGTTGTGCTGCCGATTTTGTGGGCGGCGTTGAAGCGGACGTGCATGGCGCTGGGGGCGATGGTGCTGATCTTTGCGGTGTATGGGGTGCTGATCGCATCGCAGTTCGCGCCTTCGCCCGCGCCGCCATTGCCGGACAAGATTGTGCTCTATATGGATTTGAAGAGCGGGCTGGCTGAGCTGCCGCCCATGCCGAGTTTTGCTGATCCGTTTAAGGGCAGCGCGCCGACGGTGCGTGAGTATGTTGCGGCGATTGACAAGGCGGCGTCTGACCCACGGGTGAAGGGCATTTATGCACGGCTGGAGCCTGGGAAATTCTCGCTGGCGCATGTGCAGGAAATTCGCGCGGCGCTGGCGCGGTTCAAGGCGGCGGATAAGTTTGCGCATATTTATAGCCAGGGCTATGGCGATATCGCGGGCGGTTTTGGCGGGTATTATCTGGCCAGTGCCTTTGATGAAATTTGGCTGCAGCCGATGGGCATTGTGTCGATCACTGGCATGGCGTTGCAGGCGCCCTATGCGCGCGGCGCGCTTGATAAAATTGGCGTGACCCCGGAGTTCTTCCAGCGCAAGGAATATAAAACAGCCTATGAGAGCCTGATGCGTGAGGATATGTCGCCGGAGAATGAGGAGATGCTGGGCGCGTTGATGGCGAGTATCACGGCGGAGTTTATGGCGGACATCCCTGCGGAGCGCGGGATGAGCGCGGATGAATTTAAGGGTTATGTTGATGATGGGCTGTTCACGGCGAAGGCGGCTGAGCAGGCGAAATTGGTGACGAGCGCGAATTACGTGGATGTTTTGATTGATAATATCAAGGAAGCGGTGACGGGCGAGCGTGAGTATGAGGATGAGCTGTTTGTCGCCGTGCCGCATTATCTTGCCGATCTTCGCCAGGCGCAGGCGCAAAATATTGTCGAGCAGCGCTTGACGCCGAAAAAGCCCGTGGTTGCGCTAATCTATGCGGTGGGCGCGATTATGTCGACTGGCTCTAAATCCGGCATCGCGGCGGCGGACAAGATTGCGCCGGCGATTATGGCTGCGGCGAACGATGATGATGTGCAGGCAATTGTGCTGCGCGTTGACAGCCCAGGCGGATCACCAACAGCGTCGGAGACGATTTTGCGCGCTGTGCGAAAGGCGCAGGCAAAAGATAAGCCGGTGATTGTGTCGATGGGACCAACGGCGGCGTCTGGCGGATACTGGATTTCGGCCTATTCAGAACAAATTTTCGCGCTGCCAACCACGCTGACGGGATCGATCGGCGTTGTTGGTGGGAAGTTTTCGATTGGCGCGCTGTTTGATAAAATGGGCGTGAATTGGGACGGCGTGCAATGGGGCGAGAACGCAAATTTATGGGCCATTAACGAGACCTATTCCGAAGCCGAAGCGGTGCGCGTGAATATGATGCTGGATGATGTGTATGAGAGTTTTTTACATCGTGTGATTGAAGGCAGAGGCCTATCTGATGATAGGGCTGAAGAGCTTGCGCGCGGCCGCGTGTGGAGCGGCGCGCAGGCGGTTGAGATTGGTCTGGTGGACCAGCTTGGTGGCTTAACGGAGGCGCTGAACTTTACAGCAGAACTTGTTGGTGCAGAAGACAAAAATGGCCTTCATATTGTGATCATGCCAAAACCAAAAACGCCGCTGGAGCAGTTTGTTGAATTGATCGGCGGGAGCGGGATGATTTTTGAAAATCTGCGTATTCTGTCTGATGCGCTGGCGGTGTTTTCCCCGGCGCTTGAGGAGGCGCGCATCTTGCACGATTCTAAATCTGCCGTATATGAGAGCCTGCGGCTGGATTAAAAACTATTCTGTCATCCCCGCGGCAGTGCTCTTGCACTGCTCAAACAGCGGGGATCCATTTATGTGAGCTGCTTTGCAGCTCTCTTTAGTGGATACTGGATGTATAGCTTCGCTAGTGCTCAGCCTCCAGGATGACGGTTTAGCTATTTAGCGCAACATTTTCTTCAAATGCTCGTATAAATCTGTGTAGGAAATCACGATATTTTCGGGCGGTAAGCCCTTTTCCAGCACAGCGAGCGCGGCGTTAATGCCGTAGGCAACAGGCACGACTTTGCCCGGCGTGTGATTATTGGCATCAAGCGCGGCAATGACGTCTTTACGCCGATCGCCGATATGCCAGATGACGTCTTTCTCGGTAATTTCTGCGTTCAGCTCCTTCAGCGCCAGCAAAATGCCCTCCGGATGTGGTTTGGATTTCTTTACGTCCTCGCGGAAAATGGTGGCGGTGAAATAATGCGCGAGCCCAAATTTATCGAGAATGTCGTGACCGTAACCCTTGCCCAGTCCGTTGCTGGCCAGCGCGAGGGGGATGTTGTTTTTCTTGAGCAGTGCCAGCACAGAATAAATGCCGGGGCAGGGCTCAACGATCTGATCAACCTCTTTCCGGCGGACCTTGTGAATAGCGCGATGGACAAACAAGCGCGGCTTTTTCCGGTTCAAAAACTCATCATCATCCGCAATGATCGGCCCCTGACCCCCACGGCGAAACAGCCAGGTGAAAAATTTGGAGATCGCATAGCCCCAATCATCAAGCTTTTCCAGCACATGCAGCAGATAGATATTGATGTGCCGCACCGATGTGCCGTCCATGTCGAAGATCACGATTGTGGGTTTTTCTAAGGCCATGGGGTTATTTTAATTGCGCGGTGATTTCTGCGATGAGTGCTGTTGGGGTTTGCGCTTGTTTATGCACGTTATAGGGAATAACGATATCTGCGTGTTCTCGATAGAGCGCATCACGTGTTTGTAGAAGCAAAGGATAGCAGCGTTTGAGGGCTTCGTCATTGGTTTCATCGCTTTGTGGTTCAAAAATGTCGTTCCAGCAAACTGGTTTCGGATGAGCGATATAGGTCTTGAACATGTCCGCTTGTACATCTGCGCTGGTCTCGAGGTAGATAACTAGGCCAGCCTGTGTCATGGCCTGCATTTCATCTGGGTGATAAATCGCGCTGCCTGTGAGATCTATGACTTTACCGCGTTGATCAGTGTTATTGCGTAAAAACTGTGCCTCTATGTCGAGAAAGGCTCGTTCTTTTTCTTTGAAGTTTTCTGTCCAGGGCATGCCGAAATAATTTCCCATTTTTTCAGCGTCGTTTTCCCCCGGGTAATCTTTGATAAGTTCCGAGAGGGTTGATGATTGTCCAATGAGATCGTCAAATTCAATGTGTTCTAAACCGTAATGTCTGGAGATTTCTTTTGACCAGTGGGTTTTTCCACTGCCGGACATACCAATGAGGATAAGGTTTATGTTGGTGTTGGTGTCTTGAGAGGGGGCGAGCAGCGCGTTTAAAGCATCGTTTGTAATGAGCATGGGAGGGGCCTTCAGAGTGTTTAGAGTGACTTTTTTACAATATCCTTTGCCGTGAGGCGGGCTTCTTCATATTGCTTTGCGGGGTCATTTTGATCTTGGAACATATCCGGCAAATGCATGGTTTTGATTTTGCAGCTTTGCAGGAGATCTTCGCGGGCGAGGAATTATAGCACTAGGGAGCCGAAGCCGCCGATGCTGCCTTCTTCGATGGTGATGAGGTGGTCGTGGTTTTCGACCAGCTGGCGGATGAGGGCTTTGTCTAGCGGCTTGGCGAAGCGGGCATCGGCGATGGTGACGCTTTTGCCTTTTGCTTCTAGCATCTCGGCGGCTATTTTGCATTCCTCCAGGCGGGTGCCGTAGCTTAAGAGGGCGATGTCGCTGCCTTCTTGAATGATGCGGCCTTTGCCAATTTTTAGAATTTTCGGCTCTTCTGGTATAGGGGCGCCGGTGCCTTCGCCTCTGGTATATCTGAAGGCGATGGGGCCGCCGTTGTAGCTGGCCGCGGTTGCGACCATGCTGGCCAGCTCGGCTTCATCGGCGGCGGCCATCAGGACGAAATTGGGCAGGCAGCCGAGATAGGCAATGTCGAATGATCCGGCGTGGGTTTGACCGTCTGCGCCGACCCAACCGGCGCGATCCATCGCGAAGCGCACGGGCAGGTTTTGCAGGGCGACATCGTGGATGACTTGGTCGTAGGCGCGCTGCATAAAGGTGGAGTAGATGGCGACGAATGGTTTGTAGCCTTCGGTCGCTAGCCCGGCGGCGAAGGTTACGGCGTGCTGCTCTGCGATTCCGACATCAAAGCAGCGGTCCGGGAATTCGCGAGCGAATAAATCCATGCCGGTGCCGTCGGGCATGGCGGCGGTGATGCCGATGATTTTATCGTCGGCTCTAGCCTCGTTGATCAGGCTCTGGGCGAAGACTTTGGTGTAGGCGGGTGCACCTTGTTTGCTCTTGGCTTGCTTGCCGGTAACCACATCGAATTTCTTTACGCCGTGCATTTTATCGGCTGACATCTCGGCGGGGCCATAGCCCTTACCCTTTTGCGTGATGGCATGGATCAGGATCGGGCCGTCATGCGCGTTGCCGTCCTTGATGTTGCGCAGGATCGGCAGCAAATGGTCTAGATTGTGGCCGTCAACGGGGCCGATATAGTAAAAGCCCATCTCCTCGAACAGAGAGCCGCCGCCATGGGCATTGGACATTGCGATGCGGGCGCCTTCCTCGGCGCGCTTGGCGGCGTGGCGCAGCGGGCCGGGCAGTAGCTCGGTAACCTTCTTCCCCGTCTTGCGGGCATTGATATAGGTCTTGGAGGAGACGATTTTGGTTAAATGGCGGCTCATCGCGCCCACGGGCGGGGCGATGGACATTTCATTGTCATTCAGGATAACGATCAGGCGGGACTTTTTGCCGTTAATCATTTGGGCGCCGGCATTATTCATGGCCTCATACGCCATGCCCGCAGACATAGAGCCATCACCGATCACAGCGATCACGTGATTGCCTCCGCCGGATAAATCGCGCGCCACCGCCATGCCCAGACCGGCGGAGATGGAGGTGGAGCTGTGCGCTGCGCCGAAGGGGTCGTACTCGCTCTCGCTGCGCTTGGTAAAGCCCGACAGTCCGCCGCCTTGACGAATTGTATGCATCTTGTCTTTGCGGCCGGTCAGAATTTTGTGTGGATAGGTCTGGTGCCCGACATCCCAAATCAGGCGATCGGCCGGCGTGTCGAAAACGGCGTGCAGTGCGACTGTGAGCTCCACAACGCCAAGCCCAGCACCAAGGTGACCGCCGGTTTTAGATACGACATTGATCATCTCTGTGCGCACATTATCTGCGAGGGTTTTAAGCTCAGCATCGCTGAGCGCCTTCATGTCGGCGGGGGTGGAGACGCGGTCAAGGACGGTTTTGCCCCCTCTCCCCTTGGGGAGAGGGCTGGGGTGAGGGAGCGTTTCTCTTTGCTCAGAGTCTTTATCCCCCTCACCCCAGCCCTCTCCCCGGAGTGGAGAGGGGGCTTTATTTGCAGGCTTAGTCTGCGTCAATTTAGGGTCTGCTGCGTTCATGATGGGTCTTTGTACCGCATAGTGCGCCAAACACGCAAAGGAAATTTATTGACAAGGGTAGGGGTGAGTATATGAAAAATATATTAAATTTATAGAAGGAAGATTTTGAATAATGAAAAAGCAAAAATTACCCAAACGATTGATGGCCCATTAATTCATTTTTAAAATGCCACATGAAGGTGGATGCAAGAATGATTGGGAATGTCAAAAAGTTGCTTTTGCTGCTCACCTTAAAGAAGGTCGAAATTACCTGATTAAAGGTGCCGGGACAGGTGTAGGAGAAAATATAGGGTATGGTGATGTGGTGGAAACCGTTCCGTTTGAAGAAGCGATGCGGGCACTTGAATGTTTTGAGAAACGCGTAACGGCGCAAGGTGGGAAAAAGATGCGTACTTCAAAGTTTCGGTTGGCTGTTCATGGAGATTACTACAAACGATTCGAGAAGCTTTTAAAAACGCCTAAGCCCGCCGCGCAAGAACATACTCCGCAAGTTCGATAAGCATATCCGCGCGATTACCAAAGATTTTTAAATGACGCACGGCTTGGGCGACGAGCATTTCGGCGCGGCCTCTGGCGGCTTCGGCGCCCATGGTGGAGACGAAGGTGGCTTTGCCGGCTTCAATGTCTTTGCCGGTGTCTTTGCCGGTGTCCTGGGGGTCTGCTTCGACATCGAGAATATCATCGGTGACCTGGAACGCTAGGCCAAGGTCGTGGGCATAGGCACGCAGCGCGCGGCGGTGCGGATCATCAGCCTTGCCCAATATCGCGCCGGATTCGCAGGCGAAGGCCATCAGTTGGCCGGTCTTCATGCGTTGCAGGCGGGAGATCGTGCCCAGATCAAATTCTTCCGTTTCGCCGATCAGATCGAGCATTTGGCCGCCAACCATGCCGTGGCTGCCGGTGGCCTTTGCCAGTTCGCGCACTAAATTACAGCGGACATTGGGATCAGCATGCGTGTCACGGTCAGAGAGCACTTCAAAAGCGAGGGTGAGGAGAGCATCACCGGCGAGAATAGCGGTGGCCTCGTCATATTGTTTGTGCACAGTCGGATGTCCGCGGCGCAGAGAGGCATCATCCATCGCCGGCAAATCATCATGGATGAGAGAATAACAATGCATGAATTCAATCGCCGCAGCGACGCGGCGCGCGCGCGAGCTATCGACATTGAACAGATAGGCAGAGTGAATGGCGAGGAAGGGGCGCAGGCGCTTTCCACCATTGAGCGTGCCATGACGCATGGCATCATAGAGGCGTGCCTCAGCCAAATCCGTCTCGGGCAAGAGCTTTTCAATCGTCAGATTAACGCCGCGAACGACATCGTCCATGGCGTCCTGGAGTTTCGGGCTGGCGTCACGTGGTGATGGCATTTTTAGGTGTCCTTTTTTATTTTTTTTGCTGATTTTGTCATTGCGAGGAGGGCTTTAGCCTGACGCGGCAATCCAGTTTCAGCAGAGTGTTTCGTATAAGTCATTCCAATTTGGATTAAAACCTTCAATTAATGCTAACTTCTTTTTTCGTGATCCGGCTTTAATCTGTTTTTCGCGTATGATCGCGTTCTCTATGTCATCAAAGACTTCATAATATACCAGTAAATGGCAATTATATTTAGCAGAAAATCCTTCTGCGTTCTTATTTTTATGTTCGAAAATTCTTTTTCTTAAGTTTGACGTTACGCCTGTATAAAGTGTTCCGTTTCTTTTATTGGCTATAATGTAAATCGTAGGGTGTTTCATCGTTTCTGGATTGCCGCGTCGCTACGCTCCTCGCAATGACGGTGTGGGTTTACTCTTGGTCCAATGGCTCTGTTTTGAGCGCACCGTCTTTGTTTATTGTTATTTTCTCGATTTTGGCTTTGGCATCGCTGAGTTTAGTTTCGCAATGCTTTTTCAGCGCGACGCCGCGCTCATAGGCTTCGATCGATTTCTCCAGCGGCGTGCCGCCTTGCTCCAAATCGCGTACGATAGCCTCGAGCTGGGTGAGGGCATCTTCGAAGCTGAGTGTTTCAATTTGTTGTTGTGGCATTGTTTTTCGCTTTTCTTTAAAGCGCAGAGTGTACGTGAGATAGGGGGGGATCTCAAGGGAATTCCTTAGGGATCACCTCGATTTTTCTTGTTACCATGATTGGAGTGCAGGCCTCTCTTTTTCTTGAGAAAGGTCTTCAAATTCAATAACAACGTTTCCTGTTCCTCGTACCTTGTAGGGCCTGTGGCCGTCTATTGGTTCGTTTCCTGAATATTCAATTTTTAAATCTGGTATATGTTTATGAAGCTCAGGGATTTTAGGGGCTAAATAGCGTTGTCCATCATGCAGGTATGATCCTGTGAACATAGTCTTCCCAGAGGTGAGAGCATGTCTCATAAGCACCCACCTTAGGGTTGTCGCATAGCCTTTTTTGTAAAAGTTGGTGGCTGTTTGAAATGTGCCGCTGATTTTTTTCTCTCCTTCATAAAACTTTACGGCTGCGGCAACGCTTCCACCGGAGCCTTGAATGTAAAAATATTGTGCAAAATTGTGGTCTATTTTCAGGTCCTTTATTTCTGGATCATTAATATCCCAGTTATCAAAATCCACATCAGCCGTTTTCAGGTCCTCTATAGTTCCTTGGGACAGAATATGCCAAGTCATCGCGCTCACTGCTTTTCTTAAGAATTCAGCCTTCTCTTCTATCGGGTTAGCATAGCCCAAGCTGTCGAGTGTGTTTATGTCCACGCCTTGTTGTTTTATAAGCTGGCAAAGGTCAAGGCAGTTACGGGCATAGCGAACATGCCTAACATTTCTGTAGGCCTTAACAAGTGTCTGAACTTTTGGTGTGTTGTGGAGCATGCAGGCGTTTTAACACAGGCGTTAACTTATGTCAAAAACTATAGCAACCTCAATTCCTGCTCTAACGCCCCACACAGCATTTGCCCGAGGGTGATGTGCATTTCTTGGATGCGGGCGGTGGTGGTGGAGGGGACGATTAGGGTGCAATCGCATAGGGGGGGCATTTTGCCGCCGCCCTTGCCGGTTAGGCCGATGGTTTTTAGGCCGCCATCGCGGGCGGTTTTCAGGGCGGTTATGATGTTGGGGCTGGTGCCGGATGTGCTGATGCCTATGGCGATATCGCCCGGCTTGCCGATGGCTTCTATCTGGCGGGCGAAGAGGGCCTCAAAGCCCATATCGTTGCCGATGGCGGTCAGGGCGGAGGTGTCTGTGGTGAGCGCGAGTGCGGCGATGGGCGCACGGTCGGAGACATAGCGCACGGCGAGCTCTGTGGCGAGGTGCTGCGCGTCTGCAGCGCTGCCGCCATTGCCGAAGAACAGGATTTTATTGCCGTTTTGGATGGCGGCGGTGCACAGATCGAGCATGTGCGTGAATTCACCCTGTAGGCTGGTGAAGGTTTTCTGTGCAACGTCTTGGTGCTCGGTGGCTTCGGATGTCCAAAATATGTCTATATTGAAATTATTCATTTTACATAATATTGCTGTGTGGGGCGTGGTGATAGGGGAGGTGCTCGTGAGCGGGTGAGTGTTTGTGAGTAAGCAAGGGCCAGTGTTCGTGAACGGGTAAGTGTTCGTGGGTAAGCAAGGGCGAGTGTTGCTGGTTTTTTGCTAAAAGACATGCTTCCCGTCCTATTGCGGATAGATGATGATGGGGCCGTCCGGCGTTTGGGTCACACGCTGGGTGCCGGTTTGCGGTGCTGGTGGTGGGGTTTGTGGTGTCTGAGATTGAAAGAGAGGCGCTTTATCAGCTTTGGCAGCGTCCTTTGCGGCTTGCTCGGCGGCTAGTTTTGCGGCCCTTTCAGCGGCAATCACGGCGCGGTTATGTTGGAGCTGTTCCTGAGTTAGCTGAAAGCCAATCAAGATTTTGTACTTTGGACCATCATTGGGGTTTGCGATCGGAATGATGTGGCGCAGGGTTTCATATTGCGTGGTTTGGATTGTGCCGGGCTGTTGGGTGAGCGTGGTGGAGAAAACTTCTTTGGCTAAAATGCTGCCATTGGGCTGCGTCACGGCGACAAAATAGGGGGTGGAGAAGCTGTTTTGGTTCTGGGCTTTTGACCCTATCTGTCCGCTAAAGGTGAGTTTCAGGTCTATGGTGGCGGTCTTGCCGCTATAGCTACAGGTGTTTTCAGCCTGCGTTACAAGCGCGCGCGATATCAAATTGTAATCTTGTGGATTGCTGATGTCGGAGAAGGTATTTGCGGTGGCGAGCTCTTCGACGATTTTGATGGTTGGGCAATTGCCGTTATCAACGAGCAGCTCGGGGGAGACCTCCTTTTTCGCTATGAGCGGTGTAAACTCAGCCCAGCTTGGCGCGCTGATGCTGTCTATATCTTCCTTAAGGCCTTCCCATGTTTGCTGGCAGGCAGAAAGGGTAAATACACAGAGTGTTAGGGTGAGGAATTTTAAGGGGCTCATGCCTGTGTCTCCGAAGTTGTCGCGCTATATCAATAAAAATAGCAGCTTACGGAAGCAGGTGGGCGAAAGCAAGGGGTTAGGATTGAAGGGCTGGGTATGAAGTGTTTCCTTGGTTTCGCGAGTCTCTGTTTATTCTTAATTCTAATGCAGACAGCACAATTGAGTGTGTTGCGATAAAGAATTCATCATTTATTCTTGCAATATAATCGTGGACGGCAGCTTCAGGGTTTTGTTCATCTGGTGAAAATACCATATTAATAATATTGGCAATCCTTTCCCCCCCGGCTTCTTCTATTAGACATTTGCCAACACTTTTTTCAATGTTGGATAGTGCTGCTTTAAAAGCGCCTTCACTAGGGTTTCTTTTTTTCATAACTTAATAAACTGCCTTTATATTAGAATATATGTAAGAAATTCTATCTTGTTGCTATAAGCCAACCGTGGCATAAGATTGAGCATGGGACAAGCAGAAATTCAAAAACAGCCATTAACGATATTACTTGCTGCGCCGCGGGGGTTTTGTGCGGGGGTGGATCGGGCGATCCAGATTGTTGAGCTGGCGATCGCGAAATATGGTGCGCCAGTCTATGTGCGCCATGAGATTGTACATAACAAGTATGTGGTGAACGGCTTGCGGGACAAGGGCGCGGTGTTTGTCAAAGAGCTTGATGAAATTCCCGATGACGGCCAGCCGGTGATTTTTAGCGCGCATGGCGTGCCCAAAAGCGTGCCGGAAAATGCTGCCGCGCGGGAGATGTTCTATATTGATGCGACGTGCCCGTTGGTGAGTAAGGTGCACCGCGAGGCGGAGCGACATTATAAGAACGGACATCAAATTATTTTAATCGGTCATGCAGGACATCCCGAAGTCGTGGGCACGATGGGGCAGTTGCCGCACGGTGCGGTGGTGCTGGTTGAGACGGTGGAGGATGTTGCGCGGTTAAGTGTATTGTCAAAGAACTCCCCCTCTCCACCCGGGGAGAGGGCTGGGGTGAGAGGGCAAACTTTGAGCGAAGAAGAATCGCCCTTCATCCTAACCCTCTCCCCAGAGGGGAGAGAGGATTATAGTGTACGAGATGAGTGTCATCTCGCCTATTGCACGCAAACGACGTTGTCTGTTGATGATACGGCGGAGATTGTGGCAGCGCTGCAGGCGCGTTTCCCGAATATTCAGGGGCCGCATAAGGAAGATATTTGCTACGCCACCACCAACCGGCAGGCGGCCGTGAAGGCGATTGCAGTGCGTTCGGATGCAATGCTGGTGATTGGCGCGCCGAATTCATCGAACTCTAATCGCTTGGTCGAGGTTGCGATGATCTACGGGTGCGAGAAAACGGCGCTGGTGCAGCGGGCAAGTGAGATTGATTGGAGTGCCTTGGGCGGCGTTCAGACGCTGGGGTTAAGCGCGGGCGCATCGGCGCCAGAGATTCTGGTGGATGAAGTGATTGCAGAGGCGAAAAAACATTTCACTGTCACGATAGAGGAGGTAGCTATCACACAAGAGAATGTCGTATTTAAAATTCCAAGAGTATTGGCCGCATGAATAATTATTTCCCCGTCATCCCCGCTGCGCGTGTTAGCGCGCTCAAACAGCGGGGATCCATATGTCAGCCGCGATACGGCTGTCTTCGTAGATCCCCGCTGTTTGAGCAGTGCTTGCGCACTGCCGCGGGGATGACGGGGGCGATAGGGACCGCATGAAAATAACCGCGCAAGCATTTTTAGACCAACCGCGTAAGGCGATCACACTGATCGGGATGTCTGGTGTGGGGAAGAGCTATCTGTCTTGCCGCCTGGCAGAGTGGGGATGGCAGAATTATTCCTGTGACTATTTGATCGCCACGAAATATCTGAGCGAAATGATAAGCGATGGCGGAGAGCTTAGGCCAGATAATATAGCGAATCTCTCTGATTTCGTTGGTCAGATTGGTAATCCGGAGCATGGCGGCGTTGGGCTTGATGAATTTAAGCGTCGGCAAAGTCTTTATTATGAGGCGGAGTGTCAGGCGCTCTGTGATTTTGTGGATGTTGTCAAGCAAACGACCAATGGACATATCGTTAACGACTCTGCAGGTAGCTTATGTGAGGTCGAGGATGAATCTGTGCTTGCGGATGTTGCGGCGCAGAGCTTGTTTATATATTTGCGCGTTAGCCCGAAAAACCATAAGCAAATTTTAGAGCGGGCCATATGGACACCCAAGCCGCTCTATTTTCCGCCCGCATTTTTTGAAGAGCGTTTGGCGGCGTTTCAGGATAAATTTGAAGCTAAAGCGGTGGAAGAGATTGATCCAGAAATGTTTTTACGCTGGGCGTTTCCGCACTTATTTGACTCACGCCTGCCGAAATATCAGAGGCTCGCGGATCGCTATGGCGTGACGATTAATGTTGAAGAGGTCGCGGATATTGAATCGGAAGAGGCTTTTTTGAGCGTGGTGGGCAAAGCGCTGGATGAGCAGAAATCATGAGCGATGATGGCGTGATCAGAGTGTACACCGATGGCGCATGTAGCGGAAACCCCGGCCCCGGCGGCTGGGGCGCTTTGCTGCGCTGGAATGGACATGAGAAGGAAATCTCGGGCGGGGATGGCGACACCACCAATAACCGTATGGAGATGATGGCGGTTATTCAGGCCTTAGAAACGCTGAAGAAATCCTCGCGCGTTGAGATTTACACCGACAGCAAATATGTGATGGACGGCGCGACAAAGTGGATGGCGGGCTGGAAGGCCAAGGGCTGGAAGGGCGCGCATAAAAAGCCGGTGAAGAACAGGGGGCTGTGGGAGCGAATCGATTCGTTGCTTTCTACGCATGATGTGACGTTTTTTTGGGTGAAGGGGCATAGTGGCCATCCGGAGAATGAACGTGCCGATGAATTGGCGACGGGCGCGATTCCACGATAAATAATGCGGCCATCCCCGCGGCGATACGCAGTATCGCTAAAACGGCGGGGATCTATATGTCAGCTGCGCTGCAGCTGTCTTTTTTGGCTTCGTTCGTGTGAACGCCTGCGACATGCCAGCGGGATGACAGGGCGGGCGTTTATCCACACACCCGATTTTCCGAAACTAAAATCTTAAGATTCCGTTAAGACTCTCCAGCCTAGGCTTAGATATAGCCCCGCAATTTTGTGAGGCGCTCAATTGCTTAAACCGGGAGGTCGTCCAATGAATAAGACTCATAAAAATAACGACATCATTCTACCCATCCCTTCAGAGGATCTGACGCAGCGCGAGGAGCTGGATCTCTATGCGCGCTTTATGCGGCATCTACGCTGTGTGCCCAATAGCCGGATGGAGATTAAGGTTTTGTCGGCCATTCAATTCACCGCCGATATGATGGATTACAGTGATGCGCATGTGGCGAAAGAGCTGGTGGATTTGGGCCTGCGCGCGCCGCGCCTGGCGTTGCCGGCGGAGTTTCTTAGATTTGCTGATCAGTCGCTGCTGCGCACGGGTTGGGAAGTCGGCGGCCCGTCAGAGGCGCTGCATGATCTTGCGCGCTATTGGCGTATGATCGGCGAGGATAAATTTGCCTTTGTGAACGGTGATTATAGTCTGGTGGGTGAAGGGGCGTTTTTGTAGGGGTTCACGCAAAGGGCGCTAAGTTTTCCGCAAAGGTCGCAAAGGAAAAAGATAAAGGCTTCGCGTGCTTTGCGTATTCCTTTTGCGCTCTTTGCGTGAACCCCTTTTTAGTTATTATACCGCCGTTGGTTCTTATGAGATTTTCTGCTATTGCCCGGCGTATTCTTCTCCCAACTGATAATGCCTGGTGATCCGCCAGCGGAGAGGAGTTTGTCCATCAGGGTGCTAAAGCCGGAGATGTTGAAGTTTCTTGCGCTGATCGGAGCGTATTGACCGCGGACATCGAGCATGACTTTTTTCCAGATTTGGGCGGGATAGCTGCCGCCCGTGACGCGGCGCATGGGGCTGTTATCGTCATTCCCCATCCAAACCCCTGCAACCAGCTCGTCCGTGAAGCCGACAAACCAGGCATCGCGGCTATCTTGCGTTGTGCCGGTTTTTCCGGCTGCGGGGAAGGGCACCGCTGCGCCGCGGCCTGTGCCGTGTTCCAGCACGCCGCTCATCATGCTGGCCAGTGTTTGAACATAGGTGTAATCCGCAATGCGGCGGGTCTTACGGCGGGCGGGGCGCTGATAATAAAGTTCGCCTTGCTCGTTCTCGATTTTGATGATGGCGTAGGGGAACACCGCAAACCCGCCATTGGCGATGGTGGAGTAGGCTGAGGCGAGCTCGAGCATTGAAACCTCGCTGGTGCCCAGCGCAATGCTCTCATAGGGCTCAAGTTTTGAAAAAATGCCGTGACGGCGCGCGGTTGCGACGACGGCTTCGGGACCAACATCGCGCACGATACTAACGGAAACTGTATTGAGCGACAGCCATAAAGCATTCTCTAATGTTAGCTCGCCGTAATATTTATTGCCGTAGTTCTTGGGCTTGTATTCACCTTCAAGGATCGGTTCATCCACCACCAGCGTGTCAGGCATATAGCCGTTCTCCAGCGCCGTGAGATAGACGAAAGGCTTAAAGGCGGAGCCGGGCTGGCGCTTGGCTTGGGTGATGCGGTTGAATTGTGACAGGCCGTAATCCTTGCCGCCGACCAGCGCGAGCACAGCGCCGTCTGGGCGCATGACGATGGCGGCACCCTGGGACACTCTATCCTTTTCGCCGACCTCGTCAATCACTGCATTAATGGCCTCGGCCGCGCTTTTTTGAATGTCGGGGTTATAGGTTGTGTGGACGATGATGTCTTCGGACGGCGTGCCGATCAAATCGTCCAGCCCATCCACAACCCAGTCGGAAAAATAGCGCGCGGTCTGGCCGCTGGGGCGTTTTAGGGGCTGCGCGGGCAGGGATGTGAACAGCTCTCCTGCCTGATTTTCGTTGATATAGCCTGCATCAACCATAGAATTCAGCACCACATCTGTGCGCTGGCGAGAGAGCTGGGGGTTGGACATCGGGGAATAGCGGGAGGGGGCCTTGAGCAAGCCAGCGAGCGTTGCGGCTTCGCGAATGTTGATGTCTTGCACGGGTTTGGCAAAATATAGATCAGAAGCTGCCGTCATGCCGTATGCGCCGGAGCCAAGATAGACGCGATTGAGGTAGGCGCTGAGGATTTCGTCCTTGGTTAATTCGCGTTCTAGCCAAAGTGCGAGGATGGCCTCCTGAATTTTACGCTTGATCGTGCGCTCTCGGCTGAGGAAGAGGTTCTTGGCGAGTTGCTGCGTGATGGTAGAACCGCCCTGCGCAAAGCGTTGCTTGCGTGCATTGACCACCATCGCGCGGGTAAAGCCGATGAGGTCAATACCAAAATGGCTGTAAAAGCGGCGGTCTTCGGTGGCGAGTACGGCGTGGACCAGGTGCGGGGGGATGTCCTCGACCTTGACGCTTTCGCCCATCAAGTCGCCATAGCGCGCAATGACGGAGCCATCGACAGCCAGAACGGTGATGGATGTCTCGCGCTCAAAGCTTGCATGCTCGGTGATGTCGGGCAGCTCAGTGGCATACCATGCGATAAGGGCAGTCAGGAATATCCCGGCCCACAGGCCGAGCACGAAGCTCCATTTGATCAGCTGCGAGAGCAGTGATTTCTGTTTTTTCTGGCGCGCGGTTTTGCGCTTTTTCGATGGTGTTTTCTTTTTGGCCATGTTTTTCTTTTAACCACAGATGAACCCCTTTTTATCTGCGTTCATCCGTGTTCATCTGTGGTTTTTAAATTCTATGAGCAATCAAGCCAGTATCGGCGGCGCAGGGGGAATTGATCAGTCTCTGCTAGTTCATCTTGAAGCTCTGCTCCGCAAAACTCAACGATTTTTATGGCGGCCTCATTGACGGGGCTAACGGTTAAAAGCGCGCGGTCGATGCCGAGATAGCAGGTAAAGGGCATGCCCTTTTGCAGGATTTTCTTGCCAAAGCCCTTGCCGCGCATGGATGGGCGAATAACGAAATTGACGTGCCCGCCCCATTTTTCCAGATGCCAGTTCAGGCGGTGGCGGATGTTAAAAGTGCCAATGAATTTATCGCTCTTCACCAGCCAGAGGATTGTTTCTGGGACGGGCTCAACCCAATCGGCGTAGGGCTTGTGCAAATGGCGGTTGCCGTCATTGAGTTCTTGAATGAATTGTTCGAAATTAGCCTCAATCTCATCATATTTCAGAAAGTCATAGCGGCCTTCTTCATGGAACTCCCTCAGGGCGTCCAGATAGCTCTCTTTATGCTCGAGCGATGGTTTTACTAATTTTGATGCTGACATGGTTGCAGGTTTTACATGATTTATTGCGGTTTGTCATCCCTGTGATACTTGTTGTTATTTCCTCCCCCTTAGGGGGAGGATTAAGGTGGGGGGTGACGGTGTTGGTTTAAAGATAGATTTTAACCCCTCCCCCTAGCCCCTCCCTCAGGGAGGGGGGATGTTTTTTAGCGCTCTATATCAAAAACACCGCCGCCAACCCCAAAAACGCAAAAAATCCAACAACATCGGTAACGGTTGTTAAGAAGACGGTTGAGGATACGGCGGGGTCGCCGCCCAGTCGGTCGATCAGGATGGGGATGCCGGCGCCGAAAAATCCGGCGACGAAGAGATTGATGATCATGGCCATGGCGATCACGGCGCCGAGCATGGGGTTTGTGAACCAGAGCGCCGCCACGATTCCGGCAATCACCGCAAAGGCCGCGCCATTAAGGATGCCGATAATGGTTTCTTTCCAGATAATACGCCAGGTGTTGGTGGCGGAAATTTGACGGTTGGCGATCGCGCGCACGGCCACCGTCAGGGCCTGCGTGCCTGCATTACCGCCCATAGAGGCGACGATGGGCATAAGGACGGCCAGCGCCACGATTTCCTCGATTGTGGCATTAAACAGCGAAATCACGATAGAGGCCAGGATCGCGGTGAGCAAATTCACGAACAGCCAGCGAAAACGTGTGCTGGTGGTGGCTAAAACGGCGCGATAAAGATCACCGTCATCCACACCGGCCATTTTTAGAATGTCTTCTTGTGCCTCTCGGTCAATAACGTCAACCACGTCATCAATGGTGATCACACCGATCAGGCGGCCATTTGTGTCGGTCACGGGCGCAGAGGTGATGTTGTCACGCCGGAAGATGTGTGCAACCTCTTCCTGGTCCATATCGGCGGGGATCGCGATTGTTTCTTCTAACGTCAGGTTCGCGATTTTCTCCATGCGATTGGCGCGCACGAGCTTGTTGAGCGGTATATGGCCGATCACGTGATGTGCCGGATCAATGACAAAAATATCAAAGAAATCTTCCGGCAAATCAGCCGCTGCAGCGCGCAAATAATCGATGGTTTTTCCGGAGGTCCAGAACTCGGGCACAGCAACAACCTCGCGCTGCATTAAGCGACCGGCGCTGTCTTCCTGGAAGCTTAGGCCTTCCTCTACGGCGGCGCGGGTTTTGGCGGAGAGCTTGCGCAGGATTTCGGTTTGCTGATCCTCATCCAGATGAGAAATCAGGGACAGCGCATCGTCACTTTCGAGCGAGGAAATGATTGCCGCGACATAGGCGGGCGGCATGTCGGACAGGCATTTGCGGCCCAGCTCGTAATCCATTTCGGTGAAGACAGCGGCGTCAATATATTCGCCAAACATCGCCAGCAGCTCTTGCCGGTCTTCTTCCTTGACCTTCGCGAGCATTTCCGCGGTGTCACAGACATTGAGGTCGCCCAGAAATTCATGCACCGTATCGGCATCCTGCGCGCGCACAGCCGTGATCATATCCCTGATCTGAGCGTCAGTCAGAAGGAATGATTGCTCCTCTGTTGCTGCACTTTCGGGCGCTATAGCGTTTTTTTCTGGCATATTATTTGTTCCAGGCATTGATAGCGCAACGATACGCGGTCTTTAAAGAACCATGAAACAGGGCGTTGGATCAAGGGTATATTAAGCCCGCTTGCGCTTTGCCTTTACCGTTTTGGTCTTGGCGGTGGCCTCGGCTTCGATCATTTGCGCCTCTAAGGTTGTGAAGGCGGTCATGTTGACGATGCTGCGCGGGGTTGCGGCGGCGGTCATGACGTGTGCCGGGCGCGCAGCGCCGAGCAGAATGGGGCCGATGCTGATCCCCTCCGCAAGGACGCGGAGCATATTAAAGGCGATATTGGCCGATTCCACATTGGGCATGATGAAGGTATTGGCCGTGCCGCTGAGCGTTGAATTGGGCATGACGGCCTCGCGAATTTTTTCAGAAAGCGCAACATCGGCAGTCATTTCACCATCAATCTCCAGGTTTGGATCGCGGCGCCGTAGATCAGTGTAGGCTGAGCGCATTTTACGCGCTGAATCACATTCGCCGATGCCAAAGTTGGTGTGGGAGAGCAGGGCGACCTTTGGCTCTATACCGAACATGCGGACCTTTTCTGCGGCCATCAATGTCATCTCGGAAAGCTGCGCGATGCTGGGGTCAGAATTGATTTGCGTGTCGCAGAAGAAATAGGTGCCGCTGGGCAGGAGTAGACCATTCATGGCCGCCGGGGTTTCGACGCCGGGTTTGAGGCCAATAATGTCGATAATGTCTTCAGTCTGTTCGTGATACTGGCCGGTTGTGCCGCAAATCAGCGCATCGGCGTGATCCTTATAGACCATCAACGCGCCGATCACGGTGTTGTTTGTGCGTACGATGTTGCGGGCATCGGCGGGCATCACACCGCGGCGCTCCATTATTTTGTGATAAGTCTCCCAATAATCGCGATAGCGCGGGTCATCTTCGGGGTCGCAAAGCTCAAAATCTTTGCCGGCGCTCATCCGCAGGCCAAGGCGTTTGATGCGAGTCTCGATTACCTTTTTCCGACCAATCAGGGTTGGTTTAGCGAGGTTTTCATCAATAACAGTCTGCACAGCTTGCAAGACATCTTCTTCTTCACCCTCGCAATAGACGATGCGTTTTGGGTCGGTTGCTGCGTGCTCGTACATCGGCTTCATGATCAGTTGAGAGCGGATGAAGAATTGACGCAGTTTGTGTTCATAGGCATCAAAATCTTTGATCGGGCGTGTTGCGACGCCGCTTTTCATCGCCGCTTTGGCCACAGCGATGGGCAGATCGATGATCAGGCGCGGGTCGAAGGGTTTGGGGATGAGGTAGTCCGGGCCGAAGGTAAGTTCTTCATCACGGTAAACAGCGGCGAC
Source organism: Alphaproteobacteria bacterium (assembly GCA_024275825.1). Lineage (GTDB taxonomy): Bacteria > Pseudomonadota > Alphaproteobacteria > Micavibrionales > Micavibrionaceae > JAJRYK01. The sequence goes on from JAJRYK010000002.1 coordinate 25,584, forward strand.
TTCGGCGGAGGCCTCCTTGCGGGCGAGCGCGGCGATCGCGTCCACGCAGGCGAGCTTCATTTCCTCGTTAATCGCTGTCGCACCAACATCCAGCGCGCCGCGGAAGATGAAGGGGAAACACAGGACATTATTGACCTGGTTGGTATAGTCAGAGCGGCCGGTGCAGACGATACAGTCAGGTTTGGCTTCTTTCGCATCCTCTGGCATGATTTCGGGGGTCGGGTTGGCGAGCGTCATGACAAGCGGCGCCTTGGCCATAGAGGCGATCATTTTTTTGTCTACTGCGCCGGGACCGGAGAGGCCGAGGAAGACATCCGCATTCTTCATCGCGTCTTTGATTTTACGGTGTTTTGTATCAGCAGCGAATTTCTCTTTCGCAGGATCCATGCTTTCGTTGCGGCCTTTATAAACCACGCCGGTGCGGTCGCATACGATGATGTTTTCCTTTTTAAGGCCAGCGCCAACCAAAAGATTAAGGCAGGACAAAGCCGATGCGCCAGCGCCGGAGCAGACGAGTTTGATTTTTTTAATGTCACGCCCGGACCATTTGATCCAGTTTGTAAAGGCGGCTGTGACGATGATGGCGGTGCCGTGTTGGTCATCGTGGAATACGGGGATATTCATGCGCTCTTTCAAGCGGCGTTCAATTTCAAAACATTCCGGGGCCTTGATGTCTTCCAGATTGATGCCGCCATAGCTGGGCTCCATTGCCGCGACGATATCGACGAACTTGCTGATATACTCCTCGCGCTCCGTATTTTCATCGGTGCAGGTGTTCATGTCGATTTCAACATCCATGGAATCGATGTTGGCGAATTTTTTGAACAGGACGGCCTTGCCCTCCATCACGGGCTTGGAGGCCAGCGCGCCGATATTGCCCAAACCCAAAACGGCCGTGCCGTCGGTGATGACGGCGACGAGGTTGCCTTTGGCGGTGTAGTCGTATGCGGTGAGCGGGTTTGCAGCAATTTCCTCACACGGCGCGGCCACACCCGGTGAATAGGCGAGTGCAAGATCGGTTTGGGTAGAGAGCGGCTTGGTCGGTGTGATCTCAATTTTGCCCGGCTTGTCGTGACGTTTATGATATTCCAATGCCGATTTATAAAAGGCGTCTTGCTTCTTGGTTTTTTTCGTCATTGGCCAGTGTTTTCCGCTGTAAGTTTATGAGGTGTTATTACGCTCCTATAAGGAACAGAAAACGTTGTGATTTACAAGTCTTGTGCATCATGCAGTGCAATAGATCACAGTTTTTTATTCCACATAATCCACTTGCGCAATGTGGGAGCTTTTGCTACATCTGTGCGGTCAATCAAAGAACCACTTGATAAACCCTTGGGCGGCCGTGGCGGAATTGGTAGACGCGCAGCGTTGAGGTCGCTGTGGGAGTTAAATCCCGTGGAGGTTCAAGTCCTCTCGGCCGCACCATCCGCTTTCGCTGAATTTTGCAAAGCAAAATTTTAGCTACAGCGCGATTTTTCGCGATGAAGCGTGCGAAACGGACGGCTGCGCCGTAGCAAGGCGAAGGCGAGCAACTATGAGATATGTATATATTTTAAAAAGCCTATTTAATCCTGAGCATTTTTATGTTGGAAGCACAAATGATTTGGATAGGCGATTGGCAGAGCATAATGCTGGGCAATCGGTTCATACAAATAAATATAAGCCTTGGGCGATAAAAACATATTTGGCTTTTTCTGATGTTGAAAAAGCAGATAGTTTTGAGGCTTTCTTGAAAACAGGTAATGGTCGCATTTTTGCCAAAAAACGTCTATGACAAAGCCAATGGAATGGAAAGCCACCACATACCCTGTTGAATACCAAGACGCGCTATCCTTCATGGATTCCCGCGTGGCCGCCATTCATAAGGGCGCAGCGCAAGAATGCGTGTGGTTGCTGGAGCATCCGCCGCTCTATACCGGCGGGACGAGCGCCAAGGCGGGCGATCTGCTCGATGCGCGCTTTCCTGTGTTTAAAACCGGGCGCGGTGGGGAATATACATACCATGGTCCGGGCCAGCGGGTTGGTTATGTGATGCTTAACTTGCGGAAGCGGCAGAAGCAGCCTGATATTAAAGCCTATGTTCATGATTTGGAGCGCTGGATTATCATGGCGCTGGCGAGCTTTGGCATTACCGGAGAGCGCCGGGAAGGGCGTGTCGGAATCTGGGTGGAAACGGATGAGGGCGACAAGAAAATTGCCGCACTGGGCGTGCGCATCCGCCGCTGGGTCAGCCTGCACGGCATATCAATAAATGTCAGCCCCGACCTCTCCCACTTCAGCGGCATAATCCCCTGCGGGATTAGCGATGCGGGGGTGACAAGCATGTGTGAATTGCTGGGGCGCGATGTGGAAATGGCGGAGTTTGATGCGGCCTTGAAGGATAAATTTCAAGATGTTTTTAACCGCAGATGAACGCAGACTTATTTTTAGGTTACTAAATCCCGTTGAAAAACGGGACCTTTTGTAGTTGCCGCTACCGCAGAATGCCCCGTGTCGAGCACGGGGATGCGAAAACAAGGAATATATCTGCGTTCATCTGCGGTTTCTAATCCGCCGCCAAATCCGTAAGTTGCGCCCGCGCATAGCCTGCGCAAAATGTCACTAATTTCTCAATATCGCCCTTCAGCGCATTGTAATTCTTTGACTTTTCGAAGGTCTCCTCATTCATATAGAGCGCTTTGTTTATTTCTAGCTGGATGGAGTGGCGGCCGCGGGCGGGGTCGCTATGGCGCTCTATGATTTCTACGCCCTTGAACGGATCATTGATGGTGACGCTGTAGCCTAGCCCCTTGATAAAATTGCGTAGGGCGTGGGTGAACTCTGCGCTGCAGGTGGCGGCATCGCGGTTGCCCAGCACGAAATCGCTGGACTTGGCGCGATAGCCCATCAGCGCGGTGGGGCGCTTTGGCACGGCAGTGCTGGCGGGCATGGAGTGGCAATTAATGTGATAAACTTGACCGAATGCGTAATGCGTTTCGTTAATTAGAGCCTCCAGCGCATTGTGGTAGGGGTGATAATATTGCTCTAGGCGGCGCTGGATTTCCTCTGGGGGAAGTTTGCGTTCATAAACTGGAATGCCGGGCTTTACCAAACGGCGGATCAGGCCAATTCCGGCATTGGAGCGCGATGTGGGGTTGATCTGGCCGCCTGGCCAATCGCCATCTAGCAGGGCGGGGTCAATATCATCAGCGGCACGGTTTGGGTCAATATAGCTGCGCGGGAAATGGGCGAGCAAAAGCGCCGCGCCATGATCTGGCGCGCTGCTAAATAGCTCATCAATGAACCTATCTTCGGTATATTGAAGATGGCCAAAGGCGCAAGCATACTCAAAATCCGCTGGATAGGCTGTGCCGCTATGTGGCGAGTCCAGCACAAGCGGGGCGGGGCGCTTTGGTTTGCGGATGGTCAGGATGTTGTTCATGGTTTTATTAAACGCAAACTGCGCAAGCTACGCAAAGTTTTTTTATTTTATTCTTCGTAACTTCGAAACTTCGCGTTATTAATATTCCTACTTTAATGTAGGATAAAAAGATGAACGATTTACGATATATACGAGACAATGCGAGTGATTTTGATACTGTCATGGCGCGCCGAGGGCTTCCGGCACAGAGCAGTGCGATTTTAGCGCTGGATGAGGAGCGCCGCAGCGTTCAAACAAGTTTGCAGGACATGCAGGCCGCGCGTAATGAAAAATCTAAATCCATTGGCGCGATCAAGCGCGAGGGCGGCGATACGCAGGCTATTATGGACGAGGTTGCGGCGCTGAAGTCGCAGATGGGCGAGCTGGAGGAGCGTGAGCGCACATTGGGCGAAAGCCTTAATCAACATTTGGCAGGTCTGCCGAACATCATGAGCGCGGACGTGCCGGATGGCGAGACGGAAGATGATAATGTTGAGCTGCGCATTTGGGGCGAGGTGAAGGTCGCCAGTGGCCCGGATCATGTGGAGATCGGCGAAGCGCTGGGGATGATGGACGCGGAAACCGCCGCAAAAATGTCCGGTGCGCGCTTTACGATTTTAAGCGGCGGACTGGCGCGGATGGAGCGCGCATTGGCGCAATTTATGCTCGATATTCATACTGGCGAGCATGGCTATATGGAAGTCTCGCCGCCGCTGATGATCAAGGATGAAGCGATGTTTGGCACGGGGCAATTGCCGAAATTTGCAGAGGATCAATTCCGCACGACGCGCGGTGACTGGCTGATCCCCACTGCCGAAGTGCCGCTGACCAATATGGTGGCAGATAGCATTGTGGAGGAGGAAAGCTTGCCTTGCCGCTATGCCGCGCATACGCCGTGCTTTCGGCAAGAGGCCGGCTCGGCCGGGAAAGACACGCGCGGAATATTGCGCCAGCATCAGTTTTATAAGGTGGAGATGGTGAGTATAGTCGCGCCCGAAGAGAGCGCGGCGGAGCATGAGCGCATGATTGGGTGCGCGGAAAAGGTGTTGCAAAAGCTGGATCTGCCTTATCGCACAATGATGCTGTGCAGCGGTGATACTGGTTTTGGCGCGATGAAGACCTATGATATCGAGGTCTGGCTGCCGGGGCAGGAAAAATATCGTGAGGTGTCCAGCGTCTCAAACTGCGGCGACTTTCAGGCTCGCCGGATGAATGCGCGCTGCCGCGTGAAGGGCGAGAAAAACACGCGCTTCCTGCATACGCTTAATGGTTCCGGCGTGGCCGTGGGCCGCGCGCTGATTGCGGTGATGGAAAATTACTACGACCCAGCCGATGGCGGCATTGTAGTGCCGGAAGTTCTGCGGCCCTATATGGGCGGGATGGAGAAGGTGGTTAAAGCCTAGCTAACCTAAAACTTCACCTCTGGTGGTTCTTGCATGGCGGCTTGGGTGGCTTCGTCTACTTCGAAGAAGTCTTTTTGGGTGAAGCCGAATTTTGCGGCGATTAGCGAGGCCGGGAATTGCTCTATCGCGGTGTTTAGCTGCTGGGTTGCGCTGTTGAAGAAACGGCGGGCAGCGGCGATTTTATCCTCGATTTCTGAAAGTTCGCTCATGAGCTGTTTGAAATTATCGCTGGCTTTTAGGTCGGGGTAGTTTTCAGCCACGGCGAATAGATTCATCAGTGCTTTGGACATTTGGCTTTCTGCGGCGGCGCGCTCGGCGGTTGTGCCGCCTGCATTATCAATGCCGGTGCGCGCGGCTGTGACGCTTTCCAGCACATCTTTTTCATGCGCGGCGTAGCCCTTCACCGTTTCGACCAGTTGCGGGATGAGGTCGTAGCGCTGTTTTAGCTGTACATCGACATCAGAAAAGGCCTGTCGCCGGCGCTGGCGCAGGGCAACGAGTTTGTTATAAATGCCGATAATGGCGAAGATGGAAACGCCGATAATGCCAAAGATAATCCATGATGATGACATGCTGTCTATGATCCTTTTCTCGAAAGTTATTGCACCAGCTATATTGAATAGAAAATTTTTGTATTCGTCAAAAGTTATTCTTTTTTATGAACCTCTTCCGGGTCGTAGAGGGAAAGCTTATCTACGATAGAAAGAATTTCGCCGATTTCCTTTTTCATGTTCAGGATGCTGTCGGGGCTGATGGCGGGGACATAGATATTTGAGGGCTCGAAATGGTTATGTTTGCTGGCGATTAAGATGAGCATTTTATTATCGTAGAAGGCAGCTGCCATTTTTTCGCCGTCATATTCATCATAAAGCCCTTTTAGGCGCTCTATCATAATCGGATCGATCAGATAGCGCGCTTCGACCTGATCATTGGTGTAGACATCGAATATGGCTTCGAATTCCGGGTCGACCATTTCGGCGCGCTGCAGGGTGCTTGATCTTTCCTTGAACCATTCGGAGATTTTGCTTTTATTTTGATCAATCAGCGTATGGCCAAAAAAACGTTTATGCCGCGTATCAAGAAGGACGGCCAAGCCCTTGAAAACAGTTTGATATGAGGTTCTGTTTTTGCGGCGGCGGCGCACGGCCAGATCAATTTCGGAGAACTCGATTTGAATGCCTTTATATTCGCCGGTAAAGTAATCTTCGGATTTATAGCGGTCGTGGCGTGGCACGATTTTAGAAGGCAGCATCAGATTCATCGGCGCTTTGCCCTTGATGTTATATCTGAAATCACCAAATAATTTGGCAATTTTGGGCAGGATTTCTTTCTTGTATGATTTGGCGTATTCGCGACGCGGCTTTGTTACCCACCTATAGAGCAGCCCCAGGACAATGAACGTAACGCCCGCGCCGCCGCTGTCACTGCCGCTGCTCGTCCATATCAGGAGGAAATAGTCGATGTAAATACATAGCGGAGCGAGGATTGCAGCGGCGGGAATGCCGAGTTTTTTGCGCGCTTCATAGGCTCTGAGCTTTTCCAGGCGAATAATTTCGAGATTGCCAAGCGCCTCTTCACTATGCTTGAGGAAGTCCCGATCATCTTGCGAGCGTATTTTTACAGTGCGCAGGCCTTCGATATGTTCCAGACCTGATTTCGGTCTGAAATTGGCGGAGATTTCATTTTTAATGCGTGCCCACATTCTTTGCATCCTGCTTTTTGTACTATATGATACTACCCTTAAAATATTAATGTTTTATAATGTCAGGTCAAAGGGTTTATAGAGGGAAGATGAACACACAAGACATCAATAAACGCATTCGCCTGATTATGGATTTGCGCGCTAAGGGCATTACGGATACGGCTGTGCTGTCCGCGATGGAGCGTGTGCCGCGGGATTATTTTGTGCCGGATGCCGTGCGCGATCAGGCGTGGGAGGATATGGCGCTGCCCATCGGGCGGGGGCAGACGATTTCGCAACCCCTTGTCGTGGCGAGCATGACGCAGGCGCTCAAGCTCTCGGATCGGGATAAGGTGCTGGAGATCGGGACAGGCTGCGGGTATCAAACAGCCGTGCTGTCGAAGTTGTGCCGGCGGGTTTATACGATTGAGCGGCATAAGTTTTTGCTGCGCCATGCGGAGGAGCGGTATCGGGCGCTCAAAACTCATAACGTCACCGCGATTGCGGGCGATGGGATGAAGGGCTGGCCGACAATGCATGGTGTTGATCAAGCGCCATTTGATAAGATTATCGTCACAGCCGCCGCGCGCGATAAACCGCCGCAAGCGCTGCTCGATCAGCTGCATATCGGCGGGATGATGATCATTCCAGTGGGGGAGAGCGGCAATCAGATGTTGAAGCTCTATACTAAGGAATCGGATGAGGCCTATGCGGTAAGGGACCTGATGGCTGTGCGTTTTGTGCCATTGCTGCCGAATATTGCAAGTAATAGTGAAGATGGGCATGAGGCGGCTTAAATTGCGGCTTAGATTAATGGCTCTACTGTCATCCCGGCGAAGGCCGGAATCTTTAAATCTCCAAGTAACGCCAAAAGATCCCGGATCAAGTCCGGGATGACGATTTCTTAAATTGAATAAGTATAGTATTCTATGTTTATGAACCGTGCGTTTTTTCTCCCGTTTCTGGGGGTTCTCATTTTAACAAGCTGTATTGGTGGCCGGCAAAGTCCGGCGCCGGTGACGGTCTATGGCGCGTCTGCGGGGGCGGGCAGCGCGGGGGTGCATAGCGTGGTGGAGGGCGATACGCTCTATAGTATCTCTGGGCGCTATAACATCGCGATGCGGGATATCGCGATTGATAACAAGATCAGCGCGCCATTTCGGTTGAAGGAGGGGATGCGGCTCAAGCTACCGCCGCCGCAGGAATATAAAGTGCGCCGTGGGGATAGTCTGTATATCGTTTCGCGGTTGTTTGGTGTGAATACCTCAGAAATTGCGCGGCTGAATGATTTGCACAGTCCGTATGTATTGCGGACCGGGCAGACTTTGCGCTTGCCGTCTGTAACGCGCAAGGCGGAGACGACGAGACTGGCAAGTGTTGCTAAACCATCAGCAAAACCCCCTCACCCTAACCCTCTCCCCGAGGGGAGAGGGGATAAGAGGGCGGTGTCTAAAGTGTCCTCTAAAACGCGGGCGAAGATTACAGCAAAAACGCCGAAGCGTTCGTCGAGTAAATTTCTCAAACCTGTGAGTGGACGCTTGATTTCGTCTTACGGGCCGAAGAAAAACGGGCTGCATAATGATGGGATTAATATTGCTGCGGCTAAAGGAACGCCCGTGCGCGCCGCGGAGAATGGCGTTGTGGTTTATGCGGGGAGCGAGTTGAAGGGATCAGGTAATCTGGTGCTGATCCGGCATCAGGATCGCTGGATGACGGCGTACGCGCATATGGACCGGACGTTGATCAAACGCGGGCAGACCATTAAGCGCGGACAAACGATCGGCACGGTTGGCTCTACCGGCTCGGTCGACCGTCCACAGCTGCATTTTGAAGTGCGGCGCGGGACTGAAGCAATTAATCCCAAGGTTTATCTGGAGGGATAGGCGGTCGGGGTCTTGTTTTTGCTTCGCATCTGTTTATAGTCCTGAAGATTATCATTTTCAAATGGAGTAATAGATGTTGATTTCGAAAGCCTATGCACAGGGTGTTGAACTGGCCTCCGGCGCGGCCAGCGCGCCGAACGCAGGCGAAGCCTTTATGATGAATATGGGCCTCGTGCTCATTTTGGTGGCGTTGTTTTATGTGCTGTTGATCCGTCCGCAGCAAAAACGTTTTAAAGAGCATAGCGAAATGCTTACAGCCCTAAAAAAGGGTGACAAGGTTATCACAGGCGGTGGCTTGGTTGGTAAAGTTGATAAAATCACCGATGGCGATAACGAGGTTGTTGTTGATCTGGGCGGCGGCGTAAAGGTCACGGCCTTGCGCTCAACGATCCAGAGCAAAAATGACGCCCGCGTTGCGCCGGCCAAAGATGCAAAGAAAAGCGACTCTAAAAAGAAGTAAGCCCACTCTATGATTAGAATATCCCGCTGGAAAAGAATTTTGATTGCCGCCGTGTGCGTGTTTGGTGTGCTCTATGCGATGCCGAATATGATGAGTGAAGGCTCGCGTACATGGGTGAGTGAGAATTTACCGGGCTGGGCGCCGTCGAAGACGGTTAATTTGGGGCTAGATCTTCGCGGCGGCGCGCATTTGCTCTATGAGGTGAATGTTGATGTTGTGTTCCGTGAGCGCGCCGATGGCATGGTGCAGGATTTGCGCTCTGCCTTACGCAAGGAAAAGATTGGCTATAGCCGCATTGGCGCGATTGCGAATGGGGTGCGGGTGAAGCTGCGCAATAAGGGTGACGGCGAAGTGGTGCGCAAGATTTTGCGCAAGAGCGATCCGAATTTAGAAATAATCACCAGCAATGATGATCTAACAATTGAAGCCAGCATGAATGATGTTGGGCTAAAGCAAACCTTTGACCAGACATTGTCGCAATCAATTGAAATTGTCCGCCGTAGAATTGACGAGCTGGGCACGACCGAGCCGATTATTCAGCGTCAGGGCGAGCGCCGCATTTTAATTCAGGCGCCGGGCGCAGATGCCGAAGCGCTGAAGGGCATTATCGGCACGACCGCGAAGCTGAACTTTCATTTGGTGAAAGATGGTGTGGGCGGCACGGGCGGCGTGAAGACATTCCCGTTTATGGATGACCCTGGCCGCACGCTGAATGTGCAGCGCCGGGCAATGATCACGGGTGATATGTTGACCAATGCACAGCCGGCTTTTGACCAAAACGGTCAACCGGTGATTAGCTTTCGCATGAATAATTCAGGCGCACGGCGCTTTTGTGAGGTCAGCCGCAATAATGTGGGCAAGCCCTTTGCGATCGTGCTGGATAACGAGATCATCAGCGCGCCGGTTATTCGCGAGCCTATTTGCGGCGGGCAGGGGCAAATCTCTGGTGGTTTTACGATTGAAGAAGCAAATAACACATCGCTCTTGCTACGCGCGGGCGCGCTGCCTGCGCCGATGAAGGTGATTGAAGAACGCACGGTTGGGCCATCTTTGGGTGCTGACTCAGTGGAGGCCGGAAAGATTGCGAGCTTGATCGGCCTGGCCTTTGTTCTGGTCTTTATGGTGCTTGCATACGGCACATTTGGGTTGATGGCCGATGTCGCGTTGATGGTGAATGTGGCACTGCTTTTTGCGTTGCTCTCTAGCTTGCAAGCGACATTGACGCTGCCGGGGATTGCGGGGATTGTGCTGACGATCGGTATGGCGGTGGATGCGAATGTGCTGATTTTCGAGCGTATTCGTGAAGAGATTGCAGCGGGACGCACGGCGCTCTCCGCGATTGATTCTGGCTATCGCAGCGCGATGTCGACGATTATTGACTCCAATCTGACAACACTGATTGCCGCGGCGATTTTGTTTTCGTTTGGCTCGGGACCGATTAAGGGCTTTTCTGTGACGTTGGGGCTTGGGATTATCACCTCATTCTTTACGGCGATTATGGTGACGCGTTTGCTTGTGGTGCTCTGGCTTGATTGGAAAAAACCGACGAATATTAGGATTTAGAAAAAAAGGTAATACCACAGAGGTTAAAGAGGACAGAAAGAGTTTACAGAGGCCTTTATATTTAATTTGGGCATGAAAAATATAAAAAACTCTTTAATCTCTTTCTTAAAACTCTCCTACCTCTGTGGTAAAAAAAAGGACTTAAAACTATGCGTGGAATAGAATTTATACCGGCCGGCACGAATGTGAACTTTATCAAGATGCGCACGTTCGCGTTCTTGATCTCGGCGTTTGTTGTGCTGTCGTCCATTGGCTTGGTCGCAACGAAGGGGCTTAATTTCGGAATTGATTTTACAGGCGGAACAGTCATTGAGATCCGCACACCAGTTACGCCGGACCTGCCTGATTTGCGCACGACCCTGAATGACGCAGGCCTTGGCGTGATTTCTATTCAGGAATTTGGTGCGCCGGATGATCTACTGATCCGCTTGCCGCAGCAAGAGGGCAGCGCAGAAGCGCAAACGGCGGCGATTGCCACGGTGCGCGGAATGCTTGATGCAAAATATGCGCAGGCCGGCGCGGTGGATTATCGCCGCACAGAATTTGTTGGCCCGCAGGTCGGTAAGGAGCTGAAGCGGCAGGGGATGTACGCGGTGCTATTTTCCATTATGGGGATCATGGCCTATATCTGGTTCCGGTTTGAATGGCAGTACGGCGTGGCGGCGATTGTTGCGCTGATGCATGATTGCGTGTCGATTGTCGGGCTGTTTGCTTTCACGCAGATGGAGTTTAATTTGGCGACTGTTGCCGCGATTTTGATGATTGCCGGTTATTCGATCAATGATACGGTCGTGGTGTTTGACCGTATTCGTGAAAACTTGCGCAAATTTAAGAAAAAACCGCTGAGCGACGTGCTGAACATGTCGATCAATCAAACGCTTTCGCGGACGATTGTGACGGGCGTTACCACGCTGCTCGCGCTGATTGCGCTGTATCTGTTCGGCGGCGAGGTTATTCGCGGCTTTATCGATGCGCTGATCTGGGGGATTATCATCGGGACATATTCCTCAATCTTCGTCGCTTCACCGATCTTGCTGTATCTAGGCGTGCGCAGGTCGGAGGTTGTCTCGGCCGAGCCTGTGCCCAAAGCCAGCTAAATCATGGATATAACTCCTCTCGTTAAAGCGGGCGCACAAGTCATTCAAAGCTATGCAAGTGGCCGCTTTCGGGTGAGTGGGGTAGTGTATGAGAGTGCACTGATTGTCACCGCTGGGCAAACGATGGTGTGGGATATTGGCGGCGATGTTTTGGCGCTGGGCGAAGATGATTTTGCGCCTCTGATTGCGATTGCGGGCGAGATTGATGTGCTGTTGCTGGGCACCGGCGCGAAAATGGTATTCTTAGATCCCGCCCTTAAAAATACGCTGCGAGATAAAGGCCTATCCATTGATGTGATGGACACTGGCGCCGCGTGCCGGACGTATAATGTGCTGATGGCTGAGGGTAGGCGCGTTGCGGCGGCGGTGTTGTTGGGTTAGGGTGCTGGCCATTGACATAGCATTATATTTTTAGTAATCATGTCGCTTAATCATTTAAAAGGAACCAAACAATGAGTACCCCAACTGAAGCTATGGGCCACGCGGTAGCTACGGAAGAAGCCGGAGAAACGACAATTTCAAATCTAAGAACGTTTCAGGTCGCCGTGGCAGTACAGACACAATTAAGGAATGATCTTCTTCATTTTGAAGAAAATGAAAATAAATTAAGAAGTTTTTTTTCTGCAACGATGGACGGGCCACTACCTGAGGACAATGAAAAACTTAAGGTAATATTAAATAATTACCTTGGTAATTATTTGGATAGTTATCAGGATGCGTTAATTAGAAAACTGGAGGGTGATCCAGCTCAGTTTGATGATGGTATGTGGATCAGTTGTGCTCAAAAGACAGCTATCGGTGCTTTGAAGGATGAATATGTCACTATAAGTAATGTGAGTCCCTTTACCGTAGCAATGCAAATTAACCCTGCTTTAGAACAACGCTAGATAGTGTGTCTTGCCATCATCCTTTTCCGCTGGGGTGATGACTAAACAATACCCTAAGCTGCAACCTTTCCGCCTTCGCTTTAAGAGGCTTCGGCGAGACGTTGCATCGGCCCAGCATCAAACAGCTCCGCGCAATATTCCCAGTTTACGAGATTATCCATGAACGCCTCGAGATATTTCGGGCGGGCGTTGCGGTAGTCGATGTAGTAGCTGTGCTCCCATACATCGCAGCCCAGGATGGCGGTTTTGCCGCTGGTCAGCGGGTTGTCGGCGTTGGCGGTTTTCATGATCTCTAATTTACCCTCCGCATTAATCGCCAGCCAGCACCAGCCGGAGCCGAACTGCGTCATGCCGGCCTCAATAAATTTACCGCGGAAGGTTGTAAAATCGCCGAAGCTGTCATTGATCGCGGCCTCAAGCGCGCCGGGAATTGATCCGCCGCCATTTGGTGTCATCCAGTTCCAAAAATGTGTGTGATTCCAGTGCTGTCCGGCATTGTTGAACAGGCCCGCTTCGCCGGCCTTATGCGCGTTTAGGATGATATCCTCAAGCGTGTCGCCCATATGATCCATGCCCTCCAGAATTTCATTGCCCTTGGTGACATAGGCGTTGTGATGCTTGTCATGGTGAAACTCCAACGTCTCCGCCGACATATACGGGCCAAGCGCGTCATAGGCATAGGGCAAGTCTGGAAGATCAAAAGCGGACATGGTGGTTTTTCCTGTGATTTTATAAATATCTAATGATGATTAAGGTAGCCGGTTTAGTGGCTTAATCAAGGAATAAGTTTTTTAATTAATGAGTGAGTACCGGCGTATTTATATAGTAAAGGGCGCAAATTTTTAATTATTTTGCGCCCTTGAATATAGTTCGAGCTTTTATAAATAAGTTTTATCTAGCCAAGGCTTTGTTCGCTAAGCTTTAGCCCTGTGGATTTGACATGGGGATCTAGGGTGTCCTCCATGATTAGTACAGCTTTTTCCATGGCAATAAGCTGCTCTTGTGTTGGCGTTTTACCTCCAATTTCAGCCTTCCATCCCTCTGCGGCAAGATCTAGGGTTTGTATTAACTTTTCTAGTTCCCTGACTTTAGGGTATGGAAAATTCTCTCCTAATGCCGCTTGTGTGAATTGTCCTGTAGTATTTCTTGGGCGCGGTTTTTTTTGTTTTTCTAAATCATCAAGTTTGAAAAGAAGTGTTGTCGACATTGTAGCGGCGGCTTGTAGAGAAAACGCAGAAAGTCCCCTAGCTTCGTTTATTTGCTCTTCCGTTGTTGCTATGCGCATTTCGTGTGTTGCACTCATTTTTTACTCCAGTTTTTATAAATGTATTTGAGCGAGCTTACTGGCTGTGTAAAAATATGTCAAGTACATTACCGTAGCCTGTTAAGTTATTGTAAAGGTTTGAAAAAATTTGTTTCGAACTGACCTGTATCGTTAATTGCAAAATTTTTGCCTTGAAATCTGCACCGTGATTGGCTTTGGAGAAATTTGTTTAAGATTGCCTTTCATGTAATTGTTTTTTAAGGTTTTATCGGCTATACTGTAATTGGGTAGTAGTAATAAATTAGGGAAATTTATGGTTGATCCAATCAGTAATTCCGGGGGCGTAACTCCGATAAAAAGCGCAGTTTCCAAGCAGCAGGCTGGCGGCGATAAAGAGGTTGAAAGCGCTGTTCGGGCAGAGAAGGAGGTTTCTTCTTCTGCGCCGGTGGATCGTGTGGAGATTTCTGCGGAAGCGCAAGAGGCTTTAAGCGCATCTCAAGCCGAGGCCGCTGCGCGTGATGTGCGCACCGCATTGCAAAAGGATCTGGACAAGGTTCTTGGCATTGATCCGTCCTTCGCCGAGCAGGTCGGCGATGGGGATGACGCCGTGGTTTAGTTTATTTAGATTAAGTTTTTTGGAAGAGCCGCTTTGATTTAAGCGGCTTTTTCTATGTCGCCGATCCAGTGTTCGAGCGCGGTTAATGCGCGCGTGGTGTAGACTTTTTTGCGGTCTTTGCCTTTTAGTTTGGCGCGCTTGGTTTTGCCTTTTTTATTCTCGTACTTCACGGTGGCTTCTTCTTTGGAGAGCGGGGGGAAGAGGCCAAAATTGATGTTCATGGGCTGGAATGTCTCGGTATTTGCGCCGCCGGTGATGTGATTCAAGAGCGCGCCGAGCGCTGTGGTTTCGGGCGGGAAGGCCAGCGGTTGGCCTAGCTTTTCCGTAGCGGCGAAGCGGCCGGCCATGATACCGACAGCAGCGCTTTCGACATAGCCTTCGCAGCCGGTGATTTGGCCAGCGAAGCGGATGGTTGGGCGCGTTTTGAGGCGCAGGCTTTCATCCAGCACTTTCGGGGAATTGATAAAGGTATTGCGGTGCAGGCCGCCGAGCCTTGCGAACTCCGCATTCCCTAGCCCCGGAATGGTTTTAAAGACGCGCGTTTGCTCGCCCCATTTCATCTTGGTTTGGAAGCCGACAATATTATAGAGCGTGCCGAGCGCATTATCCTGGCGCAGCTGGACGACGGCGTAGGGTTGCTCGTCTGGTTTGTGCGGGTTGGTTAGGCCGACGGGTTTCATGGGGCCGAAGCTCAGCGTTTGCGGTCCGCGCGCGGCCATCACCTCGATCGGCATACAGCCATCGAAATAGGGGGTGTCGATCTCGCGTTCCTCGAGCGTTGGGCTGCCCGACGGCAGTTCCCATTCTTTGAACAGGCCGTATTCGGCGCCTAAAAGCTCTTCGATGAAGGCGTAATATTGATCTTTGCTCATTGGGCAGTTGATGTAGTCTTTTCCGCCTTCGCCCTTGGCTTCGGCGCGACAAGGCCCGCCCGCCCGAACTTTATCATAGCGCGATTGAAACCACGCGACATCCATGTCGATGCTGTCTGTGTGCACGATGGGCGCGATGGCGTCGAAGAAGGCAAGCTCCTCCTCACCGGTCATTTTTGCGATGTTTTTGGCGAGTGTATCGGAGGTCAACGGGCCGGTGGCGATGATGACGCTGTCCCACTCTGCTGGAATTTCACCGACTTCACCGCGTTCGATGGTGATGAGGGGGTGATCCTCTAGCGCCTTTGTCACGCCAGCGGAAAAGATATCGCGGTCGACCGCAAGCGCGCCGCCCGCGGGCACGGCGGCTTTATCGCCCTCGCGCATAATGACGGAGCTTAAGCGTCGCATTTCCTCGTGCAGCAGGCCAACAGCGTTATGTTCGTGATCGTCACTGCGGAAAGAGTTGGAGCAGACAAGCTCGGCACAACCTTCGGTTTGGTGCGCGGGCGTCTCGACCGTAGGGCGCATTTCATGCAGCACAACGGGCACGCCACGCTCTGCGACTTGCCAGGTGGCCTCTGATCCGGCGAGGCCTGCGCCAATGATATGTATGGGCGATGTTGTCATAGCGCGCATATCTAGCATTATTGACGTTTTGGAGCAATGAATAGTTTGATTTTCTGCGTGATCTCTCTACAATCAGCGAGCATTTAGAAGAATTTATATTTTTGGAAGGATCCCACTATGAAGACATTTTTATTGCTTGCGCCTGTTTGTGGCTTGGCGTTTTGCCCGCCGGCTTTTGCTGAGGATTATAGCGGCGCGAATAGCATTTCTGATGAAGCGGCAGCGCTGGCGGGGATGGAGCCAGCGTCCGGTGATGAGCATCATGATGACGCGCATAGTGAAGCTGCTGCTGATGACTATGGCGCACCGTTGAAGGCCGAGGCGCACGCAGATCCGCTTGAGGACATCGTTGTTGACGCGCCGACACATGTTGAAGAGCATGTAGAAATCGCCGTGGAGCACAAAGAAGAGGCCCGCCATGGCCCGGCGCATTGGGGCTATGTTGGCGTCGAAGGTGCGGATCAGTGGGGCGGGTTGGATGAGGCCTATCACGCTTGCGCGGCGGGGGTGAAACAATCTCCAATCAATATTCATGAATTTATGCGCGATGACGCGATGGGTGATATTACGCTGTCATATCAGACTGTGCCTTTGAGCGTGGTGAATAATGGGCACACGATTCAGGTCAACTACCCGGCAGGTAGTACGGCCAGCGTAGGCGACAGAACATTTGAGCTGCTGCAATACCACTTTCACACTCCGAGTGAGCATTATCTGGCCGGCGCGCCCTATGCGATGGAGGTGCATTTTGTGCATAAGAATGACGCAGGCAAGCTCGGCGTGTTTGGTGTGATGATGAAACTCGGCGCAGAAAATGCGATGATCCAGAATATCTGGAAAAATGCTCCTGCGGAGAAGGGGGAGCATGTGGTTGCTGACCTTCTGTTGAATGCCGCGGATCTATTTCCGGCAGATAAGAGCGACTATACATATCACGGCTCCCTCACCACACCGCCCTGTAGCGAAGGGGTGCATTGGCACGTGCTGGAAAATCCGATCGAGATTTCACAAAAACAGCTGATCGCGTTCCAAACGATGTTCCCTGTAAACGCCCGCCCGGTACAGCCGATGGGTGACCGGGTTGTAAAGGGGAAGTGATTGATCTTTAAAGATTAAAAAAAGCCCTCGTTATCCGCGGGGGCTTTTTTATAGGCTTGCCTTATGGAAGTCGCATGATTATCCTGCGAGTGGTTTAATTCAGGAGTTTTTGCATGACGTTCGTTGTTACCGAAGTTTGTATCAAATGTAAGCACACAGATTGTGTCGAGGTCTGCCCCGTGGATTGTTTTTATGAGGGAGAGAATATGCTGGTGATTTCGCCTGATGAATGTATCGATTGCGGCGTGTGCGAGCCGGAATGCCCGATCGATGCGATCTTGCCGGACTCTGACCCGGAGGCGGATAAGTGGCTGGAGATGAATAAGAAATATTCTGAAGAATGGGCGAACATCACACTGCAAAAACCTCCCATGCCGGAAGCTGAAGAGATGAAGGACGTGAAGGGTAAATATAAGGATCACTTTAGCGCTGAGTCTGGGGACGGAGATTAATTTTCTCCGTGATCTTCGTGGCCGCCGTGCTAAACTCTTTTCAGTGTAAAATTTTACCAAGAGTTTTGAGCGCATGTCTGACCCATTAAAGAAAAACCCAGAATCTCGTGGCCGTATTTATGATGGCCTGATCGACACCATTGGCAACACGCCGTTGGTGCGCTTGCTGCGCTTTAGTGAGAAGCATGGGTTGGTGGCGGAATTATTGCTCAAGCTTGACTACTTTGCCGTCAGCGGGAGCGATAAAGACCGCGTGGCCTTTGCGATGATTGAGGCAGCGGAGCGCGCGGGCGACATTACGCCGGGCGAGACGACAATTGTTGAAGCAACCTCGGGCAATAGCGCAGTGTCGCTGGCGGCGATGGCGGCGGCGAAGGGCTATAAGATTATCCTGACCATGCCGCAAAGCGTGCCGGTTGAGCGCCAAAAGATGCTCAAACTCTATGGCGCAGAGCTGATGCTCACCCCGGTGGAGGAGGGCATGAACGGCGCGACAGATAAGGCCAAAGCCGTGATGGCAGAGCGCGGGAAGTGCTTCATGCCCGGCCAGTTTGATAATGACGCCAACGCGCAAATTCATCTGGAGACCACGGCGGAAGAGATTTGGAGTGATACCGGCGGCAAGGTCGATATCTTTATTGCTGGCGTTGGTACGGGCGGCACGATCATGGGCGTGTCGAAGGGCCTTAAGGCGCATAATAAAGATATTCAAGCCTACGCCGTTGAGCCGAGTGAAAGCCCGGTCCTGTCTGGTGGAGAGCCGGGCGCGCATAAAATTCAAGGCATCGGCGCGGGCTTCGTGCCCTCACTCATTGATAAAAAGCTGATCGATAATGTGATCACCATCGACAGCGGGGCTGCGATTGATACAGCGCGCGAGATCGCGCAAGTGGAGGGCATTGCCGTGGGCATCTCCACCGGCGCAAATGTTGCCGCAGCGATGAAGGTTGCGAAGCTGGATGAGAATAAAGGGAAGATGATCGTCACGCTTGCTTGCTCTTTTGCAGAGCGCTATATCGTTAGTCCGTTATTTGAGGGTCTTAAGTAAATTTTTCAAATAACGTCATTCCGGAGGCCAAGCGTAGCTTGGCTTAAACATCCAGAATCCATGAGGTGAGCAGCTTTGCTGCTCGCATATCCAGGCCCCCGCCGTCTAGGCCTGCTTCGCAGGCCGCGGGGATGACGAGGGAGAGTCGACATCAAGCTTTTCCTGCAAACTCGAACTGCTGGTCGTATATTCAAACTTCAGCCTTGCATCGGGATAGATGTATTTAAACGCCTGGCGGCTCATCAGCGCAGCTTCGTGGAAGCCCGACAGGATGAGCTTTAGCTTGCCGGGATAGGTGTTGATATCGCCAACGGCGAAGATGCCGGGCGTGGAGGTCTCGAATTTCTCCGTATCTACGGGGATAAGGTTTTTCTTTAGATTAAGACCAAACTCGGCAATCGGGCCGAGTTTCATGGTCAGGCCAAAGAAGGGCAGCAGGCAGTCGCATTCAATTTCCGTGCGGCCTACCTCTTTGGTGTCCTTGTCTTTATGTTCGACAATCACAGCGCTCAGCTGGCCATTTTCACCCTTAAGTTCTTTGACCTGCCCCATTTCAAAATTGATCTGGCCACTGTCGCGCAGCGCCATCACTTTATTAACGCTGTCGGCATGGGCGCGAAATTGATCGCGGCGATGGACGAGGGACACGGCGCTGGCCAAAGGCTTAAGGCTGAGTGTCCAGTCAAGCGCGCTATCGCCGCCGCCAACAATGACCAGTTTTTTGTCTTTGAACTGCTCCATCTGACGTACAGAATAGAAAACGGAAATGCCTTCATAGTCTTCAATGCCCGGAATGGGGGGCTTTTTGGGCACGAATGATCCACCACCCGCGGCGATGATGATGACTTTGGCTTTGATCTTCGTGCCGATATCGGTGGTCAGCAACCACTTGTCATCGTCGGTTTTCTCAAGACTTTCAGCCATTTGCTGGAAATGAAACACCGGATCGAATGGTGCAATTTGTTCCATCAGGCGATCGGTAAGCTCTTGTCCGCTAATGACCGGCCAGGCTGGGATATCGTAGATCGGCTTTTCGGGATAAAGCTCCGCGCACTGCCCGCCGGGGCGATCGAGAATATCCACCAGATGGCATTTCATGTCGAGCAAGCCCATCTCGAACACAGTGAATAGGCCGCACGGGCCTGCGCCGATGATGATTGCGTCTGTTTCTATTATTTGAGTCATGTTGATTTCTATTTTTTACCACAGAGATTAAAGAGTTATAGGAGAGTGCACAGAGTTTTAAAATAAAAAAACTCTTTAATCTCTTTTCTTGCTCTGTGTGCTCTGTGGTATTAATTTGTAGTTTCTATTACAAGTTACCGGAATATAACGCTTTTAATTCATAGATCAAGTCCAGAGCGTCCTTCGGTGATAGTGTGTCGGGGGTAATCTCGGTGAGTTTTTTTTCAAGCGCGGACGGCAGGGCCTCTTGCGCATTATCGCTCATGGCGGAAAAAAGTGGGAGATCATCCGCCAGCCGTGAAAGCGCGCCCGATTGCTCGCCCGATTGGAGGAGGGTGAGTACGCTTTCTGCGCGCTTGATCACCGTCTCGGGAATACCCGCCAGCTTCGCAACGTGAATACCATAGGATCGATCGGCGCTGCCCTGGCCGACTTTATGCATGAAGATAATGTCGCCCTTCCATTCCTTGACCTGCATAGAGTGACAAGAGAGGCGCTCGAGCTTTGAGGCGAGCGAGGTCAGCTCATGGTAATGCGTCGCGAACAGGGCGCGGCAGTTATTCACCTCGTGCAAATTCTCGACGCAGGCCCAGGCGATGGACAGCCCATCAAAGGTCGCCGTGCCGCGGCCAATTTCATCCAGGATGACCAGAGAGCGATCTGTGGCCTGGTTCAAAATTGACGCTGTCTCGACCATCTCCACCATAAAGGTGGAGCGCCCGCGCGCCAGATCATCGGACGCACCAACCCGTGAAAAGACCCGGTCTGTGACCCCAATATGCGCCTTGGTGGCGGGCACGTATGAGCCCATTTGCGCCAATATCGCGATCAGTGCATTCTGCCGCAGAAAGGTCGATTTACCCGCCATGTTCGGGCCGGTCAACAGCCAAAGGCGCTGCGCATCACTTAAGTCACAATCATTAGGCACGAAGCTCGCATTGTTTTGGCGCAGGGCTTGCTCAACGACTGGGTGACGTCCGCCCTCAATGACAAAAGCGGCAGTTTGATCCAAAATAGGCCGCGTGTAATCCAAATCGCTCGCCAGATCCGCCAGGCCAGCAGCCATATCGAGCGTCGCAATCGTGCGTGCCCAGTTGCCAATTTCTTCTGACATTGCGGTGCATTTCAGGCGCAGCTCTTCAAATATTTGCAGCTCTAGCGCCAGCGCCTTTTCTCCGGCCGAAGATATGTCGCGCTCCAACTCTGCTAACGCTGGGGTGGTGAAGCGCACCGCGTTGGCCATGGTTTGGCGATGAATATAGGCATTATTACCCATCATTGTATCGCCGTGCTTCGCCGTGACCTCGATGAAATAGCCGAGCACGTTATTGTGTTTGACCTTGAGCGTGTCGATGCCGGTGTCGCTTTGATATTGTTTTTGTAGCCCCGCGATCAGGCGGCGCGCATCATCGCGCAGTAGTTTTAGCTCATCGAGCTTCTTGTGATAGTCCGGCGCAATGAACCCGCCATCGCGGGTCAAAGCGGGAGGTTCGTCGAGCAAAGCTTGCTTGAGCTGATCCTGCAGCGCGTTCAAATTATTGTCGCTTTGCAGCGCCTCAATGATATCGGCGAGCGCCGCTTTTGCCGGGTCATTCATATAGAGCAAGGAGCGGATGAGCTCGGCGCGGACCAGCCCATTGCGAATGGCGACCAGGTCACGCGGCCCGCCGCGACCAACGGATAGGCGTGCGATGGCGCGCTCCATATCCGGTACGGCCTTCAAGTGCTCGCGAATGTCTTGACGCAGATTCGGGTCATTGATGAAGCAGGTGATGCGATCCAAACGGTTGTTGATCGCGGTGATATCGGTTAGCGGTGCAGAAAGGCACGATTGCAGTAAGCGCGCGCCGGGGCCGGTCACAGTGCGATCAATCGTGGCCAGCAGGGAACCTTTACGCTCGCCCGTTAATGTGCGGGTCAGCTCGAGATTACGGCGAGTGGCGGCGTCGATCTCAAGCGCTGCGCCGCTGCTCATTTGTTGCGGCTTGGATAGGTGCGGCATATGGCCGATTTGCGTGCGCTCGATATAGTCAATCAGTGCGCCGGCTGCGGCGATTTCGGCGCGAGAAAAACCGCCAAAGCCTTCGAGCGTTTCAACGCCAAACATCGTCTCAAGACGTTTGGCGGCATTTTGACTGTCGAAGAGGGAGGCGGGTTGCGTGGTCAGGCGCGGGTCATGGTGGAGCAATTCGAAGAGTGCGTCGGTGCCAAGAATTTCTTTAGGGTCTATACGCTCTAGCGCGGTGTTTAGATTATCTTTGTGGCTCGGCTGAACCCAGAATGACCCGGTGGAGAGGTCACACCAGGCGAGGCCATATTGCCCGCCTACTTCTGCAATCGCGCTCAGATAGTTATTCTCGCGGGCGTTTAAAAGCGTGTCTTCGGTCAGGGTCCCTTGCGTCACGACGCGCACCACGTCGCGGTTCACGAGAGATTTGGAGGCAGGACGCCCCTCGCGCTTGGCACGCTCTTTGGCCTCGGTCGGGCTTTCTGTTTGTTCGCAAATCCCGACCTTAAAGCCCGCACGGATCAGCTTGGCGAGATAAGGCTCGTACGCATGAAAGGGCACACCGCACATTGGGATGTCATCACCGCCCGCCTTGCCGCGCTTGGTCAGGGTGATGTCGAGGGTTTCGGCGGCGCTCACGGCATCATCAAAGAACAGCTCATAAAAATCGCCCATACGATAAAACAGCATGCAATCAGGGTAGCGCATTTTAATCGCCATATATTGCGCCATCATCGGCGTATGGCCTTCGGTGAGGAAGTCGTCAGCGGTTTTCGGCTCGCTCGTTTTTAACGCAGGTTGTGACATGGGTTATATATACGATGTAAGTTATTTGGACTGAAAGCTTAAATTTGACTTTATGAACAGTTTTGTTTAACATATCGTTAATATAGATTATTTAGGAGATGTTGGATGTGGACAGCTAAAGGTAGAATTGTAGATTTATTTGAAGATATAGTAATTCCAATTAATAATTGCGCATGCTATGCTGCATGATGACTTATTCAATAGACCTTCGTAAAAGAGTTGTTTCCTTTGTAGAATTTGGTGGTAGTAAAGTGGAAGCTTCGCATCGCTTTAGTGTATCTCG
>JAJRYK010000029.1 GCA_024275825.1 Alphaproteobacteria bacterium
GCGAGATACACTAAAGCGATGCGAAGCTTCCACTTTACTACCACCAAATTCTACAAAGGAAACAACTCTTTTACGAAGGTCTATTGAATAAGTCATCATGCAGCATAGCATGCGCAATTATTAATTGGAATTACTATATTTAGTGATATTCCCACTAGAGCAAGCATCAAACCAAGCATTAATCCCGTTCAAAAGCCTAAAGAACCACTGATTAACCTTTGTCGTTCTGCTCTTTTGTCTGACCCGCCAACAAATTTTTCAAATATACGAGAAAGCCTTTGGCACTCTTCTCCGACCTTTTTCGGCTCATCAAATACGGTATTAACATTTTTACGCAAAAATCCGGCTGGAGGGTCCTCTAGCCGAAGCGTAAAGATACAATGCTCAACTGCCTGCTGCCGTTCCATATCGCCTTCCTCAAATAAAAAAGCGATAATACTCCACAGCCTACAGTTATGTCAGTATTTTTATTGCTACTTAGGCAATAGCGCCCAATAGCGCCCTTGCGACTTCATGTGCCCGGCCAGATACTCGGCGCGCGCACCATAACCCCAGAACACATCCCCGCGCACTGCACCGCGAATCGCGCCGCCGGTGTCTTGGGCAACCATCAGGCGCTGCAAGCCTTGCTCGCCCGCTTTCGGTGGATCAATATCGACCCACAGCGGCAGACCGTAAGGCAGTTTCGAACGATCAATCGCCAGCGACCGCTGCGCCGTTAACACCACGCCCTCGCCACCAATCGCACCCTGCTTCTTGCTCTCCCTAAAAAACACATAAGACTTATTGGTGTTCATCACGTCATCCGCCTCATCGGGATTAGCCTCTAACCACGCGCGGATCGATTGCATTGAGACAGTCTCTTTCGTCAAGGCCCCGCGCGCAATCAGCTCTCGCCCAATTGCGTAATAGGGATGCCCGTTCTGCCCGGCATAGCCGATGCGCATCACGCTCTTTCCCCCATTGGCATCATCAAGCTCAACAATGCCAGAGCCCTGTATCTGCACAAAAAACGCATCCACCGGATCATCAACCCAGACCAGCACCTGATCCCCACCCTTTTCAAAAGCGTGTGGCCAATCCCCCTCCACAATCCGCGGCCGGTCTTCGTAAGGCTTCAAATTACCGCCAATCACACGCCCGGCAATGCGCCGCCCCTTCAAATCTTCACGAAAATCCCCCAGCTGCACCATAACCAAATCATCAGGCCGCGCATGCAGCGGATAGCGATACGGCCCGCGGCGCGTCCGCGAACCGCGCAACGAGGCCTCATAATATCCGGTGAACAACCCCTGAGGCTCATCGCCAGCTAGAATTTGATACGGTCGAAAGTAACGCTCAAGAACCGAGCGTGGTTGGTCAGATTGCAACAGAGCCGCACAAGGCGCGTGCCAATCCCCATACGTCCCGGCCTCCACTAAATCCCCAAAACGTTGATCAACAGGGCGCTTCATGATCCGCCCGCAAGAGACCCGCAGCGCGGGCAGCGCCGCCGCCACATCATCGCGCGCCCAACCCGGCAAATCACGGAAATCAGCAGCCTTCAGCACCAATGGTGGCTCCTGAACCTCAGGCTCCTCCCCCGCACAGCCCACAACAAAAATCAAAAAGAAAAGAAAAATAAAGCGCATGTCTAAAGATTTAGCATACCGCCAAGAAACTCTGAAGTGCAAAACATAAAAGGCGAAGCAGAAATCAAAATATTTTGCGGCGAGTCCGATGTTCACGTACAAAAATAGACGCTGTGCTCCGGTTCTCGAAAAGGGCGATTCGCAGTCCAAAAGATGAACGGTTTTTAATGCGTGTCCGGGATCAAATCATTATCCCCGTCAAAGTCACCGCGGGTCTCAAAGACAAGCCAGCTTGGGCTTTTTGATTTTGTATCGTGGCCAAAGACCCAGATATCTTTCATTTCAGTGATCTTTTCCGGATGACCGGCAATGATTTTTTCGTCCTTATCCATAGTTACGCTGGTCTCATCGGCAATGAAACTTACAGTAACATAAGCCATTTTGCCCTCCAGCCGCGCTTCGGTAATTTCAGCCTTTTTAATGACGTGAATTTCAGATTTTTGTATCTCACCAATTTTAGTGCGCGCCTCTAACGCGCCATCAAAGGCAGCGTAAACATCAGGACCCAAAAGATTCCCTAACGTTTCACGATCACCATCGGCGAAAGCCTCAACAATAATCACAAAAGCATCCTGAGCTGCATTTAAAAACACCCCAATATCAAAATTACGGTCCGCTTTGCCAATGGCAAGCAAGCCAGCGCTCGCGCTTTCATCAAGACTCATCACGCCGGCCTTATCGCTAAAAGCCGCTAATTTCTCTTCTGCGCTGACCCCTCCCGCATCAGCAGAAAAAACAAGATCAGACGCCACATCATTGCCAACCTCGCGCAAGGTCACAGGCGGCCTTTGTCGTTCATCCCCATGGCGAGTACCTAAAATACTGCGCAGCCAAAACACCAGCCCAGCAGCAACAAGCGCATATACAATCAGATCAGCAGGCACGTGATATTCCCTCTATGTTTTGACTTTGTCTTACTATTCTACCATATTCTCGGTAAATAATGTCTTCAATAGAGATTAATGCAACGATCGTAAAGGACAAGGGTTTTATAATTTTATGCCATTTCTCATTATATTTATCGTAATCCCGCTCATGGAACTGATGGTTTTCGCCGCCGTCAGTGACAAAATCGGCATTGGCACGGCGTTTTTGCTCGCCTTCCTGACCGCCATCATCGGCGGCGCGATTGTCCGCCATCAAGGGCTGCAAACCATCATGGCGATGCGCGAGGCAAGCGGCGCAGGAAAGCTGCCCCTATCCAAACTGTTTGACGGCTTTTGTTTGGTCGCCGCCGGCGCGATGCTCATCACGCCCGGTTTTATCACAGACGCCGTTGGCTTCTCTCTGCTCGTTCCAGCCTTTCGCGATATCCTGCGCCACATCATCAAAACCCATACTAGCTGGGCCATGCATGGCGCGCAAAGCCAGCACCAAGCCTATCGCGCATCACCGGACGATATTATTGAAGGTGAATGCGAAGAAATTAATGAGCCCTCAAGTGACATTACGAAAAAATAATTTGACATAGCCGCCGCAAGGCTCTAAAAACAACCTGAATATTTAACGAAAACTGAGTATGTGACAATGAATGCCTCTAAATATCAACTTGACACGCATCCTGTAATTTTGGAAACCGGGCCAGAAGCTATTGCAGTTTGCCAAAATCTCTTCATGGGCAAAATGCTTAGCCAAAAAACAGTAGAGGCCTATAGCAGACATATAAAAACATTCCTTAATTGGGCTAAGTCCAAAGACCTAAAGCTTGCTGATATTAGCGAACAAGATATCAAAGCACATTTAAATGAACTATCTAGGACAGTAAAACAGGCGACAATTAAGCAACATATTGTCGCACTAGGGTTTTTCGCAAAAGATTTATCGGGCATTGGTATTACATTACCAACAGGGCACTCTTTTGTGTGTTCTGACATTCAAAAGCCTACAAAAGCGCGAATTTTAACACAGGGCGAGTTAAACAAATTATTCTCTGCTCACGCAGAAAACAAAACAAAAGAAGCGCGTGATACTGCTATTTTGAGCATAATGTTTCATTGCATGGCAAAGGTGGGGGATATAGCTGCGCTGGATATAGCTGATTATAAAATTGATAAAAGTGGCCAAGCGACATTAACGCTAGGCACTCACTGTGCAACCTCAATTGCCTCAAGAAATGCCTACACAGTTATTGTTCCTGAGGAGACTAAGGGTTTTATTGATCAGCACCTCAATAAAATGCGCAGCTTGGGGCGTGAAGCTGGGGTAATGTTTCGACCTTTTGTACACGACAAAGGCGCGCCCATAGACAGCAGGAGCATTCGTAGAATGTTCGAAGAGCGAGCAAGAAGAGCTCATATTGACACAACAAATCTATCACCTCAAAGCTTACGGGCAACCTCTATCGTAATGCATCACGAGCGGGGCTACTCTGCCAAAGACCTTGCAAAGATGGCCGGGCTTTCCAATGCGGATTCTATACATACAATTTTAAAAGCAAATAAACAAAATGCAGGTGACACACCCGCGCTTTCTGCTTAATCTTTCCCAAGACAGTTATAAATATTTGAGGGAAACGCCGTGAGTAAAAAAGACACCGAAAAGAAGAAAACAACCAAAGCGAAAAAACCAGCCGCCAAGGTCGCTGCAACACAGAAAAAAACCGCCGCTAAGGATAAAAAACCTGCGAGCAAGAAAGCTGAAGAGCCGCAGGCTCAACCACAAGGCGCTGCACCAAGCGGCGTGCCATATATCATCCACACACAATATGTCCGCGACGTATCGTTTGAAAACCCCAATGCGCTGGACTCGCTACGCCCCGGTCAGCCTATGCCGGAGATGGATATTAATATCGGCATGGATGCGCGCCGCATTGAAGATGCGAGCATTCCAAACTTCTACGAAGTTGCACTTAATGTCCGCGCAGAGGCCAAGCGTGGCGACAACATCGTGTTTATTGCTGAGCTACAATATGGTATCGCGGTGTCCTTTGATGAGTCAGTCCCGCAAGATACGCACCACCCTGTGCTGCTGATCGAAATTCCACGCTTTGCATTTCCTTACGCCAGAGCAATCATGAGCGACCTGACCTCACAAGGCGGCTTCCCGCCTCTGCTGCTAAACCCGGTTGATTTTCAGGCACTCTATGTTCAGAGATTTGCAAAGAAAACAAATTAAGTTAAGCGCTCTTTGTCCACGCCGCATCATCGAGCTTTTCAAGAAGCTCTGCGTGCGCCGTAAGCTCTTCTGCATTTGGCACATGTGAGCGTGGCTCACGGAATTTGCGCTCAACCTTGCTCTGCGTTTGGCCTTGCGTCTTCATCTCATCCCGCGCCAAGCTCAGCCCATGTTGGCGTCCGCCCAAGAGCTCTAGATACACTTCCGCCAGTAATTCAGAATCCAAAAGCGCGCCGTGATATGTCCGCTCTGTATTATCAATTCCAAAACGCCGACATAGCGCATCCAAATTGGCTGGCGAACCTGGGAATTTTCGCCGCGCCATCTGCAGCGTGTCAATCGCCCGGCTCCACGGCAGCGGCGGATGACCGACGTGCTGAAGCTCATGATTAATGAATTTCATATCAAACTCAGCATTATGAATGACCAGTTTGTTCTCTCCAATGAAATCGATGAAGTCCGTATAGCATGCTAAAAATGTTGGCTTATCTGCCACAAACTCATCGGTAATGCCATGAATGGCAGTTGCGTCCGGCGGTATTTCGCGTTCTGGATTAATGTAAAGCTGTAAATGCCGCCCCGTCGGCACATGATTTTCCAGCTCCACGCACCCGATCTCAACCAGCTTATGTCCCTCTGACGGTTCAAACCCTGTCGTTTCAGTATCGAGAACAATTTCAATCGTCATGCTAAAAGCCCCGCACCCTCAAGCCACTCTGTCAGGAAAAGGCGCACTTGTGCATTAAGTGCATCAACATATTCCTCACTTTGCTTCTGAAGATCACTGATATGAACCGCTGGGTTTTCACCCGTGATGTCCTTCACACTCGACACATACCATTCTTTTAAACGCTGCCGACGGATTTCAGCGTGGCATTGCAACCCCACAACATTATCACCATAGCTATAAATTTGACGGTATTTATCAGACGTAGCGAGCAAAGTCGCGCCCTCCGGCAAATCAAACGTATCACCATGCCAATGAAACATGTTTGTTTTGCTGCCGCATAAATGGCGAGCGGGGCTGTCTTTTCCTGCATCCGTCAAAATCAGGGGATTCCAACCAATTTCTTCCCCGCTCGATCCCGGATACACCCCTCCACCCAACGCTTTTGCGATTAACTGAGATCCAAAACAAATACCAAGAATCGCCTTATTCGCCGCAACGCGCTTTTGAATAGCGTCAATTTCTCGATCAATAAAAGGAAAGAGCTCAGCCTGGTAAATACCCGTCGGTGAGCCCATAATCAAAAGAAGATCAGCCTCTAACGGGTCATACTCATCGAAATCTAATATTGGCACGCCAAAAGAGCGCATTTTAAATCCCTGCTCTTCTAAAACCTTACCCAAAAAACACGATCCATGATTGTGACTATGCTTAAAAATATGAACAGTTTTACTCATGATGTTTTTTCTTTTTCTTCAAGGGGGCCACACTTTTGCAACTCTAACAAAATTTTTCTCAATTGCCGCATGGTATGCGCCCGACCAAGCCCGGTATGCACAACAAAGTCTGCCCGTGCTGATTTCTCCCCATCAGGCAGTTGACGTGCCAAAATCGCATGCAGTTTTTCCTCGTTCATATTTGGCCGTGCCATCACGCGCGCGCGCTGAATAAAGGCCGGCGCACTCACATTAATCACATAGTCCACACGCTTTTCCGCGTCTGTCTCAAACAACAACGGAATATCCAGCGCTACAATATCCTTGCCCAGCATCTTTTGTGCATGAATAAAGCTTTGCTGCGATTCCTGCACATAGGGATGCAAAATCCCCTCAAGCTCTTCGCGCTTTTGGTCATCTGAAAAAACAATCTTGCCCAGCGCTTTGCGATTTAGCGGGCGAACGCCCGCATATTTCCCGCCCTTAATTTTCTTATCATAGACTTTTGGATAGGTATGATACGGGAACGCCGCACGCACGTTCGTATTTGCCTCACACGCGCTAGAAAGAAACTCATGCACTGCCGCATCAGAATCATGCACGGGAATACCGAGACGCATCAACATAGCGCCAGCGGTCGACTTCCCCATAGCAATAGACCCTGTCAAACCAAGAACAATCATAAAGCCGCCAGCCTCTCCAGCGCCTCATCCACCTCAGGCAAAACCCCAAACCACATCTGAAAGGCCGGCCGCGCCTGGTGCAGCAACATCCCGATGCCCGTTACCACCGGATTACCGCGTCCCTGCGCGGCCTTAAGCAAATCTGTCATCAACGGCGCATAAACAATATCGCTCACCAGCGCATTTTTGGGCAAAGCTGCGAGATCAATCTCCAACGCTGGCTGGCCCTGCATGCCCAGCGACGTCGAATTCACCACAATATTTGCATCAGCTAAAAGAGCGGAGCGCTCGCCCCACGCACCAACTTTAATTTTCTCCGGCTGGCCAGCGCTCTGCACTAAATGCTGCGCTTTTTCCTGCGTGCGGTTGAGCAACAAAATTTCCGGCGCGCCTTCCTGCAGCAATCCCTGCACCACAGCGCGCGCTGCGCCACCAGCACCGAGCACCACTGCCCGGCCCGCAGCAAAATCAAAATCCGGCGCGCCTATTTTTACATTCTCGACAAATCCAAACACATCTGTATTGGTGCCAAACAAGCGACCATCCCTAATCTGCACGGTATTGACCGCCCCAACAGCGCGCGCAATCTCATCAACCTCGTTGCACAAATCAAGCATGTCTTCCTTATGCGGCAAAGTGACATTAAAACCCACATAACCCCCCTTAACCAAGTCACGCACGCGGTTCTCCAAATTTCCACATGGGACATCAATGGCCTCATAAGATCCAGTCAGGCCATGTTTCTCAATCCAGTGCCCATGGATCAGCGGCGATTTACTGTGAGAAATCGGATGGCCAATGACAGCAGCCTTTATGCTCATGGCCCTGCCCCTTGATAGTCCTTCAGATAACCAAGCAAGGGCAAAAGCGGCAAGCCAAGCACCGTAAAGTAACTACCCTCAACACGCTCAAACAGCCATGCCCCAGCGCCCTCAAGCTCATACGCCCCAACGGCGCGTGTCAGACCTTCGCCTGCTGCATTAAGATAGCCATGTAAAAATGTGCCATCAAAATCACGCATAGAAAGATGCGCCTCATCACTTTCTTGCCACAACACCAGCTCGCCCTTGGCGACCGTCACAGCGGAAATCAAACTATGGGCTTTGCCCTTCAGCCGGCGCAATTTCGCAATTGCTTCATCGCGGCCCAGCGCTTTGCTTAAAATATCACCCTCAAAACCCAGCACCTGATCTGCACCAATCACCAGCGCATCCGGATACTGCTTGGCGATATGAAGCGCTTTAGCTTTTGACAGCTCCAGCGCAATATCACGCGGCGGCGCACCACTATTTTGCAAAATCTCTTCATCGATATCTGCAGGAATTACTTCAAAATCGAGCCCAACATCACGCAGCATTTTCGCCCGCACCGCACTGCCGGAGGCTAAAATTAAGCGCGGCACATTAAACTTTGCCATTATGCTTCTCCTGATAGCTCTGATACAGCGCCATAATTTCCGCCGACGTTTCTTCGATCGAGCGTTTCGTCACATCAATCACCGGCCAACCATGTTTTGAAAATAATTTACGCGCGCTTTTGATCTCATCCTCAATTTTTTCTTCATCCAGATAGAGATTTTTCTCCATATGAGCTTTGTTTTTTGCGTTATCTGCTTTTAAGCGCGAACGGCGCAGATGCATCAAGC
The DNA here is from genome assembly GCA_024275825.1 of Alphaproteobacteria bacterium. GTDB lineage: Bacteria > Pseudomonadota > Alphaproteobacteria > Micavibrionales > Micavibrionaceae > JAJRYK01. The sequence goes on from JAJRYK010000029.1 coordinate 8,457, forward strand.
GTGACGGCGCAGCACTAAGCCCCACATACATCGGCCCCTCAAGCTCGAATTTTTCCGGCGGCACATCCACGCCGGGCACCAGCGGAATATTCGCGACCTTAATGCCGCGCCGCGCCAGAAAGACTGAGGTCGGCGTTTTTGAAGTCCGCGACACGCCCACCAAAATCACATCCGCCTTCTCTAAGTCTTTCAGGTTTTTCCCATCATCATGGCGCATGGCAAAATCCACAGCAGAAACGCGCCGGAAATACGCATCATCCATCGTGTGTTGCAACCCCGGCACCCCCGCCGCATGCATACCAAGATACGATGACAGGCTGCGGATAATCGGGTCCAGCACCGCCACGCACGGCACATGCAATTCGTCACAGCGCTCTTGCAAACGCGTGCGCATTTTCTTATCTACAAATGTAAAAATCACCGGGCCGGGATTGGCTTCAATTCGGGCGATCACCTTATCCAGCTGCTTTTGCGTGCGCACCAGCGGCCAGAATTTTTGCACTGGTTCAATATCCTCAAACTGCGCCAACACCGCCCGCGCCAACCCCAAAAGCGTCGTGCCCGTTGCGTCAGAAACAAGATGAAGATGAAATTGATGTCGGTTTTCCGGTTTTTTTGATTTGCTCATAGCCCTATTTGTACGCGAGGACGCGAAGTTTTTCTAGGTGTAATAATCCCCCCTCCCTAAGGGAGGGGGCTAGGGGGCGGGGTTTACGAACAGTGACTTATCAAACATCGTCACCCCCCACCTTAATCCCCCCCCCTAGGGGGAGGAAAACTGTTCGTGCAATAACGGAAATTTATTAGAATTAATTAATGCTACCTGTGCCTTCAAAAACAAACACGTCTGGGAAGATCTTTTCTGCCAGCATTGTATCACGAAATGGAACGCCTTCGACATAGGTCACACACATATCATGCGTAATCTGCATAAAGTGCGCTTGATTAATATCATCCTGCAAGCCGCTATAGGCCGGATCGCTCAGGATTTCGTCCCCTAGACCACGCAAATAGGGCGTTTTATCGGGTAAGCATGACAAAATCTCAACACCAATATGTGTGGGCTTACGCTTACCAAACGGATTACCCACCGGGTATTCCTGCAAAATATCATCCATATAACAGAGCGTTTCATGATCACAAGAATTCACACGCACAGGATCATTAAACCACTGCTTAAACGCTTCAGCCAGTGCCCTGCCATTAAACTGAGATGCTGGATCACGTTCAAGATAAGCCGAAAATGTCATCGCCATATCGCCCTCATCCGAACCAATCAGATGGCGCCAAAAATTGCCTTGCCCCTCACTGCGCAGCTCCCATCCCACCAGAATAGAGAGCACATCACAATCAGCAGCGCGCACGCGCTCGAGCAGCAAAATATAATCAGGCGCATAATCTTCATCAAACCCGCCATGGCGAATCTCCTGCCAGATATCACGCAAGGCACGAATCAAACACACCTTCAGGGCGTTGCGAAAATAATCGGAACGCGCAAAGCCCTCTGGACCCAGGCCTTGATCATGCAGCATGACAATTTTAGCAGGAACATCCAAATGAAAATCCCGCTCGCCCAAATCTTCAATCCCGATGCGCCAGTCATGATGAGCGACCTCACTTATCATGCGCGCCGCAGACGGGCTGAATATGAGCGATTGGAGACACTCACGTAAAATATAGTTGAAATCTGTTTCGCATACATCATTGTGCACATGAGCAAGCTCACCAATCAGCCACGTGCCGTCGTGCTGCGCATCAATCTGTGGTTTTTGGAAGACATCAAAACGATGCGGCAGAAAGTCTCTGGCCCGCAAACCCGACTCTCTCTTCTTCGTATTGCGCTGCAGTTGAAACGGCTTCACGTCATGATACTCATTTTGATACGCAGTAGTGAACTCAAAATACTCGTCCTGCGCGTGGTTACTCGGATGACCAGCGTCGTAAGTAGATGATCTCGGCTGATCCCTTATTATTCTTTCGTTTGGATCTGTCTTTTGGCTTGAGCAGTTTTGCGCTTTGCTCAACTTTATCCCCAGCTGAATCAGGCGCTTCTGAGACTTGCTCTCCATCTGTGAATAGAGAAATGATGTCGGCTGTATGTCCTTTTTGGCCATGGTTTTGATCCTGTGTATTGTGTTGAGCGCCAGAAGAGCGAATGTCTCCTGCGGCAGGTTCAAAATCAAATTGCAATTCTTGTTCCGTTTCGCGGAAACTACGCTCAAACTTAATAAACCAAAGGAAATTAGCGTTTGAGCGATCTCTGACCTCAGTAAAAATTGGGTCGTCCATAATCGTCATGGCATGCTGCGCCAGGTAATTTTTGCCGAAAGGCATCTCGCCCAGGGCGGCAATTAATGTCGGGGTAATTGATTCTTCGGCAGTCTCTGTGTTAAAGACATAGCCGCCGTAATCCGCAAGCATTCTCTGGATCAACTTCTTATCTTCCATGCGGCAGCGCTCTGAAAGGAACCAAGCCTCAAACAAAGACGCCATCGCCTCACCGTTATTCAATGTACGGAAATCAAGAAAAGCTTCGCGCGCCAAGGCATGACCAAGATCGCTGAGCGAAGAATTTTCAATACGCTCCCACGCTTCTTTCGCACCAGAAAGCTGAAGCTCCCATGCAATGCGCACCATTGAAACGCTCAGATCCGCAACCTGCACGCGATTAATCAAAACCGCATTATCAGGCTGGAACAGCATGGGATTAATCAGTGCACCCTGACGGTGCTGCCAGTGACGACGCAACTCACGCGCGCACAATAAAACCTGGTCGGTAAGATCGAGATTTTGATTAATCAAAATTGTACCAACATTGCGGTCATATTCCGCATCCATAATCTCGGCTGAAAATTTAATCTCAATATTGTGGTCTTTAGCAAACTCTATATAGGCCGCAGCAATACGGCTCTTATTCAGTGTTTCCAGCATAAGATTAATATCCAGTGATGGCTGAACATCGCGAATGCCCGTGATCAAATCACGATCTTCGGCGAATTCTTCTAAACGTTGATATGGGTCTTCACTAAAGCCTTGTGAAAAGTGATCAAGCGAATCGATTTCTTTTTTGAGGGTGCACAATTCACGCTCAAGAATCTGCAAATCGGCATCGTCAAACATTGCCATATCTTCATCTTCATAATCAATATCGTAATCCATATAAAATAACGGCTGATCGCCAATGATTGTACATTGCACAGGCTGCGCATTATTTAGCGTATATGCCACACGACAAATGCGCTGTGCAGAATTATCTTTACCACCGGTAAACATTGTAAAAATGTTGCTCATGAACCCAAATCCATTTTGTTTTTGTTTTTTGCCCCTAAGAAAACGCAGAGATGCCCTAAAAATGTAGCGTTACTCAGTCACAAAAAAGTAATGCGAATATAATCCGCCCCTATGACTTCCATTATGCAGGGCAAATCGTTAACGCTTTCTTGCGAAAAAGCAGAAAAATGGAGATGAGAGGGAAATAATTCCCTTTTTTAAGAATGATTTAACATATTTGATATGTTTGTTTAGGGAGTGTTAAGATTTGCGCGAAAATTTCATTACTTTTTAAGCGATTAGAGCTTTTACTGCCCCAACGTATCATCCAATACCGGCATATCCTCAATCAACAGCTCTTCATTCAAAACCGTCACTTCACCGCCCTTACTCACCGTAATATCGCTTTTAAACAGCGAATCCTTAAACATCATGCAGGCGGTGAGTTTGTAAGAGCCATCAGCCTGCGCACCATTTAAGGTCAACGGTATAATCATTTTACCAATCGCTTTGCGGGCCGTGGGCGGCGGATCGTCTTTCCACCCAATATCATCGACATTTTCGACAATCAAAAAACGTCCATGCTTACCGCGCACATACCCGAAGAAAAAGCGGACATAGTCAAAAATACTTTCTTCATCAAGCATAATCGGCAGAGATTTGTTCATCGCATATAAAGGGGCATTCGTGAAATCCATCGCGGTCACGCTGCCCAGCTTATAGAGCACATAGCGCTGCAGCGGCGGCATCACAGTGTGGTTCGAAATATCCAAAAACTGAAATCCCGGATAAAACGAGACATCAATCGCCATCACAGTTGTATCCAGCGGATCAAACACCACGCTATCAAAGGCTACATTGCATTCATCAAGAATGCGCGCCGTGCTTTCTACATCTAATTTATCAAACGCTTCTTTAAACATAGCTGCTTCCGAATCACTTATACTGCTTTGACTATATAAACACGTAAACACTCTACGGCGTGCTTATAACTCTGTGAAGGAATCATACGCCAACACTGGGTATAAATCCGGGATGAAATTACCCCGAATTCACGCCCAATTAAAAATAGCACTCATACACATGTGAAGAAATGAAAAAGACCCCCTGGGTACAATATGAGCGAATCATACCGAATCGCGGGAAAGACTATTCATTTAGATGAGCGCTATATGTGCATAAAAATCTGGACAAAACATATACCCGTAATACACAGGCCCTACTATCTAAAAACACCTATCTAAATATATATATATAATTAGTATAGCGAGCATGATTGAGATGAAAGGGAATGAAATGACCAAACCATTTTTGAATATGTTAGCCGGACAAAACCCTGCGCGAACCCCCTGTTGGTTCATGCGCCAGGCTGGCCGGTATCTGCCGGAATATCGAGAGCTGCGTGCGCAAAAGGGCGGCTTTCTCGACATGGCTTTTGACCCCAAATCTGCCTGTGAGATTACGATGCAGCCTATCCGGCGTTTCGGCATGGACGCTGCAATTATTTTCTCCGATATCCTGACCATCCCCATGGCGCTGGGCCAGCATTTGGAATTTGTTGCTGGTGAAGGTCCGAAACTAGGCCCGCTGGATATTGATGCGCTGGAGTATAATCCGGATATGCTTCAGCCCGTTTACGATGCCCTCAGCGAAACAAAATCACAGCTTACGCATGAGGGTTTTTACGACACCGCTTTGATCGGTTTTGCCGGTGCGCCATGGACCGTGGCAACCTACATGGTTGAAGGTGGCGGGTCGAAAGATTTTGCGAAGGTCAAAACCCTAGCTTATGGCCAACCTGAAAAATTTGCGAAACTCATAAACCACATTGTCGAAGCCACGGCAGATTACCTCATCAAGCAAGCCAGCGCAGGCGCTGAAGCTCTTCAAATTTTCGATAGCTGGGCCGGGGCGCTCGATCCGCACGGTTTCCAATATCAATCCATCGAACCAACCAAGAAAATTGTGGCGAAGATCAAAGCCGTCCACCCCACAATTCCGATCATCGGTTTTCCGCGCGGTGCTGGTGTTCATACGCGTGCCTATGTCCAGCAAACTGGCATTGATGCTGTTGCGCTGGATAGCTTGATGTGTACCATGTGGGCGCGAGACAATCTCCAGCCGCTGATGCCTGTGCAGGGCTGCCTTGATCCAATGCGCTTAATGGCGGGCGGCGCTGGTCTTGAAAAAGCCGCCAATAAAATCCTGCGTGATTTTTCCGGCGGATCACATATTTTCAATCTTGGCCACGGCATTCATAAAGAAACGCCGATCGCCCATGTTGAGCAATTGATGGCCGTCATCAGAGATTTTAAGCGATGATAAAAACGGCTGTTATCCTTCTCAACCTCGGCGGCCCTGATTCCAAAAACGCTATCCGTCCGTTTTTGCAAAATTTCTTCATGGATAGAAATATCATCGATCTGCCCCTACCTTTTCGTTATATTCTGGCCTGGCTAATCGCCAAGAAACGTTCCGGGCGTGAAGCCAGTGAAAGTTATGGCGCGCTTGGTGATAAATCACCGCTGCTCGAAAATTCACAGGCGCAAGCTAAGGCCCTGCAAAAGCAGCTCGGCAAAGACTTCAAAACCTTTGTTTGCATGCGCTATTGGCACCCGATGAGCCCGCAAATTGTGCGCGAAGTTCGCGATTGGGGCGCGGACCGGATTATCATCCTGCCGCTCTATCCGCAATTCTCTACCGCCACCACGCGGTCATCACTGCAGGTCTGGAAAAAGGCGATGTTCGAAGTAGGCTATAAATGCCCAACGTCTACCATTTGCTGTTACCCGTTCAATGATGGTTTCATTCAGGCTTCGGCCGAAAATATCAAAGCTAAAATCACTGGGGCTGCAAAAGACGGATACCAAAATCCCCGCATATTGTTTTCTGCTCACGGCCTGCCTGAGAAAACCATCAAAGGCGGTGATCCCTATCAATGGCAATGTGAACAAGGCGCAGAAAAAATTGCCGCTGCGCTCGATCTTAAAAAAGAAAATTGGGCAATCTGTTATCAATCCCGCGTCGGTCCCATGAAATGGATTGGCCCAAGTTTAGACGAAGAGCTTTTGCGCGCGGTCCAGGATAAAAAAGCGGTCGTTATCTACCCCCACGCCTTTACTCAAGAACATGTTGAAACTCTGGTCGAGCTGGATATCGAATACAAAGAAGAAGCCAACCATATGGGCCTTAAAGGCTATTACCGCGCCGAAACAGTAGGCACCCACCCCGCCTATATCGAAGGCCTCACCGCTCTCATCTACGCGCATCTGAATGAAGCAGGCGTTAAGACCGAAGGACTAAAAACCATTTGTCCGGAAAATTTTGGGGGCTGTTGTATGCGTAACGCACAGAGTATAGTCTAGTTTCATGCAAGAATTACTCTCTCTCAATTACGAATGGCTCCGTGCATTGCATATTCTTGCAATCATCTCGTGGATGGCGGGGTTGCTCTATCTGCCGCGTTTATTTGTTTATCATGTCGAGGCAAGGGTGGGTTCAGATAAATCTGAGACATTCAAGCTGATGGAGTTTCGTCTCATGCGCTATATTATGGGCCCCGCGAGCGGCGCAGCATGGCTTTTCGGCGGTCTTATGCTCTGGGCTAATCCGGTACTAATGCAGGATGGCTGGATGCATGTAAAGCTGCTCTGCGTGGTGCTGATGACCGGGGTTCATCACGCAATGATGAAATGGTGCAAGAATTTTGCCGCCGATCAAAATACCAAATCCACCAAATTCTTTCGGATCGTTAATGAAGTACCAACTGTTTTGATGATCATTATCGTCATTATGGCCGTGGTTCAGCCATTTTAGATAAAAATATCAAAACCTTAGCTTTTCCTGTTGACTCAGGGGTCGATTGGCGGTAATTGTTGGTTATCTTAGTTTTAAATCCATAAAAAATTTGGAATGGCATGCTGTTAAAAAACAGCGCTGGGAAGCCCAGAAGTGCTTCGAGAGCTAAGACTAGTTAAAATTCCCAAATATTGAAATTTAAAAAACATTTTCACATTTATAAACCATCCGTCTACAGGACCCTCCCCATGAATTTACAGGAACTAAAAATACGTTCGCCCGCCGAACTTCTCGCCTTTGCTGAAGAGCTCGAGATTGAAAATTGCAACTCTATGCGCAAGCAAGACATGATGTTTGCCATTCTGAAACAGCTCGCGCAGCAAAATGTACCGATTACGGGCACAGGTGTGCTTGAGGTGCTGCAGGACGGCTTTGGCTTCTTGCGTAGCCCGGAAGAAAACTATCTTCCGGGTTCCGATGATATCTATGTTAGCCCATCGCAAGTGCGCCGCTTCGGCCTGCGCACTGGTGATATCGTAGAGGGTGAAATTCGCGCGCCGAAAGATTCAGAGCGTTATTTTGCGCTGCTTCAGGTCGGCTCCATTAATGGCGAGTCCCCTGATAAAACTCGCCACCGCATTAACTTTGATAACCTCACGCCGCTTTACCCAGATCGCAAAATAAAGCTTGAGATTGATGATCCAACGGTGAAGGCTCCCGTGCAGCGCGTGATTGAATTGACTGCGCCGATTGGCTTTGGCCAGCGTGCCTTGATCGTTGCGCCGCCCAGAACTGGTAAAACAGTGATGCTACAGAATATCGCCAGCTCGATTGCGGTGAACCATCCAGATGCCTATCTGATAGTTCTTCTGATTGATGAGCGCCCGGAAGAGGTAACAGACATGGCCCGCTCTGTGCGCGGCGAAGTTGTCTCCTCAACATTTGATGAGCCAGCGAGCCGTCACGTCCAGGTTGCTGAAATGGTGATGGAAAAAGCTAAGCGCCTAACCGAACATAAGCGCGATGTGATCATCCTGCTTGACTCCATTACACGTTTAGCGCGTGCCTACAACACCGTTGTGCCCTCTTCTGGTAAGGTTTTGACTGGTGGTGTGGATGCAAACGCTTTGCAGCGTCCTAAGCGCTTCTTTGGCGCCGCGCGTAACATTGAACAAGGCGGATCATTGACCATCATTGCGACAGCTCTGATTGATACGGGCTCCCGTATGGATGAGGTGATCTTCGAAGAATTTAAAGGGACAGGTAACTCTGAAATTGTGCTCGATAGAAAAATTGCTGATAAGCGCGTCTTCCCTGCGATTGATATCCAGAAATCTGGCACGCGGAAAGAAGAGCTCCTGGTCGACAAAGATACGCTCCAGAAAATGTGGGTCTTGCGCCGTATTCTTAACCCGATGGGCACGGTCGACGCCGTTGAATTCCTGCTCGGCAAGATGAAGAGCACGAAGAATAATGACGAGTTCTTCCAGTCTATGAATCAGTAGTATTTAAAGGCCAGCGATAAGGCTGTCTGGTTTTTCGTCTACCTGGCTTTGCTTTTCTATCGGACCAATCCGCGCTAGAATATCTTCCCGCTCTCTGGCAAGGCATTCTTGAATGCGATATATTTCATCAAGCATGATTTTATCAAAAGCCTTAACGGTTTCAGATTTTTGTCCTTTTATGGTGGCCTGTTTACCAAAGGCAACGGTGTTTGATCCTAGGGTAAAATATAAATGTGCCGGGATTCCAGCTGGCCCGTTAGAGGTATTTCCGTTTTTGGCAAAATGCCATTCCCAATCTTGCTGATGATCGTTTGGCTCAGTAAAATAACGTTTTGCAGGCGCAATCAGCTGCTTTTGTTCATTGTATTTATTTGTTGGAACGGCTCCGGCTTTAACAAATGCGTTGCGAAATAGTGATGTTTGCATACGCCTTGTGTTTGATTTAAGAATTTCGCGTAAGGCTGGAGCGTGCTTTGGCTTGAGTTCAAAATGCTCTTCACAGATAAGTCCCTTTTGCGAATAGTGAAGAGTTGCGTACTCAGTCATGGGCATTAAGTCCTTTATTGTTCGGCTATTTTTATAGTGCCTTAATTCTTTTTAAAAGCATTTTTTAATAAAAATAATACTTAATATAGTATATATTACGTAAATATACAAGTTTATATAATTTCATTCTAAATTCCCCCTAAAATTGAAACGATACTATTTGCCATAATTATAAATATATGATCAGATGGTATTTAGGGTTACTGATCTTTTGGATATAAAAACAGTGGGGAAAATAGTCCAAATATCAAAGATTTGTAGCCTTTAATAGATAATAAAAAACGGTTAATAACTTTAGGTGGGAAATGGGTTTTCTTTATATAAAACAGCAAATATACCAGATGTTGTCTTCCGATTTGGGGTCAATGCAGGCTGTACGCCCTGTTCCTAAATACCTCTCCCTCCTCGATCCTTATGGCGTTTTGTCTCTCTGCTCAAATCTGCTCACTCTTGTCCCCTTAAATGCCATGTGGATTGAATACCAGCGCCCTGCTGGACTAAGCTAGCGATCTTTGATTTTGTTCATGATGCACGATTTGCCCTCATAGCATCTTATAAAAGGCAAAAGACGAGACCGTTAAAATAAAAAATGCCCCTTGCGTCATTTGGCCGCCTCACGAAGCACCCCTGCTTTCCTGAGGCGGCCATTTTTTATGCTAAAAAGGCATTAAAAAACGACACAAAACGTTGACATAACCGCATTGTTTGTGTAAGTATGGGGGCTTCTTAAACATTAAAAACAAGGTGTAAAAGTGATTGATACTGAAAAACAAGATAATTTGCTCAAGCAAGTGCCAGAAGACATATTTTCTGATGAGTTTCGTATTTGGCAGCAGGAGTTTTTTGCTGTGGCTTCGGACTCAGATATTGGCCGTGATGCCGCTTTGTTGGGTCGGCCATCTGTTGGGCAGTCATTAGCTGATTCAATTGCGGGCCATCCGCGGGTGAAAGGCTCTCGTGACCCAATATTTGGGAAGCGCTGGGCGGATTCTGAGCCTGCCGTCGCTTAAATCAAGCGATATTCCCATTGCGCCGTTGCTTGCTTTTCCTTAGGATCACCTTAGTAAAGCAATCATTGAGGAGCGCCCCATGAAAGTTAAATTCGACATTGAATGCACGCCTGAGGAGGCCCGTAAATTTCTCGGTTTGCCCAATGTGGAGCCGATGCAAGAGGCCTTGATGGCCGAATTGGAAGAGCGCATGCGTGATAGTATGAGTTCGCTCGATCCTGAAACCATGCTTAAAACCTGGCTGCCCGCCACGATACAGGGTTGGGGCGAGGTGCAGAAGATGTTCTGGGATCAGATGGGCATGGGCGGCGCTGGTATGCCCCCCGCCGATGATAAAAAGAAATAGCATACTGCCATGTCTGACACAATTTACGCTCTTTCTACGCCGCCGGGTCGTTCCGGTGTTGCCGTTATCCGTGTCTCTGGGCCGCAAGCATGGGATAGTCTTGGCGCTCTCACAGATAAAAATATTGCTCCGCGTCAGGCGGCCCTATGCGCGCTAAAACACCCTGTTTCACGTGAAATTATTGATCATGCGTTGGTTCTGGGCTTTAAAACCCCACAGAGCTTCACCGGCGAAGATATCATTGAATACCATGCCCATGGTGGCCGTGCGGTCATTGGGGGGCTGTTAAGCGCCCTTTCTGCGCAGCCGCACCATCGTATGGCCGAGCCCGGAGAATTCACCCGCCGCGCCTTCGAAAATGGCAAGATGGACCTAACAGAGGCTGAGGCCATTGCTGATTTGATCGACGCCGAAACTCAAATTCAGAAGTCTCAGGCGCTTGCGCAGATGGGCGGCGCCCTTTCCACCCTTTATACGGAGTGGACTGCGCAGCTCACCACCATGCTCGCGCATATGGAGGCCGAGCTGGAGTTTCCCGATGAAGACCTTCCCGAGGATATCACCCAAACCATGCGCCCGCGTGTGCAAGCGTTGATCGATGCCCTGTCCGATCACCTGAATGATAATCGCCGCGGCGAGCGTTTGCGCGACGGTCTTCAAATTGCCGTTATCGGCGCGCCCAATGCGGGCAAATCGAGTCTTGTGAATGCTTTGGCGCAGCGTGATGTTGCTATCGTCTCTGACATTGCCGGCACCACCCGTGATGTGATTGAGGTACATCTTGATCTGGGCGGATATCCTTTTATTCTGGCAGACACCGCGGGTTTACGTCCGGACCAGCTCAGCAATCAAGGTCAAGACAAAATCGAATCCGAAGGCATCAAGCGCGCCCTGCAAAAGGCGCACGACGCTGATATCAAGCTTCTGATGTTCGACGCCACCGCGTCCGCGCCGGATAAGGATACCCTCGCTTTAATGGATGAACGCACGATTATTGCGCTCAATAAAATCGATCAGGGCAGCGCGCAATTTACCTTGGACAATGCGATAGAACTCTCCACTCAAACTGGCCAAGGAATCGAGATTCTCCTCGAAGACTTAATCAAAAAAGCTGACCTCCTCATTGGTCGCGCTGAAGCCCCAAGCCTCACGCGGCAACGCCACCGCACCGCACTTGAAGAAACACAAAGCGCTCTCGAAAAGGCCCTCACCGTCACCCTCCCCGAACTCATGGCCGAAGATTGCCGCCTCGCCATCCGCGCCTTAGGACGAATTACTGGGAAGGTGGATGTTGAGGATTTACTAGATGTCGTATTTGGTGACTTCTGTATCGGTAAATAGAGAGGGGTTTGCTTCCACATAGTTTCTAAGCCAAGTTAGTGTCGTATCACAACAAACTTCTATAAGATCTTCATTGCTGAGTTGTCCGGATATATCAATTCTTTGCTCGCTTTTAGGTCTATCTTTATCAAGATCTTTGATTTTACCACATAAGTTAATGCCAAGTTTGGAGAGCTTGTTCAAAAACTCTAATCGAGATTCATCAAGTTTTTTTTCTGCCCAGACAGGATCCAAATCTATAAGATCTTGAAGCGCCCAAACCATGATTAGGCGATTAATAGACTTATAAGTAGAAAATGCAGGCTTATTGTTTTTATCCCTTAAAACGCCGCATAATAAGCCCCCATCAGTATGCAAAGACTCCATTAACTTATTTTCGCCTGCCATACCGTAATATGTTCTGAATAAGCTTTCAGGCGTTTCCTCTGGCGAAGGTTGATAAAAAGAGGGCTTTGGTGGGGCCGGTGGACCGGGCGCTTTGGAATTAAATAAGCTACGGGCAAATACTGAGGGGGCACGCCAAGCACTTTTCCAGGTGCGACTAGGCTTAGGTCTATTTTGAGTGTTCTTTTGACCGTCAGTACGGCCTGCCTGACGACGCCACGTTCCTGTTAAATGATCTCTGTTGTGGGCGTCTATCGCCATCTTTTTATTCCCTGCTTTCATATCCAAAATACTCTTTTTATTTACTTTGTCAAAAAAATGTTTCTGGCATTTGCTGTATCACTTGGTATATAAAGCGCACAGAGGAATGAGATGAGCATAAAAAGTTATGATTACGATGTGATTATTGTCGGCGGCGGCCATGCGGGGTGTGAGGCTGCGGCGGCCAGTGCGCGTATGGGCGCCCGGACGGCGCTGCTGACGCACAAGTTATCGACCATTGGCGCCATGTCCTGCAATCCGGCGATTGGTGGGCTGGGGAAGGGGCATTTGGTGCGCGAGATTGATGCGCTCGATGGCCTGATGGGCCGCGTGATCGACCGCTCCGGCCTTCAATTCCGCATGCTTAATGCCCCTAAGGGCCCCGCCGTGCGCGGCCCGCGGGCGCAAGCCGACCGCAAGCTTTACCGTGAGGCGATGCAGGAGATTTTAAATGACCACCCTAATCTCACCTTAATTGAGGGCGGTGCCGAAGACCTCATTTTAAACGATCAAAACGAAATTCAAGGCCTGAAAACTAGTGATGGGCAGGAGATCACCTGTAAGTGCGTGGTTATCACCACCGGCACGTTCCTGCGCGGCTTGATCCATATTGGCGAAGAAACCCGCCCAGCCGGGCGCTCTGCTGGCCCTAACAATGATGAAGCGCCTGCCATCGGTCTTGCTGAAACGCTCGATCGCTTGAAATTTCCGTTAGGGCGCCTGAAAACCGGCACGCCCGCCCGCCTTGATGGTCGCACGATTGATTGGAGCGCCTGTGATGAACAACCTGGCGATGTGTGCCCGGTGCCGTTTTCGTATCTGAGCGATAAGATAGAAGTGCCGCAAATCCCGTGTCACATCACATATACCAACGAAAATACGCATAAAATTATTGCTGATAACCTGATGAAATCTGCGATGTATTCTGGTCAGATTAAGGGGGAGGGCCCGCGATACTGCCCGTCTATTGAGGATAAAATTTCCCGCTTCGCTGATAAATCACGCCATCAAGTGTTTTTGGAGCCTGAGGGGCTGGATGACCACACCGTCTATCCGAACGGCATTTCCACGTCTTTGCCGCGAGATGTGCAGGATGCTTATATCCGCACGATCAAGGGTCTCGAGAATGCTAAAATTATCGAATATGGTTACGCCATCGAATATGATTACGTCGATCCGCGTAGCCTCAAAAACACGTTGGAGACTAAGCAAGTCCCCGGCCTGTTCCTCGCCGGACAAATTAATGGCACAACGGGCTATGAGGAGGCGGGCGCGCAAGGCCTGATGGCTGGCATTAACGCTGCGCTGCAGACAATGAGCGCCGGATCACGTGCCGAAGCTGAAGTTTTTGCCTTAGATCGCGCCGATGCCTATATCGGCGTGCTGATCGATGATCTGATCACACGCGGCGCGCCCGAGCCCTATCGCATGTTCACCAGCCGCGCCGAATACCGCCTGCGCCTGCGCGCTGATAATGCTGATCAGCGCCTGACGGAAAAGGGCATTGCAATTGGTTGCGTTAGCGATATACGCCAAAAAATATGGCGCGCAAAGGCGCAGAAACTCGACCAAGCCCGCGTTCTTGTTGGTGGCCTCAGCGCCACACCCAATGAGCTCGAGGCTTACGAAATCAGTGTCAAAAAAGACGGATCCCGCCGCAGTGTCATGGATCTCCTCGCCTACCCCGACATAGACTGGGAGCAGTTAACGACTGTTTGGCCAGAGCTGGGCGCTATAGAGCCGCCTATCCGCGAACAAATTGAATTCGATTCCCTCTATGCTGGTTATATGGATCGTCACGAGGCCGATATTGCCGCCTACCGCAAGGATGAGGCTCTTACGCTGCCCGCAGAGCTGGATTACAGCGCCGTTGGTAGCCTTTCGAACGAGGTGCGGAGCAAGCTCGAGCAAGCGCGCCCCGCAACATTGGGCGCGGCGGCCCGCATTCCAGGCGTAACACCGGCAGCGGTGATTGCCCTTTTGCGGTACGTTAAGCGCGGGGATCACAAAAAACATGCAGCCTGATGATCTCATACACCAATATGGTGTTTCACGTGAAATGGCCGAAAAGCTCAGGCTTTATCATGAGCTGCTTCTTAAGTGGCAAAAGGCGATTAACCTTATCAGTTCGTCTACAATTAACGATGCCTGGAGCCGTCATTTCATCGATTCAATGCAGGTGGCGCGCTATATTCCTGAGGGCACAAAAATTATTGCAGATCTCGGTTCTGGCGCAGGGTTTCCGGGCCTTGTGCTCGCAATCATGCGCCCCGAAATTGAGGTCCATTTAGTTGAATCGGACGAGCGAAAGGCGCAATTTCTTCGCACAGTTTCACGTGAAACAACCGCGGCGAGTATCGTGCATAATATGCGCATCGAGGAAGCCTATGCGGCTGTCAAGCCCGATGTGATTACCGCCCGTGCCCTCGCTAGTTTGAACGATTTATGTGCCTATGTGATGCCATGGGCAGAGCAAAATTTGGCTTTACAGATGCTTTTTATGAAGGGTGAGAATGCGCCTCAGGAGATTAAATTTGCGCAAAAACAGTATAAATTTGATGTCGAGGGCTACCAAAGCGAAACCTCAAAACAGGCGCGCATCCTGCACCTTCGAAACCTAAGGCCCACTTAAAAAATACGCGCAGAGCAAAGGTTTTCTTGACCTTTGCCGGGAATCTTTGCATGATGGGGGCACTCTCAAAAATAGGACTTAATTCATGCGCTCACACAACAGGCCGCTGCGTACATCGAAAATCCCACGCCTTTTGGCAATTGCGAATCAAAAGGGCGGGGTGGGGAAAACCACAACGGCAATTAATCTCGCGACCGCGCTCGCGGCAGTTGGGAAAAATGTGTTGCTGATTGATTTGGACCCGCAGGGCAATGCGTCCACCGGGCTTGGTGTGCGCCGTTCTTTAATCCGCGCCAGCGCCTATGACGTGCTTTTTGGTGAGGTTGATGTGACGCAGGCCGCCGTGCAAACCCGCGTACCGCGCTTGTCCGTCGTGCCATCCTCTATCCATCTCTCGGGTGCAGAAATCGAGCTGGTCACCGCAGAAAACCGGGAGTATCGCCTCAAAGCCGCGCTCCGCAAGCCACTGCCTTACGACTATGTGATCGTTGACTGCCCGCCGTCGCTTAATCTTTTAACGCTTAATGCTCTGGTCGCGGTTGATTCGATCGTTGTGCCGCTGCAATGTGAATTTTATGCATTGGAGGGGCTCAGCCATCTGGTGAAGTCTGTTGAGCGTGTGCGCAAACACTTTAATAGCCGCCTCGACATTCACGGCGTTGTGCTGACTATGTATGATCCGCGCAATAACCTCTCCAGTATGGTGGAGGACGATGTGCGCGCGCATTTTGGTGATAAAGTCTATAAGACCGTTATTCCGCGCAATGTGCGCTTATCTGAGGCCCCCTCATACGGCCTTCCCGCCATCATTTACGATATGAAATGCGCGGGATCACAATCATACATCAAGCTCGCGAAAGAGGTCATCCGCCGTGAAAAAGAATACAGCAAGCAACAGCAAACAGAGGCAGCATAACGCATGACATCAGCGCCAAAAAAACGCGGTCTTGGACGCGGTTTAAATGCATTATTCGAAGATGAGGAAGTGTTCGCCGGCGTTGGCGCAGCGCTGTCTGGTGCGCCGGCGGAGCAGGGGGCCTCAACCGGCTTAGCTGCGCCCGCTGCAAGCAAGTCCCGTCAAACCGTTGGCATCGAAATGCTCGGCCAGAGCTTGATTCAGCCGCGTAAATTGTTCGAGCAAGACAGTCTTAATGAGCTCGCCAAATCGATCAAGGTCCATGGTTTGCTGCAACCTATTTTGGTGCGCCCGTTAAAAGATGAGGCTGGCCGCTATGAAATTATTGCCGGAGAGCGCCGCTGGCGCGCAGCGCAGATCGCTCAGCTACATGAAGTGCCGATTATCATTCGTGAGCTGTCTGACGCCCACGCCCTAGAAATTGCTCTCATCGAAAACCTCCAGCGCGAAGACCTTAATCCCGTTGATGAGGCCATGGGGTATGAGCGCCTGATGAAAGAGTATAACTACACGCAAGAGCATCTGGGCGAAGCGCTCGGCAAGAGCCGTTCTCACGTCGCCAATATGGTGCGTCTGCTCGCCCTGCCCGATATCGTGCTCGCGCATCTGGAACGCGGAGATCTGTCCGCCGGTCATGCCCGCGCGCTGATTACCGCGAAAAACCCGGAAAGCCTGGCAAAACAAGTTATCGCTAAAGGCCTCAATGTCCGCCAAACTGAAGCCCTTGCCGCCGAAGCCGCTGATCGCCCTGCTCCCAAAAGCGCTGCCAACGCCAAGCCGGCCAAAGATGTCGACACCATCGCACTAGAAAAAGACATCTCCAACCAACTCGGCATGCGCGTCTCCATCGACAGCCGCGACGGCAAAAAAGGCAAAGTTTCCATCGAGTTTAAATCCCTGGACCAGCTGGATGGGTTGTTGAAGAGATTGACACAATAAAAAAACGCAGAGTTTTTACTCTGCGTTTTAAGGTTGTATTTCTATACTTAATATCTATTCGTGGTCTTTATTCCAGTGCATTAAGCTCTGTCTTTTTGGGCTTCCCAATTCAAGAAGATCAGCTTCGATCATAAGCGGCCCTAACTGATCACCCCTTAGTTGTTCTAAATTATCAATTGTTTCAAAGAATAATGTGCGCTCTTTTGTGCTTACCCGTCCAGCTGTGAGCTTATCAAATTTACCAACATACTCATCACGGCTCCATGGTGTATCACCATAAACATGAGCATTGGCGCGGGCTTTTTCTTTCTCAAGAACCGTACCATCGGTCAAAGTAATAATCATTTTGCCACCCATCGCTTGTTCTTCCGGTTCTGTGCTATGGTAACGGCGTTCCCATTCCTCATCAAAAACTGTTTCAACCTTATTGACTAAGGCTTGTAAGTCTCTTTGTTCTTGAGTTGATAAGGCTTTGATGTCATAAGTTTTATCATTATCCCATTCCCCTGTGCGTAATGATTGTCCGAGAGCAAACATAATGCTGTGATCCAGCGTTCCGCGCGGCGCGTGAATATCCCATTTTTCTGGGTCTCCTGAATCTGTTCCAATTACGTGGTGTGTGTGATGTGATGTTTCAAGCACAATGCTGGTAATTTGATCAACGTCAACCGTTCCATCAGGTCGCTTTGGTAGATCATTATGCATTTCAAGGCCAGCGTCTATGGGGGCTTGTCCTTGATATTCAAAAGCATGTTCCTTTGGATAAGTTAGCATGATATTACGCAGCGGCTCGCCTTCATCAGGTAGTCTCACTTTGTACTCTGAGTTCTCGCCGCCTAGAGCGCGAACAACAATACTATCATATCCTTCATAAATAGGATTCGGGCCCTTCAAATCCTGCATTTGTACCCAGTCAACCGCATCCAAGACAATTTGGGCGCAAATGCCGGGGACGAATTCTTTTTGTGAGCCGATATCACCTTTTCTGGATTGACGATAAGAAACAGAGTTGTGTACAGCAAAGTTTATCGCATGATATGTTTGCTCTGTTGATAGACCAAGCATTGAGCAAAAGCCCGCGGCTGTTCCTGCTGCGATGTGAGTCATATGATCAACTTTGTGTTCATGTAGACAAATTCCCGTTCCTTCACCTGTCCCCACTAGTGCAACGTGTACTTCGTACGCCACGACTATACCGCGAACAAGATCTTCACCAGACAAATTAAGGTGCTGAGCCATGTTAATCAATAGAGAGATATTATCATCTGGGTGAGAATATTCAGCGGCTAAATAACAATCGTCATGATCATCATGTCGTACAGCCGCCGCGTTAGCAAAAGCAGCCTTCAATGGGTTAAAAGTACGGTCATGTGGCAACCCATAAAGTCTAGCGCCACCGGCACCTTCAAGAGCCATAGCTTGACTGCGTGCTGCTAAAATGGCGTCGCGGTTGAGGGCGATTGTTGCTATGCCTGCATTATCAACGAGGCGGTTTTTCACCGTGTCTCGGGCATCATCATCGATAATCACTTCCCGAGTTGCGACTTCCGCAAGGCGCCAAGACATTTCTCCTTCTCGAGCTTTTTGTTTTAACTCGGCGCGCTCGCTTTCTGATAACGCTTCATATTCTTTATTAAGTGACGCATTATCTAAACCTCTACCATTATCGAGCAAGGCTAGAGTTAAACTACGGTTGTTTTTTTCAGGTGTAATGGTGTGAATAGTGGGCATAATGTACTCCTACGCAGATGGTTTATGAAATTCGAAGAATAAGCACTATGACATGGCGAAACACAATGCAAGGATAAACTTTAACCCCGCATCGTGCTAATCCCAAGCACCACCTGCGCACAGAGCGTTTCGACTGGCATGCCGGTGGTTTTGCATTGGGCTTCTAGCGCTAATAGGCGGGCTAGAACTTTGTCCAGACTTGGCAGGCGCCAGCGTTCGGCTTGTGTGCGGAAGGCATTTTGTTGTTTAAAAAAGATCGGTGGGGTGAGTTTTTTCATCGCTATATCGGCCATTTCGCCGCCCTCCATTCGCGCTTTGGTGGCATGCAGGCGGCGGAAGTGATTTTGCAGGCTCCGTACAATCACAATGAAGTTTACATCTTCATCGAGCAGTTTATTATAGGTTTTTAGCGCTTTTGCACTCTGATTGCCCGCAACGCTATAGACCAGATCATCCAGCCCCTGTGCGCCGGCTTCGCCGCAGCAGGCCTGTACATCGCCCAAAGATACCGGCGCGGGATCGCCGTGTTTATAGGTGATAATCTTCTCCAGTTCGCTGCGCACCTTTTGCCGATTACCGGAAATATTCACCGCTAGCCATCCGACCGCATCGCCATCAATGTCTAGCTGGGCTTCTTGCATAGAGCCGCGGATCAGCTTGGATAAATCACGTTCATCTTCAACATAGCAGGGCACGGCCGCAGCATTCTTGGCACCTTCACACAGTTTGCGCAAGGATGAGCGCGGGCCCAAATCGCCAGCCTCCAAGATAATCAGCGCTTGTTCATTGGGCGCCTCTAAATAGGTTTTCAGTAGAGATGTTAATTTGTCGCTCGCGCCCTCGACGCGGATCAGCCGATCACCGCCCATCATCGATATGGCGCAGGCTTCATCGGAAAGTCGCGCCGGATCGTCCGCTAAAATATCGATCGAGAGCGTCACGGCATTGAACGGATCATTAATATCCGCCACCACGCTCTGACCCATCGTTTTCGCACGTTCGCGCATCAATCCGTTATCCGGCCCGTAGACCAGGATAACCCGCGCAGCTTTGCTGGGGCTTTTAACGAACGGCTCAATCTCATTCCATTTGAGTTTCATAAAACCATCGTAAAACAATTCCCGCGCCCGTCAATTGGAATGCGCAAATTCTCTTGTTTAATCACCATGCGTGCCTATATTAAGTTTCATGAAAATAGCATTTCAAATGGAACCGATGGACGAGCCGGTGAAGGGCGAGAGTCATACGCTTATCTTGATGGAGGAGGCGTGTTGGCGCGGGTTTGAGGTTTATCATTATCATCCAGATGATGTGTTTCTCAATAATGAGGGTGTATTTGCGAAGGCTGCGCGGGTTCATGTTGACCTGAGCAAAGATAAGCATTTCACGCTCAACGCATATGAAACAACGGATTTAAGCGAAATGAGTGTGGTTTTGTTTCGGCAAGACCCTCCTTATGATATGCGCTATGTGACGAATACATTTTTGCTGGATAATTTGAAAAGCGCCGGCGTTTTGTTTGTGAATGATCCGTACTGGATTCGCAACATGTCGGACAAGCTTTCAGGTTTTGAGTTTAAAGAGTATCTACCACCAATTCTCGTTGGGCGCGATCTCGATGAAATCGAAGCCTTTTTGATCGCGCATAAAGAGGTGGTGATTAAACCGCTTTATAGCTTTCACGGTTACGGCATTACCAAATCGTTTTGTATGGACGAGATTAAAAAGGTAGTCGAAAAATCGCCTGTGCCGTTTATGTTCCAGCCGTTTTTACCAGAAGCTTTTGACGGCACAAAGCGGATTTTGTTTTTTGATGGCGAGGTTGTTGGTGCGATTAAATCTGTGCCGCCTGTCAGTAAGGAAGATTTCCGTATCTTCCGTGAAAGCACCGATATTGCGTGCGACATCACGGAAGAAGAGTTGGAAATGTGCGCAAAAATGAGCCCGGTATTCAAAGAGCGCGGTCTTATTTTCGCCGGCGTTGATCTGATTGGAAAATATTTAATCGAAATTAATGCAGGATCGGTCGGGAGTCTTGTGCGCTTTAACGAAGTCTATGGTGGACAGTGGGAAGCTAAGCTCTGGGACGTTATTGAGCGCAAAGTTAGCGCAAAAAGCCCTTAATAATATCCTTGGTAAAATCAGCACATTGATACGCACTAATTAATTCTGGATGCGTACTTGTCAAGTCGGGCAGGGCGCGCATATAGGATTTTTGTTGCTCCAGACTTTCAAAAATCTCTCTGTTGACCAGCCAGTCTGGGCGCCCTTCGGTCAGAATATGCATCAGTGGCGCGCTGTATTTTTGCAGCACAGAATCCTGCAAACAGTGCTGAATAACGTCAGAAAAAGCGTGCGCGAAATCTTTGACAGTCTTGTTGCCAAAGGGCAGATCATAATAGCGTCCGTCGTGATGATGTGCGGCTTCGAAATTCTGTTCGAGCAGCGCGCGGGCGCTCTCAAGATCGCAAAGATTAATGCCAAAATCTTTCGTTAACTCATTGATATTGCTGTAAAAATTATTGCAGTAGGAGAGCAGATAGCTAAGAATAGATCCCGTCACACGTTGATGTTGTAGGCCGGAGCAGAACAGGCTGCTGATCTCCGCCCGGTGGCCAAATAATGTGCCTTCTTCATTGCGAATCTCTGAAATATTCGTCGTGCGTCGCCAGCTTTCGCTTTGTGCCTGACGGTAATTGAGTAAATTTTGCGGACCGTATCCTTGATTTTCAAGCCCTGAAAAGCTCGCCCATACGCCTTCCGGCAATTTTTCCAAAATGCCATTGTTATCAAAGCACGCAAATAAATGTTTGTTATTCATCGTGTACTCAATATGCGCATCGATCAGCTCTTCGCCACTTTTGGCAGTGAAGTAAAAATCAGGAATGCCGCCATTACGTCCGCGGCGGTTTAGAATTTTTGTGCGTGGCGATCCATTGATTTTCGAACCTTCATAAAACCCGGCATCAGCCTCAGTGGTCAAAATCATAAAGGGCTCAAGCGCAACACTCAGGCGGATAATCTGTAGCAAATGTTCAGGGTCGCGGTACGAGACAGAGACTTGAATGCTCGGATCTAGAAATGATTCAAAGGCGCTGACCATGTCGCTGCGCGGGGGAATCCAGAATGTGATATAGCGATCATTATGTGTTAAATGATGCTGCGCCGGCGCTATGTGCGGGAAATACCCAAACGGGCTTGGAAGCGCGCCACGTTCCAGCCCCAAATTCCATAATTCATCAAAGCGGCGGTTCATTTGTGTAATAAGGTCACTAAAGTCACCTTTTGCAAAGGGGTCAGTCAAAATCTCCAGCGTGCTGGCGCTGGGTTCGTGGTTGATTACAATGGCTTTTTGTCGGCCCTCGCAGATAAAGCGTTTACTCTCTTCTTCGCTCAGCGGCGCCAGCGTTTCACTGTTATAAAGATTAAGCTCCAGCTCCATTCCGATCTTAGATACTGGCCCGCCGGGCAAATCAGGATTGCTCAGTGCGCCCTCATAGAGCGCTCTAACATCGTCTTTTGTGCTCACCGGCCAGTTTTGGGATTGTGTTTGGATAACAGACATTGCGTTAATATAGCATTGCCAGGCTTTGAGGAAAGGGGCAAAGAAATTTTTTGACATTCTTTCATAAGAGGGGTAATCATTATTTGTTGCTTCACAGTAATCGCGGCATTTGATGGTCTAGCTTGCACCGCGTTACCAATGCTAAAGCGCCATGGCTTAAGCTCTTATCTCAAGAGCTTCCGCTGTGGTCTCCATACTTGGACACCGCGCGGAATATTGAGCAGAAACCTTCTCTTATATTTTCCAGACGGTATTAAACATGAACCTGTCGCTTATATTGAGCGGCGCTTAAATATATGAGGAAAAAATGGAAACAACAGTAAAACGAGAAGCCGTAATTGTGCGTCCTGAATATGGTCAACGCGGGGAAGCTTTTCTTGCTCTTAATGATACCTATAGAGAAGATGATGGCCCTTTAATATTCAATAGAGCGGGCATGGTTCCCATTCCAAAGGTGAGTGAAGATAGGGACGCAGATGTTAAGGCAATGAAAAAGCTGGAAAGCATTTCAGAGGCTTGGGAGGCGCGTGGTGTTTTGCCTTCTGTACCTACGGTGGGCCGCTAACCCCGCTTAAAATACAGCCCAACCTGTTGCTCAATTTGCCGCGCTAAATCGTTAATGGCATTCAGGCGTGTGCTGTCTTTGGACACGCGCGTTGCGAATTCTCCGGCCAGAATATTGTAGCTGGCGATGGTTTGCAGGCTGCGTTCTAGGACGGTTTCCCCTGTATGATTGTCTTTTAAGCTAATAGAGGTGTTCAGCCTTAACTGTCCGCGCGTTGCATCATCATTTTTGGTAATATCCAGCTTTGATGTGCTTTCCTGAATTGGTTTTATGCTTAGCGTGTAAAGTGCGTTTACTGGCCGCCCCTCGCGATAAAAGCGATCAATCAGCGCATTGCGCAGGATTTGTCCTTTGCGGTCTGGAATATTACTGATCTCAATTTGTGCCAGCGTTTCTTCGACACCGGTCGCTGTATATTTATTCACCCCATAAACCGGATGAAATCCGCAGGCGGTGAGGAGGAGGATAGAAAAGAGCGTTAAAAATTTATTCATGCCACCACCATATTCACAACTCTGCCAGGCACATAGATGAATTTACGCATCTTTTTGCCTTCAATGAATTTTTGTACATTATCTTGCGCCAGCGCTGCGGCCTTTGCTTCTTCTTCGCTGGCATCGGGGGCGAGGTCTATGCTGGCGCGCACCTTGCCATTAACCTGCACGCCGAGCGTTACAATATCGGTGGTTAATAGAGTCTCATCGGCGTTCGGCCATAACTGTTCCACCAGCATTGTCTTGTGCCCCATCATCTGCCAAAGCTCCTCTGCCAAGTGCGGCATCATGGGGTTGATCAGGATGATAAAGCTTTCCAGCGCTTCACGCATAACGGCATCGCGTTCTTTATAACCAGTAATTGCATTCGAAAATTCCCGCATGCGCGCGACCGCTTTGTTCATGTGGAAGTTTTCAATATCTTCCGCAATGCCGATGATCGATTTATGCGTCATCCGGCGCAGCTCTCCAGCGGCATCATCGAGGTCTCCAGAAATTTCTGTACCAACGGGCGGTAGAGATTCCTTCATCTCTCCCACCATCCGGTGCAGCTTATTGATGAATCTCCACGCACCCTCAATCCCGCTTTCCGTCCATTCCAGATCCCGCTCCGGCGGGCTGTCAGACAGGATGAACAGGCGCGCTGCATCGGCGCCATAGGCATCCATGATGTCTTCCGGGTCGACGACATTTTTCTTCGATTTCGACATTTTAATCGTTGGGCCGACTGTGATCGCGGAGTTATCATCCATCGCGTCATAATCGGCGGGCGTTATCCATTTGCCATCGGCGTTCGTATAGGTCTCATGCGTGACCATCCCTTGTGTGAATAGGCCGGTAAAGGGCTCGCTGGTCTCGATCAGCCCGCAATCACGCATCGCCTTGGTGAAAAAGCGCGCATAAAGCAGGTGCAAAACAGCATGCTCCACGCCACCAATATATTGCTCCACCCCGCCGCCAGCAGGCATCCAGTAATTGGCCTTGTCTTTAGATAGCGGCAAGCTTTCATTTTTTGGGTCGCAATAGCGGAATTGATACCAGCTACTCTCGAAGAACGTATCAAATGTATCGGTTTCGCGGGTTGCATCATTGCCGCATGATGGGCAGAGGACATTTTTCCAAGTCGGATGATGCGCCAGCGGATTGCCGGGTTTATCAAAGCTCACATCTTCGGGCAGGGTTACTGGCAGCTGATCTTCGGGAACGGGTACCGCGCCGCACCCCGCGCCATTTCCTTGGTCACAATAAATAATCGGAATCGGGCATCCCCAATAGCGTTGGCGAGAGATTCCCCAATCGCGCAGGCGGTATTGTGTTGTGCCAAACCCAGTGTCGCCGTCTTCGCATTTTTTAATGACGGCATCTTTGGCGGTTTCGGTGTCTAATCCATCCAGCCATTGGGAGTTAATGTTCTTGCCGGGTTCGCTATAGGCGTCTTTTAAAGGCAAGTCATAGTCGCCATCAATAACGGGCAAAATTTCTAACCCGTATTTGCTCGCAAAATCAAAGTCGCGCTGGTCATGCGCAGGGACACCAAAGACTGCGCCGGTGCCGTAATCCATCAAAATAAAGTTCGCAATATAGACGGGAACTTCGCGCCCTAATAATGGGTGTGTTGCTTTATAGCTTGTATCAAAGCCCAGCTTATCCGCTTGTGCGATCGCTTCTTCCGATGTGCCGGTGGATTGGCATTCTTTCAGGAAATCCTCAAAGCCATTCTTGCCACCGGCCAGTTTTTCACTCATCGGATGGTCGGGCGCTAGCGCGAGGAAAGATGCGCCAAAAAGCGTATCAGGCCGCGTGGTGTAGACTTCAATCTGCTCATCGCTATCAACCAGGTCCCACTTAAATTGCAGCCCGCTGGATTTTCCAATCCAGTTTTTTTGCATGATTCGCACTTTTTCCGGCCAGCCGGGTAGATTGTCCAGCCCGTCCAGCAGTTCCTCAGCGTAATCGGTAATCTTCAAAAACCATTGGTTCAGGGTGCGGCGCTCTACGGGCGCGCCGGTGCGCCAGCCCTTGCCGTTAATCACCTGCTCATTAGCCAGCACGGTGTTATCTACCGGGTCCCAATTCACCACCGATTCTTTGCGGTATGCGATGCCGCGCGCCAGAAAATCGAGAAACATTTTCTGTTCATGCCGGTAATAATCTGGATCACAAGTCGCAAATTCCCGGCTCCAATCAATCGATAGCCCCATGGGCTGAAGCTGGGTGCGCATAATGTCGATATTGGCATGTGTCCACTCACCGGGATGGCGGTTGTTTTCAATCGCGGCGTTTTCGGCCGGCAGTCCAAATGCATCCCAGCCCATCGGGTGCATGACATTAAAGCCCCGTGCATTTTTATAGCGCGCCACAACATCGCCCAGCGTATAGTTGCGCACATGCCCAACATGGATGCGGCCAGATGGATAGGGAAACATTTCCAACACGTAATATTTTGGCTTATCGCTAGATTCATCAACGCTAAACACATTGGCCTTCGCCCACGCAGCGCGCCATTTTTCTTCGGTTTCCCGGATATTGTATTTTTCGCTCATGCATTACGGAATAGCGGAAAAAAAGGGGGGCGGCAAGGGGGGGCGATGTCTGGAAGATATAAATTTTTGTTGCGTGAGGGATTTAAACGCGCTATTTAAGATATGACAATTCACTAGAGAAGGGTTTTTACATGTCGTCATTTTCACAACAAAGAGTTTTAGCTGAAGCATTGGGCAGGGCGGATGGAGGGGGCTCTGCGCAAGGTGGGGGCAATAACCGCCCGGATTCGCAAGTGCTTTTGGAAGATCAAGGTATGGGCATAGATTCTGGCGCTTATTCACCATCGGCATCATCAAAGCCTGTGTCCTTAACGTCTGAACAAATAGAAAATGATTGGGAATCAGGATGGCATATTTGCTAAGTGCTATTCCGCCAATTTCACCACGCGCAGCTGACGTGCTCGTGTCAAAATAGCATCCTCTAGCTCACGCGCCGTTTCTGGTGCGGTTTCGCTATCTACCCAATTGCTGCCCTTTTTCACCTGCTTAAATACACGCACCCGCACGCCATCGGAGCGCAGCTCGCGCCCCAGAATAAACACATTGAGCTTAAAGCGCTCTTTGGGCGCTTCTTCCGCCGTATACCAATCGGTCAAAATCACCCCGCCAAACGGATCCGCGCTGGCCAGTGGCATGAACGATACGGTGTCCAAAGACGCACGCCACAGGAAGCTGTTCACATCAATGCCGTTATCACCGGCGCTATTGTCACGACGACCTTTGCCGCCAAAGATGCTAAAGCCGTCTTTGCCCAGAACGCTTTCTTTCTTGCCGTAGATATCCTCACCCGTAATATTGCGGTCATAGCCAGAGGGGTATTTGGCCTCGGTCTTAATTCCATCCGCACAGCCCGTAAGCAGCAAGGCTCCGGCGGCGATAGACAGGCCAAGGGCATATCGAGGGCGTTTCATCATGATGTGTATTCTCACTTTAATGTTACTCTATATATAGCTTAATTAGCACGAGGCAGTCCGCGCGGCAAGCATTGAGCGCGCCTGTGCCCCCCTAAAAGCCCCTGTTGCAATTTTGCCACAGGTCCAAGAAAAATGTGACATCTTTGCTGAAATGCCGTTGAAAACAACCCCAAATACAGGCTTAGTAAGGGGGTCTTTTAGCAATAAAGGGCACAAACCCGCGGCGCTCCCGTTATTCTTAATGATAAGAGCGCCGTTATTCAACTCGAAATTGTTCAATATTGGAGGAACGATTAATGAAAAAACTACTTACATCTGCTGCAATTTGTGGCCTGGTGTTCGCTGCGGCTCCGGCTCAAGCGGGCATTGACCTAGAATTAGGCGGCTTCTTTAAAGGGTACGGCATGTTCGTCGACCAGGACGATGATTCAACAGCACTTTCTGGCGAAGCCCGTGAGTTCGACATTATCCGTAGCACAGAAATCCACATGGGTGGCGAAACAGCATTGGATAATGGTCTAACTGTTGGTTTCCACACTGAAATGGAAGCTGATTCAGGCGGTCCTAATGATACCTTTAACGTTCAAGAAAGCTATGCTTACTTCTCAGGTGGCTGGGGACGTATCAATGTTGGTTCTGAAGATGGTGCATCTTACTTACTACAGGTTGCTACACCTTCTGCAGACTCTAATGTTGACGGTATTCGTCAATATGTTAACGGCGTAAACTTTGTTGCTGCTGGTGCCGTTGGTACTGCTGCTGCTGCTTTCGGCGTAAACGATGCTTCTGGTGGCATGGGTTATGATCAGGATGTAACAGGTTATGCTGACAAATTGACATATCTTTCACCGATCATGAACGGCTTCCAAGTTGGTGTATCATACACGCCAGACATCGCTGATGCTTCTGATGAAGATGGCCAAAACTTTGATGAAATTGCTGGTGCTTCCGGCGCTGCATATGAATTTGCTGCACGTTACGAAGGCATGTTCAACAATGTTGGCGTTATCTTGGGTGCTGGTTATACAAATGTTGACCAGGAAGCTCCAGAAGCTGCGATTG
Organism: Alphaproteobacteria bacterium; assembly: GCA_024275825.1. Lineage (GTDB taxonomy): Bacteria > Pseudomonadota > Alphaproteobacteria > Micavibrionales > Micavibrionaceae > JAJRYK01. The sequence continues at coordinate 36,279 of JAJRYK010000029.1, forward strand.
CTGATGGCGAAGACACTGATGACAGAACAGCATGGAACATTGGTGCTGACTTGGACATCGGTCCTTTCGGTGTTGGTGTGTCTTACTCTGAAGATGATCATGGTGAAATCGCCACTGCTGCTGCTGGTGCGACAATCCTGGATGATGAAAAGACAACAGTTGTTGGTGTAGACTACACAACTGGTCCATTCAAACTTGGTGCGTCATACATGGACATCGAAAACTTCGGTGGCATTGGTGGTCTTGTTGCAACTGAAGGTATGGACGCTGATCGTTTCACCGTTGGTGTTGTATACACATATGGCCCAGGCATGACTTTCCGCGGTTCTATCTCACAGCTTGAGATCGACAACGTGAACTTGGCTGTTGCTGCTCAAGAAGACCAAATCGAAGCAACAAGCTTCCTTCTTGGTACACAAATCAACTTCTAATCCGCCTTTGCTGCGCTTCGGCGGGGCAAGTCTGATTTAAGTTCATAAAGTTTCGAAAGGGCCTCATTTGAGGCCCTTTCTTTATTTCTTATTCGTCATTGCGAGAAGGCCGGTAGGCCGACGCGGCAATCTATTTTGGATACAAAATCTCTGGATTGCTTCGTCACGTTGTTCCTCGCAATGACGGTGCTTTAATGTTAAAACGGCACCATGAGCATTTCAAAAAATCTTCAAACTCTTTCTGGTCACATTGCCAAAGCAGCGGAAAAGTCTGCGCGGGATGTGCCTGACATTAACCTTATCGCCGTCAGCAAAAAGCAACCAATAGAGCGTATCCACGAAGCCCTCGCCGCTGGCCACCGTTTGTTTGGTGAAAACCGTGTGCAAGAGGCGCAAGGGCGCTGGGCTGATCTGCGCGGCAAATATCCCGATCTTAAACTCCATCTCATCGGCCCGCTGCAAACCAACAAAGCCAAAGACGCTGTTGCGCTGTTTGATGTGATCGAAACGGTTGATCGGGAAAAGCTCGCACGGGTTTTGGCCAAGGAAATGGACAAACAAGACCGTCATTTGCCGTGCTTCATTCAGGTCAATACAGGTGATGAGGTGCAAAAGGCCGGCATCGCCATCGCGGCGTTAGAAGAATTTTATCAGTTCTGCATACAAGAATGCGGCCTCAATATCATAGGCCTCATGTGCATCCCTACAGCAGACGAACCCGCGGCGCTCCATTTTGCTCTGCTCAAAAAATACGCAAATCAACTAGGCCTGGCGCATCTTAGTATGGGGATGAGCGCAGATTTTGAAAAAGCAATCCCGCTCGGCGCGACCTATATCCGTGTGGGGACCGGGGTTTTTGGCGCGCGCGAAGAATTAAGAGCTTAGCTATTATAGCGCGCTTGCGATGCATGCGCATATGTTGGTTTGACGCTGGATGCGGCGTTGTAAGAGGCCGGCGTAAAGGCCAGCAAAGACGCAGGCAAAGCATCACCGGAAATGCTCTCGTGATTTTCTGCAATGCGCACAGCTTTGTTTAGCGTATCTTGCGGCGGCACATTTTTGAAATCGGGGGTTTTGCCGTCCATCACCATCGCATAGGCGTTGCTTGCGATGCTCTTCCCGGTCTCCTCTTCAATGACAATATTCACCAAACTAGCTGCTGCGCCAAGCGGCCCACCAAAGAGCGCGCCGCCAACGATTCGCCCCATGGGATTAATCTCATCACCTGTCATCGCGCGGTATGCGTGGCCAACAACCGGAATGTGATGCATGGGGTTTATGATGTCCACCAAATCACCAAAACCAAAACCGGCCTCTTCCCGCACCGGCGTGCCCGTCTCCTGCGCGCTCTGATAGGCCAGTGCGGCGGTGAAAGATGGCACATTGCCGGATGTAAAATTTTGTGCCTCGCTCAGGGTTTGCTCGATCTGATCATGTGGCTCAGCAGGCGCATTTTCCCAGGACGGCACATAACCGCCCATTCGCTCATGGCGCACCATTTGCAAAACTTTTTTATTGTCAAAGGCCTGGCTTTCTTGCGCGGCTGATTGCGAAATGGAAATATGATCGATCATGCGATAATACGTGCAATTTTTGTGCCAAAGCCGTTAGAATAGGCCCATGAGAATTGTGATTATAGATCAGGACGAGCATTCAAGAGCGGCCTTGGCGAGCATGCTCAAGGTCTATGCGCTTGATGAGCATTGTGCTTTGGTGAAATCTGTTGGTGATGCGGCGGTGCTTATGAGCGCTCAGGATAATGCTGTGTGTTTGTTGGTCGTAGATGCCGGGGAGGATGTCTCGCATAATCTCCATATAAAGCAGGCCGATCAATTCACCCGCCCACTGCGCGCCGGGCAGTTATTAGACAGGGTTCGCCGCTATAATGCGGGCGCAGATGGGGCAGCAACCTTCGATAAAACCGTTGATATTGGCCCCTATACGCTTGATACGCACAATAATGAGCTTTCGGGTCAAGAAACTGACGATGCCATTCGCCTGACAGATAAAGAGACCCACATTCTGGCATTTTTAGCTAAACAAGCGGGCCGCTTCATTGATCGCCAAACCCTGCTTGATGAGGTTTGGGGCTATGCAAAATCTGTAGAGACGCACACGCTGGAGACGCATATCTATCGTCTGCGCCAAAAAATTGAAAAAGACCCCTCTGCACCGCAAATTTTAAAAACGGATGAAAATGGCTATTTCATTGATATAAAATGATTATTTTATTTTTTCAACAGCATCAACCAGGCTTTGTAAAAAGCTCTCACTGCGTTCAATCTGCAAATATTCAATCCTGCGCTCTGCCAATATTTTTAAATCCCGCAAAAGCCCGTGAATTAAGCGGAGATCCTGTGTTTTCAAGCCAAGCGGGTTTGCGTTCATATCACCGGTTTGCATGCGCGGCGGCGCGCTTTGCGTCGCTTCTGCGCCATGTTGATAGGCGCTGGCGGCCATTGCCGCACGACCTGTGGGCGCAGCGGGCGCTTCGTTCGTTGGCGCTGTAAAAACAGCCGGCGTGTCTTCCGGCGTTGAGGAATTTGACGTGGTTTCCATCTGCGATTTCAGGAAATTCTCCAAAAACACCTGCAGCGCGCTGACGGTGACAAGGGCGCTGTCATCCTCATCAAAGCCAAAAGGCGCGTCATCATCGCGCTTTTTACCCTTACGGCGCTCATAGTCCGGGTCATGACGCTGGATCTCTTGACGGGTATCGGTCGTCTCAGCGTGACGTGGTTTGGGCGCAAATACGTTTCCAATAGCGGAAAACATGATTAAGTCCTTTAATAATGTTACGGTTCTTAATAGTATTTTAACATGTACGCAAAAAATATGCCAAAATGTGGATATGTCAGAGGATAACAACAAAAATAGCAGTAAAAACAAAGACAAAGCCATGAGCGCAGAAGATGCCTCTGTCTGGCAATCCATGACGCATGACGTAAAGCGCTTGCCCGGCAAGCGCTATGATGATGGCTCTAAACCCTCCGACTCTGAAGCAGAGCCTGATGAGCGGGCGGGCAGCGAGACGATTATACCCCTGCCCGCCTCACCTGCGCCTTTAAAAGCGCCGCAAGGCAACGAGCTTGATCGCCGCACCGAAGACCGCCTGCGCAAGGGTAAAATGCCCATTGAGGCCACGCTGGATTTGCACGGTATGATTCAGGATGAAGCGCATGAGGCACTCACCCGCTTTATTGAGCACGCTTATGGCCAGGGCAAGCGCTGCGTCCTCGTCATCACTGGCAAGGGCCAAAGAAAGAATGAGCGCCAAACCGGCAGCGCAGATTGGCTCAGCCCCAAGCCCGGCATCCTCAAACGCCGCGTCCCTGACTGGCTGACGCAGACCCCGCTTCAGCCCCTGGTGCTCAAAGCGCTCCCCGCCAAACAAAAAGACGGCGGCGAGGGCGCTCTGTATGTTTATTTGAGGCGGAAACGTTAGGTGTTGACATAATTTTATATTGACATTATAAACAAGCTCTAGCTATCAGGAGGGGGCATGGATTCCGCAGGTTATTATTTTGATGAAACTCAACAGGACTGGATCGCGGTGCCTGCTGATGAATATCAGCCAGAGATGCATGGCGATAAAGACGTGTGCTGTTCTGATCCAAATTGTCGTGAAAGAATTATTTTCCGGGAAACAAAGACATCACACGGAGGGAGTACGCCAAGCAGGCGTATCTATGTAGCTAAATCCCGTCAGGCACACGAAGCAAAAGGTTGTCAGGCTCTGGGTCCGGAAGTTAAAATTTATAGCAACGGCATAGATTTTGTGTCTGCTTTAAAAGATGAGCGCTTGCTTGATATGTACTTCAATATGGATTTTTCGCTTGGGAATCCTGTTTTTGGTAAGCTGGGCGATGTTCGCATAATTAATCGTTTGGCTACGTCCTATAATAGATCAAGGAAAGGGCCGTATGGCCGGGTCGCCATTCATAACTTATTTGAATATGAATCACGTCTTGAGCGGATAGAAGAAGAACGTCCAGATGTCTTGAATAGAGTGCAGATAGCCCATTGCCAGCACGTCCGCCCGCGTCATCATTTTGATATCCGAGGGGGGCAGCAAGATGAAAAGTTATCGACGGTTTTTGCAGGAGCAAGATGGAGAGCATACCAAAAAGGGGCATCATTAACCGATATTGTGTATGGGTTTCCACACTATTTTTTATGTCGCCCAGAGTTTGATCATGCGCGTGAAACGGCGACATCACTTATAAGCACGACATTTCAGACTGAGACTCGTGCAGGCGCAAAACTCTATGTGCGCAATCACATTATGTTTGCGAGTGAAGGCCTGAAAGAAAAGGCCGTGTCAGCTGGGGATCAGTTTTTAGTTGCGGCTACGCCGTGTTTAATTCCGACTCGCTTTAAGGCTGAATATAGGGCTGCCGCTATGCGTGCAAGCGAGGGGGCGCATGATGCTGTTCTTTATTTAGATTGGCAAGTTGATGATGAGCAACAATTGATGCCAGCGCCAGACGCACAATTACATTTAAGGCCGCTGCCAAGCCCTGATGCGGCGTAATTCTTTATAGATAATCAGGGGTTGGGGCCGAAAAGCCCCCTTTGGCCGCTTTGTTCTTCCGTTGGCCTTCTCGCACCTTTCTCGGGGCCATCGTGGATGACCCTGCGTTTAGTTGCCCCGGCCATGCGGCCTGGTATATTGCTAGAGGGCTTTATAGGCGGCGGTAGCATTTTTCGGCGTTGTGCTTGTTCTATGAACTCATAGATTTTTGCTTCTTTACCTTCGAAGGTTGTTGGCATTTGTCCCGATTCATATAGGCGCTTCATTTTATTTAGCGCAAATTCAACATGGTCACGATTTGGCGGAACATCGAGATTGTCGGCTATAGCAAAACCGTGCCCTCCAATAAAAACCATCCAGCAGCACTCACCAAACTCACTATTTGGGTTTTCTTGATATTCAGCTTGGAAATTATTATCCAGCTTGATAGGGTCATCTCTATTAAAATTGTGCTTAGCCATTACAAGCCTTTCCTTTTCATAACTTAACAGAAAAAAGGTAAAAAACGCAAGTTTTATTAATCTGGCTGAATTAGGCGGTGCTTAATCAGTTTCAATTGGCGCCTCATAAGCCTCATCAGCGCTGTCTTCATCGCTTTCATCCCGTTGCGTAGGATAGTTCAATTCGTCTTGTTCACCCAGAGTAATATCCAGCGCATTAAGGGCTTCGGCAATCGGAATAAAGAAGTTAAGGCCTTCACTGAAAGGAGAGTTTGAGACACTGATGCCGCTTACCGAAAGGCCGACAATATTGCCGTATTCATCAAGCAAAGCACCGCCGGAATTGCCGCCATGAATGTCAACATCGGCTTGGATAAAGGGCAGGCTGACCCCTTCACTTTTGCGAATTCTGTGGGCGCTGACAATGCCTTTTGTCACAGTGTCTTGCAGGCCCCCATAGGAAATGGGATTCCCAAGCGCATACACATCTTCACTGACCGTCAGCTTTTCCGTGCGGATGGGCAGGGGTGTGATCTTGAGATTTTTGGGAATTTCTTCGAGCTTTAGCAGCGCAACATCACGCACCTTATCCACGCGCAAAACCTCGGCGATCAGCTTGTGGCGCTTACCCTTCGTCACAATGCGCATGCGGGTTGCATCGCCCACAACATGCTGGTTGGTCAGGATATGCCCCTCACGCGTGATAAAAAAGCCGGAGCCGTGACCGTTTTTTTGGATCAGCACATTGGCCTTGCGGATCTCGTCAATATGTTTGGGGACGGGCTGGCGCGAAAGGGCGCGTTCTTCAATATAGACCTCTTCGGTCGGGCTATATTTGCGGGGTTCTGGCTTAAGCCCGCGGCCGAAACTACTGCCGGTGCGCCAGTTTTGCGGCGGCTTTGTACCCTCAACGATCAGTTTGTAAAAATCTTCATCTGCGGCCAGATTATGCGCGGCCATTTCAAAGGCATCATAGAACAGCAGATCAAGCCCCTCCGCATTGGGATAGGCACGTTTGGTGTAGCCTTCAGTCGAGGTTTTAAAAACCACCGTGCGGCGCAGCGCGTCATAAATGCTCCAGTCAATCTTCGCATAGAGCTCGCCCTTTAGATTCGGCTTGCCACCAAAGAAGGCTGAAATCGCATTTCCGCCGCGATGGCAAACATCAAGGTCAATATCAGTGACCCGCGCGCTGATGAAATACTCGGCGCGCTGTAGCTCATCTTCGGGGCGGAAATCAACATTGATGCTGTCCACCACGTCATAGCCATTGGCCTCCAGCGCATTGGCAAACGTGCTTTTGATGTATTGTGATTCAAACTGTTTTTTGCTCAGCACGCGGCGGCTGACGGGATAATTGCTCCAGGAACAGATATTGCCCAGCAAAAACCCCATGCCGCTTTCCATCCCGATCTCTGTACCGGGCGGTAACAGGAAGCGCATGCGCGAGAATTTAATCGGCCGCGGATTGGCCATTTCCGGCACCAGCGGACCATCAGCATAATCAACCCGCTTCACCACAATTTCTGCGCAGCCCGCAAGGGCTATGCTTGAAAAAACAATGAGTAAGGCTGTCAAAAATATGCGCATGAAGCTCTATATAACAAGGTTGTCGCTATTAAAATCATACCAGCGTACTTCATCACAATGGAAGAGGAAAGCCGCATTTGCCGCTACGCAGCATAGAAATGTCGCTTAAGGCGCACTAGTTTATTACTTCATTCATCTTTTTATGATTGAATGGATAGGGTAATTATTATTTTTTAGTCTGTGTTTTTTAAGTCATCAAAAAGGGCATTCCGATGAGCGATCAAAGCAAAGCAAAACCACTGGATATTGTGCCAAGTGTTGAATGGCTGACGGAGCTTCATCCCGGTGAGCTTCAGGATTTGTGTGATGCGACTGAGGCCGCGATTGAGGGCGGCGGCGGGTTTGGCTGGGTTGAACCGCCGGCACGTGATGTGCTGGAGCGCTATTGGCAGGGTGTGCTCGCAATGCCGTCGCGCGTTTTACTCGTGGCGCGCCTTGATGGCGTGATCTGCGGCACTTGTCAATTGCTTGAGCCACCGCAAAATAACGAGGCACAAAAACACACGGTCCAGCTAACCACAAATTTCATCGCTCCCTGGGCGCGTGGGCACGGCCTGGCAAAAATGTTGCTGGAAAAGGCAGAGGCCGTAGCAAAAGAGGAAGGCTTCGCCGTTATCAACCTCGATGTTCGCGAAACACTAGAGCAAGCCATCGCGCTATACGAAGCCATGAATTACGTCCGCATCGGCGAGCACCCCTATTATGCGCAGGTGGGTGATACGGTGCTGAAGGGTTATTACTATTATAAAGTGATTAATCCGCAGGCGGTTTAGCCTTTTTCTTGCACATTTTGTTATTGTTATGGGATACTTTGGTTGATCTATATTTTAGTGTAACCAAGGTTGAGAGATGTCTGTGCCTAAAGACAAGACAAAGAGGCCGTCAGGGGGCGCTGCCACTCCATTATCTGACGATCGGTTGGATGAAATTCTTCGCGCGGCAGCAGAGGCTGGCGGGGAAGGGGATGATCTTGGCCTTATAATAGACTTTATGCTCGACCAACGTAATTTGTCAGATTCTATCCCTAAACCTGAATAAAAGCCGTTAATATTTTCAGAAAAAGCATGGTTTTGTATTTTTCCGAGCATAAATGCAAAAATCCTATTGACCCCTTTCGGAAATTTAGTATTCTCCAAGTTATATTTTAATGATTATTTGTGGTTTTTTATTACATGAATCGCTAGAATATTTTTGGCTCGATGGTTATTGTTTTTAAGAAGGCGAAGAATGAGTATTAGAATAACGGAATTGTTGAAAAATGCTGCGGGCACTGCTGTTGCAATTCGTATGAATGAGGACCCAAAGGCTGCCGATATAATGACGTTAACGGCGAGGATGAATCAATATGCTGTTGCAGCTGAGAAATGTTTTCCAAAAGCCTCTGTAGGCGACACTTGGAGTCTTGAAGATGCTTACAATGCTTTGTTGAGAATGCCCGATGTTCCAGCGGAGGAAGGCTCAGATGTAGACGCCTTCATAGATGGGGTTAGCAAGGCATACCGTACTTTAGGCGCCGATACCTCAGTTGTGCCATAGGCGGGGCCAAATTCTTTAGTCTGAATTTTGTTGCATATATCATTGAAGCATGATATATTTTATGTAAATCATCTAAGGGAGAGCGATATGACTGGAGAGACTAAAACTATACAAAGCGCCTCCAAACCTGATGAGTTTCTTGGTAAATTGAAGGGGTATTATCTTGAGGCATTTCAGAAACCCGCGTCTTCTGGATCGCCTGATATGAGCCCTTATATTGATCAACAAATAAAAGGCATTGCTGCAACAGCTCTTAATGCTGCGTATGGCGTTGAGCAAATTGAGATGGGCAAGCTTGAAGCTGTTAGCGCTGTTCATGCTGTTTTTGCTCCCATTCCTGCTGTGCAAGAGGTTGTAGACCAAGCATATGCCGAAACTTTCTCTGTCTAACTGGAGTGATGTTCAACGCATCCGCTCCCTCATTTACCAACCCCTTCTTATCTTGCCTCTCGCTTATTGGTGTGTAATCTGATCCTTTGAGAGAATAGAGTTAAGGGAGCCCAAAACATGACCACATACGACCCCCAAAATATCTTCGCCAAAATTCTGCGCGGCGAAATCCCCAATGATACGGTCTATGAGGACGATCACGTCCTCGCCTTTCGCGATATAAGCCCGCAAGCGCCTGTGCATATTTTGGTGATCCCAAGGGGCGCATACATCTCCATCGATGATTTTGGCGCCAATGCCAGTGCGGCAGAGATTAAAGGTTTTTATGAGGCCGTTTCAAAAATTGTCGCGCAAGAAGGCCTCACCAAAAATGGGTTCCGCTGTATCGCCAATACCGGCAGCGACGGCGGCCAAGAGGTGCCGCATTTTCACCAGCATATTTTGGGCGGCGCGCCTGTGGGGCCTATGGTGGTGAAGAAGGGTTAGGGGGCACACCAAAATTCAATGTCTCATCAAAGCCCAGCGCGCCTTTTCCTTCGTGCAATTTAAAGGGCAGTAGCATTACGCTTTTTATATCACCAAGCTTACCGTAGCCAATCATTGGGCCGGTGTGTTTTTCATTTCCCCACGCGTCCCTTAATAGCCTTTTAAGCAATGGTTTTCTATTTCTCTTTTTCTCGCGGTTTAGCTCATTTAGCATGCCAAAAGAAACGCGGATAACCCTTTGACCTTTCGCATACTTGCCGATGAGCGCTGTTTGAAACAGCGTTTTTCCATTAAAACGCATGCACCTTTCGTCAATTTTATCATGGTTAAAAATGCGCACAAAATGTTGCGGCCCATCATACTCGACCAAAATTGTTGGCTTTTTTATATGTTTGCCAGACCATGTTTTTGTCCCGGTCACCGCAAGATCAAAAACATGGCCTAATTTATTTAGCATATGGGGTTCATCATCTGTTAAAAGCCCAGCCTCATTCAGATGGTCTTCGAGTATTTTTTCTTCTTTCGAATGCTTGTGATCTTCGTCTGGAAGTTTGACATTTGGTGGCCAGCCGAACCAAAGACTGGCTTGTACCATTTGTCGCTTTGCTGTTGTATTTAAAGTTTCAGTGCTTATATTCTCGTAATAGTACTTTGCGTGGTTTTCAAATTTTTTATGGCCGCTTAAGGCATGGTGAACAGCGCATGCCCAAAAGCTCATACATTGTGTTTTCTCATTGCTGGCTTTTACAGCGGCCTGACGTAAGAGCGTTTCAGCAAATTCTTCTGGAAGTACCATTCCCAAAGAGGCTGTTGCTCTCAAAATTTTATTGGGCATATCGGCTCTGAAAAACTCATGTGATGCATGCGTCATTTCATCATCTTCAGCTGTAAGGTCAAGCATATCAGCAAGCAGCTCTGTTGTGCGCTCAAAAAAGGCGTTTTGAAAGTCCTGTGGTGGATAGACGCTTAGGTTTTCAAAGCTCCTAATAATGTTTAACACACCATGTGGTCCAAACTCTTTAATGTGCGTGCGTGCAAAATTTAGCGCATCATTGAGAAGCACGTCTTCAGCGCGGCAGCGTTTTGGATGTTTTCGTGACAGTTCAGAAAATTGTTTGAGACCGCGATGGAAGTTTTGTAGAAAATGTTTCTTTTCTTGCGGGTCTGTAATGGTTTCAAAGTCACTTAATCTTTGTGCAAAGGCGCTTTGCCATTCCCGCATAAAAGGCCGGAATGCAGGAATATTCATCTGCGAGAGGGCGTCAATATAATGTGCAAGATCCTCGATTGATGCCTCAGAGAGAACTTTTTTTGTTTCTTGTTCCCAAACCCCTAGATTCTGGCGCATGAATGACAGAAGGCCTTGCCAAAGGATCTCATCCTTTTTCTCCAGATCACCGGCTAGTTTTCGAATACTATTGATGATAATTGCAAATTCTTGCGCTGTGAGATCAAGGCCTTCAATCGCATACCAATTTTTAGTAAACAAGGTGGTGCCTCGATCAATATTCTCATCAAGGTTCGAGAAGTATTGCATCGCCCCGTATTTGAGCAGGGAGTTTTCATCATGTTCATATGCGTTTGACATGCCGCTAAACTACAGAAAATATTAAATTATGTCAATAAAAAAACCAGAAAACGAGCGAGTCTTTTAGGTTTTTTTGGAGGAAAAATAGAAATTCTTAACATGTGGCAGCGTATTGGCCCGGGAAAACGATAATATTATCGCCCAAAGCCGCCGATGAAAATGCAGCGGGCGCGAGCTCTAACCCTGCATTTTGCTGTTCAATTACATGTTCTTGCGCGAGGCAAATAAAAGCTTCGGCGACTAATATCTGAGCCTTGGCCTGCGCATGAAGAATTTTGCACAAAGCTTGTTCGTTTTCATCACACAGGAAGAAACCATAGACCTCAAGCAGCTCTGCCATATTCTCTAAATCATCGCTTGTATGGATCAAAACGTTGAAAATTTGTTCAGAATTAATGCTCATTCCTTGCGCGTTTTGTGCCCAGATTGTCCCATATTCACCAATAATCCGTTCACACTCCATCTCTAGAATGCGCAAATTTGGTGAAACTTTTGTGGAGTGGCCAATTAATGTCTTCGCGCCCAGCGCAATCGCCAGCAGCGCACTATCCGGCTGCAGCTCGCTAATCACCTCATGCAGGCCATATATAACATCATCGCTCAATGTTTCGCGGCCGTGAAGAATATCGCCCATAATTACGGGCACCTGAAGGCGGTTCGCGGTGAACGCTAAATCGTGCTTGCTTAAAATCATCATAAATCCCTACCTGTTTTTCTTTGTTTTTTATTGGTTCGTTATCTTCCTTAGTAAGGGGAAAAGATGAATCAAGTCTTAACAGCTTTCATTTTTTCTGTGGCTGTGTCATAAAGTTGTTTATTCACAAATGCTTATACACATCAAAAAGATGTGGGGGGAATGGAGTTTTATGGTCGCGCGCGTTAATACAGTGTCGTTTCAAGGCGTCGATGTACAACCTGTTGATGTGCAGGTCCAAATCTCGAACGGTTTGCCGGCCTTTAATATTGTCGGCCTGCCTGATAAAGCGGTGGCGGAGAGTAAAGAGCGTGTCCGTGCGGCCCTTCATGCGTTGGGCCTGTCCCTGCCGCCCAAGCGCTTAACGGTGAATCTCGCTCCTGCGGATTTAAGCAAAGAAGGCAGCCATTATGATCTGCCCATCGCGCTGGGCTTGCTGGCGGCGATGGAGGTGATTTCGAAGGAGGAGCTGGCGGAATATGTGGTGCTGGGCGAACTTGCGCTGGACTCAACCATCACCCGCGTGGCCGGGGTTTTGCCCGCCGCCATGCATGCTGCCGCCGTTGGCCATCGCTTAATTTGTCCAAAAGCCTGCGGGGGCGAGGCGGTCTGGGCAGGCGATATAGAGATTTTGGCCGCGCGTGATTTGCTTCAGCTGATTAACCACATCAAGGGCACGCAGGTCATGGCCCAGCCCGAAGCTCTTATCGAAGATCAAAATCCCCATAAAGGGCCAGATTTGGCTGACGTGAAGGGGCAAGAGAGTGCTAAGCGCGCCTTAGAGGTTGCTGCAGCCGGTGGCCATAATTTACTGATGATCGGCCCGCCCGGCTCTGGTAAGTCCATGCTCGCTAGCTGTATGCCCGGTATTTTGCCGCCGCTGAGTCCTAAAGAAGCGCTGGAGGTCTCGATCATTCACTCCTTGGCCGGAACCCTGCCCCAGGGCGGCCTGCTCCGTACGCGTCCCTTCCGCGATCCGCACCATTCTGCCTCCCTACCTGCGCTGGTGGGCGGCGGGCATAAGGTTAAGCCCGGCGAGATTTCGTTGGCGCATAATGGCGTGCTGTTTTTGGATGAGCTTCCCGAATTCGCCCGCGGTACGCTGGAATCGATGCGCCAGCCCTTGGAGTCTGGCGAGACCTTGATTGCGCGCGCGAACCAGCATGTGCGCTATCCTGCGAATTTCCAGCTGGTCGGCGCGATGAATCCCTGTCGCTGCGGTTATCTGGGCGATCCTGATCAGGAATGCACCAAGGCCCCGCGCTGCGGCGGTGATTACCAGTCTAAAATTTCAGGCCCAATGATGGACCGGATTGACTTACAAGTTGAGGTCCCGGCGGTCAGCGTGGCAGATCTGAATAATGACACGCGCGCTGAGCCCTCCGAAACCGTTGCTGTGCGCATTGCCAAGGTTCGCGATATTCAGCTGCAGCGTTTTGCGGCCTTAGGCGTGTCCGGCCAGATATTAACCAACGCCCAAGCCAATGCCAAAGCGCTCGATGATATCGCCGTGATGGAGGATGAGGCAAAAGATCTCCTCAATAAAGCCATGGACAGCGCAAAACTCTCTGCCCGCGGCTATTATAGAATCTTACGCGTCGCCCGCACGATTGCAGATATGAGCGCGATAAAGTCAGGTGAAGTCCCTGAGAAAATTAGAAAAATAGACATCGCTGAGGCCTTAAGCTACCGCCGCACCACACACAAATAAACCAACTGGTCGGTATTTTTAGCTTTAATCTCTTTTGGGGTTCAATTCCTCGCCGCTTGGGGGGTAGTTAGCCCCCTCTCCCTTGAGGGAGAGGGCTGGGGTGAGGGTATGACACTGCACCTTAAGAGAAAGCCCCCTCACCCTAACCCTCTCCCACTTGGGGAGAGGGGATAGTTGGTATGATACCTCGCCCCTTGCGGCGGGGTTGTTCATTTTAGCGGATATATCGCGGCGCGCATTGCGAATGCAGGGGCAGCGCTCTTTCCTCTCCTCTCCTCTCCTGCTCTACCCTGCCCACTCCGCCTATCTCTCCCTCTTTTCCTAGAGGTGTGCTATGTAAATTAATTAAGGGGGCCTGCGATTTTTTATGAGGAATCGGCTGCGCTATTGCTGTTTTATGATCACTTTAATTATTGGCACCTTCCCAAATTAGGAATTCTATCCTGTAATTGTGCTGTGACGATAAACAAAAAGAACACCATCGAAAGCAAAGAAAATCATGTAAAATCAATATACTAGACCTCCACCCCTCAAATTTGAGCAAACAAAAAGAAGGATCCAGGCTTTATTGTTTAGAATCAATATGTTGCAGGCCATAAATTTTTCATGTGAGAAAGTCACACTAAAACGTCAAAAATTAAAGGTTTCTTAACGTAAAAAAGATAAAATTTTATATAAGTAAAAAATACGATAACTCAGGGTAAGTGTAACAATGACGGCTTTTTCACCAGCCAATCCGATCAATATCATGGATATGTTCAATGGCCAATCCGGCGCCTTGTCGAGTCGTTCAAGCATTTTAGATAACAGCATCACGCAATCTCAAACACCAATGACAGCCGTATCTGGGCGCAATTTTGTTGCTGAGCTGCCGGAGGTCGATCTTGGTCCTATGAAGCCGAATGCTACAAACCATGTGTCTAATCTTCCTGATCTTAAAACGGATGCGCTTACAACGCGCACACAAGTAGCGAGCGTCGCGGCAAACTATGTTGCTGAGGTTGGGAAAGTTCAAAATACCATGGATGCGGCCATGAAGCCGGGCGCAGCTAATCTTGGTATAGATCTTAGCCAAGCCCAACAGACGATTATCCCATCACCGCAAACGACGCATGCAGATGCGGTTTTCACAATGGGTACAAATGCGGTTGCTGGCGGTCCAGTTGTTTCGGCGTTGCAGGCTGTGAGTGAAATTAAGCAAGAGCGTGGACGATTAACAGCAGAGCAAGAAGGAAAACTCTTGGATGAAATGCGCGCACAGCTCAGCCCGCAACGTGATGCGATGGGCAATGTTGTTGCGCCGGCCAAAATTCCGTCTGATTATGATGTTGCAGCCCTGAGCAACGAAGAGATGAAAGCTCTCTATATGCCGCCAGAACAGCAACCCGAAGGACAGCAAATTTTTGCGATGCTCCATACGCTGGATGAAGATATTTTGCCGGGCCTTAGGCATGCGGAAACGCGCAAAAATAACTATGAAGGCGACAAGTTTGATAAGGCGGTTGCGCGGGGTGATATGGAGGCCGCCACGATCATGCTTGATGGTGATGTGGACCAAGCCCGCGAAGCGATTGCCGCTGTTCATGGTGATGAGCCGCCGCTGCGCGCAGAAGATGTTAATCTTTGGAGTGATAGCCTGGCCTTTACGTCCTTGCCAACGACAGAAAATGTGCAGCTTGATGTTGAGGTTAAAGCTGCGCTAGCCAGCCTTGATCGTGAGATGGTTATTAAGCCTGAGCTGGATAATCAGTTTAAATTAGCGCAAGGTGGTTTCGCAGCGTAATACAATCCTTTTCGTTTATTTCTTTCAGCGCTCTCATTTATTCGCTATAAATCTTTTGAAGACATTATTCATGATTCAAGAGGTAACAATGCGCTCAGCCCATCTTTTTCTTTTTATGCTTATTGGTATGTTTATAACGCTTTCAAGCGCTCAAGTGCTTGCTCAGAAAGCGTTTGATCATTGTAAGAATGCGGAGCATACAGCAGATATTTTGACGTGTTTGAACAAGCGCTCTGATGCGAGCGCGGCGAAGCTCAATAAGGTTTATGAGCGCGTGGAAGCGGCGCAAAGCGCAGATATGATCGCACTGCTTAAGCTCGCGCAGGCGGAATGGATTAAATATCGCGACGGACAATGTGGTTGGGCCAAAGTGCAGGCGGAAAATGAATCGCTGTATCGTATAGAAGAGCTTTCATGTTTGATCACGCTGGCGGAGCAGCGTCGCGAGGTGCTTGAGCAATTCTCTGCATCGGCGGGTGAAGAAGGGAAGATTGACGAAGAACAAATGACCTTTCCGCGCTGGATGAATGTTGTGGCGCATCAAAATCCTGCGGTGTATTGGCGCTATGGTGATCATGTCAGCGCCGATCTGAATTGTGACGGGCAGGACGAAGAAATTTTACTGGGTCAGACAATGAAGGCGGTTGCGAACAATGAGGGTGAAACCGCACATTACACGCCTCATTCTGTTCTCGCGGTGGTCAGTAATCCAGCAATGGGCAAACCCGAAGCGGCCATTGTACCACTCGAAATGGTGGCTAGCGAAGGTAAGGTTTGCGCGCCGAAAATATCATTTATTGCGTCTGAGAAAGCTGATCCTGCGCGCGGTGAAGAAGATGCGGGAGCGGTCGTTCCACGCTGCACAGCGACGCTGGAAATTGCTGCTAAGGGTTGTGCATCACAAACACTTCGCTGGATGGGTGGCAAATATGTTTTTGATGTTTCCCCAAAGCCTAATGAGCAATAAGCAAGAGCGGGCCAGATGAACAATATTTGTGTTTTTTGTTCGGCCTCAGATCAGGTTGATCCTTTATATAAGAAGGCTGCTGAGGCGCTTGGCAATGTTCTGGGCGCTGAAGGGGTTCGCCTCATCTATGGCGGTGCCAGTATCGGCCTGATGGGCATTTTGGCCAATACTGTACTCGGTGCAGGCGGTGAGGTGATCGGTGTTATCCCAGAGAATTTACAGCAAAGAGAGCTCGCGCATCAAGGCTTGAGCGAACTTCATGTAACAAAAACCATGCAAGAACGGCAAAAAATGATGGCGGACCTTGCGGATGTTTTTGTTATCCTGCCTGGAGGTTTGGGCACATTGACGGAATTGACGGAGGTGATGACCTGGAAACAGCTGAATATTCACGATAAACCGATTTTCTTGCTCAATATTGGTGGATTTTGGGACCCATTACTGAAAACCTTTGCTCATATGGATAAGCAGGGCTTTTTCCATGGTGAATATAGCCATATATTTGAGGTTTTCGATGATATTGAGGCGCTTCAGGCATGCATAATCCAGACAAAAACATAAATTACCGTATTGTATTATCGCAGTGTTAAGTCTTTCATTTTATACTGTATTATGATGGCGGCTCGGCGTAAGGTATAGGGCAGATGTCTGTTATCATTCGGATTGAATTCAAAAAGGATCATGTGGAAGTTCTAAGGTGGAAAACGCAAAACAAATTAAAAAAGCCAATGAGCACGCTCTCGCAGCGCTAGAGCGCATGCAAAAAGAGCAGCTCTTGCCGACGCCCAAAAACTATGAGCTTTGGTTTGTGTATTATGCAGCCATAAATCCAGAAGTTTGCCGTGCTATTGAGGCGCTTGACGCAAGTGGTGAAGCCATTACGACGGAGATCTGTGATGAGCTGTATGAGCGCTTTATTGGCCACAACAAAGAAAGCGAACAAGTAAAAGAAGCTGGCAATAAAATTCAAGAAACCATCAAAAACGTTAACAGTATGGTGAGTAGTGTGCAAGAGGCCAGCACGCAGTATAGTGAGGCGCTCAGTGATGCGTCAGGCAAACTCAGCACAGGTGAAATTGATAAAGAGCAGTTGGAGCAAGTGGTGCAAACGGTGATGAGCAGCACGAAGTACATGATTGATCAAAATGTGGCGTTGGAAGAAACATTGGCGCAATCGTCTGCAGCGGTGCAAGAGCTTCAGCGCGATCTGGAGATTGCACGTCAGGAAGCACTGACTGACGGCCTTACCAACCTTGCTAATCGCAAGGCTTTTGATTTAGAGATCGTACGTATTAAGGCGCTCTCGGAAGAAGAGGGCCAGCCTTTCTCGCTTTTGTTGCTCGATATCGATTATTTCAAAAGCTTCAACGATAATTTTGGCCATCAGGTCGGCGATCAGGTTCTACGTCTGGTCGCGCACACACTCACTGATGGTGTGAAGGGCCGTGATGTTGCCGCGCGCTATGGCGGTGAAGAATTTGCGATTATCTTGCCCGAAACGCCCCTAAAGGCCGCGCAGATGGTCGCTGATTATTTGCGCAAGGCCGTGGCCAGCAAGGATATTGTGAACCGTAATAGCGGCGAGAAACTAGGTCGCATCACGCTGTCCGGCGGCTGCGCCGAATATGCACCGGGCGAGAGCGTTGATGCCCTGATTGGGCGCGTCGATACCGCCCTTTATGCCGCCAAACATAACGGCCGCAATCAAATCTCTTCTGCCCCGCCGCCGAGTCAGAAAAAAGCGGCGGGTTAAGGCAATTTATCGCGTATGAGCTCTTGGCGCGCTCTGTAAAACCCCCTATCTTTGTCACATGCACGATTCTTCCTCACAGGCGCCGGTTGTAAGCGCGTACGATAATTCAACGACTCCGCCTTACCTTCAAGGCTTAAACGAGCAACAACGCGACGCGGTTGAAACGCTTGATGGTGCTGTGCTTGTGCTTGCTGGTGCGGGTACAGGCAAGACCAGAGTGCTGACGACGCGGCTTGCGCATTTGTTGCAAACGGCGCGCGCGTACCCATCGCAGATTTTGGCGGTGACCTTCACCAATAAAGCCGCGCAGGAAATGCGTCATCGCGTGAGTGCGGCGCTTGATGGTGCGCCGGTGGATCCGTCTTCGCCCTCGCAAGGCTCAGGCTACGACGTGACAAGTGGGTGGTGGCTTGGCACGTTTCATTCGCTGGCTGCGCGGATGCTGCGGCGGCATGCGGACCTTGTTGGGCTGTCTAGTAATTTCTCTATCCTCGATCCGGATGATCAGGTGCGCTTGCTCAAGCAGATCATGGAGGTCAATGGTATTGATGTGAAGAAATGGGCACCTAAGGCGATGATCAATTTTATCGATCGCTGGAAAGATCGCGGCCTGACCCCGGATCAGGTGGGTGAGAATGAGGCCGGTGATATGGCCGATGGTAAATTGCCAATGCTCTATAAAATTTATCAGCAGCGTATGCGCGCGATTAATGCCTGTGATTTTGGTGATTTATTGCTGCATATGATCACGATTTTGAAAGACCCGGCGAACAAGAATGTGCTGGAGGATTATCATCGGCGCTTTCGTTATATTTTGGTCGATGAATATCAGGATACGAATGTTGCGCAATATTTGTGGTTGCGGCTTCTGGCGCAGGGGTCGCAGAATATTTGCTGCGTTGGTGATGATGATCAATCAATTTATGGCTGGCGCGGGGCGGAGGTTGGCAATATTTTAAAATTCGAACAAGATTTCCCCGGCGCGAAAATCATTCGGCTAGAACAAAACTACCGTTCGACTAATAATATTCTGAAGGCTGCTGGGGCGATCATTGCCAATAATGAAGGACGGCTGGGTAAGGAATTGTGGAGCGAGGCAGGCGACGGTGAGAAAATCACTGTATGCGGCCTGTGGGATGGCGGGGCTGAAGCGCGATGGGTTGGTGAAGAGATTGAACAGCTTCAGCATAAGCAATGGCGGCTAAATGATATCGCGGTTCTTGTGCGCACCGGTTTCCAAACACGCGAATTTGAGGAGCGCTTCATTAAGCTCGGCTTGCCCTACAAAGTTATTGGCGGTCCGCGCTTTTATGAGCGGATGGAGATTCGCGATGCGCTGGCCTATTTCCGCATCACGATGCAGCCCAATGACGATCTGGCGCTGGAGCGCATTATTAATACGCCCAAACGTGCCATCGGCCCGGCGACGGTGCAAACGCTCTATGCTTACGGGCGCGCCAAGGGGATTAGTCTGACGCAAGCCATCATGGATTTAACACAAACTGATGAGCTGCGGCCCAAGGTGAAGGGCACGCTGATGAAACTGATGGATGATATGAATCGCTGGCGTTCGCTGGTCGATAATACGCCGCACCCAGAGCTGGCGGCGCTGATTCTTGAAGAATCTGGCTATATGCAGATGTGGAAAGAAAATAAAACGCCCGAAGCGCCGGGGCGTGTTGAGAATCTAAAAGAGCTTGTCTCTGGCATGGGCACGTTTGAATCGATGGCAGAGTTTTTGGAACATATCGCGTTGGTGCTGGAAAATCAGGACACCAGCAGCGGTGAGTTTATTTCTATCATGACCTTGCATGGGGCAAAGGGGCTGGAATTTGACGCTGTTTTTCTGCCGGGCTGGGAGGAGGGGCTGTTCCCCTCTCAACGCACTATGGATGAAAATGGTGTGAAGGGGTTGGAGGAGGAGCGCCGCCTTGCCTATGTCGGCATTACGCGCGCGAAAAAGCGGGCGCATATTTCCTATGTCGGATCACGGCGCATGTATGGCAGCTGGATCAATTCTGTGCCCTCGCGTTTTGTGGACGAGCTGCCCGATGATCTGGTCGATGCGAGCGCCGATAATGGTCTATACCAATCCGGCCGCTCCAGCCATTGGGATTCTAGCGGTTTTAAGCCTGCGCCAAAAAAGCAAGCACATGATCGCAATCCGCCTTCGTCCAAAGGCTACGGCGCGACAAGAGTGAAGAGTGATGATGGCACAATTTTCGCGCGCGGCGATCGCATTTTTCACGACAAATTCGGGTACGGCGAAATCTTCAACATCGATGGCCACAAGCTCGATATCAATTTCGAACATGGCGGGCATAAAAGGGTGATGGATAGCTTTGTGGAGAAGGGTTAGTTTCTTTGTGGCATCGGTATCGCAGGTATAGCAATAACGCTATACATGGATTCTTGATTTCCATCGGGCGTTATAATTTTTTCGCCAGGCTTGATATAGGCGATGTCTGCCGGCTCAATTATGCTTGTTAATTTTGATTCATTACCTGCCATTTGCCAGGAACTTATGAGTATTGGCACGCTTGTTTTGTTTGGGCATGCTGATTTGAAATTGGCAATTGTGACTAAGCAGATATCTCTGTGTCCAGTTATGTAGGCAAAGAGTTTCGATAGATCTTCTATTTCAGGCACAATTTTTTGAAAAGCCTTTTGTGATGATCCATTGATTCCATGGAACATGAATTGTCCGTTTTCAACACGAGCATCGGCCTGAAAAGATGTGGCTGATGTCGCCCTTCCATTAATTGCGTATTTATCCCAATTGCTTTTTAGGGCGCGATGCCGCGCGGCCATTAGATCAGTCGTGAGGTTTGTATTAAATATTGGTCGTTTCAGGATGACAATGGATGCGTCCCCCGACTTTGCCGCGTTTGTAAAATCCTGCATATTGTCTTTATTAACTATATTTGTCATACGATTTACCGTTTGTGATGGGCTTTGATCTTTTATTATTTTTACCATGATGCTTCTCCTGCTTAATAGTGCAACGCTCAAACATTACATAAGCGCGATGTATATGTAAAGAAAATTGTGGATAATTTTTAGTTTTTTGTTTAAAAAGCGATTTTTGCCGGATTTTAGGGGTTCGGTGTGGCTATTTTTATAGCCTGGTACCTAAATTTTGTAATCTCCGGCCTGTTTCAGGGTGGGCAGGGTGATATTGTAGGGCTTCATCAAATCTGGACTTATTGTCCGCTGCGTCCCATAGTATTGCAGGGATTAATGAGGGAGAAAGCTAAGGGATTTCAGGAATGAGCAAGAATCAAAAAATAGCGACTGTCTTTGGTGGTACAGGCTTTGTCGGCACGCAGGTGGTGCGGGAGCTGGCTAGTCGCGGCATTATCGTGAAAATAGCGACTCGCGTACCGGAGCGGGCTTATTTCCTCAAGCCTTGTGGCGCGGTTGGGCAGATTGTCCCGTATGCGTGCAGCTATAGTGATCCAAAAAGCATTGCTGCGGCTGTGAGCGGCGCAGACTATGTGGTTAATTGTGTGGGCATTCTCTATGAGAAGGGCAAAAAACGCACATTCCAAAAGGCGCATGTGGACACGCCGGAGGTGGTTGCAAAGGCCTGTAAAAAAGCGGGTGTTAAACGGGTCGTGCATATTTCTGCGCTGGGCATTGAAGACTGTGGATCTAAATATGCGAAGAGCAAGCTCGCAGGTGAGCGTGCGTTATTGAAGGCGTTCCCCGCTGCGACTATTTTACGTCCCAGTGTGATCTTTGGCGAAGGGGATAAATTCTTTAATATGTTTGCGGGTTTGGCGGAAATTTTACCTATGCTGCCTTTGATCGGCGGCGGAAAGACAAAATTCCAGCCCGTCTATGTGGGTGATGTGGCCGATGCTGTGGTGACGGCGCTGGAGGGCTCTAGCGTGGGGTACGATGATCTGCAGGGGCAGATTTACGAGCTTGGTGGGCCGGATGTGGTGAGCTTTAAGGAGATTTATGAGATTTTATTTGCGCAAACCGGCCGCACGCGGATGTTGATCAACTTACCATTTTGCATCGCAAAGATTGAGGCGGCGTTTATGTCTCTGTTGCCCAATCCGCCTTTGACTCCGGATCAGGTTGAATCGCTCAAATCCGACGTGGTGGTTGGCGCGAAAGCGAATTGTCTTGACGATCTGGGTCTTCGTGCCACATCAATGGATATGATTTTGCCGACATACTTGGCGCGCTATAGGCCCGGCGGGCGTTTTGGTGACCAAAGGGATCAAGCAGCCTAAAGCGTATAAGGCACATTAATAGTAAAAAAGGTTTTGAAGTATATGCGTAAGACTATCATTTTATTTTTAGCACTTTGTCTGACGTTTATGTTTACGGCGGATGTACTGGCGCGAGAAGAGGGCATTGCCGCCGTGGTGAATGAGGATGCAATTTCCTTCTCTGATTTGAATGATCGCATGACGATGATCATTGCCTCTTCTGGTCTGCCGGATAGCGAGGAAATCAGGCAAAAATTGGCACAGCAGGTTATTAATTCCCTGATTGAAGAGCAGCTAAAACTGCAAGAAGCGCGCAGCGCTGAGATTAATGTTGACGAAGAAGAGATTCAAAAAGGTCTCGCAACAATTGCGCAGCAAAACCAGATTCCGGTCGATAAGTTTGAGGCGATGATTAAGGGTAGTGGTATTAACATCGCGACCATGCATCGTCAGATTGAATCACAAATTGCGTGGACGAAAGTGGTGCAGGCGAAAATTCGTCCTAAAATAACGGTAACAGATACCGATATCGATTCAAGGTTTGCACAGCTAGCATCAAACAAAGGCGAAGTAGAATACCGTTTGGCTGAGATTTTTCTGCCCGTTGATACGCCGGAGAGTGAAGCTGATACGCGGCAATTAGCGCAAAATTTAGTGAAGGAAATCAAAAGCGGTAAGGCACCATTCTTCAAATTAGCGCAGCAATTTTCTAAGGCTGCGGGCGCAGCGCAGGGCGGCGATATGGGCTGGGTGCAGCACTCACAGATTGCTGAGGAACTTAGTGAAGGCGCACAAAAACTGACGAAGAATGAGGTCAGCGCGCCCATTCGTTCGATCAGCGGCTATCACATTTTGCACTTGCTTGATCAGCGTGAAATCTCTGATGAAACCTTGCCGACGCGCGAGCAAGTGATGTCGATCATTGGCACAGAGCGTTTAGAGCGCTTGCAGCGCCGCTATCTCCTCGATCTTAAATCTGCAGCCTTTGTTGAGAACCGTGTTGGCTCTTGATAACCTGCCGCCATTGCGTGAAATTATTGCGCAGCATGATCTGCAGGCGCAAAAATCGCTGGGGCAGAACTTCCTTCTTGATCAAAACATCACTGATAAAATCGCGCGCTATGCGGGTGATTTAACAGCTGCGACGGTCTTTGAAATTGGACCAGGCCCGGGTGGCCTGACGCGTTCTTTGCTGCGCGTTGGTGCAGCAAAAGTGATTGCTATAGAGTTTGATCCGCGCGCTGTGATGGCGCTGGAAAGTTTGAACGAGGCAGCGGCGGGGCGTTTGGAGATTATTCAAGGCGATGCGCTGGAGGTTGATTTATTGAGCCTTGGCGCCGCGTCGCGTGCGATTGTTGCTAATTTGCCCTATAACATCGCCACGCCATTGATTGTGAACTGGCTCTCACAGATTCATGTTGATCAAGGCGCTTATCAGTCTATGACACTGATGGTGCAAAAAGAGGTTGCGCAGCGCATGGTCGCGGTGCCTAGCACAAAGGCTTATGGCCGTTTGTCTGTGCTGTGCCAGTTTTTGTGTGATATAAGAAAGCTGTTTGACCTCCCGCCTTCGGCCTTCACTCCGCCGCCGAAGGTGACCTCCAGCGTTGTGCAGTTTGTGCCGAAAGATCTGGGCGGCGATAAGCCTGCTTTTAAGGCGCTAGGAAAAATCACAGCTGCCGCCTTCGGACAACGCCGGAAAATGATTCGCACTAGCCTAAAAAACTATGCGGAGATTTTAGAAGAGTTGGGCATTGACTCAACATTGCGTGCAGAGAACCTGAGTGTTGCGCGCTATATCGCGATTGCCGCTAAAGCCCAGCCATAAGGCCGCGCACGAAATCTGATAGACCTTGTAGACGTCGTTTTCTAAGGCGCTCTCCGTCTAAAATGGTCTGCGCTTTGGCAATCGCCTCATCAATATCGTTATTTACAATCACGTAATCATATTCGGCGTAGTGTGAAATTTCATCGGCAGCCTTCTCCATGCGCCCGCGAATTTGTTCATCTGTTTCGCGGGTATCGCGCGAGCGGTTACGCAGGCGTTTTTCCAGCTCTTGCCGTGAGGGGGGGAGAACGAATACAGTGACCAAATCCTCGCGCGCCATTTCCTTAAGCTGCTGCGCACCCTGCCAATCAATGTCAAATAGTATGTCTCTGCCTTGACTGAGTGCCTTTTCAACGGCCGCTTTTGGCGTGCCGTAATAATGATCA
Source organism: Alphaproteobacteria bacterium (assembly GCA_024275825.1). Taxonomy (GTDB): domain Bacteria; phylum Pseudomonadota; class Alphaproteobacteria; order Micavibrionales; family Micavibrionaceae; genus JAJRYK01. Next base: position 60,622 of record JAJRYK010000029.1, read on the forward strand.
AAGACTTTGGCGTGTTCGAGCATCTCTTCATTTTCAACCATTGCCCGGAATTCATCGGGCTCGACGAAAAAGTAATCCTGTCCGTGTACCTCACCGGCGCGGCGGGGGCGGGTGGTGGTGGAGATAGAGATGTCTGCATCTGCATTGTTCTTCAGTAGCGCGCGCGTGATCGTGGTCTTTCCCGCGCCAGATGGCGAAGACATTACATACATTAATCCGCGGCGTTTCAGAATACTCAAAGCTCATTCCTCTTTCAAAAAGTCTCGACTGCTTTAAGATAACGCTGAGAAGAGAGGGAGTGCAATGGGGAATTTCAAACACATTGTGATTACGGGCGCATCGAGCGGCATTGGTGAGGCATTGGCGCTTGCTTATGCACAAGAAGGTGTCGTTTTGAGTTTGACGGGGCGCAACGAAGAGCGCTTGAAAAGCGTCGCTGCGTCGTGCCGGGCGTGCGGTGCGGAGATTTGTGATACTGTGCTTGATGTGGCAGATGCAGAAAAAATGCAAGCGTGGTTGCTTGAGCGTGATCAGGCACAGCCCGTAGACTTGATTGTGGCCAATGCGGGTATTTCTGCTGGAACAGGGGGTGGCCTGGAAACGCTTTACCAGCTGCAACAGCTTTTTGGTGTGAATGTGAGCGGTGTGTTTAATACGATTATGCCGCTGCTACCGACAATGATAGAGCGCGGGTCTGGGCACGTCGCGATTATGAGCTCTTTGGCTGGCTTTAGAGGCTTTCCCGGCGCACCCGGATACGGCGCGTCTAAGGCTGCGGTGAAAGTGTATGGAGAAGGGTTGCGCGGCATGCTCGCAGGAAGTGGCGTTGATGTCAGTGTTATTTGTCCTGGCTTTGTTAAATCACGCATGACAGATGAGAATGATTGTCCCATGCCGTTTTTCATGGAGACAGATAGAGCGGTGCGAATCATTCAAAAAGGCCTCGCACAAAAAAGGGGCCGGATTGCTTTTCCTCTACCCATGCATTTCTTGGTGTGGCTCTTGGGCGTAATACCTGATGTGCTGGCACACCATATTTTAAAGGGCACACCCGCCAAAAAATCACTAGATTAAAACCTATGGTTGCTTTATAGATATCTTATATAAGCGTTGTAAATACAGGGGTTTTTGCTCAAAACTTGACAAGACCCTATAAAGAGTAGTGATATTATAAATACTACCCTGAGTATTCCTAATGTACGGTTTTTTTTAATGCTATTTTTTAAATTTATTTGTGATGCATACGAAGATTTTAAAACAAAATATTCAACGCGCGACGAAGCTATTAAAGGCGCTCTCGAATGAGAAAAGATTGGAAATCATATGTGCCCTAGATGACGGAGAGAAGTCTGTTGGCACGCTTGAGAATATGATTGATTTGAGTCAATCTGCGCTGTCTCAGCATCTAGCACGATTGCGCCGCGATGGTTTGGTTGAAACGCGCCGTGAGGCACAGACGATCTATTATGCGCTTTGTGATGAGTCGGTTAAAGTGATTTTAGAGTGTTTGAGCAAATGCTGCGATGAGATGCACGATTAACTGCGCGGTGTAAAAGTCTTCAAAACATCTTCTGGTATCAACTGTTTCAGATTGTTTCTTTGAATAACAGTGACATGCTTTCCCTTGGGTGCATGTTTTAGTGGCTGGCTATGTTTAGAGAAAATTGTAAGGGTGGGGCACCCTGTTGCGGCAATCATATGTATTGGGCCGGTATCATTGCCGATTGCGCCGGTCGCTGTCTTGGCGAGCGTTACGATATGCGCAAGAGTGGTTTGACCTGTGAGATTTAGCGCTGCCGGGCACGCTTCTACGATAGTGGAGGCCGTGTCTTTTTCGACGTTACTGCCGAGGATGACAATCTGATATCCTTGCGCCGAGAGTGTTTGTGCCAGTGCCCCATAGTGCGCCGCCGGCCAACGTTTTTCTGGTCGATTAGGCGCAGATCCAGGCACGAGCAGGATATAGGGCGCTTTGATATCAAAATTGAGATGTCTTCTTCTAACCAATCGAGCGTATCAATTTCAATATCAGTGATCCCCGCAAGGCCGAGCGTTTGTATATGACCATCAAAGGCATGGCCTGCTGTGCGCTGCGGTGATGTGTTTTGGTGAGATGCGCCCGTGGCTGTGCCCACCCATTCAGGGCGCTTGTTTGCGTTGAAGAGTTTGAAATACAGAGTGCTGCGATCATTATTTTGCAAATCATAAACACGCGCAAATGCTCCATTGCGGAGTTTTTTGCGCAAGCGTAACCAGCCGCCTATATTTACCCAGTTTGGTTTTTCATCAATCCATATCTGACCAAAATAGCCGCATGCTTTCGCAAAGCTTTCAAATGATGCGGTGGTGAGTAACGTGATTTGCGCGTCTGGATGAGCCTTACGAATAGCCGCCATCGGTCCCATTGCCTGAATAAAATCTCCCAGCGCGCCGAGCTTGATGACTAGAATATTTTGAGAGCTGTGTGCCATATTATTTGATAGCGCTGCGAAGGTCTTTCGGCGCGTGGCTGTGGAAATTTTGGGATTGTATGACTTGCGCCGCTTGTGGTTGCTGCATTTGTCCGCGCAGCAGCTCCGCATAGACATCCAGCGTTTTATCCGCCATCTGATCGCGCGTGAAATGATCGGCCACATGCGCCATCGCGCGCGTGGCTAAAATAACGCGCTGGTTTGCGCTGAGCGATAGCGCTTCCTTAATCGCAGCTGCCAGCATTGCCGAATCGCCCGGCGGAACCAGCCAGCCTGTTTCGCCCGGCAGCACGGTTTCCTGCGCGCCGCCATGCGCTGTGGCAATGATCGGCCGGCCCATCGCTTGGGCCTCAACGGGCACGCGGCCAAAGCCTTCCGGATCGGTGGAGGCGGACACAACGACGGTGGAGAGCATATAGGCCGCGGGCATATCATCACAATGATCAACAATGCGCACTTGTCCGCCTAGGCCCTTTTCCTCGATTGTGGCTTCCAGCTCTTTCCGGTATTCGCTGCGCCCTTGGTCAGATCCAATGATGACGCAGAATAAATCCTTGCGATCCAGCCTTGCCATCGCCTCGATCAGCACATGATGCCCCTTCCACCGTGTCAGGCGGCCGGGCAGCATAATGATGTTCGAGCCATCAGGAATGCGCCAGTCTTGGGAGAGCGTGATCAGGCGTTCAGGCGTGACCGTGGTCGGGTGAAACTTCTCTAGCTGAATGCCGCGATGGATTAAACGAATACGCGAGTCTTCAACCTGATAGTTATCCTTTAAATATTGCGCCACATAATGTGAAATCGCGATCACGCGCTCACCCTTCGTAATCGCGCTGTTATAGAACTGCTTGGCCTTACCATTAATGTTATAGGGCGCATGGCAGGTCGTCATGAAATGCGCCTTTGTGCCCTTGCAAGCTTTCCACGCGCTCCAGGCCGGGGCGCGGCTGCGGACATGGACAATATCAACGTTATAGCGCTCAATCAGCTTACGGATCTTCCCGGCATTCTTGGCCATCACCAGCGGGTTTTTGCTATGCACCGGCAGGTCAATATGCACGGCGCCCATGCGCGCTAGCTCGTGCACACGATGACCGCCATGGGACACCACAATAGCCTGCGCCCCGCCGCGCACAAGCTCTGCAGCAATATCAATGCAGCCCTGCTCCGCCCCGCCGGGGCCAAGTTCAGGAATAATTTGCATGATAACGGGTTGGTTCATAATGGGGCCACCGGGTTGAATTGCATAGCTATCCTCATCTATAGTGCGGGGACGACATATTAGCAAGAGAAGCAACGCCCCACATGAACATAAATTATCTGGAACGAGACGGTAAGCCAACATTAGCGTATATTTATACACCTGCCGCGCAAGAGGGAAAGCCCCGCCCGCTGGTGATGTTTCTGGGTGGATACCGCTCTGATATGAACGGCACGAAGGCCACTTATTTTGAGCAACGCTGCATCGCGCGCGGGCAGGCCTTCCTGCGCTTTGATTATTCCGGTCATGGAAAATCTGATGGCAAGTTCGAGGATGGCACAATCGGTGCCTGGGCAGCGGATGTAACAGATGTGCTTAATCATGCCCAGGGTGATCAGAAGGCGATTCTCGTCGGATCCTCCATGGGCGGCTGGATTGCGCTGCTTGCGGCGCGCGCCAACGCGCACGATATCCACGCCCTGATCGGCATCGCTGCCGCGCCGGACTTTACGGAGGAAATTTATCATCAACGCTTAGATGCGGCGCAGCGCAAAACGTTAATGGAAACCGGCATCGTCACGGTTGAAAATGATTATAGCGACGAGCCGTATAGCTTTACGCGCGATTTTTACGAAGATGGAAAAAGCAATCTCGTTTTAAGCCAAAGCCAAAATTTATCGTTTCCCCTGCATTTATTTCAAGGCATGCAAGATAAAGACGTTCCGCCCGAAACAGCCACGAAAATTGCAGAAATTTACGGTTTAAATAGCAGTGCCATCACCTTTATCAAAGACGGCGATCATCGTCTATCAAGGCCACAGGATTTGGAACGCATTGATCAGGCGATTGAGAGTATGAGCGCGTAGGTGTTTATTTACGCTTATATTGCATCACTTTGGTTTTACGACCCAAAAGGGCATCCATACGACTGCCGCCCCCTGGTGCTTTGGCCCCCCCCCCGCCCATGCGACCAAAAAATAGGCGCAACAAAAAATATTCGGTGGCCATTAAAATAGGCAATAAAATGCCCAATATAAACATCAAGACAACAAATTTTATGGAGAGAATCCCCGTTATAAACTCAATAAGTCCGGGACGGTCCTGCGTCATAAAAACTGCATATGATGTTGGGCTATATTGCGTCCAAACATAACCCGCTGCACTAAACTGAAAACCATTCTCTGCATTTTGCATGAAAAGATAAATATCATGCCCAATTGCAGCAAAAAACGGGATCATGCAGAGAAAAATCATTGAAAAGTAGCGACGCATAAGAACAGGTTCCATTTGTTTGTTGGACCAAACTACGTTAACCTTAACACCGCTGATATGTTTTTAGAAATCAAATAATTAAAAAAGAAGCTTAAAAGGATTAATTGGATATGCTGGAATACCTCTTTTCTTTCCGTGGCCGTGCAGGACGTATGAAATATATCTCTCTTATAATCTTCTGGGCCCTTTTTCCTATATTATTTTTTATGTTTTCAATCTTTTTTTTAGGGTTACTGGGTAAGACACTCATTCCTTTTGTGGTGTTAACTTTTTTTATTGCTATTTTTTTTAGTGGACTTTAAATGAGTGTGCGCCGTTTCCATGATATGGGCATTAGTGGCTGGGCTGCGGTATTTATATTTTTTCTTTGGCTTACACCTATTTTAATTATGGGGCTTTTAAAGTACAATGTTGATCTTTTTTCAAACTTTACAGAGAGCACGGTTCTTACTCTTGGTTTGGTAGTGTGGTTTTTAGGGGTTAATATATTTTCTGTGGTTCATTACGCTTTTATGTTCCTTTGGCCAGGCGATGAGAGCACTAACCGTTTCGGCTAATGCTTTATAGCCCTAATCCCTTGCAGTTTTTGTTTAATATGATTAGGGTGCGCACTTAATATTAAGGTGTCGTGGCCGAGTGGCTGAAGGCGCACGCTTGGAAAGCGTGTATACGTTTATAGCGTATCGTGGGTTCGAATCCCACCGACACCGCCATTGAGTCTGCCCTTCTACCCCTTCATGAGAATTATTGGCTCTATGCCCCGCTACAGCGGCGGTTCAGCGTATGTGCTTTGCTCGACCACTCAATGAGAATCTTAAATTTTGTCTAAATTTGCCATTTTTCTCAAATGCAAGAAATGGCGGGAGGTCGAGGTTTTACGTGATTTTTTGGATTGATGGATGAGAATTATTGACTAAGAAAGACAAGGCTTCCTTGAATACAGCCATTGACGTAGTTTTCACCGTGACCGCCGCGCTCACCAATATCTTTCAACGTTGCTCCGTCAAAATGCTCATCACGCCAGATGATTCCCCTCACAATACGTTTTAGTTGATCCGCAGGTAAATCAAGCGGGTCTTTGTTTTTGCGGCTTTTACTATCGATGATTATCGCGCCGTTTTTCCCTCTGTTGGTTTTGAACGGTGCAGCGATAATGATCTCTTTCTCTGCCGGGGTGTTGATTGATATTTCAGAGTGATTCCTAATGTCTTTTCTGAGCTTTTCTGCATTGATTATGATTTTAAGGGAATCGGTGCCAACCATTATTTTACCAACGATCGTTTTGATAAAATGGCTGCGAACAGGGATCAGGTTCTGCATAAGCCAATGCAAATGTTCTTCTGGCGTCTCTGGAAAAGCGCTTTGCCACATATCAATATTTTGTAGCCAGTCTTTGATGGCGTTCGTAACGGTTTTCTCAATTTCATGAGCTGGAATTCTGGCCATGATGCCTTTGGGGTGATCGCGATATTGAATGAGGTTTTGGCTGATATAATAGCTGTAGCGACTGCCTTTTTTGACAGTGTAGGTCGGGCTGTAAACCACTCCATCACAATCATAGAGCAGGCCTTTTAAGAGACTGCCGCTTTCACCGCGTTTGTTTTCTCGAGCTGGCGTGTTGGCGCTTAATTGTTTTTGTACGGCATCAAAAATCTCTTCATCAATAATGCTGTCATGAAGACCATCATAAATTTCACCCTTGTGTCTGACTTTACCGATATACAAAGGGTTTCCAAGAATTTGATAAAGATGCCCACGGCTTAAATCGGCACCGCCATATGTACGCCCTTTTTGTGACGTGCGTACGGGCGTTTTGAAACCCCGTTCATAAACGATGTCTTTTAAATGTCGTACCGAACCACACTTCAAATATTCATCAAAAATGAATTGCACCGTTTTTAGGTCCTTTGAATGCGGTACCAATTTTTTATCAATACGTTCATACCCAAGCGGCGGGAATCCGCCCATCCACATGCCGCGTTTTTTACTGGCGGCGATCTTGTCACGGATGCGCTCGCTGGTGACTTCACGCTCAAACTGCGCGAAGCTGAGTAGCATGTTCAGCGTCAGGCGGCCCATGCTGGTTGTTGTGTTAAAGCTTTGTGTGACAGAAACGAAGGTCACGTCATGCGCGTCAAATACTTCTACCAGTTTTGAGAAATCCATAAGAGAGCGTGTTAGGCGGTCGATTTTATAAACGACGACGGTTTGAACTTTACCCGCCTTAATATCGTTTAGAAGGGCTTTAAGGCCGGGTCGTTCCATATTGCCGCCGGTGTATCCGCCATCATCATATTCTTGTTTAACAATTTTCCAGCCCTCAGCTTTCTGACTGGTGATGTACGCCTCGCAAGCTTCACGCTGTGCATGCAATGTGTTGAAATCTTGATCAAGTCCTTCTTCCGTTGATTTGCGTGTGTATCCCTCCATTTGTTTACAGCGTTGTTTATTTTTTATTGGATGCTGTAACGCTGGTGATCAGTTTTGGTTTTCTCTGTATTGGCTTAATTCTTCTAGGACTTAGCGTTATTTAAAATATAAAACTCACTATAAGGACGATGTGGTGACACACTTAATGGCAGCTATAATATGACCCAACACACCATATCAAAATCTCAATACGTGAAAGGCCTGCAGTGTCCGAAGGCGCTGTGGTTTTATCGCCACCGTAAGGATCTTGCTCCAGAGATTGATGCGGAAACTCAAGCGCGGTTTGATACTGGGAATGAGATTGGTGAGCTTGCCATGCACTATTTTGATGGCGGCGTTGAGGTTACTAATGAGTATTGGGATGTGAAGGGTGCAGTTGAAGCCACACATAAATTTATCAAAGATGGCTGTGACATTATTTATGAAGCTACGGCAATGCATCCGGTCGATGGTGGATACTCACGCATTGATATTTTAAAGCGCGTAGAAGGCAGTGATGAATGGGATCTCATAGAGGTTAAAAGCTCTACCAGCGTTAAGGACTATCACCTTGATGATATGGCGTTTCAGTATCATGTTTTCTACAATGCCGGGTACAAGATCCGCAAATGTCTCATGATGGTAATTGATAACAGCTATGTCCGTGACGGCGATATTGATCCGCAGGCGCTTTTTAGACTGGAAGACATTTCTGGTGAGGTGTTTGCCAGACAAGGCGAAGTTGAAGCTGTGGCGGGGCAACTAGGCTATGTCTTAGAACAGAAAAAAGAACCAGAAATATCTATCGGAGCGCGCTGCTTTCCACCGCCATTTGAATGTGATTACCGCGCGCATTGCTGGAAACACGTTCCGGATTATTCCGTCTACAATGTTTTTCAAAAACCAAAGGCAGAAGATATTTCACGGAAGCATGGTGTTGCTCTCGAAAAACTGCCTGATGGTATTCGTCCCGGTGGGGTTAAGGCCTTGGACATTGAGAGCTATAGTTATTCCAATTAATAATTGCACATAAATAAATCGTCCAATGGCGTGCCAAGCGGTAAAAATTGCCGTCGCCTTTTTAGGCTACCAAAGCTTTGTTCTATGGGGTTAAAGTCCGGGCTGTAAGGTGGCAAAGGCAA
>JAJRYK010000030.1 GCA_024275825.1 Alphaproteobacteria bacterium
AATATTACGAACAACCTTGTCCGCCTCGTTTTTATGATCTTGTTTTTGTCTCATCTTCGTTCCTTCCAGTCACTTCGATAAGCCAAAAACATCACCTTAACAATGGGCCGTCATCTGTCCAACTTGTGCTGACGGGGTACACGAAGCTTTTGTGCTTTCTTTTCACGGGTAGGGTGCTTGCCAGCCTCTACCAACTCTCGTGCTTCATCGCGTAGCTTGCGGGCTTTTTGTAGCGATATAGCAGGATACTTACCCAATGCTAATACTTGCTGCTTGCCTTGAAAGTAATATCTCCAACGCCATAGCTTTCCGCCTGCTGGGGTGATTTCAATGGCAAGGCCGCCGCCATCGGTCTTTTGATAGAGTTTTTTCTGAGACTTGAAATTCCTTATTGCCAGCTCGGTAAGGGGCATACGTTATGGTCCTTGTATAGATCTATACTTAAATCTATACATGTTTTCTCTGGCTTGTAAAGGATGTCTCTGGAGCAAGCTGGATATAAAAATAGCTTTAAGAGCTATACTGTAAAATATTTATAGGATTTCATGAGATGTCCTTGGAAGTAGTAAATGGCGGACACGGAGGGATTCGAACCCTCGATGGAGCTATTAACCCCATACTCCCTTAGCAGGGGAGCGCCTTCAGCCACTCGGCCACGTGCCCTCATTGGTTGGTCACGCGGCCTCATGCTTTTTTGAGTTCCTCCACAAAGTGGAGGGGCCACGTGCCCTCTCATAAATGAGAACCCTTGGGATAGCAGAAAAGAATCGCAAGATCAATTTCCTTGTGCCGCTATCTTAAATAAAACACACACCATTTTATTTTACGAAATGTTTTCATGGAAAATTTAGAGTTTTTTGATAGGATAATGGAAGAGTATTTCATTATTTTCTAAAGGCCTTCACCATGACATCATATGCCCATTGTAGAAAAGAGAGATTATACGCCGGTGCCTTCGGCTTTGCGCTGGTTTTGCTGACTGCGGGCGCTATGGGGGTGGCGTTTTCTGGTGCGGGGTCTGTTGTGCTGGGCACGGAAGTCAACGCCAATGGCAGTGTGGAATATCTGTGCCTTGGCCGTTCTTGCGAAAATATGCAGGCGATGGATTGGTAGGGCGCGCTGGCCGCTCTAATCGATGTAGGTTTTCAGGATCGCTGCTATATCATCCGCGCCTTTGAGGCTTTTAAACTCATCAATATTATGCACCATCCAGCCATCTGCGCCTTCATAAAGGCGGGCGAAGACATAGCAGTTATCATCCTTGCCTTTTTCATCACCCTTTAAAGATTTCTTGTGAAAGGTGTGATCGCTATAACCATCACCGATGCGGATTTCCGGCGCAGCGATTTCGCCGAATATGTGGCCGCTCTTGATCGTTGTAACGAAGACGATGTGCTGAATCTCTGGATCGAGGTCTTTCAGCTCAACGGAGATCTGTTCATCATCACCATCACCGAGGCCTTCTTTATTATCGCCGCTGTGATAAATTTTACCGGTTTTGTCACTGACCAGCTCCGGATCGGCTGTGACATATTCGATCAGGGCTTTTGAGGAATCGTAAATATAGCAGGATAGATCGAGATCATGCTGAACCGGCTTGCCCCCCATCAGGGCTTTTGCCTCATCCAAAATACCAAACTTTTCATTCGGGTCCCAGCCGAGGCCCACAAACACGCGGTGGCGCGCTTCTTGTGTGACATTGAGCGGGGCATGTTCGTTTTTGGCGAGTTGGGGCATATATTTATTCCTATGAAAGCTTGGCTTTTAACAACTCATTCACCGCCGCAGGGTTGGCCTTGCCTTGTGATTTTTTCATCACCTGACCAACGAAGAAACCGAAGAGCTTGTCTTTTCCGCCTTTATAGGCTGCCACATTATCGGGGTTCTCGGCAATGACTTCGTCTATAATGGTTTCGATTGCGCCGGTGTCGGTGACTTGTTTCAGGCCCTTTTCTTCAACGATGTCTGCTGGTTTTTTGCCGGTTTTGTACATCTCCGCGAACACATCCTTGGCGATTTTGCCGGAGATTGTGTTGTCTGAGATTAGCGCCGTGAGGGCGCCTATATGCTCTGCTGAGACAGGCGATTGGGTAATGGCTTTGTTCTCATCCTTATTCAGCGCGCCGAGCAATTCGTTGATTACCCAGTTCGCAGTGAGCTTTGCATCATTGCCGTTTGCGGCTGTCTCAAAATATTGCGCGCGCTCACGCTCGGCAATCAGGACGCTGGCGTCATAGAGGCTGAGGCCAAAAGCACCCATGAATCGGTGCTTTTTTTGATCCGGCAGCTCGGGCAGGGCGGCTTTAATCTCGTCAATTTGTTCCTGGCTGACATGCAACGGGAGGAGGTCGGGGTCAGGGAAATAGCGGTAATCCTGCGCTTCTTCTTTAGAGCGCATAGAGCGCGTTTCGTTCTTCGCTGGATCCCACAGGCGCGTTTCCTGCACCACTTTTCCGCCATCCTCGATAATCTCGATTTGGCGTGGGACCTCATAATCGATGGCTTGCTGTACGGCTTTGAGGGAGTTGACGTTCTTGATCTCTGCGCGTGTCCCCAATTCATCACCAAGCTTACGCACAGAGATATTCACATCGGCGCGCATAGAGCCCTCATCCATATTCCCATCGCAGGTCTCAAGATAGCGCAGAATCATACGAATTTTTGAGAGATAGGCGACGGCTTCCTCTGGGCTGCGAATATCTGGCTCAGACACAATTTCCATCAGCGCGCAGCCTGAGCGGTTGAGATCGACAAATGATTTGCTCGGGTGTTGATCATGAACGGACTTCCCTGCATCTTGCTCCAGATGCAGGCGGGTAATACCGATTTCTTTGGTTGAGCCATCGGGCAGGTCGATCTCGATTACACCTTCGCCGACAATAGGGTGTTCGAACTGTGAAATCTGATAGCCCTGTGGTAGATCGGGGTAGAAATAGTTTTTACGCTCAAACACTGAGGTGTGGTTGATTTTGGAATTGAGGCCGAGACCGGTCTTTATGGCTTGGGCGACCACATGCTCATTCGGCACAGGCAGCATGCCGGGCATGGCGGCGTCCACGATAGAGACTTGGCTGTTAGGCTCCGCGCCGAAATTAGTTGCCGCACCAGAGAACAGCTTGGAGTTCGCAATCACCTGTGCGTGAACCTCCATGCCAATCACGACTTCCCAATCACCTGTTTCGCCTTTAATTAAATATGTCATTATTTCAATAGCCTTTTTTGTTTTTTACCACAGAGGTTAAAGAGTTTTAGAAGAGTTCACGGCGTTTTTTATTTTATTTTTTTAATAAAGAAAAACTCTTTAACCTCTTTTTGTTTCTCTGTGTACTCTGTGGTATTACCTTTTTAATCTTTTTATTTCAAACCACTAAGACACTAAGGCTCACTAAGAAGTATTTAGGTGTTGTTTTAAAAACTTAGTGAATCTTAGTGTCTTAGTGGTTGAAATTTTAAATACCCTTAGGCACAGCCTTAAAATCTACCGCATTTTCAATTACGCCGCCAACTCTCAGCACTGTTTCTTCGTCCCAAGCCTTGCCGATAATTTGCAAGCCAAGCGGCAGGCCTTGCGAGTCCAGTCCGCCCGGAACGGAAATTGCGGGCAGGCCTGCTAAATTGGCCGTTACCGTGAAGATGTCATTCAAATACATCTTAATCGGATCATCCTCGTTCTCGCCAATGGCGAAGGCGGCAGATGGCGCGGTGGGCGTTAAAATCGTATCGCACACCTCAAACGCTTTCTCAAAATCTTCAAGGATCAGGCGGCGCACGCGCTGGGCTTTGCGGTAATAGGCATCATAATAGCCTGCAGAAAGCACATAGGTGCCGATCATAATCCGGCGCTTAACCTCTTCACCAAAGCCTTGGCTCCTAGTTTTGAAATACATCTCTTCGAGCGTTTGGCCATCGCCATTAACGCGTAGGCCATAGCGCACGCCATCATAGCGCGCGAGGTTGGAGGACGCCTCGGCCGGTGCAATCACATAGTAAACGGGCAGGGCGTACTGTGTATGTGGCAAAGAGATATCGACGGGTTCTGCGCCCGCGTCCTTGAGCCAGGAAATGCCCTGTTCCCACAGTTTTTCAATCTCGGTCGGCATACCATCCATGCGGAATTCTTTGGGAATGCCGATTTTCATGCCCTTGATGTCGCCTGTGAGCGCCGCGGCGAAATTCGGCACAGCGATGTTGGCCGATGTCGCATCCTTCGGATCATGGCCCGACATCGCTTCGAGCATTAATGCACAATCCTTAACTGTACGCGCAAATGGCCCCGGATGATCGAGCGAAGAGGCAAAGGCCACAACGCCCCAACGCGAGCAGCGCCCATAGGTTGGCTTCATGCCCACAATGCCGGTAAAGGCCGCGGGCTGGCGAATTGATCCGCCGGTATCTGTCCCGGTTGCGCCCATGGCCATGCGCGCGGCAACGGCGGCCGATGATCCGCCGGACGAGCCGCCGGGCACCAGATCCGCATCATCATTCTGGCGCTTCCACGGGTTAATCACATTGCCGAAATGGCTGGTCGTGTTGGATGAGCCCATAGCGAATTCATCAAGATTGGTCTTGCCCAGAGAAATCGTCCCCGCATCTTTCAGCTTTTGGCTAACCGTTGATTCATAGGGCGGGACAAAGCCCTCAAGAATATGGCTCCCCGCCGTGGTCTGCACGCCTTCGGTACAAAACAGATCCTTCATGGCAATGGGAATGCCCTCCAGCGCCCCTGCGGTGCCATTGGCGCGGCGCTTGTCAGAGGTCGCCGCCTGCTCCAGCGCAGCCTCCGGCGTTTCGGTGATAAACGCATTCAGCCCCTTGGCCTTACCCATCGCATCAATATGCGCTTGCGTTAGCTCAACCGCGCTGAAGTCTTTACTCTCAAGGCCCTTGAGGGCTTCGGTGATTGTGAGGTTGGTGAGATTAGTCATTCCGGGTCCTTATCTGCGAACTTTATCTTAGCAACGAGGATGTCCGTGAGGCCTGTAAAAACGAGCATACCACTTATAATTTGTGCTGTAGTTTTGTCGAAGGAAAAAAAGTTCATGATGTAGTGGCTATAGAAAAATGAAATCACACCCATCGCAAAGAATATGATTCCTGCGAGAGTAAGCATTATTCTTATTAGCTTTTTGTTTTTGTTCATTATCCTTCTTGCTCCACAATCTTCGGCACAACGAAGAACCCTTGTGTTTCTTCCGGCGCGTTGGCCAAAACCTTTTGCGCGTCGCCGCCATCGGTGATTTCGTCTTTGCGCAGTTGAAGCTCAATATTCGCCACATTCGCCAACGGCTCGACATTGTCTGTATCGACCTCGGACAGCTGTTCAATCCAGTTCATGATGGTGTTTAATTGTGGCACGCGGCGCTCCAGCTCTTCCTCGCTCATTTCCAAATGCGAGAGGCGGGCGACTTTTCTGGCGGTTTCTTTATCTAATGACATGTTTTCTTCCTTGTTTCAGATCAGCAGTTTTAACCGCTGAGGCGCAAAGACGCAAAGGAAATTTAAACGCGAAGGGGTGAAGAAACAAAGAAAAAAATAATAAAACTTCGAATCTTCGTCACTTCGCGTTAAAAAACAAGAATGACTGTTGGTTTATTAAAAGATATTGTTAAAGAGTGCCTGCCAAATGTGGCGCTGCTTGGCCTCGATGTGGGCAAAAAGACGATAGGGCTTGCGGTGTGCGATCCTGATTGGTGCGTGGCCACGCCGCTCAAGACGATCAAGCGTACGAAATTCACGAAAGATATTCAGGCGATCGCGGATGTGATGGCTGAGTACGATATTGGCGGCTTCGTCATTGGCCTACCCGTTAATATGGATGGCAGCGAAGGCCCGCGCGCGCAATCCGTGCGCGATTTCGCGCTGGAGATGGCCAATCATCCCAATATCTTTGGCGCTGATCCGTGGATCGCCCTGTGGGATGAACGGTTATCCACAGCTTCTGTGGAAAGCGTTGTGGATAGTTTCGTGGAAAAACGAAAAACCAAAATAAACTCAAAGTCTTCCGGCCTCATCGATAAGCTAGCCGCACAGGTCATTTTGCAGGGCGCGATAGAATATCTTAGCCGTAACGCATAAGCTCTCGTCCATGTTCGTTCATCCAATATTTTCCTTCGACAAAATCATCAGACAGCTTGCGGCAAACGCTCCAGAATTCTTTGCTGTGGTCTAGATGGACCAAATGCGCGACCTCGTGCGCGACAACGTAATCCAGCGCCTCATGCGGGGCGAAGATTAAGCGCCAGGAGAAATTGAGGTTCCCATCCTCGGTGCAGCTTCCCCAGCGGGTCTTGGTATCGCGTACGCGGATTTCATTAATGTGCTTGCCGATGGTCGCAGCCTTCTCATGCGCCAGAGTAGAAAGCCGCGCCTTGGCTTCTTTTTTCAAATAGCGCTTGATACGCGGTGCAGGATTATCCAAATAGCTGCGAACCAAAATTTCCTTATTTTTCAGTATGATAGAGGTTTGTTTCAAAGAGCTATCATGCTCAATATTAATCCGCCTGAGCTGTCCAAAAAGCGGAATGCGCGCCCCATGCTCAAAAACTATGGGCGGGGCAAGCTTGCTCAATTTGCCCTGCATCCATTCCTCATGCTCTTGCGCAAATTTATGCGCGCGCTTCAGGCTCGTGCCCTTGGGCAGGGTCAGCGTAAAGGCTCGTGCCTTCGTATCCAGCCGCAGCGCCATCCGCCGCGCCCGCCCATTGCGCTTCACCACGACATGGTCGGGGAAATCGGGCGGGTTTGATTTGAGAAGTTTAATCACATGTCAAATTTTACATTAATTTTGACGGGAGGGATAGATTCAAGTACTGCTTTTCTATTTTTGGTAATAATTTCCTCAGCGCGCTTATGGAATTCATGTATTAAAAAAGATTCTCCATCTAGCGTTGTGACTTTAGCGCTAGGTAATTCTAATTTTGAATCTGAATGATAGCCATAGCCCAGACTGTTGCTATAATTTCTTGGGTTTGGGTATCTTCCTAAGGTAACAGATTTGGGAAGGTGGTCAAACTGTTCTGGTGTATATTGTTTATGCTCAGAATTTGGCACATATTCCGGATCGATAGACTCAATTTGAATACCTTTTGCAGGAACGGTGATTTTTGTATCTTCGAAATATGGGCCGTCTTCTTCTTGCTTATCTTTGGGGATGGGAGTCATTTTTGTGAGCGTGATGCGAACGCTGTCTTCAATACTCGCTGTTACGGCCATGGCGGCAACCGCTTTTCCTATTTGATCTTCTAAGCCCATGATGCGCAGTTCCTTTTTGTGTGAATATGGAAGGACCTTACGGCTTGTCTATATGAAAATTAAGGTGAAAAACCCACATAACCGTCATCACACGGCTTGTCCGTGTGATCCATAGAGTGCAGGAGGTATGGATTGCACGAATAAATCGTGCAATGACGTTGAGGGAGGGGGCGGGTAAGTCTTAATCCTCATTATCCTTAAAATGCTGTTCTTGATTATCGCGTAGCCATCTTCGGACTGCGGCTATGCCGTGTGTGTCGCGGTTATAGCGTGATAGAGTGACTTCGGGAACGGATTTTAGATCTTTTTTCGGGACGGGGCTTTTGCCGGTGTCATGCGCGCGGATGAATTTGCGGATGGTGGGCATGATGTGCTCGCGCCAGCGGCCGCCATTGAATATGCCGTAATGGCCGCAGCCAAGCTGGAAGTGGTGGAATTGCTTGTTTTGCGGGATGGAATAGCACAGCTCGTGCGCGGCGGTGGTTTGGCCGCGGGCGGAGATATCGTCTTTCTCGCCCTCAATCGTCAAGAGCGCGGTTTTGTTGATATCCTGGGGGTGTACGTCTTTTATGTCTTTAGTTTCCGGGTCCACCCATTTCATCAGGCGGCGCGGCAGAGCGTGGGTCTGGAACACGGTTTCAACGGTTTGCAGGTAAAATTCACCGGGAATATCCATGACCGAGAGATATTCATCATAGAATTTGCGGTGCATCTCCGCTGATTCCCCGTCGCCATCAACCAGATGCTGGTAAAACTCCATGTAGGAGCCAACATGCTTGTCCAAATTCATCGACATGAACCCGCCAAGTTGCAAAAATCCGGGATAAACCTTGCGGAATGAGCCGCCGCGGAAAAAGGGTACGGTGCAGACGACGGATTTCTCAAACCAGCTGATGTCGCGGGTTTCGGCTAGTTCTGTCACTTCGGTCTTCGAAATGCGCGTATCAACCGGGCCGCCCATCAGAGTCATGGTAAGGGGCTGGTTCGGGTCATTATCGCTGGCCATAAGGGAGACAGCGGCCAAAACGGGCACGGTGGGCTGGCACACGGCGATAATGTGTGTATCCGGGCCTAAAACGCTCATAAAATGGCGCAGATAGGCGATGAAATCGTCCAGATCGAACTTTCCTTCGCTTAAGGGCACTTCGCCCGCATCCTCCCAATCGGTGATATAGACGTCGTGATGCGGGAGCAGAGCCTTAACCGTGCCGCACAGAAGGGTCGCGTAATGCCCGGACATGGGCGCGGCGAGCAGGATTTTCGGGTCCTTGCGCTTGGTATCGCGCTGAAAATTGATGAGGCGACCAAAGGGCTGCTCGGCCATGATTTTCTCTGTTACGGCGACTTTTTTACCGTCAATCACGGTTTCCGGTAGGTCGAATGCGGGCTTGCCAAAACGGCGTGTGGAGCGCTCCATCATTTCTGCGCCGGCGGCAATCGTGCGGCCCATTTGCGTGTGTGACAGGGGGTTCCACGGGTTTTCCATGATGGCCTTTGTCCACTCCGCCTGATGGCGCATGGGGGTGGTCATCGCGTGTTTGAGTTCATGGAGGTGGTAAAGCAATATAAAGGATCCTTCTTTATCGCATAGGCATTACACTATATACTCTATTCTACACGAAAAATAGTGTGAAGCGGAAAGTTTTTGCAATGCAGCATAGTTTCAGTGAGATATTAACACAGGCGCATGTAGCCCTTATGGATCCGGAGCGGATACCGCTGGCGATCGGGGCGATTATGGTCTCGATCATTGTTGGCATAATTTCCGGGCCGCTAGCGGGGAATGCCAATCCGTTTCTCTGGATTATTCTTGATAAGCTGTTCGGCGGGGTTGGTGATCGATTGGATAAGGCGACACGCAGGCGCAGTGATTTGGCGTTTCGAGGATTCGTTTTGACTGCTTTTGTGATGTTTTTGGCAATTTTTGTCGGGAAAATGCTACAATATGGTGTTTCTGGGCATGTTTTTTACGGTCTTACCGAGGTTTTTTGTGTTTCATTGCTTATTTCCTCCGGTTCAGTGTGGTTTTGCCTGCTCAGACTGTATTTTGCTATGGAGCAAAAACAGGTTGGCCAGGGTGCATATTACGCGATTTCACGCTCGACGCGCAGTAATTTGACCATTGGCGATGATTTCGGCATTACGCGCGCGGCGATGAACTTTACGGTGCGCAGCTTTGATAAGGGGCTGGTCGCGCCGATTTTCTGGTATCTGATCGGTGGGTTGCCGCTGATTGTGCTCTATAGCGCGCTGGCCGGGCTATCCTGGCGCTTCGGGAAGAGCGGCTTTACCAAGGGATTTGGCGCTGTGCCACTGGCGCTGGAGCGTTTGCTGGGGGCTGTGCCGTCATTGCTGAGCGCTATGCTGATCACGCTCGCCAGCGCTTTCACGCCCACAGCGCGTACGCATAAGGCCATCACTGCGTGGTTAGGCGCAAAGAATCGTAGCCCGTACGAACAGGGCGGGTTGCCGCTTTCTGCGCTGGCGTGGGGCTTAAATGTCTCGCTGGGCGGTGCGTCGCAGGATTTAGGTGGTAGCGCGATTAAGGCGGCATGGACAGGGCCGGAGGGCGCCTCTGCAAAGCTTGATCACGGTCATTTGCGGCGGGGGTTGTATGTTAGCGTCATGGCCCATATCTTGTTTTTAGCGAGCCTGTGCGGCGCGTATTTATGGGGAGGTTCAGATTTTGCACTGTTTTCTTATATACAAAGCTTGACTTTATAGGCGGGAATAGACTATTTTCCGCGCAATTGAATTTTTTAGAGAGGGCTTAAGGCCCAAAAGGATAGTAAAATGAGCCGTCGTTGTGTTGTAACAGGTAAGATCCCGATGAGCGGGAATAATGTATCCCACGCGAAGAACAGAACGCGTCGCCGTTTCCTGCCAAATATTCAGGATAACAGCGTGTATAGCGAAGCACTTGGCCGTTGGGTTAAGATGCGCGTTAGCGCTGCGGGCCTGCGCACAGTGGATCATAAGGGCGGTCTGGATGCATATTTGACAGGCACAGCGACAACCAAGCTGGATCCAACATTGCGCCGCGTTAAAAAGGCTATTGTTAAGGCTCTGGCGAAAAAAGCTGCCGCTTAAGCGTTTGATACTACATGATTTAAAATGCCCGCTGCGTTCATTCCGGCGGGTTTTTTATTTTTTAACCACAGATGGACACAGATGGGCACAGATTTATTATCTATTTTCGAAATCCCGTTGAAAAACGGGGTCCTCTGTAATAATCATCACAAGAACAGAAGGCCCCGTGTCAAGCACGGGGTTGCAGTAACAAAGGTTGAATCCGTGTTTATCTGTGTTCATCTGTGGTTTTTAAAAGAAATTAGAAAAAATGACCCTCACATACCCAAATTTCGGCTTTGATATTACGCATAGCGATCCGTCCAGTAAGGCGCGCATTGGTCAGCTCAAGACGCCGCACGGCACGATTGAAACGCCCAATTATATTTTTTGCGGAACCAAGGCCAGCATCAAAAACGTTGCTCCGGCGCAGATGCATGAGGCGCGCACAGACATTATTCTGGCCAATACCTATCATTTAATGCTCCAGCCTGGTGCGGATCTCGTGGAGAAGATGGGCGGTTTGCACAAATTTATGCAGTGGGATGGGCCACTGCTCACCGATTCCGGTGGGTTTCAGGTGTTTTCGATGGGCCATGGGTCGCCCACAGATGAGATTAAGGGGCGCGCACAGGGGCATGTGAACAAGACGTTGCTGAAAATCACTGAAGAGGGCGCGCTGTTCCGTTCCTATATTGATGGGCAGAAAATTCTGCTCACGCCGGAAAGCTCGATGGAGATCCAGCGCAAGCTGGGCGCAGATTTGCTGATGCAGTTTGATGAGTGTACGTCTTATAATCATGATAAAGAGTACACGGCTAAATCGATGGAAATGAGCATGCGTTGGGGGGATCGCTGCCTCAGTGAGTTTGAGCGTCACGATAACGGCGCGCAGGGGCTTTACGGCATCGTGCAGGGCGGTGTGCATGAGGATCTGCGCCGTACGAGCGCTGAATATACCGCTGATCGTGATTTTTTTGGCACTGCGCTGGGCGGCTGTCTGGGTGGTACGGATGAGGAAATGCGAGTGATTGTTGAATCCTCTGTGCCTTACATACACCCTGACCGGCCCGTTCATTTCCTTGGAATCGGGCGGATTAAAGACATTTTCACCTTTGTGCGTTTGGGTATCGATACGTTTGATTGTGTGATCCCGACGCGGCTGGCGCGTCACGGCGTGGCGTTCTTGAAGGGGCATCCGGGGGAGACGATTAATCTCAAAAATGCGCGTTTTAAGGAAGATCCTGAGCCCCTTGACCCGGAGAATGGTATTGCCGCTTCTGCTGATTTTTCAAAGGCTTATATCCATCACCTTCTCAAGGCACGTGAGCTTTTGGGGCTTCAACTTCTGGCTCATCACAATGTGGCGACCATTAACCGCTTGATGCGCGAAGTGCGTGGGGCCATTAAGGATGGCACGCTCGATGTGCTTGAGAAAGAGTGGCTGCCGGAATAACTATGATCTTCGTCATTCCCGTGGCTTAGCGCGCTAATCTCCTCCCCCTGAGGGGGAGGACTAAGGTGGGGGGTGATGGTGTTTGATTAGTTCACCGTCCCTAAACCCTTCCCTAACCCCTCCCTAACCCCTCCCTCAGGGAGGGGAAGCTATAGCTGCCTCGCCCCTTGGCGGTAAATATCCGTGACGTTTGAAAGCTAATTTTTCTGCATTTTTTCGCTTTTGTTAACACATTCAACAGAATTTCCGTGTATTTTTGAAGATGCGAAAGATTTTCAAGGTAAGGGCACGCATATTGTTATGATTCTAGAATATGGAGCAGATCTGCGGATTAAGGATGTTACGGCCGTGCTGGATGAATATTCCAGCTGGTTCATGCAGCTTGCGCGCGGCTTGTCTTATCCCAATCATGTGCGTGAGGGCTATAACGCCGCGGTGCCGAAAAGCTATGAACGGTGGGCGGCGGAAGCCAAGCAGGCAGGGCTCGCGCCAGAGTTGATTGCCAAGCTGGATAGTTTGCACAGTGATTTAAGCACGGTCAGTGCCTATATGCTGGAGGAGGCTCTAAAGCATAAAAAACCGCCGGAGTATGAAGCGCACAGTCATCTTGTTTTGATCTATGAAGGGTTTATCAATCATATCCGCCGTATTGAGAAGGATATTTACCTTGAGGATAGCGGGATTGATCAACTGACGGGGCTGCGCAATATATCGGCCTTTAAGAAAGATTTTGGCCGGGAGATGGAGCGTCTGGCGCGGCATGGGCGGCAATTTTGCGTGGCGCTTGTGCGCATTGATGATCTGGCGAAGATCAAGAAGGCGCATGATGAGCAGCATGTGCTGGAGTATGTCAGGTTTGTCTCCAATATTATCAAGCAATGCGTCCGCACCTTTGATGATGCCTACCGGATGGATAACAATGAATTTGTGCTGTTTTTGAAGCTCACGGATATTACAGGCAGTTTGAAGGCGATGGACCGGTTGAAGGGTGAGATGGAGGCGCAGGAAACCACATATAAGTTGAATGGGCAGAGCGTTGATTTGACGCTCTCCTCTTGCATTGCTGCGCCCATTCAGGGCGATGATGTACAGAAAATTCTAAATAATCTTCAGGAGGATTTGGGTAAATGCGCTACGCAAAAAGGCGCTGTGTTTGAGTATTACGAAATGAGCCCTTTGCAGCGCTATGTCAGCGGTGATGCAGAGTGATTTGTCACGTCTTTATAATGAACATCTAAGTTTCTTTTGATCATGAATGATACCCCATACAATGATGAGCAGCTTTTTGAGCAAATGCCGATCCCGCGCTTTATCGTGCGCGCGCTTCAGGTGAAGGGTAAGCCTGATCGTTATGTCGTAGAGCGCGTAAACGTGCTGGCGCTCAAATATTTTGATCAAGAGCGCAGTGAAATTGAAGGCCATCAAATTTTAGACTTTATGGGTTCGGATAATGCTTTGCACTTTGGGCAGTCTTTTGAGGTGTGCTTGCAGAAAAAAGCGCCGGTGACTATTCAAGCGCTGCCGGGCGTACCGGGCCAGATTAAAATCTCCTCTTTTATCATCAGCCCTGTGCTTTGTGACGCTGGCACTGTTGAGTGCATTGATGTTATCGGTCAGGTTGATGTGACTGATCAATCCGCGTTGCAGCGTGAGCGTGATGATGCGCTGCTTCTTTTGACCTCTATCTTTGATGTGAGCGAGATCGGTATTGTTGTGACTGATTACACGGGCCGGATCGTGCGGGTGAATGAGAGCTTTGTGCGTAATTACGGCTGGTCGCGCAACGAGCTGCTGCATGAGGATATGATTAGCTTTGTCTCACCCGATGAACGAGAGGCGGTGCGCAGCAATTATGAGGAATTTATCAAGAGCGGGCTGCGGACCTCTGGTGAGCTGAAGCTGATCCGGAAGGAGGGCACGATCGCCAATGTCCTGTTCACCACCGCAACGATGGAGCTTTCCCAGCGCAGGCGGTTTCAGGTCACAACGGTGATGGATATTTCCTTGCGGAAAAAGATGGAAGAATCGCTGCGCAAGGCCAAGGAAGATGCGGATTCCGCCAATCATGCCAAGTCGACATTCCTGGCGAATATGAGCCATGAGCTGCGTACGCCGCTTAACGCCATTCTCGGTTTTTCTGAGATGATGATCAAGGAAACCTTCGGCGCGCTTGGCCACCCAAAATACAAGGAATATATGGAAGACGTGCATGGCAGCGCGGAACATTTGCTGCAGATCATCAACGAGGTGCTCGATATGTCGAAGATTGAGGCGGAGCGTATTGAGCTGGATGAGCACCGGATTCGCCTTGTGGATTTGGTAAATTCTGTTGCGCGTATGCTGGCCTCCAAGGCCTTTAGTAGCGGGATAGAAATTACAGTTGATCTGCTTGATGATGCGCCGGATCTTTGGGCGGATGAGCGCCTTATCCGTCAGGTATTGATCAATTTGATGACCAACGCGGTGAAGTTTTCACAGCCTGGCGGAGTTGTGCAGGTGCGTTCCGAAATTTTGAAAGGCGGTGCGCTTTGTCTGAGTATTGAAGATCACGGCGTGGGTATTCCTGAAGGCAAAATAGAGCAGGCGATGGAGCCCTTTGGGCAAGTCTCTGAGCAAGCAGAAAATGCGGTGCACCGGCAAGGCACAGGGCTGGGCTTGCCATTGGCCAAAGCCATGGTTGAGCTGCATGGCGGGCGGTTAAGCATCGAGTCGAAAGAGAATTCTGGTACGACTGTTTTTGTTGAGCTCCCCGCCGAGCGTCTTATGGCGCGCGAAGATGTATCTGAGAAACCTGTTTCCCAAAAAGACGACAACCCCCTTGCGGCGGGCGGCAAGGACGCCTAAAATCGCTTTATTGTTTTTTAAAGGGAGAAAGAGCGTATGAGCGATCTTGAACAGCGTTGCACAGAAGCCGGCCTGAAAATGACCGGTCAGCGGCGTGTTATATTAAAGGTCCTGGACACGGCCAAGGATCATCCATCCGTTGAGGATGTCTATGGCCGGGCTAAAAAGATTGATCAATCCATCAGCATCGCCACCGTTTACCGGACGCTCAGCTTGCTGGACGAGCTTGATGTTGTCACAAGGCACGAGTTTCAGGAGGGGTATTCCCGCTATGAAGTGAATGAGGAGCACCATCATCATTTGGTTGATTTAGAGACCGGCAAGGTGATTGAGTTTCAAAACGAAGAGCTGGAAGTGCTTAAGGAAAAAATTGCGCAAGAGCTGGGGTATGAGCTGGTGGATCACCGGCTTGAGCTCTATGGTAAAAAACTGAAGAAAAAGAAGTAAAACATTATGGCCTGCACTATTAAAACTGTACAAGGCGTGAAAGCCGCCTCTGATTGCAAATGCTACGGCGCGGTGATGCGCACCTATGCCGGGATGAGCAGCGAGCCAGATCATGTTGCCTGCGAAGCCGCGCTGCGCGTTTATCGCTATCATCACCCGGAAGACCCCATAGACAAGGCCGCCCTGACGGTCGAAAGCTGGGTCTATGCGGGCGAGCAGCGTAATTGTCATTAACCCAAATAATCCCCTCTCCCTGATGGAGGGGGTCAGGGGGAGGGGGGATAATGCTGAATTAATAAAGCACCGTCACTCCTCACCTCTATCCTCCCCCTCAGGGGGAGGAGGTACGGGAAGTAGAAAAGATGAGCGATGACCGCCTGCCCACCGCGCTTTTTGTCGATGCGTGCCTGCAGCCGCTGGCCGGACGCGGGATATTTCACTACATCATCAATAAGGGCGAGCAAAATTCCGGCATTGTGCTGCTCAAACTCAACGGCCTAACAGGCAAGTGCCGCCTCCTGATCCAGCAACGCAATTTTGAAACCAACGAGATGGGCTGGACGGCGGCGCTGGCCGAAGAAATGGTGGAGGAGGCCAAAGCCGATGAATATATCCAGCGCTCGATAGGCCGCGACCCTGATCTCTGGGTGATTGAGGTTGAGGATCGAGAGATGGTTAATCCATTTGAAGATTAGTTAATTACTATAGCAATAGAGGGCGCTAGCTTTTTGGACGACAGTCTGGCGTAAATGCATAGTGAGCGTTGTTTCCAACTTGCGTAATCCTACCTTCTTCTTGCAAGTGATGTAGAGCACGATCTATTCCAGGGCCAAGTGGTATGTCCCTTTTTAACTCCTCACGTGTTGCTCCGCCTTCTCCCGCCTTTTCAAGGAAGGCAGATACGATAGCCATTTCAAGTGCTGAGCGCTCGATTATGTATTCCTTTTTATTAACTTAATTTCTATAAGGCTATCATGGCGCATGTGAGAATCAAACCTTTAATTTGAGTATGCCTAAGAACCTTCCTAAAATTAGGTATCCTATCCTGCAACATTTTCTTTACTGTGAAAAAACTTAGTGACCCTTAGTGTCTTAGTGGTTACAACCATCAAATGACTTTACCAGACATCATCGCTAACCGCCGTACGTTCGCCATCATCTCCCACCCGGATGCGGGGAAGACGACGCTTACTGAAAAGCTGCTGCTGTTTGGCGGGGCGATTGAGATGGCGGGGGCGGTGAAGGCCAAGGGTGCGCGGCGGCGGGCGCGCTCTGACTGGATGAAGGTGGAGCAAGAGCGCGGAATTTCTGTGGCCTCGTCCGTGATGACATTTGAGAATGGCGGGATCACCTATAATCTGCTCGACACGCCGGGGCACGAGGATTTTTCGGAGGACACGTACAGGGTTCTTACGGCCGTGGATAGCGCGATTATGGTGCTGGATGCGGCGAAGGGGATTGAGGTGCAAACGCGCAAGTTGTTTGAGGTTTGCCGCCTTAGGGATATGCCGATCATCACCTTCATCAACAAGCTTGACCGTGATGGGCAAGACCCGTTTGATCTGCTTGATGAGATTGAGCAGAGCCTTGCTTTGGATGTTACGCCCGCCAGTTGGCCGATCGGCATGGGCCGCGATTTTAAGGGCTGTTACGATTTGATCAATGATCAGCTCGTGCTGTTTGATCGCTCCAAGGGTGATGTGTTGCAGAGCAGCGCTCAGTGCTCCGGCCTTGATGATCCAAAGCTTGATGAGCTGCTCAGCGCCGATGAAGCGACCAAGCTGCGCGAGGATGTCGAGATGGTGCGCGGCCTGTGCCCGGAGTTTGATCGCGAGGCGTATCTGCAGGGCACAATGACGCCGGTCTTTTTTGGCTCGGCCGTGAATAATTTTGGTGTACGCGAGATGTTGGCTGGGATCGAAACATTTGCGCCATCGCCGCGTCCGCAAAAGACCGAAGGGCGCGCGATTAACCCTGATGAAAAAAAGGTTACGGCTTTTGTTTTCAAGATCCAGGCGAATATGGATCCGAAGCACCGTGATCGTATGGCCTTCGCCCGTATTTGCTCCGGCAAGTTTAAGCGCGGGATGAAGCTTAAGCACGTACGCTCTGGTAAAATGTTGACCATTCATTCGCCGCAGCTTTTCCTGGCCCAAGATCGCGAGATGGCCGAAGTTGCGTTCCCAGGTGATATCATCGGCCTGCCCAACTATGGCGGTCTGCGGATCGGAGATTCTTTGACGGAGGGCGAGGATTTGGTCTTCGCTGATATCCCAAGTTTTGCGCCAGAATTGATGCAGCGCGCGCGGCCGGAAGACCCGCTAAAGGCCAAGCATTTGGGCAAGGCGCTAGAGCAACTGGCCGAAGAGGGTGCAGCCCGCGTGTTTAAGCCGATCATGGACCCAGATTGGGTGGTCGGCGTTGTCGGCGCTCTGCAATTCGAAGTGCTCGCTGACCGCATTCGTACTGAATACGAGATCCCGGTGAAGTTTGAGCAAACCCAGCTTTACACCGCCCGCTGGCTGTCCTGCGATGATACCGCGGTTTTGAAGGGGTTCATAGACGGAACCCGTAGCGCTGTTGCTTATGACCATGACGGTGACCCGGTGTTTTTGGCGCGTAATGATTGGCATTTAACCGATGCGATGGAGAAGAATCCGGAGATTGAATTTAAAGCTGTGAAGTGACGGTTTATTTAAATGTAAATTCCGATGTGGCGTCTGCGCTCACACTTGGTGTTTCGCTAAAGTGTGATTCAAAAACAGAGCGAGCATAAGCGGCTTGCACAGATAGTGGTTCTGGTGCATTTGCAATTTCTGAGATAAGGCTTTGTCCATTAAATGCGTTTCTAACCATGGTGTTGTAATCCTTTTAATTCTATGACATTTCAAACACTTGACCTCAGAATACGCGGCGAATCTTTATAAAACCTTAATGAGGCGCTGAAAATGGCATGTTTTTGTATGTTTTTGGCAAGAAGGGGGTTGAAAAGCGCGGTCAGACATGACATTTAAACAGTACAAAACTTATACCTAATTGAAGTGCACGGTATGCTTATTACATGATCAAAGTTTCAAAACTCGCTGACTATGCTGTTGTGATTTTGTCCGTTATTGGGCAGGACGAGGCGCTTATGAATGCCAGCGATGTGGCCAAAACGTCTAATTTGCCGGAGCCGACAGTCGCGAAGGTGCTTAAGCTCCTAACAAAAGCGGATGTTTTAAGCTCTGTGCGCGGCGCGAGCGGTGGTTATCATTTGGCGCGGCCGATCGAAAACATCACCATTGCCGATGTGATCTGCGCGATTGATGGGCCGATTGCGCTGACCTCTTGCGTGGAGGCGGTGGATGAGTCCTGCTGTGATTATGCGCAATGCTGTCCGATGAATGGGCGCTGGAATAAAGTGAATGCGGCGATTAAAACGGCGTTGGACGGTGTGAGCTTGGCGGATATGACTGAGGGCTGCATGGCCGAAATGAAGGAAAGAGCATGAGCAGCGCAATCTCAAAAGAAACGATCGATACTGTTAATGACATGGCCGGGAAATATGAGGCGGGCTTTGTCACCGATATTGAGAGCGAAAAGGCGCCGATGGGCTTGTCCGAGGACACTGTGCGCTTTATCTCTGCGAAGAAGAGCGAGCCGGAATGGCTGCTTGAATGGCGCTTGAAGGCGTACCGGAAATGGTTGGAGATGCCCGAACCGGACTGGGCGAAGCTGGATATTAAGCCGATTGATTATCAGGCCTCCTATTACTACGCCGCGCCAAAGAGCATGGAGGACCGCCCGCAAAGCCTTGATGAGGTTGACCCGAAATTGCTGGAGACGTATGAGAAGCTCGGCATTCCATTGCGGGAGCAGGAAATGCTGGCGGGCGTTGCGGTGGATGTGGTGTTTGATTCTGTCTCCGTTGGCACAACGTTCAAGGCGAAGCTGGCCGAGGAGGGCGTGATTTTCTGCTCCATTTCCGAGGCCGTGCAGGACCATCCTGAACTGGTGAAGAAATATATGGGCAGCGTTGTGCCGCCGGGCGATAACAAACATGCGTGCCTGAACAGCGCGGTGTTCACCGATGGTTCGTTTGTCTATATCCCGCCGGGTGTGCGCTGTCCGATGGAGTTGTCAACGTACTTCCGCATTAATGAGCTGAACACCGGCCAGTTCGAACGTACGCTTATCATCGCGGATAAGGGCAGCTATGTGAGTTATCTGGAGGGCTGCACCGCGCCGATGCGTGATGAAAACCAGCTGCACGCGGCGGTGGTGGAGCTGGTCACGCATGAGGATGCGGAGATCAAATATTCCACCGTGCAAAACTGGTATCCCGGCGACCCGGAAACCGGCGTGGGCGGGATTTACAATTTCGTGACCAAGCGCGGCATTTGCGAAGGGCGCAATTCAAAGATCAGCTGGACACAGGTCGAGACCGGCAGCGCGATCACGTGGAAATATCCGTCCTGTATCCTCAAGGGTGACAATTCAATCGGCGAGTTTTACAGCGTTGCGATCACTAACGGCCGTAAGCAAGCCGATACCGGCACCAAGATGATCCATATCGGCAAAAACACCCGCAGCCGCGTGATCTCCAAGGGGATCAGCGCGGGGCGGGCGAACAACACGTATCGCGGGCTGGTCAAAATATTACCAAAGGCGGAAGGCGCGCGGAATTTCACCGTGTGTGACAGCCTGCTGATCGGCGATCAATGCGGCGCGCACACCGTGCCCTATATCGAAAGCCGGAATAAGTCGGCGAGTTTGGAACATGAAGCAACCACCAGCAAAATCGGTGAAGACCAAATGTTCTACTGTCTCCAACGCGGCATGAGCGAGGAAGAAGCAATCGCCCTGATCGTAAACGGCTTCGCGAGAGAGGTAATGCAGCACCTGCCGATGGAATTCGCGGTCGAGGCGCAGAAATTGATTGGGATTAGTTTGGAAGGGAGCGTTGGGTAGAATGTTTTTAAACCACCAAGACACGAAGACACCAAGTTACTCAGCCCACCTTGTCATCCCGAGCGAAGCCGAGGGATCTGATCAAGAGACGACAGGGGGCGGCCCATCCATTTCCGTCATTCCGGCGAAGGCCGGAATCCATAACCTTGTATCAACTATGCATGGATCCCGGATCAAGTCCGGGATGACGGGGTTTTATGTGGAGAGGAGTGTTGGGTGATGATTACAAGCAAGCAAGCTTTTTATACATTGGATGAAACTTTTCGAAGGAAATCACTTATCCACCCATCCCTTGGGCCTTGTTGGAGGCAGGCGGATGTTCTCGATGTTCTTGACCACTGCTTGTCCAAGAACCTTCTTGTAGAAAGTGCTGAAGTGTTTTTGATACAGGAGAAGCCACTTGATCCTGAATATATTCCGTTTTCACCGCATTTTTCACCTTTTTATGGAAGTGCAGAAAAGGGTGGTGAAGAACATCAAGAAATTTTCATTGAGCAAAGTTATGTGTATTCTCTTATTCCTAATAAAAACGGAGAGTTAATTCTGTACGTTGTAGATTTAGAAGATGAAGGCGTAGATTTAAATAATGGCTCCTGGACAGACTTATGTTTGAGTTCTTCTGATGTGATGAAAACCAAGGTTAAGGATAGTCATGAGGCATTTTTCGATGATATTGAAAACCATCTATTAGATGATTTTTATTGGACATTTTTATTGGTATGTAAAAAAGAGTGGGAAAATCCTGATGATCAAAATTAAAGACTTAAAAGCCAGCGTCGAAACCGATGACGGCGCTGTGGAAATCTTGAAGGGCATATCGCTCGATATCCCGGCGGGCGAAGTCCATGCGATTATGGGGCCGAACGGATCGGGGAAATCGACGCTTTCATATGTGCTGGCGGGGCGTGATGAGTATGAGGTTACCGGCGGATCGGTTACGCTGGATGGCGAGGATTTGCTGGAGCTGGCGCCCGAAGAACGCGCGGCGGCGGGGATGTTTTTGGCGTTTCAATATCCTGTGGAAATCCCTGGGGTTAATATGAGTATGTTTCTGAAAACCTCAATTAATTCAATCCGTAAGCAGCGCGGAG
The DNA here is from genome assembly GCA_024275825.1 of Alphaproteobacteria bacterium. GTDB lineage: Bacteria > Pseudomonadota > Alphaproteobacteria > Micavibrionales > Micavibrionaceae > JAJRYK01. The sequence continues at coordinate 21,112 of JAJRYK010000030.1, forward strand.
AGGAAGAGCTTAATGCGCTTTCTATGCTGAAACTGATGAAAACCAAATGCAGAGAGCTGGGCATTTCTGACGATATGATGAAGCGCGCGGTCAATGTTGGTTTTTCCGGCGGAGAGAAAAAGCGCAATGAAGTGCTGCAAATGGCGATGCTGGACCCGAAATTCTGCGTGCTGGATGAGACCGATAGCGGGCTGGATATTGATGCGCTGAAAATTGTCGCGAGCGGCGTGAATGCGATGCGCAGCCCGGATAAATCCTTTCTGATTATCACGCATTATCAGCGCTTGCTGGATTATATAAAGCCCGATGTGGTGCATATTTTAGCGGATGGTAAGATCATCAAAACCGGCGGGCCGGAGCTAGCGCAAGAGCTGGAAGATAAGGGATACGCTGAATTTGTGGGTGAGGCGGCTTAAGAAGGGTTACCACAAAGGCTCAAAGGACACTAAGAATCACAAAGAAAAAAATAAAAATACTTTGTGATTCTTTGAGGGCTTTGAGTCTTTGTGGTGAAATAAAAAAGGTTAAAAATGAAAGCACTAAAGTTAGACAATTTACCAACGCCCAAGGTTGAGGAATGGAAATATACCAACCTTCCGCGCGCGATTTCGGCTGATCTGGTGGATGCGCCGGTGCAGGAAATTACTATCCACAAAACCCGTGGACAAATTTGTGGACAGGCTGAGGATATTTTATTTACCGGTGAGGCCGGAGCGCTTCACTCGCTGCGGCTGAAGATTATTTTGGAGGAAGGCGCGCAGCTGACAGTGCTGGAGCGCCATGACGGTAGCGGCGCGTATTGGAAGAATATGGTCACCGAGATTGAGGTCGGCGCGCATGCGCGGCTCAATCACATTCGTTTGGTCGAGGATAGCGGGGAGGGTGTGAATACCAATATGGTGCATATCACGCAAGGGGCGGACTCGCTCTATAATGGCTTTACGCTCAATATTGGCGGCAAATTAACGCGCCACGAAATTCATGCGGAAATTCAGGGGCAAAATGCGGAGCTGCATTTGAATGGCTTGAATTTGTTGGCGGGGCAGCAGCATGGCGATACAACAATCTTGATCGAGCATCAAGCGCCGCATTCTCAATCAAACCAATTCTATCGCTCGCTGCTGGATGATAATGCACGCGGGGTTTTTCAGGGTAAAGTGCACGTACATCAGATAGCGCAGAAAACCGATGCGTATCAGCTTTCGAACGCGATCTTGCTTTCGCAAGGGGCGGAGATGGATACGAAGCCGGAGCTGGAAATTTACGCTGATGATGTAAAATGTTCGCATGGCGCGACGACGGGGCAACTGGACGAAGAGCCTTTGTTTTACTTGCGTTCGCGGGGCTTAAGCGAGAAGGCAGCGCGCCAGCTCTTGATCGAAGCCTTTGTGGATGACGTTGTGGAAAAGATTGGGGATGAAGAGCTTGAGGCAAGAGTGAGTAAGATGTGTAGGCAATGGTTAGGGGGAGTTTTAAGTATTCACCACAAAGGCTCAAAGGATACAAAGTTTCTCAAAGAAAATAAATAAAATACTTTGTGATTCTTTGAGGCCTTAGAGCCTTTGTGGTGAAAAAATAGAATGTTAATGATGGAAAATAAAACAGATATATCGTACTGCCGCAAAGACTTCTCGATTTTGCAAACGCAGATGAATGGGAAGCGTTTGGCGTTTTTGGATAGTGCGGCCAGTGCGCAGAAGCCGGCCTGCGTACTGGCGGCGATGAATGAGGTTTATGAGAGTGGATATGCGAATATTCACAGGGGGCTATACGGACTTTCTCAGAATTTGACGCAAGCGTACGAGGGCGTACGCTCTAGGGTTGCCAGTTTCATCAATGCCCAGTCGGAGCGCAATATTGTCTTCACACGCAACGCGACGGAGGCGATTAATCTGGTCGCGCAGAGTTGGGGACGTACGTTTTTATCGGAGGGTGATGAGGTTATTTTGACCGAGATGGAGCATCACGCGAATATTGTGCCGTGGCAATTACTGCGTGATCAGATTGGTATCGTTATAAAAACGGTTCCGGTTGATGAAACTGGCGCGCTGGACCTTGTGGCGTTTGATCAATTATTTACCCATAAGACGAAATTGGCCGCTTTTACCCATGTATCTAATGCGCTGGGGATCATCAATCCAGTTAAGCAAATGGTTGAAATGGCTAAAGATTTCTATCCTGAGATGGCTGTGCTTGTGGATGGATCGCAGGGCATTGTGCATGGATCTGTGGATATCCAGAGTATAGGTGCAGATTTCTATGTGTTTACAGGGCACAAGCTCTATGGCCCGACTGGGATTGGGGTTTTGTATGGTAAGGCAGAGCTTTTGAACGATATGCCGCCCTATCAGGGGGGCGGCGATATGATTGAGACGGTCAGTTTTGATCGCACAGTGTATAAAAATGCGCCTTATCGGTTTGAGGCTGGCACGCCGCCGATTGTTGAGGTGATCGGGCTGGGCGCGGCTGTGGACTACCTTGTGGATATCGGGATGGATAACATTGCAGCGCATGAGGCGGCATTGCTTGAATACGCCACCGCGCAGCTGTTGGAGATTGATGGGCTAAGCTTGCACGGCACGGCGGCGGAGAAAGTCGGGATTATAAGCTTTACGATGGACGGCGCGCATCCCAGCGATATTGGGATGGTGCTGGACCAAATGGGCGTGGCGGTGCGTACGGGGCATCATTGCTGTATGCCGCTGATGGAGGCGATGGGTGTGGATTCAACGGCGCGCGCGTCGTTGGGCTTGTATAGTAACCGTGATGATATAGATCAATTGATAGAGGGGCTTCACAAGGTGAAGTCGATGTTTTCATGAATAAAATGATACCGGTAGCGGATAAAGAGATGGTGAAAAATGCTGTCGGCGGCGCGGATGAATATGATGAGCTGGCTGAGCCGCCGAACGTGACGGTCTCGGAAGATCATCCGCTATGCGCGAAGGTCGTTGCGGCGATCAGAGAGATTTATGACCCGGAAATTCCGGTGAATATTTATGAGCTTGGCCTGATTTATCTGGTTGATATTAAGGATAAGGACGGCAAGGCGGATGTCTTTGTGCAAATGTCGCTGACCTCGCCGGGGTGCCCGGTGGCGCAGGAAATGCCCGGCTGGGTGCAGGCGGCGATCTTGCCGCTGGAGGGTGTTGGTGATGTGGATGTTGAAATCGTCTGGGACCCGACCTGGGATCCGTCAATGATGGCGGAGACGGCGAAGATGCAATTGAATATGTTCGTCTAGTTTTTCTTGACGAACGGCGTGAGTTTAGAAAAATGACGTCCCCGCGAAGGCGGGGATCTGGTACAATCAGAACAACAAGATCCCTCGACTTTGCTCGGGATGACGGAGGAAATGATGCAACCAATAACAATTACAGATAAAGCCGCGCAGCAAATTGAAGCGCTTTTGACTAAGGCGCCAGAGGGCACGCAAGGCGTTCGTTTGAACGTTAAACCTACGGGCTGTTCGGGCAATAGCTATCAGATGGAATATATCAAGCCGGGTGACAATCTGGCGGGCGATGATGTGTTTGAGGCTGGCGGGGTGAGCCTCTATATCCCCAAGGTCCATTCATGGATGCTGTTCGGCATGGCTGTGGATTATACTGTGGATGAATTGGGGAGCACAAAATTCCAATTCACCAACCCCAACGAAACCAGCCGCTGCGGCTGCGGCGAGTCATTCCATGTTGATGTGGATGAATTGCAGAAATTGCAGGATGGGCAGTAAAAGGCGTATAGTTACTGACTTCTGCCAACGCCAAAGCTTCCCATTCCTGCCGCACTAACTTGTACTTGAGAGCCCCATTGCGCGCGATTATCGCCAGCATTGACGGCGCTTTTAATCATTTGCGTGAGGTTCATGACCTTATTTCTAAAGGGAAGAAAGCGACTCATCAAACCTGCTGTCATTTTCTTCGTTTGCGTGTTCAGGTGCGGAAATGTTCCGCCTGGCTGTCCGTCATCATCTGCTGTTACAAAACATCTCATATTCTTATCCTTTTGGTTTTTCCATCAAGCCGGCTTGTTCTAGGGATTTGAAGTAATACTTCTCCATATCATATTCTCTCACACCGTCTTTATAAGCCTCATAGGCTAAGCCTAATCCCATATTTTCAAGCGCCATACGAGATTCGGGTATGTTTTGAGCCTCATACTCACTTACTATTTTACAGGTTTCGAGGAAAATATCCAAATTGTTGCCGTAATTTACCTGTAAATACAGGTCTTTATCATCAATGGGATGAGCTTGGTAATATTGATTTTTGACCTGTTTCAGGCCCTGAAGGCATGCTGCCATGCATATGGCCTGCATATATTTAGCATTTTGCTCGGCGGTTGGCATGGCGATATAGCCAGTGCCAGCATTGGTATGAAAGGCTTGGTAATGTGGTGAGGCAAGGACGCGCAAGTCAGCCTCTGGGTTTTCAGCCAGCATCGCCACGCCGACCTTGGTCATGGAGAGCAGGGCTTTGCTTTGCTCGAGTATTTGCTCTTCCAACGGGTGGCGATAGGGGTTGGCGGTGTCGGGATGGAGTTCGGTGAGGAACGAAACCTCAATAGGTTTGCGCACATGGATATGGCCTTCTGCTGTGATTTCAACGCGGCCTTCAACCTCTTGGTTTTGATACATCAGGGGCAGCGCGATGTTATATGTTTGGTGTGCTTCGTCATAAGTTGGCGAGAGATTTTTGGCTTTTCTATGAAGGAAAATCAAGCTATTGCCGCGCTCATAGACGTAGGAGATGAAGGCACGAATATAGTCGCCGACGTTATCGATGTTTAAATTCAGCGCGCCCTGGCTGCTGACATTGTGAAAGGCGCGCTCGCTGCCATCTATGTAATAATGCTGTTCGCCATTGCTGAAATAATCAAAGACGAGCGCGGGGATCGAGTGATTATTGACGATGCGGATCAGGTCATAGCCCAGATAATAATCGGCAGGGTGTTTATGGACTTCGCACAATGTCGGGTCGAAGAACACCGGATCGCCATTACCAGTAACAGCTTTCAGAAACGATGCAGAATCTTGTGGAGATAATTGGGTCCAGCTCATAATTGTGATCTTACACCTTAAGCGGCATCGCGCAAAGAGGTGGCGGCTTTTTCTTGGGCTTCTAAGGCTTTGAGGATAACGGCGTGGTCTGCGCCGTCTTCGTAAGGCAGGGTGCTGAGCGTGCGTTTCCAGGCCTTTGCGCCGGGCTGATGGTGGTAGAGGCCTAAGATGTGGCGCGTGATAGATTTTATGGGCGTGCCGTTATCTGCGGCTTGTTGCGCAGCGTAATTGGCCATGGCGCGGGCGATGTCTTCGCGGCTGAGGGCTGTTGGGTTGTTGAAAATTTCCCGCTCGATTTTGGCAAGGAAATAGGGGTTTTGATAGGCTTCGCGGCCGATCATGGCGCCATCGAGCACCGGGAGATGTTCTTTGATCTTTTCCAGAGTTGTTAATTCACCATTCACGATGATTTTAAGGTGAGGGTGCTTGTCCTTAATAGCGTGTACATGTTCATACATAATGGGCGGTTTTGTTCGGTTTTCCTTGGGGCTGAGGCCTTTCAGCCACGCCTTGCGCGCATGGATGATAAAGGTCGTGCAGCCCTTATCCGCAACTTTGTCCACAAAGTTATCCAGTGCAGGGAAATCATCTTGATCATCAACGCCGATGCGGCATTTAACGGTGACGGGGATATTGACGGCTTTGATCATGGCCTGGACGCAGTCGGCGACCGTTTCGGGCTCTTTCATCAAACACGCGCCAAAGCGTCCCTTTTGCACGCGATCAGAGGGGCAGCCGCAATTGAGGTTAATTTCATCATAACCGTGATCCGCACCGATTTTGGCACACTCAGCCAGATCCGCGAGCTCAGAGCCGCCGAGCTGGAGTGCAACGGGGTGTTCGCTCTCATCAAAGCGCAAAAACCGCTCGCGATCGCCGTTCAGCAAGGCGCCAGTGGTGATCATCTCTGTATAGAGCAGCGTGTTTGGGCTGATCAGCCGGTGGAAATACCGGCAATGCCGATCCGTCCAATCCATCATTGGGGCGACTGAAATTTCGGGCTTTGTGGTATGCTCTTGATTCATGAGCGGATTTTTATCATAAAAAGAACTGATATGACCAACAAAAGCTTCATTTTTTTCGTATTTATTATTCTAGGCGCTGTGCAGGTTCTTCCGCTAGCGCATGCGCAGGAGAAAAATGCGTTCAAATCCACGCCATATCCTGTGCCGCGTTTTGTGTCTTTGGGCTCTGATAAAGTCTCTGTACGTACGGGGCCGGGGCGGAAGTTTCCGGTTGAATTTGTCTTTAAAAAGAAAGGTTTACCGGTTGAAGTTGTATTGGAATATGAGAACTGGCGGAAGATTAAAGACCATGAGGGCGAGCAGGGCTGGGTGCATCAATCGTTGATTTCTGGCAAACGTACGGGTGTTTTGCAAGGCGAGGCGCTGGTTGCCTTTTATAGTGCGCCGAAGGAGGGCTCACGCCTCGTTGCACGCGCGGAACCCGGCGGTGTGGGCAAAATTGATGAATGCCGCGCAGAATTTTGCCGTTTTGAGCTTTCTGGTTATAAAGGCTGGGTTGAAAAGGCACATATTTGGGGAGCCTACACGGACGAAGTCTTTGATTAGACTCATGAAATAAAAAAACCTTATCTACCCTATTTACCGGAATCAGATTTTCGCTTAACATTTATACAGGTGATTCGTTTTTCACCGCCTGATCTTTGCGTTTCCCCCACCTGCGTTTTCTTTCCCCTTATATTCTCAGCTTTTGGATTTTTATATGTTTGCATTGACGAACAAGCCCGATATGGCGGCGCGACTCTATCAAGGCCTTATTGCTCTGGCGAGTGAAGAGGGTAAGGGCACCGATGCTATGCGCCTCATTCAGCATATTGCTGGCGTGTTGGTGGAGACCTATTTCGTGTTTGAGAACCCGGATGAAACGATGTTGGCGAGCTTTGATAAGCTGTCTGGGCTTATGGGCTGCGTGCCTGCGCAGGGTGATTTGGCAACCAATGCCCTGCCGCCGCCGCATATTATTGATATGGAGACCGAGCGTGGCCGCGCCGCGGCGCGTATATTCTTCGAAGATTGGCTCGATTGTGAATATGAGTTTCATGACCTGATGCTGGTGATTATTCACAATATTTTTGTGAGCTGGGAAGATGAGGGGCTGCACCGTGCTGAATCTCTGCGCTTGCTGGTGGAATGTACGACCCGCTGTATGGGGTTTGAAATTGCCGCGCAGGAGCTGTGCGATGTTGTGATTGATAAAAAGGTCGCGGGCGAGCAATGGTCGCTCAATGAATGTATCGCGTCCTTAAGCGCCGTAGCAGGGCGTCGCATGGCAATGCTGCTGAGCGCCGATTGCTGCCAGATGTTTAGCGGCGCGGATGTGCCGGATGATTTGGATCAAGTGATCTATGTGATGTCGCAGGAGGCTGTACGTTTGGGCTTGCCTGTGAGCAGCGAATGGCGCTTTGGCCTGCCGGCCAATGATCGTCCGATTAATGCGCCTGTCGAGCTGGTGATCGGGATTGAGCCGTACTGCAAAAGCTTTTTCCGCGCTATTCAGATGGATGATAAGCACGAGCAAGCTGTCTGCTGCGCCAAGGCCGCCGGGCGGATGGTTGCTGTTGCCGCGGGCGGCGAAGATCCGGAGATGGAGCCCGCGCTTGCCAAACCGCTTGCGCTCTCCGCGATGACTGAAAGCTATAAGTCTGTCTGTGTACAGCATGTTTTGATGGCGCGGTAGAGCTGTTTTTAAAGGCGTAGTTTGCTTTACAAAGCCCTCTTGCGCCGTTTTCCTATACCCCTTATAACTCTTTGTGAATGAATTAATAACCAAGGTGAAGGTCAGTAATGAGCTCTGAGCAAAAATCCAGCTATTCCTATGAAGATATTCTAGCCTGCGGCCGGGGGGAGCTTTTTGGTCCCGGTAATGCGCAGCTTCCTGCGCCGCCGATGCTGATGTTTGATCGCATCACAAAAGTGTCGCTTGAGGGCGGCGCGTACGGCAAGGGCGTGATTGAAGCGGAATTTGATATTAAGCCTGATCTTTGGTTTTTTGAGTGTCATTTCTTGGGTGATCCGGTGATGCCGGGCTGTTTGGGGCTTGATGCGATTTGGCAGCTCTTGGGCTTTTACCTTGGCTGGACCGGCGCGCAGGGCGCAGGGCGCGCTTTGGGGTTAAATGAGCTGAAGCTAACTGAAATGATCACACCGGAAGTGAAGCAACTGAAATACGTCGTTGATATTAAGCGCGTCATTAATCGCAAGCTGGTCTTGGGGATTGCTGATGGGAAGGTTTATGCCGATGGTAAGCTCGCCTATGATGCAAAAGGGCTAAAGGTTGGGCTGTTTGATAATTCAGAAGATGCCGCAGAATAAAAGACTTAACGTGAAGATTTTAACACGAAGTAAGGAAAGATTATGAGACGAGTTGTAATCACAGGAATAGGGATCATTTCCTGCATTGGGAATAATCAGGACGAGGTTTTGGAATCGTTGAAGGCTGGGCGCTCTGGCATTACGCATTCACCGGAATATGCTGAGATGGGTTTTCGTAGCCATGTTCATGGCAAGCCGGATATTGATTTGAAAGCGGCCATTGACAAGCGCTTGTTCCGCTTTATGGGCGATGCGGCCGGCTATACGCATCTTTCGATGGAGCAAGCCATTGCTGATTCTGGCCTTGCGGAAAGCGATGTGGTGAATGAGCGTACGGGCATTATCGTAGGCTCCGGCGGGCCATCGACACGCGCGCAGGTTGCTGCGGCCGATATCACGCGCGAGAAGGGCGCAAAGCGCGTTGGGCCGTTCGCTGTGCCAAAGGCGATGTGCTCGACAACCTCGGCAACGGCAGCGACGAATTTCAAAATTAAGGGCGTGAATTATACGATTTCATCGGCATGTTCAACGTCTGCGCACTGCATCGGCAGCGCGACGGAACAAATCCAGTGGGGCAAGCAGGATGTGATGTTTGCTGGCGGCGGTGAAGAGCTGGACTGGACGCTGTCCGTCCTGTTCGATGCGATGGGCGCGATGAGCAGCAAATATAACGACACACCGGAACGGGCCGCGCGGGCCTATGATGCAAACCGCGACGGCTTTGTCATTTCCGGCGGCGGCGGGATTGTGGTGCTCGAAGAGCTGGAGCACGCCAAAGCCCGCGGCGCAAAAATTTACGGCGAGATTACAGGCTATGGCGCAACGTCCGATGGCGCCGATATGGTCGCGCCAAGTGGTGAGGGCGGCAAGCGCGCGATGCTTAAGGCTTTGGAAACGGTTGAAACGCCAGTGACCTACATCAACACGCACGGCACATCAACGCCGGTTGGCGATATTGGCGAGCTGGACGCTATCCGCGAGGTGTTCGGCCCGCTGGATCAGGATATCCCGCATATCAGCGCAACAAAATCAATGACTGGCCACTCGCTGGGCGGCACAGGCGTGCAGGAGGCGATTTACTGCCTGCTGATGATGCAAAATAATTTCGTCGCGCCCAGTATTAATATAGAAGAGCTGGACGAGGGCGCAAAGGGCCTGCCGATTGCGCAAGCGCGCGTTGATGACGTTGAGCATGAAACAATAATTTCAAACAGCTTTGGTTTCGGCGGTACGAACTGCACGCTGGCGATGAGTAAGTATGAGGGTTAATTTTTAATACCACAGAGGTTAAAGAGAAAAAGAAGAGTTTACAGAGGTTTATTATTAGATGTTTTACATAGTGCGAAGCTTGAGGTAAAAGAACGAAAAAACTCTTTAATCTCTTTTTTAAACTCTGTGTTCTCTGTGGTAAAAAAAGAAATGGAAAACAATGAACACTGAAATGAAATTAATGAAGGGCAAGCGCGGCTTGGTTATGGGCGTGGCGAATGCAAAGTCGATCGCCTGGGGCATGGCCACAGCGCTGTATGATCATGGTGCAGAGCTGGCCTTTACCTATCAGGGTGATGCATTTGGCAAGCGGGTAAAGCCGCTGGCTGAGAGTGTCGGCTCTGACATTTTGATTGATTGCGATGTAACGAATGAGGCTGATCTTGATAAGGTTTTCAGCATTCTTGAAGAGAAATGGGGCGAGCTGGATTTCATCATTCACGCGATTGCCTTTTCAGATAAGAACGAGCTGCAGGGGCGCTACGTTGATACGTCGTTGGATAATTTTCTGATGTCTATGCATATCTCGTGCTATTCCTTCACATCGATCATGCGCCGGGCTAAGGATATGATGAAGCCGGGCAGCGCGGCCGTGACGCTCACCTATTACGGTTCGGAAAAGGTGATGCCGAATTATAACGTAATGGGCGTAGCAAAAGCGGCACTAGAGGCCTCCACGCGCTATCTGGCCGCTGATTTAGGCGCGGACGGCATTCGCGTAAACGCGATCTCCGCCGGGCCAATGAGAACCCTCGCAGGCGCAGTGATCGGCGGCGCGCGCCGGACATTCAAACAAAGCGTTCTTACCGCACCGTTAAAGCGCTCAGTCGAGCTGGAAGAGCTTGGCGGCGCAGGTCTTTATCTCCTTTCCGACCTATCTTCAGCTGTCACCGGCGAGATCCACTATGTCGATTGCGGCTACAACATCATGGGTATGCCGCCGCATGATAATCTGGATGAGCTGGCGGGGAATGAGAGTTAAGGTTTTTTAGTCAGCCTTCCACAGCCCCACCAAATTCCCCACGTACTCAAAATCGCGAAATAGCCATCCACGGCGTAATGCCACCCTAGATGCACTGAACCAAGCATTATGGCGATGAAAAACGCGATAAATCCGCTAAAAATTAGCTTGTGTTTATGCCGTGTTAGTAGCACGAACAGGAATGCTGTGGCGACATGGACGCTGGGGAAGGCGGAGATTCCGCCGCCGAGCATGTTGCCGCCGCTCACATAGTTCTCCCACAGGGATTCCTGCGTTGGCAGGGCGTAGATTTTTGTGTGCTCATGCACGCTATAGAGGTAATCCATCAGCGGGGTAAACGTTCCGCCGCCCGTGACATTTTCGTAGAAGCATGGCCCGGCGGAGGAAAAGGCAATCGCCATAAATGTCCCATTGATTGCCCAGATCAGCACGAAGCTATAGAAAAACCGCATGCGCAGGGCCTCGTCCTTGCGCTGAAAAAGCTGCCAATATAGCACCAGAAAAAACAGCGGCAGCCATAGGATGTAGGCAAAGGACAGGGCTTTGGTGATTAATGGATGGCCGAGCAGGGGCTGGAGCAGTTGCCACGGATCACGGCCAAAATGCAGCGCGCGGTCTGCGTTCATGAAAAATTCGTCCCATCCGGAGCTCATAAACGGATTAATCTGCGCAATCAGAAATTTCATGCTGGTGAAGGTTGAAAAGAAAAAAATGAAGGCGATGAAGATCGGCAGGGCTCTGGTGTATAGTTCGGCCCGTAGCGGCCCTTTTTTCAGATCGGCGAGCAGATGCGCGCTTGGGCGCTTTGGTTTGTCTTTAACAAGTAAATAAACAGCGCGGAGCAGGCGATATAATATATAGATCAAGGCGAAGGTGAAGCTAAACCGTACGCCGGCACCCAGATAAATCAGCGGTGAAAACGCCGCGCCATGTCCGGTATAAAGCACCAGCCCCCAGCACATCAAAACATACGCGCCAACGAGCGCGATAAAGCTGAGATTAAAACGTGATAGATGCAAAGGCATAGATGCGAGATATATGTTCGGAGTGTGCGGCGCTTAATGCACCATCAGTAACCCTTCACTTATAGCATCTGGTGCATCAGAGAAAAAGCCATCAACGCCCCAGCCTTGTAAAATACGGGCGCGGTCAGGGTCGTTTATGGTGTAGGCGAGGATGGGTTTTTCTTGATCCATTAGCTGTCCTACTTGGTTTTTTGTACATTCATTGCCATTGATGTTGAATGCACTGACTTGCAGGTATTGCGCTAGCTCAGCCCAGTTTTCCGGCCATTCCGCCGGCATTAAAAAGCCGCGATGAAAGTCTGGGGCCATGTCGAGTGCGGCTTCCAAGCTTACATGTTGGAAGGATGAAAGCAGGAGCTTTTCCCGCGTGTCCCAAATTTGTGAAAGCACATCCAGCGCGACCTCGGCGGTTTCCTTCTCGCGGCCGGAGCAGGGCTTGATCTCTATATTTACGCCCAAGTCGCGCTCCAGCAGAACATCAATGGCCTCTTCCAGTGTTGGGATTTCAGCGCCAATAAAGCTTTCACCGAACCAGCTTCCGGCATCCAGCTCTTTAATTTCTGCGAGCGTTAGCTCCGCAATATTGCCGCTTGCGCTTGTTGTGCGCTCCAGCGTGTCATCATGGAACAGGATCGCAATTTGGTCTTTGGTGATCTTTACGTCCAGCTCAACCCACTCCACCCCCATATCAGCAGCGCTGTGGATGCTCTCTAGCGTGTTTTCAGGCGCATAGGCAGCAACGCCGCGATGGCCGATAATTTTGGGGAGTTTCAACGTCATGGAAATGTTTTAAAGGCTGATATCCAGAAGCGCAAGATGTTCAATGCGATTCAGGGACGATTGCGCAGGCTTATAGCCTTTCTCAGCCAGTGCGAAAATCATATTTACCCCGGCTTTGTAATAGATCGGGGAGGCGATGCTTTTACGGTATAGCGTTTTAGCGATTTCATATTTGCCATCATCATTAAGGAAGAGCGCTTTTGTCTGGTGCGCGGCCACGTTGATCTTGAATAATGTCGGGGCGATGTCTAGCAAAATGGCTTGATCGTTTTGTGCGCGCAGATAGGTATGCGTCGCGGTTGCTGAAAACGCAAAGCTTACAGCAAGCATAACCAATAATAGGCGTCTAAAATTTCTCCGCGCGTGCGACATATTCATTTCCTTTAATTGCGATAGGTATACCCTTAGTGCTTATAAAAAGCAAATTTGGTGCCAAATGAAAAAACAGCCCTGTGAAGGGGGCTGTTTTTAAACTCTAATCTTGTTCCTTCCCCATGGGGAGGAAGGTTAGGATGGGGGTGGTGGTTTTGATTAAATTCACTATCGTAACCCCTCCCCCTAGCCCCCTCCCTCAGGGAGGGGGGATGTTGGGCTATGGTGGGTTAGCCGTTCGCCTCTTTACGATCATCGCCTGAAATTTCTTCGCCAGTTTCTTGATCTACGCGCTTCATGGAAAGCTTGACCTTGCCGCGATCATCCATGCCGATGCATAGGACTTTCACGTCGTCGCCTTCCTTGATTACGTCGGTCGTGTTGGCGGTGCGGCCTTCGGCTAGTTCAGAGATGTGCACGAGGCCATCTTTTGCGCCCATGAAGTTCACGAATGCGCCAAAATCAACAGTTTTTACAACTTTACCGTTATAGACTTTGCCAACTTCCGGCTCTTCCGTGATGCCCTCGATCATGCCAACGGCGATGTCGATTGCGTCTTGATTAACGGCGGATACCTTGATTGTACCGTCATCATCGATGTCGACCTTCGCGCCGGATACTTCGCAAATCTCGCGAATAACCTTACCGCCTGTGCCGATCACTTCGCGAATTTTGTCCGTTGGGACTTTCAGCGTCACGATTTGCGGCGCGTTCGGGTTCAGCTCGGCGCGACCTTCACTCAAGGCTTTGGCCATTTCATCAAGAATGAACATGCGGCCTTCTTTGGCTTGCTCCAGCGCGATAGTCATGATTTCTTCGGTAATTGATGTAATCTTGATATCCATTTGAAGCGCCGTGATGCCTTTTTCGGTACCGGCCACTTTAAAGTCCATATCGCCGAGGTGATCTTCATCACCAAGAATGTCAGACAGAACGGCGAAATCATCGCCTTCCTTGATCAGGCCCATCGCAATGCCCGCCACCGGAGCCTTCAGCGGAACGCCAGCATCCATAAGGGATAGTGATGCGCCGCAAACAGAGGCCATAGAGGACGAACCGTTGGATTCTGTGATTTCAGAAACAACGCGCATTGTGTAGGGGAAGTCTTCTGCGCTAGGCAAAAGCGGGTTTAGCGCGCGCCATGCGAGCTTTCCGTGACCAATCTCGCGGCGACCCGGCGGGCCCATACGGCCAGCTTCACCAACAGAATATGGAGGGAAGTTGTAATGCAGCAAAAAGCGCTCACGTGTTGAGCCTTCGAGGCGATCCATGATCTGTTCGTCCTGTCCAGTGCCAAGCGTTGCAACCACAAGCGCCTGTGTCTCGCCGCGTGTGAACAGCGCAGAGCCATGTGTACGGGGGAGAATGCCTGCCTCGGAAACGATTGCACGCACAGTCTTTGTATCACGCTCATCAATGCGCTTGCCGGTTTTCAAGATCTGGCCGCGGACAACGTCAGCTTCCAGCGATTTGAACTTGCCGGATATAACCTTTCCACAAATGCCGTTTTCTTCATCGGTGAAGGCTTCGATAGCGGCTGTTTTAACCGCACCAACAGCGTCTTGACGCTCCAGCTTGTCTGTAATGCCATAGGCTTTTTCAACATCCTTGGCGAATTTGGCCTTGATGTCTTTTTCAAGCTTAACAATGTGGTCTGGCGTTTCCGCAATGTCCCACATGTCTTTGGCACACATTTCAGCCAGATCGATAATGCCGTCAATAACGGGCTGATAAGCTGCGTGTCCGGCAGCAACAGCGCCGAGCATAATTTCTTCGGTTAGCTCATGGGCTTCTGATTCAACCATCATCACGCCTTCGCCAGTACCGGCAACAACCAGGTTCAGCTCAGTGTCTTCAACCTCTAGCATTGGTGGGTTGATCAGATATTCGCCGTCTTTGTAACAAACGCGCGCGCCGCCAATCGGGCCCATGAACGGAATGCCGGAGATTGTCAGAGCAGCAGAAGCGCCGATCATCGCAATCATGTCCGGGTCATTCTCAAGGTCATGAGAAATAACAGTCAGCACAACTTGAACTTCATTGAGGAAGCCTTTAGGGAAGAGCGGACGCAAGGGGCGATCGATCAAGCGGCTGGTCAGCGTTTCTTTCTCAGATGGACGTGCTTCACGTTTGAAGAACCCGCCGGGGATTTTACCCGCTGAATATGTTTTTTCCTGATAGTGAACAGAAAGCGGGAAGAAGTCTTGTCCCGGCTTGATGTTTTTAGAACCGGTAACGGCACAAAGTACGCTTGTCTCACCAATGGTTGCAATAACACAGCCATCAGCCTGACGAGCAATCTTGCCCGTTTCCAGTGTTAGCGTTTTACCGCCAAATTCGATTTCTTTTTTAAATACTTTAAACATTTATGTTTTCCTTTTTGTATAGTAAAATCTTCCGCAAATCGTGCGGATTGTTTAGGTTAATTACCTTGAAGAGGTGGTCTATTTTCGGAGGACGGTGGAAAACACTTTTGTCCTTATTGGAAGCGCATTTCAATGTTTTCAACAGTCAACCGAGAAGTAGGATAATTCCCACCTTTTCAAGTCGCGCTAGATATGCCATTAAATGGCGGATAAGTCAAAGTTTTCTTGCATTAAAGGAGTATATTTATGAACTACCTTGTTCTTCTTCGCCACGGCCAAAGCCAGTGGAATTTAGAAAACCGCTTTACTGGCTTCCATGATGCAGATTTAAGCCCCGCCGGTATTGAGGAGGCTAAAAATTCTGGAAAACTATTAAAAGAAGCTGGAATCAGCTTTGATCAGGTGTTCACCAGCACATTAATGCGCGCCAACAAGACCGCCAGACTGTCTTTAGAGCAAGCCGGGCAGGGCGATTTGATCGATACAATGATCGCTCATGATGATCTGCGAGAGCGCGATTACGGCGATCTTGTCGGTCTGAACAAGGATGAAACCCGCGCAAAATATGGTGATGAGCAAGTGCATATCTGGCGCAGATCATATGACGTACCGCCGCCGGGCGGCGAATGTCTGAAAGATGTCGTCGAAAATCGCGTCCGTCCGTATTATGAAGCCCATATCAAGGACATGGTGATGGCGCAGGGCAAAAATGTGCTTTTTGCCACGCATGGAAACACCATACGTGCAATGCTGATCATACTGGGCGTAGAAACGCCTGAGAGCATTAACGAAGCCGAAATCCCCACCGGCGTGCCGTTGGTGTTTGAATTTGAGAATGGAGAGATTAAGGCGCGGTATTTTTTGGATTAAAAGGTTTTAACACGAAGCTCGAAAAGTTAAAAAGAACATGAAGAAAATAATAATAAAACTTCGTGAACTTATAATCTTCACTTACTTCGTGTTAAAAAATATCCTCAACTTCGCAATTAAAAATTTAATTTAAGGACACATATAGAATGACCATCACACCCCTAAAAACCCAAAATGAATTCAAAGCTTTCGTCGCCGAACAAAAGGCGCAAATCTGGTGGAGCGCACCTTTGGCTTATGCCGTGGCGCGGGTTGAATATGGGCCGATTAGCGGCGAAGTGATGAGCGCACAAATGCCGGTTGTGAACTGGAAAGCTAATGAGGGCAGCTTTGCGGTGATGATGGCGGCCGCCATTGCGCATGGTTTTGAGCCGAGCCAAATCGGGCAGGGGCCGGAGCTGATTATCCCGCTAACCCGCGCAATGATTGAGGATATGGGAAAGCTGTTCGCGCCCTACATGGACGATCTTGAGGGCCATGCAAACGTTAATGTGGTAAAGCAAATGCTTGATTTATCCGCCGAGACGGCGGCAGGTCAGCCGCAATTTGAGCTGGTCGCGCTGTTTGCTGATGAGGCATGCACTAGCGTTGAGAGCGCGTATCTAAAGCTGATCGCGATGTCTGAAGGTCACGTAAAGCCGCGCGAGGTTAACTTTGATGGCGTGTTTGGCGCGCTGCCCAATGTGGCTTGGGTGGGGAATATTCCCCATGAGCTGGCGCATCTGCGCAAGAACAAGGCCGCGCTGCAACTGGCGGGCGAGTATCCGCATATTGGTTATGTGGACAAGCTGCCGCGCTTTCTCCACCATGTTATTCCGGCGGATAATACGCGCATTATTGATGGCGCAAAGGTGCGCATCGGCGCGCATCTCGCGGCGGGCACAACCGTAATGCCGGGGGCGAGCTATATTAACTTTAACGCCGGAACGCTAGGCCCGGCGATGATTGAGGGGCGGGTGTCCAGCTCCGTCATCATCGGCTCCGGCACAGATGTTGGCGGCGGTGCGTCTATTCTTGGCGTGCTGAGCGGCGGAAATTCCACCCCCATCGGCATTGGCGAGAATGGTTTGCTCGGCGCAAACGCCGTATGCGGCATTCCACTGGGCGATGGCTGCATCATTGATGCGGGCGCAAGCGTTCTTGCGGGATCGAAAGTGAAAATCAAGGCCGCGCAGCTAAAGGCCCTAGCCGAAATAAACAAAGCCGTGCCAGAAGAGCGCGAAGACGAAACCTACAAAGCCGCCGATCTATCCGGCCTAAACGGCCTCCATTTCCGTCAAAACAGCATGACAGGCGTGTTGGAGGCGTTTCGGAGCAACTTTGAGATTAAGCTGAATGAGGCTTTGCATTGAGGTTTAAGGGGTTCACGCAAAGAACGCTAAGACTTCCGCAAAGGCCGCAAAGTTTTTAAATTAAAAATCTTTTGCGGCTTTTGCGCCTTTAACCTTCGCGTTCTTTGCGCGAACCCCTTAAACAAAAAAGGCCGCTCTTATCTCTAAGGCGGCCTTTTGAATTCTATGATTGTTTGGATTAACGTCTGATGTTCAAACGTTTAATCAAATCCTGGTAACGCGCATCTTCTTTTGACTTCACGTAGTCTAGCAGCTTACGGCGCTTGGCGACCATGGCGAGCAGGCCGCGGCGGCTGTGGAAGTCTTTTTTGTGCTGCTGCATATGCTCGGACAGCTCGTTGATGCGGGTGGTCAGGATCGCGACCTGAACTTCCGGTGAGCCGGTATCGTCCTTTGTTGTTGCGTATTCCTTGATCACAGTTTGTTTCTTTTCGGCGGTAATCGACATCGTCTTCTCCTTCTTTGTTTTTACTGTGGGCACGCCCGCAGTTTTTTACATGTTAAAGACCCGAACGGGGTAAATTTTTGGTCCTTCGACTTCGACAATCGCCACGGGTGTATCTTGGAAGATCGCCAGCGCCTCTTGCGGGTCTTTCCCTTCGATACCAGTTTGGGCTAAACGCTCAAAATCCGGGCGGGAAATGAAGGACAAAGCTTGCCCGTTCTTTAACAAGGCCATTTCATCTGCCCGTAAGGCCAGAGCCGGGATGTCGTCCAGCGCGGTCTGCAGGGGTAATAAAGCCTCATTTACGGCAGCAATATTGCCCATTTCCTGTAATTTGTCCAGTAAAATCGCGCTTTGGCTGTTCATCGGTCCAACGGCCTCGCGGCGCAGAGCGGAAATATAGCCGAATGTACCGAGTTTTAGGGCTAAATCGCGGGCCAGAGAGCGTACGTATGTGCCCTTGCCGCAAACCATGATTAGATCAGCTTCGTCCGTGCGGGTCTTTAGCAGCTCCAGGCGTTCAATATAGACCTGACGAGACTTTATCTCGAAATCCTCACCGCCGCGGGCGAGGTCGTAAGCGCGCTGTCCGTCAATTTTAATCGCAGAAAAGCGCGGCGGGGTTTGCTTTATGTCGCCGGTGAAGGCGGGCAGGGCGGCGTTTATGGCTTCTTCAGTTGGGCGTGCATCAGAGGTCTCAATCACATCGCCCTCCGCATCATCGGTATCGCGCTGCTGCCCCCATGTGATCGTAAAGCTATACGTTTTAAGGCTGTCTTGTATGTAGGGAATGGTTTTTGTCGCCTCGCCTAGCGCGATGGGCAGTATGCCGGTAGCTAGCGGGTCGAGCGTTCCCGCATGTCCGGCCTTTTGCGCATTTAACGCACGGCGCACTTTCGCCATGGCCTGCGTCGAGGTCAAGCCGATCGGCTTGTCGAGGTTGATCCACCCGTCAATTTTATCGCCTTTGCGTTTTCTGGCCATTATTCGTCTTCTGGATTGTCTTTGGGGATGTTTACGCTTTTGAGAATATCTTCAATGCGCCGCGCTTCGTCAAAGCTTTCATCATTTTTAAAGCGTACGCGCGGGGTGAATTTCATGCTGGAGTTGCGGCCGATTTCCTTTTGGAACATGTAGCTTTCTTCGTTTAGGGCGGGAAGGATTTTATCCATATCGCCACCGCCGAGCGACATCACATAGGCCGTCGCGTTCTTTAGGTCCGGTGAACAGCGTACCTCTGATACCGTAACTGCGCTGATATTCATCAAGGCTTCGCTGTGAAAGTGCCCGCGCTGCATCGTCTCGGAAATAATTTGCCGAAGAAGCTCGCCAGCGCGCAGCTGTCGCTGTGATGGGCCTTTTGAGTGATTGTTTTTCATGATTTTAAGCTCTTAAGTAACTTCGCGGGCTTCCTCAACGATTTCATAGCATTCGATGATGTCGGCTTCCTTCAGGTCGTCATAGTTTTCAAAGGCCATACCGCATTCTGTGCCTTCTTTGACCTCGGCCACTTCGTCTTTGTGACGCTTTAGGGTCTTGAGCATACCTTCGTGGATGACAACATCATCACGCAATAGACGCACTTTTGCGCCGCGTTTGACCATGCCGACAGTCACGTTACAACCCGCAATCTTACCGACCTTGGTGATGTTGAAGACCTCGAGGATCTTCGCCTGGCCGAGATACTCTTCGCGCTCTATTGGTTTCAAGAGCCCTGTCAGGATAGCTTTTGCATCATCGATGACGTTGTAAATCACGTTGTAGTAGCGGATATCAACGCCGTTTTGTTGCGCTTGATCGCGGGCCTGCGCGTTGGCGCGTACGTTAAATCCGATGATAATCCCGCCGGATGCGCCGGCCAATGTGACATCAGATTCGCTAATTCCGCCCACGCCGCTAAACAAAATTTGCACAGCGATATCGTCATTTTCCTCAACCATTTTATTGAGCGAGCCGATAATGGCCTCAACTGAACCATGGACATCGCCATTGATGATAACGGGCAGGGTTGTGAGTTCGGTCGTGCCGCGCTGCGCGATAAGGTCATCAATCGTGGTGCGGCCTTGAACGGCGATAGAGGCTTGCGCTTTACGTTTGCTGCTCTGGCGATATTCGGCCACTTCGCGCGCTTTGGCTTCGTCCGGCGTGACGTTCAGGCTGTCACCAGCATCGGGCGTTCCGTTCAGGCCCAAGACCTCAACAGGCTCGCCCGGAATGGCGGTTTTGACATTTTGGCCTTTATCATTAATCAAGGCGCGGACCTTGCCAAATTCTGCGCCAGCCACGAAAATATCACCGATTTTAAGCGTTCCGTTTTGGATCAGGACTGTTGCAACAGAGCCGCGACCTTTCTCGACTTTAGATTCAACCACAACGCCGCTGGCTTCACGGTTTGGGTTGGCCTTCAGGTCGAGCAATTCAGACTGCAGCAAGATGGCTTCTTCCAGCTTATCCAGATTGGTTTTCTGCATCGCGGACACTTCGACACATTGTACATCACCGCTAAGTTCTTCAACGATGACCTCATGCTGCAAAAGCTCGGTTTTCACCTTCATGGGGTCCGCGCTCGGCAGGTCAATTTTATTGATTGCAACGATGATCGGCACACCAGCTGCTTTTGAGTGTGCAATGGCCTCAATGGTTTGTGGCATAATGCTATCTTCGGCAGAAACCACTAGAATTACAATATCTGTCGCGTTCGCACCGCGTGCACGCATTTCAGTAAAGGCGGCGTGGCCGGGAGTATCAAGGAATGTGATTTTATCACCGGAGCTTATTTCGACCTGATAGGCGCCGATATGCTGTGTAATGCCGCCAGCTTCGCCAGCCACCACATCGGTTTCGCGCAGGGCATCAAGAAGGGAGGTTTTCCCATGATCAACGTGACCCATGATGGTCACAACCGGCGGGCGAGAGACGAGATCCTTTGGATCATCCTCAATGCCATCAAGGCCGATTTCAACATCGGCTTCGGTAACGCGGGCGATTTTGTGGCCAAATTCTTCGATAATTAGCTCAGCCGTATCCGCATCAATATTTTGTGTGACGGTGGCCATCACACCAAGTTTCATGAGGGCTTTGACGACAACCGCGCTAGGCTCCGCCATACGGTTGGCCAGTTCGGCCACGGTGATGACTTCGGGCACAACCACATCGCGGATGATCTTTTCCGTTGGCATTTGTGTGCTGCCCTTGGCAGCCATGCGCGCCTTTTCTTTCGCTCGCCTTTGCGCAGCCATAGAGGGGCCGCGGCGATCATAGTTACCGCTTAGGGCTTGCGTCACTGTAATGCGGCGCGCAGAGCGATCATGAGTAGTTTGTCTTTTTGGCGCTTCTCTTTCAGCAGCTTTTTTAATGCGGTCGCGATAGCTTTCTTTATTGTCGCTATCAGAGAATTTATTTTTACGTCCAGCATCTTCTAGCGGTGGCGCGGATAGTTGTGCCTTTTCGTTTGATGTGCGCTCTTCTTCTTCGATGCGCTTCATCTCCGCCATTTCTTTGTCGCGGGCGCTTTGTGGCGCACCAGTTGCGGCTTCCTCTTTTTTCGCAGCTTCCTCTTTTTTCTTGGATTCAATGGTGTGACGTTTCGGCAGAGAGCTTTTGGCTTTCCCTCCATCTTTGAGCGCCTGTTCAAGCGCACGAGCACGTGATGCACGCTCGCCGTCGGTCAGAAGATCTGCGCCACTGTTTTCGGCAGCAGGCGTTATTGTGGATGGTTTGGATATGGGGGCTGCGCGGCTGCGGCGCTTGACTTCAACTGCAATGCCCGGGCCAGATGACCCGGCAGGATTTGCCGCGCCAGACGCGCCTTTAAGGCTTAGCGTACCGCCAAGGCTCAAGGTTTTTTTGCCAGGCTCTTTTTTTGCAACAGACTCTTTTACGTCATCGCTTGAGCCATTGTCGTTTTCTTTTGTATTTGTCATTAAATATCCAAATCGAGTTACTATGTATTACACATATAGGTTTGAAACGTGCGTGTCCCATTATTCTGTTTTAGTGTCGGGTGTATCAGCCGCTTGCGCGTCTTCTGCTCCGTCTTCCGGTGTTGTTTCGGTTGTCTCTTCAGTCGCAGCTTCTGGTGCTTCACCAGCCTCTGTTTCACCGTCAGCTTCTGCTTCTGCCGCAGCCGCAGCGGCAGCGGCATCTTCTTCCGCAAACCAGTGCGCGCGCGCATCCATGATCACCTTATTGGCTTCGGTGAAGGTCATCTGTCCTTCGCCAAGCATGTCAATCAGCTCGTCACCGGCAAGGTCGGCCAGATCATCAAGCGTTTTAACGCCTTTCTCACCCACCGATAAAGTATGAGCAGGAGAGAGGCTTTCGAAGCTTGTGAGGTCTTCAGCCAAGCCAAGCTCTGCTTGCTTCTCAGCAAGCTCAGTGGCCTTGGCGTTCAAAAAGGCAATTGCCCGGTTTTGAAGCTCTTGTGAAAGCTCATCTTCAAAGCCTTCAATTTGACTGAGTTCTTCAATTGGTGTTTCTGCGATTTCTTCAATGCGTGTAAAGCCCTCAACGACCAGCAAATGTGCCATCACATCATCAATATCCAGTGCGCCGATAAACAGCTCGGAGCGAATTTTGAACTCTTCCGCGCGGCGCTCTGATTCTTCGGCTTCGGTCATGATGTCGATGTCCCAGCCGGTCAGGATAGAGGCGAGGCGTACGTTTTGACCACGGCGACCAATTGCCAGGCTCAGCTGATCATCAGGCACAACCACATCCATGCGCTTGGCGTCTTCGTCCAGAACAACCTTTTCAACAGCCGCAGGCTGAAGGGCGCTAACAACAAAGGCCGCGATGTCTTCTGACCATGGAACAATATCAATTTTCTCACCGCCAAGCTCGTTCACAACGGCCTGAACACGGCTTCCGCGCATACCAACGCACGCACCAACTGGGTCGATAGAGCTGTCTTTGGATATAACGGCGATCTTCGCGCGGCTACCGGCATCGCGGGCCACAGCCTTGATCTCGATAATGCCATCATAGATTTCAGGCACTTCCTGTGTGAACAGTTTTGCCATGAATTCGGGGTGTGAGCGCGAGAGGAAAATCTGCGGTCCGCGTAGTTCCTCACGTACTTCGTAGATAATGGCGCGAACGCGGTCGCCGTTCTTCAAATGCTCGCGCGGCAAACTCTCGTCGCGGCGGAGCAGGCCTTCGGCGCGGCCTTGAATATCGATCGTGGAGTTGCCGTATTCAACACGCTTAACAGCGCCATTGATGACTTCGCCAACGCGGTCTTTAAATTCTTCGTACTGACGCGCGCGCTCGGCTTCACGGACTTTTTGTGTGAGCACTTGTTTCGCAGTTTGCGCGGCGATGCGGCCGAAATCGAGCGGCGGTAGATCATCAATCAAAAATTCACCAACGGCGGCGTCTGGCTTGATGCGCTTGGCTTGATCAATGGTCAGCTGCGCCACTTCATTTTCAATCTCTGCTTCATTGTCCAGAACTTCGCGGTAGCGCTTCAGTTCAATAATACCATTGCCACGGTTGATTTCTGCGCGGATATCCTGGTCATGACCGTATTTAGAGCGCCCAGCCTTCTGGATCGCTTCTTCCATCGCGCTGATGACGATCTCTGGATCGATATTTTTCTCGCGCGCTACGTTTTCAGCAACTTGTAGTAATTCCATTTTGTGTTTCTCCTCTTAGAAATGGATAGTATGTTCTTAATTATGCTCTTCGTCTTATGCTCTTTGTCTTATTTTGTGGCTGTCGCCTTAATCAGTTCATCGGTCAATACCAGTTTGGCCTTTGCCAGTGAATCAAAGGCAATCACAATATCGCCCTGATTTGTATTCAAAAGAATATCGTTGTCCTTAATGCCATTCAGGCGGCCGCGGAAACGTTTTTGACCATTTTCGTCTGGCATGTCCATTTCAACTTTGGCTTCGTGCCCGCTATAGGTCTCAAAATCTTTCAAACGCGTCAGTGGACGATCAATGCCCGGCGAGCTGACCTCTAGCCTGTACGCGCCGTTAATCGGGTCTTCGACGTCCAGTGTGGCGGACAGTGCGCGGCTGAGTTTCGCACAATCATCAACGCCTAAGCGGCCTGTGGCCGGGTCTTCCGCCATGATCTGCAGGTTTTGCATTTCGGCTTCGGTTCCAATTTTCACGTAAACCATCTCCAGCCCAAGATCTTGCGCGACCGGGACAGCGATGTCAAAAATTTTGCGCTCAAGCGGGTTTAGTCTCATCGTCTATTTTCAATCCTTTGTCCTGAATTTCGCATTAAAAAAGGCGGGCCTTTTTATGAGCCCACCCGTTTATCACTTCAGGTTTTGTAAGGTTTATATGCCTATTTTTTGCGATTTGCAAGAATTTTCTCAAAAATCAAATAGCACATGCGATCAGCGCCTTTGGCACCTTTTGTCTCATATGTCGTGGTGATCCAGTTTTTTGGTGGGGTTTTCCAATCATTGGCGCTGCCCGCTGTCCATGTGAAGGCCGGGTGATTGATCGTATGGGTAAGCATCCATTCGGCTAGATAGGGTACATCAGTGCTGAGAACCATCTGCGCGCCGGGTTTAAGGACGCGCGCGAAGTGACCCAGATTATTTGGGTTAACGATGCGGCGCTTGTGATGGCGCGTTTTATGCCAGGGATCGGGGTTGAGAATGTATAGACGCTCCAGACTTTCATCAGATAAAGAGCGAACGACCTGCATCGCATCATCCATATAGACACGGACGCGGCCCTCATCAGTCTTATCTAAAGATTTGAGGAAAGAGGCCATACCATTCACGAAAGGCTCTACGCCGATGAAGGCTGTGTCAGGGTTTTGATTCATGATGCCTTTGAGGTGTATGCCATCGCCAAAACCAATTTCCATCCAGATATTGTTTGGGGTATCTGCAAAGAGAGAGGAGGGTACTAACGCAGCCGCATTCTCAAGAGTGCTTTCGGGAATGTCTAGGGCGGGCAGCAAGGTTTTTAGCGCATCTTTTTGCGCTTTTCTCAGCGGGCGACCGGTCCGCCGTCCGTAGAACTGTTTTTGTTTAATATTTTTTTCTTTTGTCATTTCCGAGGTCCTGCTTTTTGCAGGACATTAACGTCGGGAATCCACAAGGTCAACGTGCTTTGCACGTTGTCTTTTTCTGGATCCCCGCAGTTTAAGCAGCGCGTGTGCGCTGCCGCGGGGATGACGGTAAGAGGCAATCAGCCAAGCAGCTTGCGTAGATCATCGACGATATCGGTTTTCTCCCACGAAAATCCGCCATCTTCTGTCGGTGTGCGCCCAAAATGGCCGTATGCTGCGGTGCGCGCGTAGATTGGGCAACTAAGCTGCAGATGCTCTCGAATGCCGCGCGGGCTTAAATCTACCAGCTTTTGCAGCGCTTCGACAATCACATGCTCTGGCGCTGTGCCGGTGCCGTGGGTATTGAGGTAGACAGAGAGCGGTTTTGACACGCCGATCGCGTAGGAAAGCTGTACAGTGCAGCCGCTTGCATATCCCGCCGCGACAACATTTTTGGCCAAATAGCGCGCAACATAGGCCGCAGAGCGGTCAACCTTTGTCGGATCTTTCCCGGAAAATGCGCCGCCGCCATGGGGCGCAGAACCGCCATAGGTATCAACGATAATTTTACGTCCCGTCAGGCCAGCATCACCAACCGGGCCACCAATCACAAAGCGGCCAGTGGGGTTGACGTAGAATTCGTCTTCCGGCGGCATCCAGCCTTCTGGCAGAATGCTTTGCACGATTGGGCGCACCATCTCTTTGATGTCTTCCTGGCTCAAACCCTCGGCATGCTGCGTTGATACAACGACAGAGGTTGCGCGGACAGGCTTGTCATCACGATATTCCAGTGTGACTTGAGATTTTGAATCAGGCTCGATTTTGCCTTTAAGATCGCCAGTCTTGCGCGCCTTTGCAAGCGCTTGGAGGATTTTGTGTGAATAGTGAATGGCCGCAGGCATCAGGCATTCCGTCTCGCGCGTGGCGTAACCGAACATAATGCCCTGATCGCCAGCGCCTTCGTTTGTGTCAACGCCTGTGCCCTCATCAACGCCCTGTGCGATATCGACGGATTGCTTATGTAGCTTCACATCAATGTTTACAGTTTCGTGGTGAAAGCCTTCTTGTTCGTAGCCGATGTCTTTGATGGCTTCGCGCACGGCCTGATCGATTATTTCCGGGGTCACGCTGTCTGGTCCGCGGGTTTCGCCGGCAATAACGACAGTGTCTGTGGTCACAAGTGTTTCTGCAGCAACGCGAGAAAGTGGATCAGCATCTAAATACAGATCTAGGATAGTATCGGAAATACGATCGCATATTTTATCGGGGTGGCCTTCAGAGACAGATTCGCTCGTGAATAAATAATTTTTAAGGCTGCTGGCTTTGTCGCCGTCATTATGAACCATATCTTTGACTGGCGCCGCTGTTTCTGCGAGAGACATACTTAACTTTCCACTTTCTGATTAATCGACAATTCATGTTTCAGAAATCGAGAGTAATCAGACTATAGAACAGTTTCAAGGGGAATATGGGCCGGTGTCACGTTTTATTTTGTCCGCTCAGCCATTGATTTAATGAACTTCATGATGTCTTTGCGCATCTCTGGGTCTTTGATGGCGTAGTAGGTGCGCACAAGGTCGAGCGTTTCCTTGCTTTGCATCACATCATCGTTTTTGAAGCCTTCTTGCTTGTTGTCTGATAGTCCATATTGAGCTTGAGATGTACCGTTCGTACTTTTTAAGCCTTCGTAGAAATAGGTGACAGGCACTTCTAATATTCTGCTTAGCTCGTAGAGGCGCCCAGCACTTACGCGGTTCATGCCGCGTTCGTATTTTTGAATCTGCTGAAAGGTCAGCCCAATAGCCTCGGCTAGCTTTTCCTGACTAAGCCCCAATAGAGAACGCTTAATTTTAAGGCGTTTGCCGACATGGACGTCAACAAAATCCGGGGTGCCTTTAGTTTTTCTTTTTTGTGCAGCCATAACGTTCCTTTTACTGGCTCATACATTTTATCTTGCCCCCACAAGATAATACCCATGATTCTTTAGTGGATATCCTTAGTTGGTAGCATTATCCACTAAGAATACACAAGCATGCAACTAACCTGAAGTATACTCTATCCCGAAGAGTGCAATTATTGGTATTTTTTAGCGGGTTTTAAAAGCATTGCAAGAAGAAAAAACCCTATCATGAGCAAAGTAAAGCTCGCATTTTCAAAAAGGGTTGGTTTTTTGAAAACCCTGTGAGGTTTGGGCAGGGGGGATGTTCTTGCGCTTTCTTCAAATAAGGAGGTGTGCTGCACGATACGGCCCAGAGGATCAATAACAGCAGAGATGCCGGTATTGGCTGCGCGTATAAGCGGTGTGCCAGTTTCAATAGCGCGAAATTTTGCCTGCGTCAGGTGTTGGTGCGGTCCGGCGCTAAATCCGTACCAGGCGTCGTTGGTCACGTTTACAATGAAGTCAGGCGCATTTCCTGTGTGCGATAAGCGCGGGAAGATCACTTCATAGCAAATGAGAGGAAGATAGCGAAGGCCTTGAGCGGCGCGTACGGGCTCTGGTTCCGCCCCCCCCTGAAAGCCCGAAAAGTTAGTGACGGGCGCGAGGGGAATAAATTTTTGGAAGGGAATATATTCACCAAAGGGCACAAGGTGATGTTTGTTGTAGGTGTTTTGAATATCGCCATTTTTATTAATATTGAGCAGAGAATTAAAATATTGTCCATTTTCTTTACGCAGCGCTCCGGTCAATAAGTGCGTTTCGCCCCCGTATGATTGCAGCGCTTGTGACAAAATGCTCATCGATGTTTTGTCTTGCAGATAGTGATAGCTCAGCGCTGTTTCCGGCCAGATGATATAGGTGGTTTTGTCGTCTTGTGTGTTTTCAGGGTAAGCGTTTTCAGGATAAGACAGGCGAATGAGCGAGAAGAAATGCTCGCTCATCTTGCTGGGGTTCCATTTATCGGCCTGGTTTATGTTGGGCTGTACGAGACGGATTTGCACGTCCTCATGGTAGGTTGTCGGCGTGCTGTTTAGGCGCCAAGCCCCAAACCCATATGATAAAGCGAGGGTGAGGACACTGATCGAAAGGATGATCACTCTTTCTTTTTTTGACGGCGCTTTTAAAAGCACGAACCCGGCGCTTGCGGCCCAGAAAATTGTTAGCGCTGTAAGATGGTAAATATTCCCAAGTGCTGCGACTTGCGCAATTTCTAATGTGTCCCCCCATGTATAACCAAATAAATTCCAGGGAAATCCGGTAAATATATGCCCGCGCAGCCATTCGCTTGTGCTGAGCAGGGCAACAAAGCCAAAGAACCCGCCGAGCGATTTAAGATCAAATAATCTTTTGCTGGCCCAGCATGCGGCGGCCGTGAAGGGCGCGAGGATCAGGGGCAGGCCGCAAATCGCCAGTGGCAGCGCCCACTTGTAAGGATTGCCCTCCACCAATAACGCATTCCCAACCCAGCTAAGGCTCAGCAAGAAATAGCCAAAGGCAAATATGAATCCATAGAGAAAGGCTACCTTGCTCGAAGCGGCTGAAGAGATAGCCATATATAAAAGGCTAAGGCCCACAAATAAAACAGGCCAAAATAATGTGGGCGCCATGGCGAATGAGCTTAAGGCTCCCGCTGCGAAACATAGTGCGGAAAGCTTTATTAGTGTTGAAGGAATGAATGTTTTTGAGAGTTTCATTATAGTTTTTTCTGTATGTCTTCCTCCCCCTTAGGGAGAGGGTTAAGGTGGGGGGTGACGGTGTTTGATTAGTTTACTGTCCGTAAACCCTCCCTGACCCCTCCCTCAGGGAGGGGGGGTGCTTTTAATGTTTACTCGGCGCTTTGTGGCATTTGTGAAATTTTGAGGCGATTAACGCGGCGCGGATCAGCATCTAAAACTTCAAATCGCAAGCCAGCTTTGTGCATCAAAATCTCACCGCGCGCCGGCACGCGTCCGGCAATATCACAAACAATGCCGCCCAGTGTGTCGCTATCTTGGCGTTCTTCATCGCTGAAAAATCGACCGAAGCGCTCTTCAAAATCGTCAATATCGACCCGGCCATCGGCCAATATAGAGCCATCTTCGTTCACGACAATCTCGTGATCTTCGTCCGTATCATGCTCATCATCAATTTCACCGATGATCGACTCGATAACATCACCGATTGTCACTAGCCCATCAATGCCGCCATATTCATCTACCACCATCACCATGTGACGACGGCTCTGGCGCATTTTGATCACCAGATCGAGAATGGATAGAGAGGGGGAAACAATCGGGATATCGGTCAGCATTTCGCCAATGACGATATCTTCATTTTTCGCCAGCGCTGCCATGATATCCTTGATATGGATTGTACCAACAACGTCATCCAAATTGTCTTTGAAGACAGGAATGCGGCTAAATTGCTTTTCGGCGAGCAGGGCAAAAAGCTCTTCTCGTTTTGTGCCGAGCTCAAGCGCAATAATATCTGCGCGCGGGACCATCACATCGAGCACTGTGATGTGTTGCAGGCTTAGAATGTTAGACAGAATTGCGCGCTCTTCAGCTGAGATCGTTGGTACGTCTTCATAGCTTTGCGGCTCTTCAATATATTCCTCAATGGCTTCGCGCAGGGTCGTGTCCGGTTTGGGCGCAAACATGTTTTTAACCCAGCCGACAAGGCCGCCCTTAGCACCATTGGGCGGTTGTCCATTTGTGTTTTGTTGAGAGTGCGTGGGGGCGGAACCAAGAATTGAGGGCTCCGCGCTCATACTCGAAGGCTCTTCCGGGGCGGAGGGCACGGGGTCTTTCGTCATTTTATATCATCATCACTTATAGTTAATTTTATATCTAAAATGTATCACACAAAAGCCTATGTTTCATAAGGGTTTTTTATACCCAAATTCGATAAAACTGCAATTTCTAACGCTTCCATCGTTTCGGCTTCGCCGTCCTCTTCATGATCATGCCCAATTAAATGCAAAATGCCGTGAACAATTAAATGCGTGACATGGTCTTTTAATGATTTGTTTTGCGCCTCGGCTTCGGCCGCCACAGTTTCATAGGCGAGAATAACATCACCGAGCAATCCGGGGTCATCCTGCGGGAAGGACAGCACATTCGTGGGTTTATCTTTATCACGGTATTGTTTGTTCAGCGCTTGAATAAAGGCATCATCCGCCAGTACAATGCTCAGCTCGCCCGCCGCGTCAGAGGCCGTCAACGTAGCTTGCGCTGCGGTTTTAATCAGCGCGTCTATGCTGGGCCAGAGATCGGATTGATGGGCGATGTCAATATCGGGTGTCATTGTCTCCGCTATTCTTATCATAGGCATGCACAATTTTACTGACCAGCGGGTGGCGAATAACATCTTCTTTGGCGAAGCGGTTAAAATAGATCCCTTCCACGCCCTCCAGAATTTCAGTGGCATCGCGCAGGCCGGATTTCTCATGCTTGGGCAGGTCGGTCTGGCTGATGTCGCCTGTGATCACCATGCGAGAGGCCTCGCCCATGCGGGTCAGGAACATCTTCATTTGCGTGCTGGTTGTGTTTTGCGCTTCATCAAGAATGACGAACGCGTTGCTTAAGGTCCGGCCGCGCATGAAGGCGAGCGGCGCGACTTCGATCTCGCCGCTGTCCATTTTCTTCATCATCTCGTCCCACGGCATCATGTCATGCAGCGCGTCATAGATGGGGCGCAGATAGGGATCAATCTTGTCTTTCAGATCACCGGGCAGAAAACCGAGCCGCTCGCCCGCTTCCAACGCCGGGCGTGTGAAGATCAAGCGCTCGACTTTACCAGAGAGATACATGGACACCCCGGCGGCAACTGCCAGATACGTCTTTCCGGTCCCCGCAGGGCCAAGGCCAAAGACCATTTCATTATCCATGATCGCCTGTAAATACTTAGCCTGATTGGGCGAGCGGGGGTGAATGCTCTTCTTTTTGGTTTCAATGGTGATATCTTGCTTTTTCATCTTCTTTTTCGCGTTGGTCGAGCGGTTCTTTTTATCCTGAATAAAGCGCAGCGCCGCGTCAATCTCTGCGATATCGACATGCTCGTTATTTTTCAGCCTGTCCCACAGAAACTTTAACACAGTTTCCGCCTTTTGAATGCCCGCCGGAGAGCCGTTCAAGGTCAATTCATTACCCCGATCCGCGATCGTGATGTCTAGTTTGTCTTCAATATGATGGAGATGGGCATTATGCGCACCAAAAAGCAGAGGGATTAGGCTATTGTCGTCAAACGATAAAATTTGTTTTTGTGCCAAATTTTTGGTGCCCTTTTGTAGTTAATTCTATAGTTTTACTATACGCTAAAATACTGAAGAAAAGGATAAAATTATGATGGTTTATAGGTGGAGCGTTTTTGGCTCAGTAGTCGGCGATATGGGGAGCGGAGCCTGGCTCTCAAACTCCACAATAAACTCATGGATTAGTCTGGATATTTCATATGTTTGTTCTTTCTGGGACAAAATCAAGAGTGCTTTAAAACTCTCGACTGAGCCATTAAAATAATCCCAAAATTCGTCTAGTGCTGTTTGGCATGTTTCAAAATCTTTTGATAATATTGAGCGCGCGACCATGGCTTCAACAATGTTTTCGATGTCGTTCCATTCTGCTTCTTTTCTTGCTCCCAAGTGCATAAGGTTGGCAATAAACCAAGCAACAGGGTGTTTGTCGAGGGAGTTAAGCCAGCGATTAAAGTATGTTTGAGCCTCATCAGTTCTAAGTATAACAGGAAAGGAAACTCCTCCGGCGCGTTCAATGGAATCTATAAGGCTCAAAGCCTTATTTTCGGTTGCCCAATCTACAATACGTCGCCCGTTTGGCGCCGGTAGGTTTGGGATGCTGATTTTACCTTCATATTTAATATTGAGGTTTGTAAAAACATTTGCGGCATCATGCCTGACCAGTGCATCGCATATTTCACAAAGAATTCCGTGTGTCTTTGCATCTGGGTCAAAAACTCTGTTATCTTCTTTTTCTTCAAGAGATAGCTCTTTATGGATTTGTTGGATGAGGCCAGAGAGCCAGCTTGTATCTTCAAGCTTTACCGCACGATCAATATTCTCTTTTTGTTTTTCATTTAGCATTTTTTATTAGCACCTTCTAATCTGATGAAGGAAGCTACTACCTTATGAAAACTTTGGCAAGGAAAACTTTATATTCTTAAAATACTTTCGTTAGTCACGATCTCACCCGTCAGCGAGTTATCAAACCCTTCGGTGATCTTAATATCCTGAATTGTGTTCATCAGGCGCGGATTGCCCTCGATATACACTGATTGGTTAAACGGGCTGCGGCCTACTAATTGTCCTTCGCGTTTGCCTTTGCGGTCGAACAGGACGGGCAGGGTTTGGCCGATGGTGCTTTCGTTAAAGCTGCGCTGCTGCTCGTTTATCAGGGCTTGCAGGCGGGCTAAACGCTCGGAGGCGATTTTATCGTGGATCAAACCCTGCATATTGGCCGCGGGTGTGCCGGGCCGGGCGGAGTATTTGAAGGAATAGCATGATGCGAAATTCACGTCGCGCACCAGCTGCATTGTGTCCTCAAAGTCTTGATCGCTCTCCCCCGGAAAGCCGACAATGAAGTCGGAGGAAAAGGCGAGGTCCGGGCGCGCTTTGCGCAGCTTTTCAATGATATCGCGGAAGTGATTGCTCGTATGTTTGCGGTTCATCGCCTCCAGAATTTTGTCAGATCCACTTTGCACCGGCAGATGCAGGAACGGCATAAGCTTCGGCAGAGCGTGCATTTCAATCAGCGCCTCATCCATATCGCGCGGGTGTGATGTGGTGTAGCGAATGCGGGCGAGGCTTTCAATCTTTGCCACTTCCTCAATCAGCTTCCCCAGCCCCCAAACATTGCCGTCTGGTCCCTCACCATGAAACGCATTGACGTTTTGGCCTAGCAGGGTGATTTCCAGCGTGCCATTATCGACCAGCTTTTTACACTCATCGACAATCTTTTGCACGGGCCGGGAATATTCGCTGCCGCGCGTATAGGGCACAACGCAGAAGGTGCAGAATTTATCGCAGCCTTCCTGAATAGACACAAAGGCCGAAACGCCCTGTGATGTGTGTTCCTCGGGCAGGGAGTCAAACTTGCTCTGTGCCGGGAATTCGGTGTTAACCACGCGCTCACCGCTGGCCTTGATGATCATTTCCGGTAGCTCGTGATAGGTTTGCGGACCGAAAACCATATCAACATAGGGCGCGCGTTCGAGGATAAATTCACCCTCAGCCTGCGCAACGCAGCCCGCCACAGCCATGAGCATTTTCTCGCCCTTGGCCTCTTTAGCCTCTTTCAGGGGGCGCAAGCGGCCGAGGTCGGAGAAAACTTTATCGGTGGCTTTTTCACGAATGTGGCAGGTATTCAGGATCACCATATCGGCGTCCTCCGGGCTGTCCACGGCCTTATAGCCCTGCGCGCTGAGGATATCAGCCATGCGGTGGCTGTCATAGACATTCATTTGGCAGCCCCAGGTCTTTATATAGAGCTTCTTATTCTTATTTGCGCTTTGTGTCATATTCTTGTACATCCTTCTACGCTGCCATAAACCACAAAGTGGCGATGGAAATCAAGATTTATGAGGTCGGCGTGGCGGTCATCGTGACAAACAAGTGAGATGTATCATTTAATGAGAGTGTTTTTGGGCCTGATTGTAATCTGTATCTTTGCCGTTCCTGCGTACGCTGAGGAGTGTTATTCCAAGGCTGAAGTCGAGGCGGAACAAGGTATACGTATCCATAGTGAGCTGATGGTCATTGGTCTTAATTGCCAGCATATGGGCAAGCGTTACGGGATGGATCTTTATAGTGATTATCGCCGCTTTACAAATGATCACGCGTCGTTGTTCAGCAAATATGAGGATATTCTTATTGGCTTTTTCACCCGCCGCGGCGATGCGAAGCCGGAGGCTAGCCTCAATACGCTGCGCACGAATTTTGCAAATAATATCTCAACCGATGCGGCCGCTATGCGCCCTGATATCTTTTGCGCCAAGTATGTGCCGCGTATAGAGAAAGCGTCAGTGATGGACAGGGATGATATTCGCCGCTGGGCTTCTGTTGTTCATGAGTCTCATCCGGTCTCTTATCCCGCGTGTCCGGGCTAAGCTGTTGATTCTAAGGCGCTTTAAAAAACCCTTCAAAAATCGACCACGATCTCTATCATGATACCTGTCATATAATAAAAGCAGGGAAGAATTTTGATATGGGGATTGATCAGCAGATTAACGCGTTTTTTGAGCCGATTGCGAATGGGCTCGCCAGCGTTGTGTTTTACAGCGTCAATTTTGGTGAGGGGCTGGATGTAAAGCTTATCCTTGTTTGGTTGGTGGTTGCGGCGCTGTTTTTCACTGTGCATTTTGGGTTCATCAATTTTCGTTATTTTATGCATGCCGTGCGTCTTGTTTGTCGCAAACCTGACGATTCCGAGAAGGGACAGATTAGTTCGTTTCAGGCACTGATGACCTCGATGGCGGCGACAGTGGGGCTTGGGAATATCGCCGGCGTGGCGGTGGCGATTTCTGTTGGTGGCCCTGGCGCTGCACTGTGGATGGTGGTTATGGGCTTTTTTGGTATGTCTGTGAAATTTGCAGAGGTGATGGCGGGCGTTAAATACCGCCATTATCCCGATCCCGATCGACCGGATGAGGTTTATGGCGGGCCGATGTATTATATTCGCGATGCCTTTGCCAATCGTGCTATCCCGCATGTGGGAATTGGGCGCTTTACGGCGCTGGTTTTTGCGGCTTTCACAATGATTGGTGCGCTGGGCGCGGCGGCATTATTCCAAACCAATCAGTCTTTCCAGCAGCTTTTGAATGTCACAGGTGGCGATACCAGCTATTTTGCGGATAAGGCCTGGATGTTTGGCCTGTTCATGGTGGTGATTGCCGGAGTTGTGATTATTGGTGGGATTAAGTCTATCGCGAATGTCTCGGGCAAGGTCGTGCCGCTTATGGCGGGCCTCTATATTCTGATGGGAATTGTTGTTTTAGTCTTGAATTTCAGTGCAGTGCCGGGCGCTCTTGTGGTGATTATTAAGGGTGCATTTACGCCCGCTGCCGGGTTTGGCGCGGTGCTGGGTACGATCCTGACAGGCGTACAGCGCGCGAGCTTCTCGAACGAGGCTGGTCTTGGCTCTGCGGCGATTTCACAATCCTCTGTACGTACAAAAGATCCGGTGGAGCAGGGGTTTGTCGGTATGCTCGGGCCGTTTATTGACACGGTGGTTGTCTGTAGCGTCACGGCAATCGTAATCGTTGTGACCGGCGTTTATGATGTCGCGAATGGTGTGGAGGGGGTCGAGCTGACCTCTCGCGCGTTCGGTAGTGTGATTTCCTGGTTCCCGATATTGCTTGCCGTGATTGTCTTTATGTTTGCCTATTCAACGATTATTGGCTGGTATTACATAGGGATGAAAGGTTTTGCTTATATCTTTGGTGAGCGCCGAATTGTTGAACATGTGTATCAGTTTATATTTTGTGTTTTCATTGTGATCGGTGCGGCGTCTACGCTTGATAATATCATTACCTTTACCGATGCCTCTATTCTGGCTATGGCCGTGCCTAACCTGATTGGGCTATATCTTTTAGCGCCGGAATTGAAGCGTGATCTCAGGGAATATATCGAAAAATTAAAAACGTAAAAATCTATCCACAGCTGCGGTTTTTGCTGTAGCTCCAGTGCTTCTGCGGGTCTTTGTGTATGCGCTGTGCATAACGTAAAAAACGGTGCTTGTGCAAAGCCTTATTCCATGGCTCTATAGGTTTCATTCAATGCAATCATTATTCACCAAGGCCTGCGCACAGCGCAGTTCTTAAGGAGCTTTATATATGTCAGATTTGTCCGCAATCAAACAGGCTGAGCAAAAACACAAAGAGCAAAAAGCAAAAGAAACTCAGTCAGATGTGCGTGCATTTAGAGCTGATGCTTTAGGAGAAAATATGCCGACAGCGAAAGTCTCAGGACTTGGAGCATTGAAAATCATATCCAAGCCGTCCGAAAATACGCCAGAGATTAAAGCAGAAAAACCTGTCTCTAAGCTCAAGGCGCAATTAAAGGAAAAAGCGCAGGACGTGAAACCGGCTCCAACACTGACACCTGCGGCGCCTGTTGTGGCCAAGGTTGAGCCAAAAATAGAGGCGAAAGCCGCGCCGCACTCATTAGAGCTGCCTGAAGATTACGATGATGATGCAGTTTTGTTGACCAGTCCTGTTGAGCCAGCATCTAACCATAAGGTTTCTCTGGCGAAAATGAGCCGTCCGATGGAAATTCTCTATGGCGCAGGTATTGTCGGAACGGCCATGTGGTTAGCCTTTTGCGCGATATATGCTGTTCGTCATGGCGTGGGCCTATCCCCAGAAGAGCTGGGTGCATTTTTGGCGGGTGCATTTGCGCCGCCGGCTTTGTTTTGGTTGATGGCCACGATGATTAACCGCCGCGCTGATGTGAATGAGTACGCTTCGGCGCTGCGGGCTGAGCTGCAATCGCTGATCTTCCCGTCAGAGGAAAGTGCGAGCATCATAAACAAGGATGTGGAGCGCCTGTGCCGTCAAGCGGCGGAGGTGTCTGCGGCGTCTAATGCGGTGCTGAAATCGCTCCAGCGCGCGCGGCAGGGCTTGCGCGTTGAGATTCGTGACTTTTCTGGCGTATCCAAAAAGGCAGAATTCCACATTGATCGTCTGGCGCAGTCCTTGACTGAAAAATCTGGTCAGCTTTTGTCAGTAACAGAGGAAATTGAGAAGCGTACAAGCGGCATTGATAAGAACGTACAAGCCGGGGCGCAAGCTTGGGATAATGCGACATTGGCTGTTTTAGAGCGCGCCGGGAAAATGGAAGCGGCGCTGGGGCGCGGCAGTGATAAAATTCTGGTTGCTGCTGATCGTGCAATGAGCAAGACACAAGAGGTTGGGATGAGCCTCGAGAAGAGCTGTATTGGTATGAATGATGCAGTTGATCGTGTGTCTGGCCGTCTCGAAGGCCTGAGCAATCGCTTTGATGACCATACGGAAAGCCTGTCGGGCGCGGCGGATAATGTATCTGAAGAAATTGAGCGCCTGGTGGAGATGATCCGTGATCAGGTTGAGGGGCTGGAGAGCACGACTGAGCGCACTGTTGATGCGATGAGTGCCTCTGCGATGACGATCCAGGAGCACAAGGCTGCTCTAACCGATAGTGCGGAGCAGGTGGCAAAGCAATCTGATTACATCACCTCCTCTATTACTGCGAGCGCTGAAAATCTGAACAGCACGGTTGCTGATGTGATCGCCAAGACCGAAGGGCTTGAGGTGCGTATCGATGAAAAAACGCGCAATCTGCATGATGTGGTACAGGGCATTTCTAAAGAAGCCAACTTGATTGAAGAGGCAGGCGAGCATGCGGCAAACAAGCTGGGTGAAGCGCTCTCAACAGCGATTTCTGGCTCAGAATCTATTAGCTCTGCGGTGCAGCGCGCGGTGGAGGCGCTAGAAAGCTCAACCATGAATGCGCAAGATCGCGCTGATACGTTGATGGTGACCACGAAGCAACACGTACAGGTGCTCGCCGAGGCTGGTGCCGGCAATGTTGAGCAGGTCAAACAGATTACTGAATTGCTAGAACAAAGCCGTACGCAAATTGAAGAGGTTTCTCGCAGTTCAGAGACTCATGTGAAGGCCTTGTCGCAAGCGATTACGCATCAGAATGAGGAGCTCAGCCTGTCTGCAGAGACTCTATTAGAGCGCATTGATTCTGTGCGCAAATCATTTGAACGGCCTCTAAGGGAAATCCAGACGGCTGTGGGCGAGGCAGATAAACGTCATGAGCTGATCAGTGATGTGCTTGATCGCCGCGTTACGGATCTTAATGCATCCAGTGATCGCGCGGTGAGTGTTGCGGAAACCATTCGCGGTACACTGCGTGGGCAGGCGCAGGAAATCTCAACACTTTCCGGTCAAATCGCCGGACAAGCACGTGTGATTAACGAAGAGATGCGTACGCAAAAAGACGGGCTGAACGATGAGGTAACGCAGTCTCTGAGCATGTTAGAGACTGTACGTGAGGCGCTCGATGCGCAAGCCAGAGAGCTGCATACGCTTTCCGACGGTGCTGTAGGCGATATCACGAAGGTGAGCGCGCAGATATCTGACGGTAGTGCGAAGGTTACAAACTTCACCAAGACCGCTTTTGTTGATCTTGAGGCGCTTGATCACTCTATCGATGATAAAATTACGCGCTTGAGCGAACAGGCGAAAGACGCGACGCGCTCAGTTGAGGCGGTGAAAGATACGCTGGCCTCCTCCGCGCAAGAGATTGAGCCTATTTATATTAACGCGATAGAGCAGGCTGAGGAAACACGTACACGCTTTGATGCGCTGAAATCCAGCTATGAAACCACAACGCAAACGACATTGGACCGGTTTGCGCAGATTGGCATTATGTTTGATGGGCGTTTGCAAGATCTGAAGCAGGGTACCGAAGAGGCTAACATTCTCCTGCGTGGCTCTAGTGAGACTATTCAGGCACGTACAAAGGATATTGAAGAGGCCTCAAGCACGGCGCATGAGCGTATGCGCGATATTTCTGCCTCATTGCAGGACCAATCTTCGGACGTGCATCTGATGACCGATCAGGCATTGTTGAAGATCGAGGCTATTCAAAAGGCCATGAACGAGCAGTTCTTTGAGCTTTCAGCGTCTGTTGGCGCTGCGGTGGCGCAGCTTGAGGGCGCGGGCGATGGCTTTGTCCGTCAATCGAATAATGTTCAAAGCGAAGCGCAGAAGGTTATCGGAACGTTTGATCGCGTTGGTGAGAAGGCGCTGGATGAGACTCATAAGCTCAGTGATGCAGCAGATAAAACCGCCGCGCGCTCTGCGGAGCTGGTCGCACATGTGAAGAGGGAGGCTGAAGCGCTTCTTGGCAACGCCAATGATAGCTTGTTTGAGCTGAAGAAAGCCGGTGATAGCTTTGCTATTCGTGCGCGTGAAGTGGCGGAGCAGATGAGCGGATCACTGAAGACCTCGGCGACCTATGGGCAGGAATTAAAATCACAGTCCAAGGCGATTGCTGACAGCTCTGTGAATGCAGCAGAGCGGATGAGTAAGGCTGTTGCGACGATGGGCGCGCAGCTTGATGAGGTCAATGATGCGGCTAATGATGCGGCGTTCAAGGTCGAGAGGTCGCGGGAGAAGCTACAGACCGAATCTGATCGTTTGCTTAATGTTTCAACTGCGGCGCTCGATGGCGCGCGCGATGCGGCTATTACCTTTACGAAGCAGTCTGAATCGCTGTTTAAGGCTTCTCAGGATGCCAGTGAATTTGCGAAGAGCATTCAGGAAAGGGAAACGCGCGCGCAGCGTGAGGCCTTCATGTCCTCGGCCAAGTTCATCATTGAGAGCTTGCACTCGCTCTCAGTTGATCTGACCCGGATGCTTGATGGAGATGTTTCCGAGAAGACCTGGAAGGCGTTCCAGAAGGGTGATGTGTCGGCCTTTACGCGTAAGCTGATCGATATGGAGGGCAAAATGCCGCTGGATAAGGCGCAGGAGAAATTTGCGTCTGATAATGAGTTCAGAACCTATGCCCAGCGCTTCATTCGTCAGTTTGAGGAAATGTATGATCAAGCCTTTGAGGCCGATCACGGCGCGCTTC
Organism: Alphaproteobacteria bacterium; assembly: GCA_024275825.1. GTDB lineage: Bacteria > Pseudomonadota > Alphaproteobacteria > Micavibrionales > Micavibrionaceae > JAJRYK01. The sequence continues at coordinate 60,545 of JAJRYK010000030.1, forward strand.
TCAGCTCCACGATCGGCTCTAGTGAGGTTGGTAAGCTGTATCAGTTCATGTGTCAGGTGGCCGGTAAGGATTCAAAGCTTGGAAAAATAGCGCTGAAGGCAGCGTAGGGTGATTTAATCTAGAGTTTTTAGCCTTAGTCTCCTCCCCCTTAGGGGGAGGATTAAGGTGGGGGGTGATGGTGTTTGATTAAGGCAGCCGTTCGTAACCCTTCCCCCTAGCCCCCTCCCATAGGGCGGGGGGATAGATGACGTGTTGGGCTATGGCAATATTATTAGGCTAATGCTCATCTAGCTATTGATTAAAACCCTTAAAGCCACAATAATAGATGCGCGCGGAACCCTCTGCGCGCATCACATTTATTCAAGGTGGCGATTCCGCTATGAGCATCATAAAAAAGACTAAATTTTGCCAAGGCATTTCCGATATATCTGACAGCTATATGGGCTTTATCATTGATCAGTGGGGCGTGCTCCATGATGGTGAGAAGGCGTATGATGGCGTTGTTGAATGCTTGAAGGAGCTGAAGTCACGCAAAAAATATATTATCATCTTGTCCAATTCTGGTAAGCGGGCAGCGGAGAATAAGGAACGCCTGAAAAAACTGGGCATTGGCCCCAGCCTGTATGATGAGATTTTGACCTCTGGTGAAATGACTTGGCAGGGTTTGAAAAATGAGGATGAAGAATTCTTCAAAGGTCTGGGTGATAAGGTCTATGTGATTAGCCGCGGCGGTGATCGTTCGATCGTTGATGGGCTGGATGTTGAGGTTGTTGATGATGTGAATGATGCGACGTTCTTTATTATTGCGGGTGCGGATTCACCAGAAATGACGATTGAGGATTATGAGCCTGCTTTGAAAACAGCGGCGCGTAAGGGATTGACCGCTATTTGTGCAAACCCGGATAGTCTGGGCTTAATGAAGGGCGCGAATATTATGGGGCCGGGCACGCTGGCTGCGCGTTATAAGGATTTTGGCGGCGTTGTGCATTATATCGGCAAGCCGCACCAGCCAATTTTTCAGCGCTGCATTCGTACGCTTCAGGGGCAGGGTATCTATCCCGGCCATACGATTGTGATTGGCGACACGATGGCGCACGATATTCTTGGTGGCTCGCTGGTGAATATTGATACGTGCCTTGTGGCGCAAGGCCTCCACTGGGGTTCGCTCAAGAAGGCGCATAGCGCCCTGGAGCTGGATAAGGCGCTTGAGGTGCTCTCTAATCAGTACGGTAATATCAAACCGAAATATCTGGTGAAGACGATGAGGTGGGGCAATGCACTGCCTGATCGCAAGCATAAGAAGCGCGTCGCGCGCTGATTTTTTCGTTTTTCTGATTAATATATAGTCGCCGTTTTCCCTTCTCCTTAGGGGGAGGATTAAGGTGGGGGGTGATGGTGTTTGATTAGTTTACCGTTCCTAAACCCTCCCCCCCCTCCCTCAGGGAGGGGGGGGAGATGTTGGGTTTAATTAGCCATCCGGCATAAAGACAGACATCGCGGCACGGATATCCGGTAGCGCTTTTTCGGCGGCGGCCTCGCCCTCTGCGATTAATTCCGGCGCTTTTTCGAATTCTAGCAGGCCGATATGCCCAATTTGTGGCTTAATGTGAATGTCGGGCGGTTCCCCCGCTAGGCGTGATCGCGTCAGGCGATCCTGGATAATACCCAGTGATGAAACCATGACGCCGAACAAGCTGGGATTATGTTCTTCGCGGCGGAATAGGCGGCGGCTGAGGCCAGTTTTGAATTTCTTTTGCTCCTCTTTCGGGACATCTTTCTCATCAAAAATGTCGAACCCAGCAACGGTTTGGTAGGTGGTGCCGGGTTTGGCGGCCTTTCCGATGATGTCGGCATGTAGATCCACGCCGATCGTCATGCGCGCGCCAAGGGCTTGGCAGACAGAAACTGGCACCGGGTTTACCAGCGCGCCATCAATTAATAGGCGATCTTTGCGCTTCACGGGCGGGAAAACGCCGGGCAGCGCAAATGACGCCTTCATCGCTTCGATCAAGTTTCCTCGGCGCATCCAGACCTCATGCCCGGTCAGTAAATCTGCCGCGATTGTGATATAAGGGTGGGGGAGGTCTTCGATGTTCATGTCCCCAAAATGTTCGCCGAGCAGCTTATCAAGGCGGTTTCCGCCGATTAACCCTGCGCTGCGGACGCGTATATCGAGATAGGATAGAATTTTCAGGCGGTTGAGCGAGCGTGCCCAATCTTCAATATCATCTAGTTTACCGGCCAAATAAGCGGCCCCGACGACCGCGCCAATTGATGTGCCCGCAACGATTCGCGGTTTAATGCCATTTTTCTCCAGCACCCTCAAAACGCCGATATGGCTGAACCCGCGGGCTAACCCGCCGCCTAGCGCAAGGCCAATGCCAGCGGATTCAAAGCCGGATTTTTCAGCGTCTAAATCTGCGAAAGGGGTGTTGTCTTCTGTATTCATGATTGTATGCCGACCGTTTGTGAAGAATTAGGCCTCTAGATTTATTATAGCACATAGGCTATGTCTAAACCTATGACTATCGCTGCTGCATCGCCGAAGAAAACTACGGCTAACCTTATGAAAAGGTTGGCGAATTCTTACATGAACCCATATGTTCGCCAGATTGTGCTGGCGATGGTGTTCATGGCGATTGCCTCGGCGATGACGGCCAGTATTCCGCTCTTGATGGAGCCTATTCTGGATAAGGTGCTGAGTGGGACGAACAAAGCGCTGATTTATCCGTTTGGTGGGGTGATCTTTCTTATCTTCATTACACGTGGTCTGTCGACCTATGTTCATGTGATTATCATGAATAAAGTGGGGCAATCGATGGTGGCGGATATCCAAAAGGATATGTTTGCGCATTTTATGCGTCTCGATCTGGCGTTCTTTCATGCCAACCCCAGCGGGCATTTGATCTCTCGCGTGATTAATGATGTCACGGTGCTGCGCGCGGCTATGTCTGATACATTAACAGCGCTTGGTAAGAACTTGATGACATTGGTCTTTTTGCTCGCAGTAATGCTCAGTAAAGATTGGCAATTAAGCCTGATTTCCTTTGTGATTGTTCCGTTTCTGGTGGGATTTGTTGTTTATATCGGGCGGCGTTTGCGTAAGATTTCTAAAAGCATACAGGAGGAGCTTTCACATTTGACAGACAAGCTTTCTCAAATTTTCCACGGCATTCGCCAGGTAAAGGCGTACAACGCCGAAGACTATGAAACCCGCCGTGCGGGCGGTGTGATTGGGCGCGTACGTGATAAAATGATCAAGGCCGTACGTGTCAGCAATATGTCGACCCCGGTGAATGAGGTGCTCATTGGCTTGGTCGCGGGCAGTATTATCATTTATGGTGGCCTTCAGGTTGCTGAAGGCGCGATGACAACCGGGCAGCTTATCGCATTTTTGATGGCCTTTATCATGGCCTATGAGCCGGTGAAGAAGCTGGCCAAACTGAATAACTCTATCCAGATGGGGCTCGGCGCGGGTGAGCGAATCTTTGATATGCTCGATATGATGCCTTCCATTACAGATCAGCGCGGCGCAAAAGATATTGAGGCAAAAAAACCGAGCATTACATTTGATCGTGTTAGCTTCCGCTATGAGACTGCGGAGAGCGATGCGCTCCATGAGATATCCTTCACGGCAAAGCCCGGCAAGGTAACGGCGCTTGTTGGGCCGTCGGGCGGCGGTAAAACGACAATCATCAATCTAATTCCGCGCTTCTATGACGTAGCGGACGGGGTGATTAAGGTCGGTAAGCAGGATATTCGTGAAGTGAAGCTCAAAAGTTTACGTGACTGTATCGCGCTTGTGTCGCAGGATATCACAATCTTCGATGACACCATCGCCGCCAATATCGCCTATGGTCACCCGGATGCGGAGGAGAAAGATATTGTGAAGGCCGCAAAAATGGCCGCCGCGCATGACTTTATCGAAGGCTTCCCTGATGGCTATCAAACGCAGGTGGGTGAGGATGGGGTGAAACTTTCCGGTGGGCAGCGCCAGCGTCTTTCGATTGCCCGCGCGATTCTCCATGACGCGCCGGTCTTGCTCCTTGATGAAGCCACATCCGCGCTGGATAATGAGTCAGAAAAGGCTGTGCGCAAAGCGCTTGAGGCGCTGGAGAAGGGCCGCACAACCATCGTCATCGCTCACCGCCTATCCACCGTTCAAAATGCTGATGAAATTATCGTTCTGGCAGACGGTCAGATTAAGGAGCAGGGCACGCATGACGAGCTGATGGTGGCTGAAGGTCTTTATGAGAAAATGTATCGTGCGGGTTTTGAGGAATAACAAGCAATTGCATGTTCTCGCATTTTTAAGCACAATAACCACAGACGAACAATAAGGATGACCGATGCCCTGCCACGCTGCTATGACCAAAAATCCGATTACCGTTTCGCCCGATCAAACGGTTGAGGATGTTTTGGCTTTAATGAAAAAAAGCGCCGCTGATGTCGTCGCCGTTGTGGGTGAGGATCAGGTGCTTCAGGGCATGTTCTCTATTCAAGGCTTGTTCAAGAATGCGCTACCGGTTTCTGTGACGATGGCTGATGGGGGGCAGATGGACGTGTCGGTCCATGCTGCGCCGGGCATCGCTAAACGGTTGAAAAAGGTTGATCCGCTGCCGATTTCTGAGCTGATGGAGCGCAAAGTTGATGTGGTTTATCCTGAAACCCCGACATGGGAGGGGGTTAATTTCGTTGTTCAGCATGGCGCGCCACTCTTTGTTGTCGAAAAAGACAGCCATAAGTTTTTAGGTCTAATCACATTTCAATCGGCTTTGGAAGAGCTGCAACGATTAAAGGATTCATAAATCATGAAAATACATTTGCCCAAAATAGCGCTGCGTCATTTTTGTCTTTGTTTTGTTCTAACGATGTTCGTGGCTTTGTCGCTCGGCGCTGCGCAAGCTGAGGATTATGCACACCCGCAGGTGGAGGAGGAAATTGTTGCTCAAGATGCACCTGTTCAAAGCCGTAATGTTCAAAACAATGAGATGCGCATTAAAATGGCGAATGGTGAGGAGCTGCTCTTTACTGTCGAGCTCGCCGTTACGGGCGCAGAGCAAGAGCAGGGCTTAATGAACCGTACATCCATGCCACTTGAGTCCGGTATGCTGTTTTTATTCCCGGAAGAGAGAAAGCGCACATTTTGGATGAAGGATACGCTCATCCCGCTCGACATACTATTTCTGGCCAGAGACGGTGAAATTCACCACATTCACAGCATGGCCAAGCCGCAGAGCGAGGCACTGATCACCTCCGAAGCATCATCATTTGCAGTGCTGGAGATCAATGGCGGGCAGGCGGATAAGCTGGGCATTGCGGTGGGTGATAAAGTTTTCCACCCGGTCTTTCGTAATGTGCTTGCCCCATAGCGCCGCATCATGTATAAAACGCCATCAAATGTCGGGGTGTAGCACAGCCTGGTAGTGCGCTCGCTTTGGGAGCGAGAGGCCGGAGGTTCGAATCCTCTCACCCCGACCATTATGTCGAAGCAAGCTTTAGTTTGTAAGACGCCTTCGCTCCTCGGGGCTCCGTCGATACGGGTTTAGAAAAAGGCATGAACGGCTAACATGAAACCCCCATCAAACACCAACACACCACTCTCAGTCGGAGAGCAATGGACGGCTTGGGCCACGGCGGCGCAGGCGGGGGATAAAGCGGCATATAACAAGCTTTTACGCGCCATCGCGCCATTTATTCGCAATTTTATCGTGGGCAAACTCGCTAACCCCGATTGGGCGGAGGATATTACGCAAGAGGTTTTGATCTCTGTTCACAAATCTTTAAATACTTACAGCCCCGATCGTCCGTTCCGGCCATGGTTGATGGCGATCGTTAGCTTTCGCAAAATCGATTTTCTGCGCAAACATTACAGCGCACGCGGTGATAAGCAATCTTCGCTCGAAGATCCAAGCTTTATTCAAAATCATGTAACCAATCCTACTCATGCCGGCGAATATAAAGATGTGGAGAAGGCGCTTAAGGCCTTGCCCGCAAAGCAGCGTGAGGTGTTTGAGCTTATTAAAATTCAAGGCTATACGGCCAAAGAAGTCGCGGAGAAAACCGGGATGAGTGTCTCCGCCGTTAAGGTGTCGGCCCACCGCACGATGGTTAAATTAAAGGATAAGTTTGGATGAGTGAGCCTTCTGTAGATGATATGATCAATAGCCTGACCGATGAGCTTGAGCCGGTTAAGCCCATGGCGCACCCCATGGCGCGCGCTTTGCCATGGATGATTGGTGCGGCCGTTTATGCGTGGTTTGTTGTGCATCACATTGGTTTGCGTCCCGATTCGCTTGAGAAGCTCTCTGATTTACATTTCTTGTTTGAAAACATGCTTGTTGGCCTTGTCGGTATTTCTGCGGCGCTTTGTGCGTGCTGGCTGTGCGTTCCGGATATGCGCGGTCAAAAATGGATAATCGCTGTGCCCTTTAGCTTTCTGGCCGTGTTCTTTTTGTGGGGAGGGCTACGTTCTTTGATCGAAGGGGTGCATATGGAGACAGCGCATTTCGGGCATTGTATGGGGGATGGGTTCTGGATCGCGATCGTGCCTGCGGCCATTATGGTGTTTCTAAGCACGGGCGGTGCAACGACGCGACCATTTCTCAGTGCGTTTATGGCGAGCCTGTCTGTCGCGTCCTTTGGCTATATCGGTCTGCATTTCACATGCATGATGGATACGGTGGGGCACGCGATGGTTTATCATCTGATACCGTTCGTTCTTTTGGGTATGGCTTTGGGGTTAATCGCTCGCAGGCTTTATCGATGGTAGAGAGGCAAATTAGCCTTTGATTTTTTGCGGCTCTGCGATATCCTTAGAGCTATGAAAGCACGCATTTACAAACCCAGCAAAACTGCAATGCAATCCGGCACCGCCCGTACCCATAAATGGGTGCTGGAATATGAGCCAGAGGCCGCGAAGGGGCCGGAGCCCCTCATGGGCTGGACGGCGGCCGGCGACACAGTCGGGCAGGTGAGCCTCAAATTCACATCATTGGATATGGCTAAAAAATTTGCAGAAGACAAAGGTTTGGCGTATACCGTTCTAGCCGAGCGTAGCAAAACCATCAGGCCGCGCAATTACGGCGATAATTTTCGCTATAAGCCGCCCGAAGATGAGGGCGCGTAGATAGCGCTTCATAATGGTCCCGTAGCTCAACTGGATAGAGCACCTGCCTTCTAAGCAGGGGGTTGGAGGTTCGAGCCCTCCCGGGATCACCATCTCCTTCCGGATTTGCCTTTTGGCGTTGTTACTCAATCGTTCGTGTATGTTCATACGCTTTTTTCTTCGTGCCTAGCCAAAAAACAAATTCGTTTGAAGGCGCTTTAAATATTGGGTGTAATAAAGTTACAACCTTCCAAAAGCACAAAAAAAGGTCCGGAGACCTTTAGAAGATGCTCCGGACAAACGGCGGTAATAGAGGGTGTGTACAGACAAGGTATGTCATTTTAGCAACGATTGCAAGAAAAAAATATAAAATAATTCTAAAATCCTATCAAAATCGCAACTATCTTCAATGTCGATGAATAAAGTAAGTAATATTAATTATTTTTAAGAGTAAATGTTGAGCAGTTATGTATGTAAGGCTCTGTATTTAGTATTCATTGTATGTCGTTGCACTATTTCTTCTATCCTATGCTTTGTATTTATTTGCGCGTCTGTATGGGCAGGCCCAATTCTTTGTCGCCCCACTCTGCCCATGATCCATCATAAACGGCAATATTCTTGTGATGAATGTAATGTAGGCCGAAGGCGAGAACGCAGGCTGTTATACCGCTGCCGCAGGAGGTAATGACGGGCGTTTCGGCATCGAGGCCGAGCGTGGTGAAAAATTGTTTGATGCTAGCCCTGTCTTTTAACGCTCCGGTTTCTGGATCGACAAGTTGGGAGCAGGGGAGGTTGCGCGCGCCAGGAATATGCCCGGCGCGTAAGCCTGGGCGGGGCTCCTCTAGTTCACCATTAAATCGTTCAGCTGCACGGGCATCGAAGATAAAGGCGCTGTGGGTTTCACTGGCCTGCAGGACTTGATCTTTGTTTACCAACATATCGACGTTGTATGCAGCGGCGCTGTAGTTTGATTTTTGTGGTGTGGTGATGCTGTCGGTGATGGGCAGATTTTCAACATTCCAGGAAAGCAGGCCACCATTGAGCAGGCAAACCCGATCATGTCCAAAAATCTTAAACATCCACCATGCGCGTGCAGGGCCCATGATCATGCCGGTTTGGCCATAAATAATGATAAGATCGTCGTTGCTTATGCCAAAATCTGAAACATAGTCCGCAAAGGCGGCGGCAGTGGGCAGCATGTTGGGCAGGTCGGTGCTTTGATCGGAAATGGCTTTAATGTCGAAAAATTGAGCGCCTTTTATATGTGCGCCTGTATATGTGTCACGCATATTGTTCGTGCTGCCGGGGGCGGGAAGAGAGGCATCAATGATTTTAATGTTGGGCGTTTTTGCGGTGATTAACTGTTGGAGCTCTTGCGCTTCGATAAGGCCTGAGCTAACACTTTCAGGGATAGGCATTTTTTTGATCTCCTTTCAAATAGGGCGCGGCGCATATGCGGTTTCAAATTATTGGTTTTACCCTCGGCATTTTGCTCGCAATTCTTGGTGTGCTGCAGCTTATACCCGCGCTTGTGGATCGTGCAAGTGATCATGAAAATGCGCGAATGTTTTTGTTTAGCGCTGTCGTGTGCGTGTTCTTTGGCATGGGGATGATTTTGGCTTTTCGCTGTGAGAGGCTTCATTTGAGCATGCGTGAGACATTTTTACTCACGACATTATCTTGGTTGGGGTTGTGCGTGTTTGGCGCTGTGCCGCTTTACTTATCGGATCTGGGGCTGTCCTTTACCGATGCATTTTTTGAATCGACATCGGGCATTACCACCACAGGGTCCACGGTTTTGAGCGGGCTTGATCAGGTTTCCCACGGCGTTTTGCTCTGGCGCTCTATGTTGCAATGGGTTGGCGGAATAGGAATTATCGCCTTTGCTATCCTTTTGCTGCCGTTCCTTCGTGTGGGCGGGATGCAACTTTTTAAGACCGAAGCCTCGGACCGATCGGATAAGGTGATGTCGCGGGGAAGCTCCATTGTTTTCTCTTTGATGGTTGTGTATGGCGGGATTACGGCTTTGTGCACGATACTTTATCACATGTTTGGGATGAGTGGGTTTGAAGCCATAAATCATGCGATGACCACCGTCTCAACAGGAGGATATTCAACGCATGATGCGTCTTTTGGGTATTTCAACTCTCGGATATTGGAGTGGATTTCAATTGTTTTTATGGTGCTCGGCGCGGTGCCGTTTATCTTGTTCGTGAAGCTTTTTTACAAGGGGCGCTTTGCCTTTTTTGAAGATGAGCAATTTAAGGTGTTTATGCTTTTACTGCTCGTCTTCACGGCGGGGCTTAGCCTGTGGCTTTGGCAAAATTCAGCCTATAGCATTGGGCAGAGCGTGACGATGTCCGCCTTTCACATTGTCTCCATTATCACAACAACGGGATTCACCACGACGGATTACACATTATGGGGCGCGTTGCCTGTGATGTTCTTTTTCTTTCTAACCTATCTTGGCGCGTGTGCGGGCTCTACTTCGGGCGGCGTTAAGATTATTCGCGTGGTGGTCACAGCCAAGGCGATTGCGCGCCAAATTAAGGCGCTGATCTACCCGCGTGCTGTGTTTGTCTTGCGCTATCAGGGCAAGGCCATGGATTACCCGGTGATCATGTCGATCTTTGGGTTTTTGGGGCTGTATGTGGTTGCGAATGTATTCTTAACGATTGCGCTGACATTGCTTGGTCTTGACTTCACAACGGCCGTTAGCGGCGCGGCAACGGCGCTTGCCAATGTTGGGCCCGGTGTTGGCAGCGTGATCGGCCCGGCCGGTAATTTTGCGAGCTTGCCTGATTTGGCAAAATGGTTACTCTGTTTTGGAATGCTGCTTGGGCGTTTAGAGGTGCTGACGATTATGGTCTTGTTCTCGCGGCAATATTGGACGAATTGAGTGCTGTGTTTTGATTTCCGAAATCGTTTAATTTTTTGTTATGGTGTTGATGATAATATTAATGTCTAACTGCTAATTTTAATTAAAGGTTTAAGTCTGGCTTTTTTTGCCCGCTTCTTTTCCTATTTTTATAGGGGGGTGGTTATTTTAAAAAAAAGATACACAAGCAGTCTTAATTATTAGTAGAATGGCATCTGCATATTACTGAGTATTTCACAGGCGTTTGAATAACGCTTTGTTACATTAGTTTAACAATCATCAAAGGATAGATGAAATGCTCCGTAAAATGACAATTAAATTCAAAATATACGCCTTCACTATACTCGCCATATTTATTATGGTCGGTATATCTGCAGGCGCGTCGTATTCCCTTTTATATGTTGGCGGTAAGCTTAAACAGATTGCTGAGGAAGACATCCCCTTGACCAATTTGATGTCCGAGGCAACGGCGCATCAGTTGGAACAGGCCGTTTTATTTGAAAGAGCCGTGCGCTATGCCGGCACTATGGGTCATGATTATGCGGCGCGTAAGGGGTATAAAAAAGCGAAAGACAAATTTTTTGTCTATGCAAAGAAGGTTGAAGGGGAAATTCTAAAAGCGGAAGATCTCGTCGCCTATATCATTGAGGCGGAACAGGGGAGTCCTGAAATTGTTGGAAAGTTTTCTCGTGTTTTAGAGACGCTTAAGAAAATTGAGCGTGAACACACCAATTTTGACAACCATGTTGAGGCTGTGTTTAAGCAGTTCGATCAAGGGCAGATAGAATCCGCGACAAAGCTGTCGGTCAAGGTTGGGGCAGAAGCCGATAAAATTGATCGTGAGCTTGAGGCGCTGATGAAGAAGCTGAATGCGTTTACAGTTGAATCTGTTCAGGAGACAGAGCGGGTTGAGTATTTGATGCTTAAAATCCTGGCTATAACATGCGTGCTTATGGTGATTGTCTTTGGTGTGATTTCTCTGACACTTGTGCGCTCGATCCTTGTTCCGCTTTTGCAAACAAAAAAATATGCTGAAGGGCTGGCCGCTGGAAATCTGGAGGTTGCTGCGCCGGAGGCGAAGTTTGAGGATGAGATTGCCGATATGGCCTCGTCTCTTAGTTTTTTCAGAGAGAGTACAAGGGAAGCAATACAGCTTAAGGAAGAGCAAGAGCGTTCTGCGATCCAAGCTGAAGCAGATAAGCGCAAGATGATGCGTGAAATGGCTGATACGTTTGATTCTCAAGTTGGGGGAACGATCCAGAACTTGGCCGAAGCTGCGGAGAAGCTGCAGGGCGCATCGAGGGACCTGGAGGGTATGGCAACGCAAACACAAAACTCCAGTAATTCTGTGGCCTCTGCTGCGGAAGAAACTAGTGCGAATGTGGCAACTGTTGCGTCTGCAACGGAAGAGATGACGGCGAGTGCACAGGAGATTTCTAAACAAATTTCTGATGTGGCGTCCAAGGCGAATATGGCGTCGGATAATGCCAACAGCACCAGTGAGAAAGTGGATCAGCTGAACAGTCTGGTTGAAAATATCGGTGAGGTTGTTGTTTCGATTAAGGACATTGCCGAGCAGACAAACCTTCTGGCGCTCAATGCCACGATTGAGGCGGCAAGGGCCGGGGAGGCCGGCAAGGGCTTTGCGGTTGTTGCTGATGAAGTGAAGAAGCTCGCAAGTGAAACAGCGCAGAAAACTGAAGAGATTGAAGCGCGGATCACTGAAATTCAGGCGGCAACGCAAGCCTCTGTAACGGCGATGCAAGAAATCATTAGTAATATTTCTGATATCGATCAGGCATCTACAGGCACAGCAAGTGCGGTGGAGGAACAAAACTCTGTGATTGGTGAAATCACGCGCAGTATTTCCGAGGTGTCTCAAGCATCACAACAGGTCGCGAGCGAAATCGGTAACGTACAAACCACGGCAGGCGAAACCGGACAATCGTCGCAAATGCTTAAAACATCTGCTGATGATATTGCTGGCCTATCTGATAGTCTCGAAAAAGCTGTCACATCGTTCCTCACGCAAATTAGGAAAGACAATCAACAGCAAGGGGCGGAAAAGCCTACTGCAAAAGAAAAATCTGTTGAAGACATTGCGGAAGCGGCTGAGTAATTAACCTTAAAATTCTATCCTAAAAAATAGCTTAGTCATAAGTGACTTTGGCTATTTTTTTTGCCCTATTTATATTGCTGTGGGGAAAGTGGCTTTTCGAGCAGGGGGCGAACCCACTAACGAATGACCATCATGATTTGATATATATCAATGATAGCAGGGCGCGTTTGCTTTAGACTTTTGGGGTGATATGAAATCAGACCAAAAGAAAAGGACGCACAATGTTAACTGAACACCATGGTTTTGCGCATGAGCACCCTGAGCACAAAGAACAAATTCATAATTTAAAGGGGAGTGATGCGCATTTTAAGAAGCTATTTGACCAATACCATGAGGTCAATAAAGGCATTTTGCGCATTGAGAAAGAAATAGAAGCAGCATCGGATGAGCGTTTAGAGGGTCTCAAAAAGCAACGCCTCAAGCTCAATGATGAGATGATGGGTATGATCACTAAAGCGGCCTAATTTATCTATAAAAGGGCAGGAAAGTCTATATATGTTAGTGGGATAAGATTGGTGGCTCCTCGAGCAGGATTCGAACCTGCGACCAATTGATTAACAGTCAACTGCTCTACCGCTGAGCTATCGAGGAATACCGTGCATTGTTATGCGTGAGCTACAAATTTTTGTCAAGCATGTAAAATTCAGAAAGTGGTCTAAGTTACCCGAAGCCTTGGCGAAGAGTGGAGGCGCGGACCGGAGTCGAACCGGTGTACACGGAGTTGCAATCCGTTGCATAGCCACTCTGCCACCGCGCCTTATTAAAGTTCAAGAACGCGAAACTTTTCGCGAGCCGCGCTTGCGGCTTTGGTCTGTGACTAAGCGACCGATTGGTCGCCGTGGCAAGCGCCACGTTCTTGACGATGCTGGATAATAGTGCAGGCGCACTAGAAAAAGCAAGCCTTCACTCATCTAGACTCTATCAAAAAACATGATTTTGATTTATGATTGTGCCCATGAATAGTTTAGAGCACGCACGAAAAAACATGGTTGATTGTCAGATACGTCCCAACGGGGTTGTGTCGCCGGATATTATTGAGGCCTTTGAAACTGTGCCGCGCGAGGCCTTTGTGCCGAAAAACCTTCAAAATATTGTCTATTGTGATGATGCGGTGCCTCTTGATGATGGTCGCTGTTTGCTGGAGCCTGTGACGCATGCGCGTATGTTGGAGGCTCTGGCGCCGGGCGTGAATGATGTGGTGCTTGATATTGGAGGCGCCACCGGATATTCAGCCGCAATTTTATCATCACTGGCCAGTACAGTGATTGCGTTAGAGGAAAAGGCGACTGATTTGGTGTTCGCGCAGTGCATATGGGATTCTCTGGATGCGTGTAATATTGTGGGCTTTAAAGGGTCTTTGATCAAGGGCTGCGCAAAGCATGCGCCGTTTGATCTCATATTCCTGGGCGGTAGTGTGACCGAAATTCCGCAAGATTTAGTCCGCCAGCTTTCGCTAAAGGGCAGGATGATTACGATTATACGGCCGCCTGGCAGCGTCATGGGGCAGGTCACCATCATTGAAAATCTTGGTGAAAAGGGTTTTTCATCATATAGTTTATTTGAAGCTGGTGCGGCGTATCTGCCTGGTTTTGAACCTCAACCGGCTTTTACCTTTTAGGTGCGGGGCCGTCCTTCCTGAATTTTCACTTTATTATATAGAGCCTATAATATCTCATGCGTTTTCGTTTTTTGACCATCGCGGCTGTGTTTGCGCTTTATCCGTTAGGGCAGAGCGCTATTGCCCTTGCGCAAGAGGCTGCGTTAGCGTCTGAAGCCTCTTCCGTTGTGGAGAGCGCTACTCAAACTGATGCAGAAGAGGCTCATCAGGCAGAGCGGCAAATGGATCTTAGCCTGGTGCTGAGCCACACCTATCAATATAACCCGACGCTGCTCGCAGCTCGCGCTGCGCTGCGTTCAACGCAGGAGCGCTTGCCGCAAGCTTTTGCTGGCTGGCTGCCGACCGTGTCATCAGAGGCGAGCATTAATGTGAGCGACATTTCAGGCAGTAATTTTGGATCATCTGATGGCTCGACGGCGAAGGGTGTTGGGCTATCACTCAGCCAGCCGCTTTATCGCGGTGGCAGCACATTCGCCGAAGTCTCCAGCGCGCGTCACGCCATCCGGGCGCAAGAGGCTAATTTACAATCCGTAGAGCAAGATACCGTGCTGGACGCAATCACGGCCTATGCCGATGTGCTGCGGGATCAAACATTATTGACGCTCAGCGAAAAAACCCGCGGCATTATCGCGCGCGAATTTGAGGCCAGCAATGATCGGTTCGAGGTCGGAGAGATTACCAAAACGGATGTATCACAGGCAAAGGCACGCTTGGCGAGCGCTGATTCTGATGTGATCACCGCGCGCGGCGATTTGATGAGCAGCAAGGCTGCGTTTTTTCAGGTGACGGGATTGATGGTTACGGATTTGAGGCCGGTCGATGCGCAGCCACAAATGCCCGCTACGCTCGAAAGCGCGGTTGAGCAAGCGCAAAATGCGAATCCCCTTATTGACTACGCCATGAGTATTCATAAAGCTTCGGAAGAGGATGTGGAGGATGTGTTCGGCGAATTATTGCCCTCCATATCATTGTCGAGCGGGTGGAACCGTACATATGACCCGGCGCCGGGGATTATCCCCGAACAAACGACGAAGTCGATCGGTTTGACGGCCAGCATTCCGCTCTATCAAGCTGGCGGTGTGCGCTCCCGTGTGCGCGCAGCCAGGCATGTGGCCAATCAGCGCTATATCGAGATTCATGAGGCGCGCCGTGAGGTTGAAGAACTGGTCGTGCGCAGCTGGTCTGACTGGCGTACAGCGGGCGCAGAAATTGATTCCCGGCGCGCGCAAGTTGACGCGCTGATGGTTGCGCAAGAGGGGGTGCGCGCAGAATCAGAATTTGGATCGCGCACCGTTTTGAATGTACTGGATGCAGATCAAGAGGTCTTTGAAGCCGAGGTTGCGCTCGCTCAAGCGCAAAGAAATGAAATAACAGCGAAGTTTGCGCTGCTCTCTTCACTTGGTGGATTAACGCCTGACGCAGTTGGTTTTGGCGATTTGCTAGGTAAGATCATCGCCGATCAACCTGATTTTAAAGA
This sequence comes from Alphaproteobacteria bacterium, assembly GCA_024275825.1. Classification (GTDB taxonomy): domain Bacteria; phylum Pseudomonadota; class Alphaproteobacteria; order Micavibrionales; family Micavibrionaceae; genus JAJRYK01. The sequence goes on from JAJRYK010000030.1 coordinate 75,745, forward strand.
CAATATTTTTAACATCGATGTGGATAGGGTTAATGTTGAGCAATAGAGAGCTTTGACAAGCTGAATGCAATGATGGACACTGAGTAGGTTATAACCGCCTAAATAGAATTCAAAAAATCAAATCATGGCCGAAGAAGAGCAAGAAGAAGAACCATCGATCGAAGAGATCCTAGACTCTATTCGTCAAATCATCTCTGAAGATGATGAGGAGGAAGAGGGTGGTGACGCTGATGCTGCGCCGGTCGAAGACGCGCCTGCGGAAGAGGAGCCTGTTGCTGAAGAGCCGCCTCCCGAGCCAGAGCCTGAAGCTGCTCCTGAACCCGAAGCGCCTGCTGAAGAGGCTGCTGCGCCAGAAGCCCCTACAGATGAACCTGAAGATGTGATAGAATTAACCGACAAGGTTGAGGAGGAGGCGCCCGCTGCAGAAGAGGCTGCGTCTGATCCGGAGCCGGACCCACCAGCCGAGCCTGAGGAAGAGGCCCCCATGGAAATAGATATGCAAGAGTCAGAACCAGAAGAAGCGGCCCCGGCCCCGGCCCCTGCGCCAGAGCCTGAAGCGCCTGCTGAAGATCTTGAGTCTGTGCTGACCAATGGCGCGGAAACTGCGGCCTATGAAGGTTTTGCTGAACTGGCGAAGAAAACAGCGATTGAGCATAGCGGAATCACGGTCGAGGATATCGTCCGTACAGAGCTTCGCCCGCTCCTCAAAGACTGGCTTGATAAGCACTTGCCGTCGATCATCGAGCGCCTCGTGCAAGAAGAGCTGGAGCGCGTGGCCAAGCGGGCTCTTGAAGACTAAGCGTACGAATAGGCAATCATTTATATTATCACCTGCGTCATCCCCGCGGCGTTTCGTAAGAAACGCTTAAACGGCGGGGATCCACAAAGCCAGTAGCTTTGCTGCTGACATATGATGATTTACAATATTCTTATCTTGCGGTTTTCAATGAAATCCCTATGATCTCCTACGTTTAAAGGAAAAAGGCAAACTTATGCTAGACAAAACATTTGATCCAAAAGCGATAGAAGAAAAGCACTATTCCAAGTGGGAGAGCGCCGATGCGTTCGCCTGCGCGCCCGATGGTGGCAAAGAGGGCGATAAAAAGCCCTGGACGATTATGATGCCCCCGCCCAACGTCACGGGCAGCCTGCATATGGGCCATGCGCTTAATACGACGCTGCAGGATATTTTAACGCGCTATAACCGCATGAATGGCCGCGATGCGCTGTGGCAGCCGGGGCTGGATCATGCCGGGATTGCCACGCAAGCGGTTGTTGAAAAGCAATTAGATGCGGAAGGGACCTCGCGACACGATATGGGGCGCGAGGGGTTTGTAAATCGCGTTTGGAACTGGAAGGCTGAGTCCGGCGGGACGATTATCGGCCAGATGAAGCGCCTTGGCGCGACCCCGGACTGGTCGCGGGAGCGCTTCACGATGGATGAGGGGCTGTCCAGGGCCGTGACGAAGGTTTTCGTGCAGCTCCATAAAGAAGGCCTGATCTATAAAGACAAGCGCCTCGTGAACTGGGATCCAAAACTTGGCACCACCATTTCCGATATCGAGGTGGAGCAAAAGGAACAAAAGGGCCAGATGTGGCACATTCGCTACCCCATTGAGGGCGCGACGGCGGAGTACATCACCATCGCCACCACCCGCCCTGAAACTATGCTGGGCGATACCGCAATCGCCGTGCACCCGGATGATGAGCGTTATAAGGACATGATTGGCAAGACGGTTAATGTGCCGATCGTCAACCGCCTTATCCCGATTATCGCCGATGAGTATGCCGACCCGGAGCAGGGCAGCGGCGCGGTAAAAATTACGCCCGCGCATGATTTTAATGACTTCGAAGTCGGCAAACGTCATGATTTACCCATGATCAATGTGCTGGACACAAAGGCGAAGATCGCTGCACTAGAGGACATCCCCACCGAATATCACGGCTTAGACCGTTATGAAGCGCGTAAACGCCTCGTTAAAGAGCTTGATGAGATGGACCTCCTCGCCCAGGTTGAAACCATCAAAAACAGCATCCCCTACGGCAGTCGCTCTGACGTGGTCATCGAGCCATACCTAACCGATCAATGGTATGTTGACGCCGAAACCCTCGCAAAGCCCGCGATTGAGGCAGTCGAAAGCGGCAAGGCCAAATTCGTCCCCGATAACTGGAAGAACACCTATTTCGAATGGATGCGCAATATCCAGCCCTGGTGCATCAGCCGCCAGCTCTGGTGGGGGCACCAAATCCCGGCGTGGTATGACGAAGATGGTGCCGTATACGTGGCTGAAAGCGAAGAAGAGGCGCGCGCCCAAGCTGGCCCGGACGTACAGCTCACTCGTGATCCCGACGTGCTCGACACGTGGTTTTCCTCCGCCTTGTGGCCGTTTTCCACCCTCGGCTGGCCGGATGAGAGCGCAAAGGACATGGTCGATCGCTATTATCCCGGCGATGTTCTGATCACCGGCTTTGACATTATCTTCTTCTGGGTTGCCCGGATGATGATGATGGGGCTGCATTTCATGGATGATGTGCCGTTCCATACCGTTTATATGCATGCGCTCGTGCGCGATTCTTCGGGCCAGAAAATGTCCAAATCCAAGGGCAATGTGATGGACCCGCTGACCCTCATCGATAAATATGGCGCGGACGCTGTGCGCTTTACGCTCACGGCCATGGCTGCGCAGGGGCGTGATCTGCGCCTGGCAGAGGAGCGTATCGAGGGCTACCGCAATTTCGCGACCAAGCTCTGGAACGCCTCACGCTATTGCGAGATGAATGAGTGCTTCGCCGCCGCCGATTTCGATCCGGCCAGTGTGACATACACGCCAAACCAGTGGATCATCGGTGAAGTCATGGTCGCCAAAACCGCCATTGATGATGCGCTTGCCGCGTACAAATTCAACGAGGCTGCAAACGCGATCTATCAATTTACCCGCGGCACGTTCTGCGATTGGTATCTGGAATTCACCAAGCCATTGCTGCAAGAAGACAGCGACCACAAGGCCGAAATCCGCTCCACGACCGGCTGGGTACTCGACCAAATTCTGATCCTGCTCAATCCCTTCATGCCTTTCATCACTGAAGAGCTTTATGAAGCGCGCGCGCAAGAAGAAAAAGAGGGGGCTGAGCGCCCATTACTGCTCCAAACCGCATGGCCAAACTATGACCACTTGGGCGTTGATGAGGGCGCTACAGAGAAAATGACTTGGCTGATCCGCATTATCTCCGAAATCCGCTCTGTGCGGGCCGATATGAACGTCCCTGCGGGCGCGAAGGTGCAATTGCTGGTCAAGGATGCCTGTGATCAAACGCAAGAGGGCTTCGAAGCTTACGATGAAATCCTCAAACGTATGGGCCGTCTAGAGAGCATCGCGATGACTGGCGATGTTCCGGCTGGCTCTATCCAGGTCATCGTCGACAAAACCACGCTGATAATGCCAGTTGCTGATATTATCGACCTCGATAAAGAGCGCACGCGTCTGGCCAAAGAAATCGACCGATTGGACGCTGAAATCAAAAAGGTGGACCAGAATCTCGCCAACAAAAAATTCGTCGCTAACGCGCCTGAGGAGGTCGTTGAGGAGCAGCACAGCCGCAAGGCGGAGTTTCTAGGCACGAAAGAGAAGTTGGCCTCAGCACTTAATCAGCTATAAATATCCATAATTATATTGACACACCCCCTTAATATACTCTATTTATTATAAAAAATAATATAAGAGAGTATCTGCGTAATGAGCTATAATTCTGGTCGGGAGAATAAAGGGAATAAAAAGCCCAAAGATGAACCAAAAAAACGTGCCTCAGCCTTAAAAATGAGTGCCCAGCGGGGTGCTAAGTGCTGTCAGAAAAAGGTTAGCTCTTCTTTTTCTGAGGCAGATAAAGGGAAATATAAAACAGATTGGGTTAAGGCGCTCCTCAATAGTGATGCGGAAGAAAGCGTTAAAAAAGTTTGGTTAAATTTGGGTGTTTCCAAAGAAGATTTTGATCCGGAAACAGGTAAGGGCATTAATCAACTGGGAAAATCATTTTGGGCCAGGGCGCATTACATTCTTTTAGATGAAAAGCCAAAGCAAGTAATGGCAATATGCTCTATGGATGCTATTAGGCTAACGTTGGTTGATGCCATAATCGAGAGCTATATCAGCGAAGGTCTAAAGAAACAGAAGGTATCTGCCCCTGTCGCGGGTGATGTAGATGAGTCTATTCCCGCTCCCGAGTAAAACAAAACGCCCTTAAGTTTCCTCAAGGACGTCCGTTCTTTTGTAGCCTTTAAAAAAAGTCTACGTTATTACTATTTCTCGCCAGCATCGCCTGATAGGAACGAACCGTAACGGCTTTCGAACTTATCCAGTTGGCCTTTCTCGATCACTTTGCCGGTTCCGCCTTGCCACGCCGGGTGGGTCAGGGGATCAACGTCGAGTTTAAGCACATCGCCTTCTTTGCCCCATGTGCTGTGGGTTTTGTATTTCGTACCATCGGTCATCACAACGGTGATTTCGTGGTAATCTGGGTGTATATCAGCTTGCATAGTTTCGTTCCTTCTTAATTAGAGTGCGATTTTTAGCGTTATTCGCTAGCAATTGCAAGATTTTTTTGTATGTTAAGCCCATGAGTTGGTGGCATCCCCATAATTTTGAGCAGCAAAAACCGTATTTGGAGGCGCGTATGCGTCTGATCAAGGCCGTACGTGCGCATTTTGATGAGCAGGGCTTTTGGGAGGTGGAGACGCCCATTCTGCAGGTTTCCCCGGTCATGGATACGCACATACACGCCTTTAAGACCGAAATTCTGGGCACCGATCTGGCGCATGACCGTGATCTCTACCTCCACACCAGCCCGGAATTTGCGATGAAAAAACTGATGGTGGCAGGAATCCCGAAGATGTATCAAGTCTGTCACGTCTTTCGCAATGGCGAGGCCTCTAGTCGGCACTCCGCTGAATTCACGATGATCGAGTGGTATAGGGCCGCAAAAGACGGCACGGGAGGCAGTTATCGTGATATTATGAACGACTGTATTAATTTGTTGCGGTATATAGCTGAAAAACTTGAAATAAAAGAATTAACATACGGCGCATATACGGTCGATCCATTCTTAGAGTGGAGCATCATAACTGTTACAGAAGCCTTTGATAAATATTGTAAAATTGATTTAGAAAACTGTCTTGAGGACCGGGGCGGTTTTGCCGTCGCGGCAACAGCGCAGGGCGTGCGTGTTAGTGATGATGATAGCTGGGAAGATATCTTCTTCGCCGTCATGGATGCGAAGATCGAACCACATCTGGGTGTACGTGTCCCCACTATCCTCATCGATTACCCCGCCAGCATGGCTTCGCTGTCGCGTAAAAAGCCTGAAGATCCGCGCTTTGCCGAACGGTTTGAGCTGTATGTGTGCGGGCTAGAGCTTGCGAATGCCTTTGGCGAGCTGACTGATGCAGCCGAGCAGCGCAAACGTTTCGACCAAGAAATGGCGCTTAAACAAAAGCTCTATGGCGAACAATATCCCATTGATGAAGAGTTTCTGGCGGCGCTAGAATACGGCCTACCCGAATCGGGCGGCATAGCCCTAGGCATAGACCGCCTCGCCATGCTGGTCAGCGGCGCGGAGACAATCGATCAAGTGCTGTGGTGCGGGAAGCCTTAGGCAGCCTGCGTCTTGGTCTCTTCACCCATGGACGCTGCATAAATCTTATCAATGGCATTGCCGAGCGCTGCATTGAACGCTTCATCACTTTGATCAGCTTGTAGGCTGCTTGTGAGCGCGCGGGAGAAGCTGGCGATCATGCCGTCATTTTGGGTCAGGCGCGCGCAGGATTCTTCCAGGCTGTAACCGCCAGAGAGCGCCACAACGCGCGCGACATTGTCATGGGCGATTAGTTTAGTGAACAAGCCAGCCTCTTCGGGCAGTGTGAGCTTCAGCATCACTTTTTGATCTGCGCCCAGAGCATCAAGCTGTTTTAAGATCTCCGTCTTCATCATGGCTTCACAGGCGGTTTTTTCTGGCGCGCTTATGTCTACCTCTGGCTCAATGATTGGCACGAGGTCATGGTTCATGATCGTTTTGGCGATATCGAATTGTTGCTGCACGATGGCGGCGATGGCGCTGTCGTTGGGTTCATGAATGGCAGAGCGCATTTTTGTGCCGAAAATACCGGCGGCGGTGGCTTTTTCTAGCAATGCCTCAAGCTCCGGCATAGGCTTCATCATCTGCACACCGTTTTCAATGTCGGCCAGACCCTTATCAATTTTCAGGAAAGGGACAATCCCGAGCTTTTCCCACAGATATTGCGCGGTGGGCATGCCCTCAATCGTGCTATCCATCGTCTTTTCAAACAGGATCGCGCCAAGGATCTTGCCGCCAGCAAAGGCGGGCGCGGTAATGATGCGCGTGCGCATTTGGTGGACGAGGGCGAACATCTCATCATCATTGCTGTACGCGCTCTCATCAACGCCGTAATTCATCAGCGCCTTGGGCGTAGAGCCGCCGCTTTGATCTAGCGCGGCGATAAAGCCCTCACCATTAGCGATTTTGTCGAATTGGTCCTGATTTGGCATGTGCGCTCCTCTTATCATCTATGAAGTTCTCTATAGATGGTATAGCGAGGAAATACTTGCTGAGCAAGAGTAGAGCTTAAAATCCAGGGCCTTCTAATTTTTGGTTCTGATCAAAGTTATTGCTTGTGGGGGCATCACCGAATCCTCCAGACATAACGCGCCTGAACTCCAGGCGAGATGTTCCAGGGCTAAAGCTGCCGAGGCCACTAAAAGTAGTCCCTAGAGCGTTTAATCCTAATTCTGCTTCTTTATTGCGTCTTAACATCTTGCACTAACCCTTCTTCTATTAACTTATTGATTGCCCTGTTTTCTGTTGATGTTGCTCCTTCATATAGGCGGTTCATCACATCTTGTTTTTTTAGATCCCCCGCTTCGTGGAGAGCGGCCATGATTTTGGCATCTCTCAAGGTAGGAGTTTCGACTTTGACGATTCTTTGGAGCTGCTGGATAAAAGCCTTCAGCATCTCATGATCGCTGTTATAGTAATCCAGAGCCTGATTGAGCGCATTTTTAGCGTAGCCACAGCTTTTAAGCTTGATCGTGCGGGCATCGTTCTCGGCCTCAAATCGCATGATGCAGCCGTAATTGAATAACCAGTCTACATCACGGTTCACGGTCGCTTTATCGACATGCAGGCGTTCCATGATCGCGGTTTGTGTGGCGCCCGGATATTGGTCGATATCCGTCAGTATAAGTGCGCGACGCAGCGGTGAAGAGGAGTGATTTCCCAAGGCCTCAACCAAGTGATCTATCACAAAACAGATCTTCTGTTCGTTCGTTGTCATTGCGCGTTTTGCTAGAGTCGTTACCATGACTATAAAATACCTAAAAATGCATAAAATCACAAATTATTTATACATATGTGTTTATTTACAACGGCTTAAGAGCGTTAATGTTTTGTTAGTATGTTGCTGTTTTTTGAACCTTTAGGTAATTATGTTACCAAGCGATTCGGGCGCAGGGCCCGCTTTACTTCACTACACTATGGGGCTAAACACCTAATACCCAGCCTTATGCATCGCCACGGCCGTATCCAGCATGCGCACGGCAAAGGCCCATTCATTGTCATACCAGGCGGCAACGCGGACGAAGGTGCCGTCAACGACCTTCGTATCATTCAGGCTGAACATCGCCGAATGCGGATCATGGTTGAAATCACCGGAGACGCACGGATCGTCATAAACGCCCAGCACGCCTTTCAGCTTTCCATTGGCGTATTTGGTGACGGCGGCGTTGACCTCTTCTACGGTTGTTGGTTTGCTTGCGGTGAAGGTCAAATCGATGAGAGAGACATTGGGTACAGGCACGCGCACAGATACGCCGTCCAGCTTGCCTTCTAGCTCCGGCAGGACGAGGCTCACAGCCTTGGCTGCGCCGGTGGAGGTTGGGATCATGTTCATCGCTGCCGCGCGCGCGCGGTAAGGATCTTTGTGTGAGGAATCAACGATGTTCTGATCGCCCGTATAGGCGTGAATGGTGGTCATGAACCCGCGCTCGATGCCAATCTCATTATTAAGAGCATAGGCGACCGGGGCGAGGCAGTTCGTGGTGCAGGATGCATTAGAGACGATTTTGTGATCCTTCGTCAGCTTGTCATGGTTCACGCCGTAGACAACCGTTAGATCTTCACCCTTTGCTGGAGCAGAGATCAGGATCTTTTTCGCGCCGGCATCCAGGTGCATCTGTGCACCCTCGCGGTCTTTAAATCTGCCGGTACATTCAAAGACGATATCCACGCCCTCGCGGTCCCAATGCAGGTTCTTTGGGTCACGGTCGCGGAAGCGGTGTACGCGTTTCCCGGCAATCACAATCCAGTCATCGCTTTCGCGCACAACATCAAACGGCGCGCGGCCGTGGATCGAGTCGTATTTCAGCAGCGGGAAGAAGTTCCCGCCGGGGTCGTTAATCGCCGCCAGCTCAATATCATCGCGACCCATTTCAAAAATCGCCCGCGCCGCGAGTCGTCCAATGCGGCCAAATCCGTTAATACCAACTTTTAGGGTCATGTGTCGTTTTCCTTTTTTAATTTTCACCACTAAGAGCACTAAGCGGTCTGAGGTGAGGTGGGGTGTCGCAGACTATTAATTAATATTATGTCAGCAGCACATAGCTTTGTGTTATTACGTGCGATGCGTGCGGTGACTATAAAATGCTTAGTGGTCTTAGTGGTTTAATTCTTCTATTTCTCCAGTTTTTTCTTTGCCATCTCAACGATAGCCTCAGCCGTAATGCCGAAATGTTTATAGAGCTCATCCGCCGGAGCGGAGGCGCCGAAGCTGTTCATGCCGATAAATCCGCCATGACCACCCAAGATGCGGTCCCAGCTTTGGCGGATGCCGGCCTCTACCGCGATCTTTTTGGAAGCATTGCAGAGCAGGCTCTCTATATATGATCCATCTTGCTCCCAGAACAAGTCCAGGCAGGGGCAGGAGATGAGGCGCACCTTCACACCATCGGCGCTGAGTGTCTCGTAAGCCTCGTGCGCGATTTCGACTTCAGATCAGGAGGCGAACAGCGTTACATCCGGCGTGCCATCGCAGTCTTTAAGCACATACGCGCCCTTGGCGGTCATGTTTTCCGGGCGATCATCATTTAATGTCGCGATGCCTTGGCGGGTGAGGGCTAAAATAGCTGGCGCTTCCAAATTGTTAATCGCCAGCTCCCAACTTTCCGCTGTCTCAATCCCATCGCATGGGCGATAAATATAGCAGTTCGGGATGGCGCGCAGGGCAGAGAGATGCTCCACCGGTTGGTGCGTCGGGCCATCTTCGCCCAACCCGATCGAATCGTGTGTCATCACATGGATCACGCGTTGCTTCATTAGTGCCGCCAGACGAATAGCAGGGCGCGCATAATCGGCAAATTGCAGGAACGTCCCGGCATAGGGAATTAGGTGCCCATGCAGCGCAATCCCGTTCATTACCGCAGCCATGCCGTGTTCGCGCACGCCGTAATTGATGTAGTTGCCGGAATAATCGCTTTGGTCAATTACGCGAGAGCTGCTGACCTTTGTATTGTTTGAGCCGGTTAAATCAGCCGAGCCACCAATCAGCGCTGAAATCTCAGGGATCAGTTTTTCCAGACAGGCTCCAGAGGTTTTGCGCGTGGCATCTTTCGGCTTGTTGGTCGCAAACTCAGTTTTCAGCTTCGCAATGATTGGCTTAATGTCTGAGGAAATGTCGCCCTTTGTGCCGTGTCTAAAATCTGCGCGGCGAGGATGTTCTTCCAGGCGTTCGCACCAGTTTGCGCGCTCCTGCTGCGCGCGCTCACCAACCGTGCGCCAAGCATGAAGGATGTCACCGGGCACTTCAAATGGTGCATGTGGCCAGTCTAGATTTTCGCGCGCGCCTTTGATTTCATCTGCGCCCAGCGGTGCGCCGTGGGCTGCGTTGCTGTCTTCCTTGGTCGGCGCGCCAAAGCCGATCTTGGTTTTGCAGCAGATCAGGCTCGGCGTGTCTGTGGTCTTCGCCTTGGCAATTGCCGCTTCAATTGCGCCGTAATCATGTCCATCAATATCCTGCACGTCCCATCCGTAAGCCCTAAAGCGCGCGGGCGTATCATCAATGAAGGTCAGATCGGTTTTTCCATCAATGCAAATCCCGTTATCATCATAAAGCATGATCAGCTTGCTGAGCTTCAGATGCCCGGCCAGCGAGCATGCCTCATGGCTGATGCCTTCCATCAAATCACCGTCGCCGCACATCACGTATGTATAGTGATCAACCAGCGCGTCGCCATAATGACCGTTGAGCGTGCGCTCTGCCAGTGCCATGCCGACGGCGTTTCCAATGCCTTGCCCTAATGGGCCGGTGGTGGTTTCGATTCCCGCATCGTGCTCAACCTCTGGATGACCGGCGGTGATGTAGCCGAGCTGGCGAAAGTTTTTGATCTGCTCCAGCGTCATTTTATTATAGCCGGTTAGGTAATTCACCGCATAAAGCAGCATAGAGCCATGCCCGCCCGAAAGCACAAAGCGGTCACGATCCGGCCATTCTGGGTTTTTTGGATCGAATTTCAGGAATTTGGAATAGAGCACAGTGGCGACATCCGCCAAGCCCATCGGCGCGCCGGGATGGCCGGACTGCGCGGCTTCAACGGCATCCATCGATAGGGCGCGGATCGCGTTAGCCATAGGTTTAAGTGAGGGGGCGGTTTGTGTATCAGAAGAGGCGGCGGCTTGGGCGTTCATAAGGGGCATTTCCTATGGTGTTTACATCGGGCGTTTACGTCAGTTGGGGCCTACAATGCCGTGCCTGCTATATAAGGTCAAGATGGTAATGTAAGACTTTCCCCTAGCACGATTTTCCTGTGGGGTAATCGATAAAATATATGCGTAACACTTGACCAAATCCTTTTCGTATTGTTAGGCTCAGACCATTCTTTGCAATAACTTTTATGAACAAGAGAGGGCCGCCCGTGTCAGCCATTAAACAAGCCTTGAGTAAACTTGATATGTCTGTGAGCAAACTTGAGGGCGCAATCGGCGGCGTTGAGCAAAAGATAGCGGGCGCGCAGCAAGACATGTTCGCGGCGCAAAATGCAGTCATGGCATCATCTGCGAATAGTAATGACGCAGCGAAGACTCAGGCATTGACTAATCGTCTGGATAGTGCAATTGGCAAGGTTGAACAAATTTTAACAGAAAGCGCAGCGTAAACCGTGCGATTTGAGGAGTATCATGGCTGAGGTAACATTAACGATTAACGGACGTAATTACGGCATTTCTTGCGATGATGGGCAGGAGCAGCGCGTGGTTGATCTTGGTCACTATGTTGATTCGCGCATGAAGGATATTTCTCGCTCTGGCGCGGCGTCAAATGATACACATCTTTTGGTTCTCACGGCGCTGATGCTGGCCGATGAATCTTTTGATGCACGCCAGAATGCTGATCAAAATGGTCAAGCCGCTGCGCCGCAGGAAGACGAACTCGTGATTGCGCGCGTGATTGATCAACTGGCCGACCGCATCGACACCATCGCTGACCGCATGGCTCAGGCGTCTTAGGCTCTCTCTCTCTCTCTCTCTCTTTACCACAGGCCATCACCTATCATAACCGTCATCCCCGCGGCGTTTCGTAAGAAACGCTTAAACAGCGGGGATCCACAAGGTGCGCAGCTGTGGCTGCGCTCTTTACTTTTACCGGATACCCGCTCGGGGGCGGGTGTGACGAAGGAGGAATATACGCATTTCCTAGACAATCCTCTCTAAAACCCTATATAAAGGCGACGGGTTTGCTGCGGAGTCTCGTGATACGTCAAGATATCCCGGAGGCCGATGCTTATTCGCATAGGGAGCTGTCCCTGTCTTCGTCCACTCTCTTGCGTTCTTGCGTGTATGCGCATTGGCGCATCCGCATTGGGGACTTAAATATACGGCGCCCACCTGGTTACCAGGGCCATACGCGGATACGATTGTACACGGCTCTCGTGGCGCCCAAATTAAAGCCGGGGCTGTCGTAGATAAGTAAAATTATTTAGGATAGTTTATGGGTTTAAAGCGTTGCAGATTAAGGGATAGAGTTCAGCGGAAGTTGCTGGAGTTTTTCGTGGCCGAAGTCACGGCACGCACAGCGGCTGATTTGATGGG
>JAJRYK010000031.1 GCA_024275825.1 Alphaproteobacteria bacterium
ATATTACGAACAACCTTGTCCGCCTCGTTTTTATGATCTTGTTTTTGTCTCATCTTCGTTCCTTCCAGTCACTTCGATAAGCCAAAAACATCACCTTAACAATGGGCCGTCATCTGTCCAACTTGTGCTGACGGGGTACAGTATAGAATTTTTTGGATATTCTGTAAAAAAAGCTCCAAACGGAAAGTGGATGGTGTTTAATGCTGAAAATAAAGAGCTTACTTATGATCGTGGCCTTGATACTTTTAGAGAGGCTTTGAGTTTTATTATAGAAGGAAAGATTTATGGTGATTTATCTCAGGCAGTTTCTTTAATTCAAAAGCCTAGTGATGTTGCGGTAAAAGAGTTTAGTCAGGATGAGGGTCTTGAATTTCTTAAAGGGGCTGAATTACAAATTAGGCAACATCTTGAGTTGACGGCAGATAGTTAAATGTTCTGCAGCACCAATGTCGTCCATTCGCTCATCTCATAGCGCTTCTTAAGCGTAAGATCGAGTGCTTCATAGGCGCTTAGCACGTCATCAGCTTGTTCGTTTAGAATGCCGGACAGGATGATATAGCCGTTATCATCAATCAGCGGCGGGATGTCGATGGACATTTCGATCAGCGGCCCGGCCAGGATATTGGCGATGATCAGCTCATATGGTTTTTTCTTGAGCGCTATCGGCGAGCCAAAGCCGTCACCGACTTGACATATCATCGCACCATTTTTATCGCTCACACCATTTAGCGCTTGGTGGTGTTTGGAAACGCGCACAGATTCCTCATCATGATCCACGGCCAGGATTTGTGTCTTCCACAGCTTCCACGCCGCAATCGCCAAGATGCCCGATCCCGTGCCCATATCCAGCACGTTCCACGGGCACACGCCCAGCCCCTTCAGATCCAGCATCGCCATCAGGCAGCCTTTTGTGGTTTCATGTTCGCCTGATCCGAACGCTGTGGCCGCGTCGATCTGCAGGCCCATCTGGCCGTCCGGCACGCCGTCATCATAATGTGATCCATAGATAAAGAATGGCCCAACTGAAAAGGGCGGGAATTGTTGATAGCTATGCTCCAGCCAATCAATATCGCTAGGGATCTCTTCGATATCCCACGTCAAATTCAGGTTATCAAATCCGCTAACATTGTGAACGCTGGCCATTAATTTAATACGCGCAGAGAGATCATCGGTGTCTGATATCTCTGCCAGAACCCATTGCAGGACCCAATCACCGTCATCCTTATTATCAGTACGAAAAACGGAAAGCGCGCTAGAGATATCCTCAAGCGCGCTGCCAAGTTTTTCTATGTCACTCTCTAAATAGGCTGCCGGAAGCGTGATACGGGCGTTATACATTTTAAGCTCCGTAAGTTTCCCCGGCGCGCCTCTCATGGGTGATTAATCGTCTTTATCACTGGTGATGACAACATCCATTTTGATGTCATCTTCGCTGTTGTCATCGCTATTGTCTAAAACGCTCATGTCATCGGCTTTTCCCGCACCATCATCCAGGTCATCATCACCCAGATCAATCGCAGCATCATCGCCGTCAACGCTGTCTTTATCGTCTTCTGCAGTTTGAACATCGTCCAGGCTGACTTCGGCTACTTCTGCGGCGGGCTCTTCGGTTTCATCTTCGCTCTCATCAGCGGTCGCCTTTTTCGCGGTCTTTTCAGCCACTTGTGATTCTGCGGCGACAGCCACGCGGCCACGACGGCCCTTCAGCTTAATTTCACCGGTAAATTCGGTCTGGCACGATGGGCAGGTAATCGGGCGGTTATTCATGTCATAGAACTTTGTTCCACAATCTCCGCAAATTCTTTTTAATCCTCGTGGATCTGTTTTTGCTTTAGCAGCACTCATCGCGCTTTTCTCCTGTCAAAAAATGGTAAAATAATCTCTTAAATGTTGAGTAGCCTGATTGGGGCCGCACTGTCAACAGGTCTCTTATGTGATTTGCATACATGCTGATTGGAAACCCATAGACCCGCGCGCTATATCATTATAGACTACTTGTGTAATTCACTGCTGCGGCGTCTCAGCGAGGGCTGTAATCAAGATCAAATTTTGGAGAAATATTCATGGAAAAATCAGTCGTTATTTGTGGTTTCAAACGCTCACCAATGCATTTCGCGAATAAGGGCGATTTGGCGAAGGTTCGCCCCGATGATATGGCCGCAAGCGTGGTTAAGGCGCTGGTGAGCGAGACGGGCGTGAAGACGGATGATGTCGAGGATCTGATCATGGGTTGCGCCTTTCCAGAAGCCGAGCAGGGCTTTAACATTGCCAAACTGGTTGTTCAAAATGCCGACCTACCGGTTAGCATAGCCGGGGCGACGGTGAACCGTTTTTGCGGCTCCTCCATGACGGCGATCCACATGGCGGTTGGTGCGATTAATGCGGATGCGGGCGAGGCCTTTATTTGTGCGGGTGTTGAGAGCATGAGTCGCATTCCCATGGGCGGTTTTAACCCGATGCCCAATCCGGCGCTGTTTAAGAAATATCCGCAAGCTTATATAGGTATGGGCGAGACGGCTGAGAATCTCGCCAAACAATATGATATCAAGCGCGATGCGCAAGAAGAATTTGCCGTGAACTCCCATCACAAGGCCGCCGCCGCTGCCGAATCCGGTAAGTTCGATGATGAGATGGTGGCGATAGGTGATGTTAAGGCGGATGGCACGATCCGCCCGGACTCCAATGTTGAAAAACTTGCCACGATGAACCCGGCTTTTGATAAGGACGGCACGGTTACGGCTGCAACCTCCTCCCCGCTCACCGATGGCAGCGCCGCTGTGCTGGTGTGTAGCGAGGAATACGCCGATAAACATGGCTTGCCGAAACTTGCCCGCATAAAAGCTATCGCAACCGCTGGTTGCGCCGCCGAAATCATGGGCATTGGCCCTGTTCCGGCCACCAAAAAAGCGCTGGAGCGCGCGGGGCTAACGATTGATGACATTGATATTTGGGAGCTAAACGAAGCCTTCGCCGCGCAAGGGCTTTCCGTGCTCAAGGAGCTGGGCGTAGAGACGGCCAAGGTCAATCTAGATGGCGGCGCGATCGCGTTAGGCCACCCGCTTGGCGCATCCGGCGCCCGCATCACCGGCAAAGCCGCATCCTTGCTAAAACGCGAAGGCAAAAAATACGCCCTCGCCACCATGTGCATCGGCGGCGGCCAAGGCGTAGCCACGGTGCTGGAGGCGATTTAACAGCGCTTTATTGCGCATCTTAGCGCCATATTCCCCCAATATTTAATCAAATATTAACCACCCATCCTGTATAATTTTATGTAATATAATTTTATGGTGAGGGTAGGGTATTGGCTGAGCATAACAATCAAAACGATGCAGAAAATGCAGCGCGCGATCAAGCCGCGCGTATACGTGATCTTTTTAATAAAATGGCTGAAGAGAACCCTCCGTTCTCAACCCATGTTTCTGTTAGGCCCGGCACAACGCGCCAGGATGTTTTGAATAAACCTATTCAAGACGTTGTTTATATACACGGCGCGGATGAGCATAGTTTTCTTATTACAAAAGATAAAATCATGGAAGAGCTTGAGAAAACGCTCGATAAAGATCTATTTGAAAAGATAGAAAAAGGTGACTGGGAAGCCGTTACACCAGAAGAATGGGGGAAACTAGAACGCGCAATAAACAGAACTCACCCAGAACTATATAAGCACTTACGGGCTGATGCTAAGAATGATGCTGATCTTATTGGAGGAAGCCGTCGTACGTTTTTAAAACACAAGATTATTGGGCTTTTCGACCCCGCTCACTATGAAGTGAAAAAGCTTGACGGGCATAAGAAAGATCCCCATGAGCATACGATGGCTCTTGTTCCTGGAGATATAGTAATTCCAATTAATAATTGCGCATGCTATGCTGCATGATGACTTATTCAATAGACCTTCGTAAAAGAGTTGTTTCCTTTGTAGAATTTGGTGGTAGTAAAGTGGAAGCTTCGCATCGCTTTAGTGTATCTCGC
>JAJRYK010000032.1 GCA_024275825.1 Alphaproteobacteria bacterium
CCATCAAATCAGCCGCTGTGCGTGCCGTGACTTCGGCCACGAAAAACTCCAGCAACTTCCGCTGAACTCTATCCCTTAATCTGCAACGCTTTAAACCCATAAACTATCCTAAATAATTTTACTTATCTACGACAGCCCCTTTAGGAATTTGCTCCAAAATAATATCCGACGAAATTTCTCTAAGGTTATCTCTTAAAAAAACCAGCTCACCCAGAAGGTACGTACAATCCTCAACCTTAGACTTCGCTAATTTTAACCTCTTTTTAGGAGATAAATCACTTAATTTCATAAGTTAACCCTCAAGCCGCCTTCTCCTCTTCCGTTACTTCCGGATTAGCCGCAACAAAATCTCGTACATCCTGCGTGATTTTCATGGAGCAGAATTTTGGGCCGCACATGGAGCAAAAATTCGCGTGTTTGTGGCCTTCGGCGGGGAGGGTTTCGTCGTGCCTTTCGCGGGCAGTGTCGGGGTCTAGGCTTAGGTTGAATTGGTCGTTCCAGCGAAACTCTAAACGGGCCAATGACAGCGCGTCATCACGCCGCTGCGCGCCGGGGTGGCCCTTGGCCAGATCGGCGGCGTGGGCGGCGATTTTGTAGGTGATTACGCCAGTTTTGACGTCGTCGCGGTTGGGCAGGCCCAGATGCTCCTTCGGCGTAACGTAGCACAGCATGGCGCAGCCGAACCAGCCAATCATGGCCGCGCCAATGCCGGATGTGATGTGGTCATAGCCGGGTGCGATGTCGGTTGTGAGGGGGCCGAGGGTGTAGAACGGCGCTTCGTGACATTCCTTAAGCTGCTTGTCCATATTCTCCTTGATCAAATGCATAGGCACGTGGCCGGGGCCTTCGATCATGACTTGCACGTCATGCTTCCATGCTACCTGCGCCAGCTCGCCCAGCGTTTCCAGCTCGGCAAATTGCGCTGCGTCATTGGCATCTGCGATGGAGCCGGGGCGCAAGCCATCGCCCAGAGAAAAGCTTACATCATAGGCCTTCATAATCTCGCAAATCTCCTCGAAATGTGTGTAGAGGAAGCTCTCCCGATGATGATGCATCATCCATTTCGCCATGATCGCGCCGCCGCGCGAGACGATACCCGTGATGCGATCATTGGTGAGGCGGATATAGGGCAGGCGCACGCCCGCATGAATGGTGAAATAATCAACGCCCTGCTCGGCTTGCTCAATCAACGTATCGCGGTAAATTTCCCAGGTCAGATCTTCGGCCACGCCATTGACTTTTTCCAGCGCCTGATAAATCGGCACGGTGCCGATGGGCACGGGGGAATTGCGCAAAATCCACTCGCGCGTGTCGTGGATGTCCTTGCCGGTGGACAAATCCATCACATTATCCGCGCCCCAGCGGATCGCCCAAACGAGCTTGTCGACCTCTTCGCCAATGGAGCTGGTGACGGCGGAGTTGCCTATATTGGCGTTGATCTTAACCAGGAAATTACGGCCGATAATTTGCGGCTCGACTTCCGGGTGATTGATATTTGCGGGAATAATCGCACGGCCCTCTGCGACTTCTTTACGGACGAATTCGGGGGTTATTAGATCGGGCAGGTTTGCGCCCATAGGCTCGCCGCCCTTGGTGTTGTGGGCGCGCTCACGGGCTTGGTTTTCGCGGATGGCGATATATTCCATCTCGGGCGTGATGATGCCCTTTTTCGCATAATGCATTTGGGAGACGTTGCGGCCAGCCTTCGCGCGCAGGGGCTTATCAGGACTGGCAGGAAATTTTTCGTGCCAAATTTTGTTTTTCTTTTTCATGCGCTCTTCATGCGCTTCGTCTTTATAGCCGTTATCGATGGGCGCAGCGATGCGGCCTTCAATTTCTTCAACGTCACCACGATCGAGAATCCACTGACGGCGAATCTTGGGAAGGCCGCGCATAATGTCAATCCGGTCGTTCTCATCAGTGTAGATACCGGACGTGTCGTATACCGTTAGGGTTCTTGCATTTCCCTCAGCATCATTCTCGAGGGTGATTTCGCGCATTGGAACATTGAGGTCGCCGACATAGATTTTCTTTGACGCTGGCAGCGCGCCACGCGTGACGTGGAGGGTGGAAGGGCAAATGCCTGTCTCTTGAGTCTCTGAATTATCTTTTGGTGACATGGGGTTTTCCTTTTTTAACGGTGATAGGTTTCGGCGTCCATTTCCCTGATTTCTAAGGTCATGGCACAATACTCGATATTTTTAGCGGCAATATGGGCTTTTAAATCAGCATAGAGACCATCACCCACGACTTTAGCAAAGTCCTTGCCGCGTCCCTCGAGCAACAGCAGCGTCACATGCACCATGCTGTTTTCAGGCGCGCCATCCGCAACGATGTAATGATCCAGAAATACCGCGCGGGCTTTAATTTTAAAAATCTCAACATTATGCGCGGCAACCTTATAGTGCAGAATTTGCAGCAAATCATCAATGGCGATATCATCGGCAATATTGGCAGAGCACTCAACAATAATATGAGGCATAACAGCTATCGTCCTTTCCTTACGCCGGTACTAACCGGATCAAGTTTCCGCCTCTCGCGCGGCTTCGGCGCGACAAGCCAAGGGTATATTCTCAGCCCACCACCACGGCAGGCACCCCTAAGGTTTTTGATGATCGCACTTTCGCATAGCTGGCGGTAGAGTCAAGGTGGCGCAACACAAAATTGACATAATTCAATGTTTTTGCTATATTTCTCGCATGATTACTTATATTGAACATGGTGAATATCGATGCGCTTTGCTTGAGGCTGGTGACGGAGAAATTTATAAAGAAATTTGCCTGCATTATATTGATGGTGAAGATGAGAAACAAACATTGGTCGAGGAGGATTTTTTTGAAGAGCATGTTTCATCAGAAGAGCAAAAACATTTTGTCCTTCTCCGTAATGAAAACCCTGTAGGCATTGCCTCTGCTTTCTTTAAGGAAGGCCAAGCGCCCTATCTGGACGGCCTACTTATCATCACTGAATATCAAGGTCAGGGACTTTCTAAGTATCTGCACCAAACGCGCTTAAAATATCTAGCAGAACATACAAGCGCGCCATATGCGGAAGTAGATGTTGCCAAAAAAAATGACAGAGCCATCAGAGCGCTGATAAGAAACGGGTTTACACAAATGCCTTCCGAGGATAATGATACGCCCTTGCGGTATCAAAGAGATTTGCTGAATTTCAAGCCTCTGATGATGCTTATCGCGCCGTCTGTGCAAACGGGGCTTGATAACACCCCTCACTAATAATAAAGTGCATGTCATGAATGCTTCCACAAAAAAGCGCTTGCTGCGCACGCTTCTTCTTTGTTTTATTGCTTTTGCTGTTGGCGGATCTATTGCGCTGCTTCAGCTGCGGGGGGATAATGCCAGCGTCATGCAAAAATCGTCTAAATCCATTGCGATGCCGGGGATTAAAATTGGCGGGGATTTTGCGCTAATTGATCATAATGGCGCGGCAGTGACGCAGGATAACTATGCAAACAAATACAAGCTGATTTATTTTGGCTTCACATACTGCCCGGCCATTTGCCCGACGGAGTTGCAAAAAATATCCAAGGTGCTGAAAACGCTGAATAGTAAAGTGGCAGATCAGATTCAGCCGCTCTTTATCACCATTGATCCACAGCGCGATACGCCTGCCATTATGCGCGATTATGTTGATTTGTTCCATCCGCGCCTTATAGGCCTGAGCGGTAGCAGCACGCAGATAAAAACTACGCTCAAGAACTATCGCATTTTTGCAAGCAAAGTGCCGCTACCCGGCTCTGATGATCCTGATGATTACACAATGGATCACAGCTCTTTCATATATTTGATGAGCCCGGGTAATCAGCTGATTTCCATGTACCGCATTGAAGATGATGTGGATTATATGCTCAAGGATATTCGCGATAAAACCGGTAAAGTCTCGCCCTAATCCTCAAGCGCGGCATTGAGCTTCATCGCCAGACCCATATTGCCCTTAACCTTCAGCTTGCCCATCATGAAGGCGATGTTGGGGTCCTGCGTGCCATTGAGAATACCCTCAAACGTCTCGATTTTACAGCTGAGCGTTACATCGGCTTCAGCGTCTGCGTCATTATTGATCACGGCCGGGCTGGCGGTGGTGTCAACGAAGATGCACCCCTCATCGCCAAAATCAAAGCGCGCCTTTGCGCTGAGGCCTGCTGCCATGGACATTTTTTGCTGAATTTTTTGCGTGATTGTTTCAATGCTCATTATTTTATTGTACACACTCACGGCCTAAAAACCAGCCGAAAACATAGTGCAAGAAAGCGTTTGTCTGCGCCGGAGCGTGATGCTAGTCTTAAGCCTTAGTTTTAACTGTGACCTTTGTTTTTAGAGTGATCCATGCCCAAAATGAACCCGACATCTTCCCGTTATTTTTCACGCGCCCTAGTGCTTGGCGGCGCGGCGCTCTTGCTTTTCCCGCTGAGCGTGCAGGCCAAGCCAGCGGCAGAGGCCTCATTTAGCCCAGCCAAAACATGGCACGTGCACGCGGAGATGACAGACATTGCCGGCGCGGCCGTGCAGAACTGCTCAGTCTCCACCGAATTTAATAATGGTTTTATTGTGCAGCTTGATGGATCGCATAAAGGACTGCAAACGATCAGCCTTAATTTACGCCAAGATGCTTTGATCAAAGGTGAAGCCTATCCGATCACGCTGGCGGCGGGAAACCATGCTCAGGTTTCTTTGCGCGGCGTGGCCTCAGCCAAAAATGTGGTCACAGCAAATATCAGCGGACAAAACGCGCTCTATGACGCGCTGCGCGATAATGGCGTATTGGATGTAAATATTGAGGGTAATGAATTTCGCTTTTACATGACGAATTTTGCCGCCGCGGCTGGCGGGTTTGAGCGCTGCATGGCGGGTGGGGAAATTCGCGCGGCGGAAAATAATGTTTCTAAAAGTGCGAAGAGTATCACCCTGCAAGCTTCAAAATCAGAAGACCCGTTTACCGGCTTCACCACCAACGAAGCTATTGCATTAGAAGAACAAGAAACGCGTGCAACGCAAACAGCGGCGCAAGAGCCTGAAACCACAAGACCAATGCCGCAGCGCATTCCCTATGAAGAGGCGCACTATCCTGTAGCTGGAAAATCGCTTTATATCCCGCCGCGTGATGGCAGCGATCTGTCAACGATAGCGCGCGTGCATGAACCTGTCTTTACGCCATCCCCGGAACCCGCAAGTGATGAGGCGGTTATTGCAGACTTGGCTTTGGGCGAGGCGGACGTCCCAATGCCAGACCCTGCAAAATTGAGCACACCGATCAGCACAGCAGAAGACCTTAACCGCCAGCAGCTCGCACAGATTGAAGGACGTGTTGCCCCGCCCGTACCAACGCCTGCACAAACTGATATGAGCGTAGAAGAACCAATGGAAGCGCCTGCTGCTGACATTCCGGTTTCCGAGCCTGCCCCAACTGAGGCCGTGCCGGTTACACCGCCAACCAAAACGCGCTTCACATCGCCAGAGGTTAAAATTACGCGCAATACCGCGCCGCGAATCGAAGCCGACTTCACACATATAGAGCCCGCCAGCAATGACGGCCCCATGCCCTTTGGTCGCGATCCCGATATTGGCCGGAAAATTTCTCAGCTAGAGAAAATGATTAATGGACTGGAACAGGAAAATGCTGCGCTCAAAGACGAGCTTGATACAACCCTGAGCGAAACCAAGCAGGAGCAAGTCACGATTTCCTCTGATAACTGGAATTTAGAGCGCGCCACGATGCGCTATACCGAAGCTGAACGGCAGTTAAAAACACTCGGTGGACAGCTTCAACGCGAACGCATCCAGGGCCAAAAGGAAAAAAAAGAACTAGAAGCCATGCTGTTCGACCCCAGCATCACCGATCAAGCGCAGATGGAGCGTTTGGTGGAACTGGAGCGTAAACTGCATGACGCTGAGGAAAAACTGAAGGCGCAAGAGCTGTAAGGGTCCACGCATTTACGCTCAATTTATGCGTTAACAAGCTGAAATATATAAAAGACCGCACCTGCCATGCGGTTTTTTATTGACACCATATCCATAATGGTGTTTTTATGCCTCTTTTAATACATAATTTATAACAAAAAGAGCGCAAAACGGTGAACCACTCTAACGTCAATCCTTACCCCTCCAAAGAAAACAAGGCTCTGTATGAGCAATTTACAGCGGCAAAGTCAGCATACAGAAATGCCCATGCTGACTATTTCCCCTATGATGAGGCCCACGCTGCACTGGATGTTGCTTTCCGTTTGGCCAGCACGCATCAAAATGCAATACATGATTTTGCACTAAAGATACAATGTGACGCGCGTGCTATCCGGCTTGAAGAAGAATCCATCAGTGAAGAGCCCGTACGAGAAGTGAAAGATTTACGAATTGTAAGAACACGTGCTTTAGCTCTGGCTGACGCAACAGAGGCTCACAGTAAAGACGAAAACCCGGATTTAGTGTGGGGCACAGAAAAATATATCGAACTTGGCTTCATTCGCCGTGCAATGGAAGCTGAGGACCCTAAAGAGGTTTGTGCTCTTACAAAAAAATTCTTCGATAAAAAAGAAATTCGCGAAGATCCTGAATTGGTTGACGCCTGTTTGGAGCTCATCGATTGGGTCGCACAATATGACATCATCGCCGCCTTACAGATATGCAACATGACGCGCGCTGATCCTTTCAAAAAATACGACATCGCCTATATAGAACAATGTCTTTGGAAAGAACTGGATCTGGTGAAAACACTCGAAACAGATCATGCGGCGCAATATCTAGATTGCTTAAAATCGAATAAAATATTTTCTGCCATCCCTCTTTCTGAAAGAATGTTTGGACAGTTCAACACTGAAGTTAAACTTCGCCATGCCGGTGCGCAGCCCGAGGACGGTTCAGAAGAAGCTGCATTCAAAAAGAAAGCAGGCCTAAAGACAGCCAAAAACATTATGAACGCCATTGGTAACATGCGCGCACAAACTCAATTTTTTACCGTTGAAACAATCGAGAGGAAAGAGGCTAAAGAAGCTGATATAGATATAGATCTACACACCCTATACACAAAAATATTTAATTTAACAAAAAATGGCAAAGCCATAGAGGTTGATAATGCTCTGGAGAGCATAAAAGCAAAACGTGATAATGATCCATACATGGCTTATCACTTATTGAAGACGATCAGTACACGCACCAAATACCCGGCAATGAAAGAGAAAACCAAAAAACAGATCCGTATAATGAGAGGAAAATATGCGCTAACAGTTAGTGATTTCTTGCTCTGGGTAAAAGAAGAACATATTAAGGCAAGCAAGCCGTTATATGCGCATGCGCAAAACGGTTCAGATCATGGCGAACCCGCTTCGGCTGCGTCTAAAACGCCGCCTCATCCATTGCCATTAACGGTGCGGCCCCCGCAAGAACCATCTTAAAGCGTGCATCAGCGTCGGGCAGAAGGCGAGTCATAAAGAAGCGGGCGGTATGGAGTTTGGTCTCAAGGAAGTCTTTATCACCCTCACCGGCCTCTAACTTCGCCAGCGCGATCTTGACCATACGGCACCACATGAAGGCCAGCGCGACCAGAGCGAATTGGCGGAGATAATCAACGCTCGCCGCGCCCGCCTCGTCCGGATTTTTCATGCCCCGCTGCGCAACCATCGCGGTGGATTGTTGCAGCTTTGCAAAGGCCTTGGCCAGCGGGAAGATAAATTCCTGCATCTGTTCATCGGCCTGATTGGCCTCAATAAAATCCTGCACCGGGTGGAAGAACCGGCGGAGCAAACGGCCAAAACCTTGCCCCATTTTGCGGCCGACCAGATCGAGCGCCTGAATACCGTTTGTGCCCTCATAAATCTGCGCAATGCGCGCATCGCGCACATATTGCTCCACCCCATGCTCACGAATAAAACCGTGCCCGCCATAGACCTGCACGGTCAAATTAGCAATCTCACTGCCCATATCGGTACAGTACGCCTTGATGATGGGGGTCAGCAGCGCGACCAAATCGTCAGCGCGCTGACGCTCGGCCTCATCCGGGTGACGGTTGGCGATATCAAGCTCCATCCCGACCCAGTAGGATAGCGCGCGCGCGCCCTCCGTCACCGCCTTGCCGGTCAAGAGCATACGGCGCACATCGGGATGCACGATAATCGGGTCAGCCGGTTTATCCAGCGCTTTGGTACCCGTCAGGCTGCGCATTTGCAGGCGTTCCTTCGCATAGGCCACGGCATTTTGATGCGCAATTTCAGCAATGCCCAAGCCCTGCATCGCCACGCCAAGGCGCGCATCATTCATGAAGGCGAACATGGCGCGCAGGCCCTTATGCTCCTCCCCCACCAGCCAGCCCTTGGCCTCATCCAGATTCATCACGCAGGTGGAATTGCCGTGAATGCCCATCTTATGCTCGATCGAACCGCAGTTGATTGTGTTGCGCTCCCCCACCTCGCCCGCATCATTTGGAATAAATTTCGGCACAACGAACAGGGAGATCCCGCGCACGCCCTCTGGCGCATCAGGCAGTTTTGCGAGCACCAGGTGAATAATATTCTCCGTCATATTATGCTCACCGGCGGAGATAAAGATTTTCGTGCCCATAATGTTAACAGAGCCATCCTTATTGCGCTCCGCCTTGGCTTTGATCAAGCCCAGATCGGTGCCGCAATGGGCTTCCGTTAAGCACATCGTGCCCGACCATGACCCGTCGACCAGCTTGGGTAAATAAACGCTCTTCAGCTCGTCACTACCGAATTTATGAAGCGCCTCATACGCGCCGTAAGACAGGCCGGGATACATACCCAGCGACATGTTCGACGAGCAAATAAGCTCCTTCATCACCGTGCCCACCAGCGCGGGCATGCCCATACCGCCATATTCGGGATCACACGCAAGGCCGGTCCAGCCACCCTCCACGAAAGTATCATAGGCCTCTTTAAAGCCCTCGGGCACAGTGACCTCACCATCATTAAACTGACACCCCTCTTCATCACCGCTTTGGTTTAAGGGGAAGAACACCTCTTCACAGACCTTACCGCCCTCCTCCAAAATCTGATCAATCAGATCAACAGAAACATCCTCATAACCCGGCAGCGCTGACAGGCTCTGCGCATCAAGCAGATCATGCAGGATAAATTTAATATTTTCGATCGGCGTGGAATAAATAGGCATGTAAGCGGCTCTCCTCTGGGTGAATACGCAACCTTATTAATATAGCGTAAAACGTTTGAGATTTGATGGAGAAAATAAAATGAATTTTTTGCAACCGCAGCATTTGTTTCTTACGAACATTGGGCTTCAAACTCACTGATCCACCAAATGCCGAAATTTATAAAGCGGGCTGTCTTTATCGACGGATTTGAGCACAGCTCGCGCTTTATCAGCAGGTGAATTTTTTGGACCGTTATTCATCAGAGCTGCCATGCGGCTAAGGCGATCTTTTCCGAGATGGTCTTGAGCTTTGCGGATATTGGCCAGCGCTTCGGCTTTTACATCGTCGCTATATTTAGCATTACGTAAACGCTGGCCTTTTATCGTCCCCACAGACACGGAAGTCTCACTCGAGCCCGCCCCTGCTCCCTCTGCCTGTTTGTCCGTTTTTTTCTTATTTTTGAATTTTTTGGGCCAAAACATAGGATAAACATACCAGCGCGTGCTTAAGGGTGAGTAAAGTTTAGATTGGATTTTATCTAATTTTACGGCGGAAGTCTTTAGGCATTTGAAGGCGTATGCGCCATCTCTTGCACCTGCGGAGCACCACTTCTTTTTTGCACAATCAACTGATCGAGGGCAAGAGACGGCTTGTTATGTGGCATGCATGTCTCTGCGCCGCTCCATAATGGCCAATGCGGCATTGTGCCCGCCCGCCAGGCTGAAGCAACATGGCGCAAGAACGCTTCTCCGCCGACCTCTTTAATAGCCATTGATTTAGACATGCCGGACGAAACGAGGCCATTGATATGATCCTCAAGCATATGAACCAGCGCCAGCCCCGGCGCGCCATATTCATGTTCTTTGGCAATTTCTGCCGCCGTGGGGTATTGCGCCAGTGTTTTTGGGCCGGGCGATACATTCACGCCCTTCTTTGGATTTATGGCCGCGAGCATCTCATCCAAACTCTGGTCAAAACGCCCGTCAAGAACGGCCTCTAGCTGCGCCACAAAAATCACATGGTCGTAATAAGCTTTGGCAAAACAGGCTTGCTCATCAGAATAGTTACCATCATAGCGCAGATGAAAGTCTTCTTCTCCACGCGGGCTATGCAATATAACATCTTTGCCAAGCGCCATCAGTTCGTTAAAATCCGTATCCCAATT
The DNA here is from genome assembly GCA_024275825.1 of Alphaproteobacteria bacterium. Taxonomy (GTDB): domain Bacteria; phylum Pseudomonadota; class Alphaproteobacteria; order Micavibrionales; family Micavibrionaceae; genus JAJRYK01. Next base: position 10,280 of record JAJRYK010000032.1, read on the forward strand.
TAGGTTTTTCAGCGCATGCTTCTGATAATCCGTCCGCGCAGCATCAGTCACATCCCGAATGAAAATATTATACGTCCAAATTGGGTCCTTCAAAATGGCGCTAAATTCTTCCTGAGAAAGGTGCCCCTTTTTATCAGCAGACTTTTCGCAATCTTTAAGCATAGACCGAAGCATCGCCCCGCCGCCGTAACGACCCAGAAAAATTTCCGATATATAATCACGTTGGTTATTTTCAATCGCGCGTTTTTCGCTACGGTTATCAGCGGTGGAGCCCCCTGATTTAGACCCCGGACGCGCGCCATTATTGGCGTATTTTATCATCGTCGGACAGGTTATAGAATCGGAAAGCGTGTCGATAACTTTTCTACCATTTTCACCGACCACATGCCGAAATTTGGCATGCTCCGTGATCCATGCGCCGTAGTATTTTTTGCGCTGCTGTTCTTGTTCGGATGTTGCGGAGAGCTTTGGAATATAGCTGTGATCAGGCACCGCCCCCTCCAGATCCAAACGCCCATGTATCATATGCGTGATGCGCCGCGCAAAGTCAGAGGAAATTTGCCCCGGCATTGCCGTAAAGATCCGCTTTGCGCGCCCCTGCTCCGTCCAAAGCATGGTCAGGGCCGAGCGCATAATGCGGCGGTCCTGCTTGTTCCTATGATCAAAAGGGCAACCGCGGCGAATGACGTATGCCTTAAGCTCTTGCTCCACCACGCTGCGGATAATTTCAGGATCGCCGCCATAGCGCTGCATCGACAGGCCGCAGCCCAATAAAATCTCAAGCGGGACAGCCTCCCCCGTTTCCTCGAACAAATCCAGCGAAGCGCGCACAATGCCGCGAAAAGCGTCAATCGCCTCCAGCCGTGTACCAGATCCGCCGCCCCTTTCCGCATCGCTGCATGCGCGCATAAAAGCAGTCTCATGAATGCGCCCGCCTAAAAAACCCTTCCAAAGAGAGACAGCAGCAGTAAGCGCCTTTGCCTTCTCACGAATAGGCCCAGAAACGCTACCATACATCTCTTTAAGAAGTTGCGGCGCATCAGGAAGTGTCGAGCGATCCTCATGCAGCGGCATGTGTTTCATTTTGGTCAAACCAAATAAATCAGCAATAAATTTTTGCCGCGCCGGGCCATTCGATCCACAATCTGAAATAATGCCATGATCAAACTTTGCTGGAAAAAGCGCACGCAGGGAAAGCCGGTCAAGCAATGTGCGCTCTTGAGACGGATAGCCGTTCCCATCCGGATCAAAGCCAAGAAGGTTGGCATCAAAAAGATATTGCCGTAACGCATCACGATTGCCGTTGTCTTTGGCATGGCTCAGGATTTCTACAAAAATCTTGCGCTGCACTTCGTCCTTCAGCTTGTTAAAACCGCCCGCACCATCAATGCTTTCAAACTCTTCAGCGCTCAAAATACCATCCGAAATACAGCGCTCACGAAAATCACTATGGTAAAATAAATTATCAATGATCTGCGCATGAATAATATCATTCTGGCGCGGCTGACCTTTTTCAAGGACAAGCCCATTACGGCGCAAATTCCGGTAGACTTCATCAATAATTTCGGCCCCATCCATATCTTCGGCCGCCCTTAATTGCCCGCGCAGATCGGCCAACGTCTTAAGCATATCGTCATAAAACGTAAACCCGCGCGTTTTGGAATCTACATGGTCATATATTTGACCAAATCCTGTTTCTAGGGTTTGATACTCCGCATAGTGTTCTCCATAAAGCGCTTGGCGCGCCTCCGGATCTGTCTCTTCCGCCAGCGCCACCACCATTTCACGAGAGCGCTCATAAATAGGCTGCAGGTTGTCTCGCGTTTTTTCTAGCTGTTTAATCAATGTCCCAACGCGTTCATCCGGCACAGCTTCAATAGATTTCAGCGCTTTAATCGTATCATTCAGCGCGCCCATCGTGCTCGTGCTCATCTTGGCCATAAAGGCCCAGCCCTCGGCATTATTTTTACCATCGGAATCATAATCCCAACTGCGCCCACCTATATCCAAAACCAAATCATCGGGCCGCTGACCATAGATACTCTCTATCTTGTCTTTGATATGGCGCTCTAGTCTGTTACAGCCTGCATTGAGAATGCGCGCGCGCGGATTGCTCACGTCAATTTCATTCAGCACATTTGATTTCTCGCTCGCCCCAATATTGGGCACCATAATCATTTCGTGCATCACTTGCCGCATTTCGCGCGCACGTTTTTCCGGCGTATCACGCTCCGCCGCATCCACCAATAATTCACATAGCGCAATCCCCTCTTCATTCAGCCCCTCCGTCGGGTGAGACGTAGATGATTTTGCGATCTTAATTTCACTTAAAAATAAGCATGTATCTTCATAGTTATATCCGGCAATTTTTAGACCATCAATAGCCTCATCAAGGTCGGCAAAAGCTTCGTCATTTTCGGCCTCATGCGCGCGCTCCATCAGGATGGGCGTATAAGAACGGATGGTTTGCTGGATATTATAAAGCTTGCTAAAGGCTTCTGTTTTTACAGGATCAGGATCACCGGAAGAGGTTTTAAGCGCCGCCATCGCCGCATCAGGGTTATTTCGCGCATCTCGCAAAATATTCAGCATCTCCGTCCAATTTACAGACGGATCTTGTTTTTCCAACTCCGACACCGCAGCAGCGATTTCATCAAAGAGCATCTCTTCGATAAAACTTGCCGTTAACCCTCTGTTTTCATTAGTTATATTCATGAAGTCATGCTTATAAAACTCAGTTCCAATAGACCATAATCATACACTCTATTGGTTAATATTCATCTATATATACCCAACATAAGGCATATATAGAGCATATATTAGAAAAAATCAATATGGGAAATTTAATTCCGCAGCGGCTTGCCGGTTGTAAGCATATGCTCAATCCGTGCAAAGGTGCCTTTATGGTGGAGGAGTTTCATGAACTCGGATAGCTCTAGCTTGAGCAGATCATCCTCGCTCATCTCTTCCGTCCAGTCGCCATCTTCGCCACCGCTCAGCACATTGGCGAGATGGTCGGAGACGACCACATCGTAATCAGTAGCCTTGCCGGATTTATGGAGATCGGAGACGGCGAGCTCTAGCGCGACCTTACCGCTCGGCCCCGGCATGCGAATATTTTCGACCTTTTCTGGCGCTTCATAGCCATCCGCCATCGACAGCGCGCGCGCCTTTGCATCATAGAGCAAACGATCACAGTTCATGGTGATACCATCGCTCTCGCGCATATAACCGATATCCACCGCTTCATGCGCGCTCTTGGCCACGGTGGCCACACCGATCGTCTCAAAGGCCTTACGCATTGCGCCCATCGGGGTTGTGTCGGGCGCAAACCACATCGCATCCCGGCCAAATTCATCAACGCCCGCTTTAAACTTCGCTCGCTCGCGCTCCTGGAAACGCAAGATCATCTCCTTGCACCCGCCCCAGCCGGGGATTAAGCCAACACCAACCTCGACCAAACCGGTATAGGTTTCTGCATGCGCCTGCACCGCGTCGGCGCAGAGCAAAATTTCGCACCCCCCGCCCAGCGCCATACCCGAAGGCGCACTGATCACCGGGAATGGTGCAAATTTGAGATCCATAAAGGTTTTTTGACCCGTAGAAACAAATTGCTCCACCTGTGGCCACATGGCGATATTGATCATAAACATCGCAAGGCCGAGATTTGCCCCAGCGGAAAAATGGCTGGCCTCATTATAAATCACCAGCGCCTTATACTCATCCGCGCTCTCAATTTTTTTAATCGTCTTGGAGAGCATCTCAAAAATTTGCTCATCAAACGTATTCATTTTCGAGGTGTGTTCAAAACACAAAACACCATCACCAACATCCCAAACACTGGCGCTGCCGTTTTTCATGACAGGCTCAGACGAGAGTTTGATATCGCGCAACAAAAGCACACCATCGGGGCGCTGTACACTATGATACTTCCCATCCATACCGAAATATTGCCGCGCGCCATCTTCGATTTTATAGAAGGTGCCGTCGCCGATTTTGCTCAAAATCTCCGGCACCGCAATGCCCTCTTCTTTAAGCTTACCCGCCAGCCATTCCGGGCCAAGCGCATCGATCATCTCAAACGGGCCGAACTTCCAATTATAGCCAAGCTTCATCCCCTCATCGATATCAAACACCGTATCGGCGACCTCTCCGACCAGCTCTGCCGCATAGGCCAGAGTTTTAGACAAAACCGCCCAGGCATACCGGCCGCCCTCATCATCGCTTTCAACCACAGCGCGCAAACCCTTACGTCCTGCCGCGACAGACCCCAATGCCTGCGCCGCCTTCTTATTAGATTTTACGTAATGCGAAACGGAGAAGGAAGCCCCTGGAGCGGGTGGGGTGCTGCTCTCTCCGCCGGGGGCGAGATCCAGCGCTTGCTTTTCTTTTGCGCCCTTTGGGGCATCGGGGTTGAGACGGTAAAACCCGCCCTTGCCCTTACGGCCCGTGTATCCGGCTGCAATCATGTCGTGAATGAACGGATGATCGACGAACAAATCGCGATACGCATCCTTTTTCCCAAGCGTTGAGAGGAGCGAGTCCGCCAGCTTTGGCATTAAATCAATCCCGACCAGATCAATCAGACCGAAAACGCCGGTCTTGGGAATGCCCACCGGCTTGCTCATCACCGCATCGGCGACCTCGATCGAAATGCCGTGATTAATCGCCTCATTCACCCCGGCGGTCAGCCAGAACACGCCCAAACGATTGGCAATAAAGCCCGGCGTGTCGTGACAGCGCACAACGCCCTTCCCCAGCAGCACATCACAAATTTCCGCAATCACCTCCACGGCTTCGGGCCGCGTTTTCTCGCCAACCACCAGCTCCAAAAGGCGCATATAGCGCGGCGGGTTGAAAAAATGCGTGATCATGAAATCTTTGGCAAAACTGTCGGGCTGGCCCTCGACCAGTTTATATAGCGGAATGGTTGAGGTGTTCGAGCTAACGATCGAGCCAGCCTTGCGATTAGCCTCAATCTTTTCATAGGTCGCATGCTTGATCTTCAGATCCTCCAGCACCACCTCGATGATCCAATCACACTCACCCAGCAAGCCAATATCATCGTCCAGATTACCCGTCGTGATCAGTTTTGCATTAGATTTACGCATAAAAGCCGCAGGTTCAGTTTTCAGCATCCGCGCAACGGCGTCTTTGGCCAAATCCTTATCCGCCAGCTTGATATCCAAAAGCACAACCGGCAACCCCGCATTGGCAACCTGCGCCGCAATCCCGCTGCCCATCACGCCAGAGCCAATAACGGCAACTTTTTTGATATTGTTCATATTCATGATGAAACCTCTTTTTTGTAGAGCGTATTAACCCAAATTAATTTGATGAAATGTAGCCCTAATGTAGAAAGCATATATGCTAACGCAGGTACAACCGCATGGAGCCAAGCCTGATCTACCTTCAAATACGATAAATATCCGCCGATAACGCCGTAGGTAAGCAGCGCAATGATAACGCGCCGCGTCCACGACATTTCCCAAGCCTTGTCGGCTTCGACGCGGGTGTTGCGAGCTTGTATGGATTCGACATCACTCATCATGCAGAATCATATAGGATTTTGTAAAAATTTTCTATGGTGGAGATAACAAAAAGCGCCTTAAAAATCCCTATCCCAGACCTGCTGTTTCTAGAGTATTTTGAGTGGTGGCTAGCTCTTGTGTATCGAGCTGTTGCTGTGCTTTGGCTTCAGCGGTGAGCGCCTCTTGTTGCTTTATCACTTTTGGCCCAAGCTCTTGATCAAGGTCTGGTAATGGCTCCGGCTCAAGTCCCAGTGTACGCATATTCTCTAAGTAGCGCGCAGCGATTTGCATTTCCGCTGGTCCGTAAACAGGTGGATCAGCCTGCATAGCCTGCATCACCAATGTCATTTGTTGCCCGGTTGTTAGCTCCGGCATATCTTTTGCGCCCAATGCATCAAACGCATCGCCCTGTCCTAATGCTTTGAAATGCTCTCGCATCTGCGCACGAAAAAATTGTGCGGTATCAAGATAAAAACCATTTACGGCCGTTTGGATTTCCATGTAATCAGGCTTTTCACCAGTTTGAAGATATTCATCAATAAAAAAGCCCGTGTCATGTTGCGCAACAATTTCGTTCAGGTAGAAAGCTTCTCCTTTTTCTGCCTTCATCGCTTGTTCCATCGCAAGAGCCATATGCCCTTGGTCTTGGACAATAATTCTATGTGCGGCCCAATATTCAGGAATAGCTGGATCAATAAGCCCCTTTGATGCGTCAATTGCAGAGATATCAGACTCGATTTCTTTCAAATGAGCTCTCAAATCAAATTCATTTACGCCCCGTATTTTTTGACTATTAAGTACACTCACGATGCTGGATGCTAAGTTTTCTAAACTGCTTTGCCGATGATCGCCAGCGTGCTCAAGCTCATGCACAGCAATAAAAAAAGCCCATTCCTTATCCGTTCCAGGAATGGGGTCTAGATCTTGCTTGCCAATATTTAGTGCAGAGCTCGCTCTCTTAAAGAACAGCTCTGCATCAAACCTATAGTTATTCCAATTAATAATTGCACATAAATAAATCGTCCAATGGCGTGCCAAGCGGTAAAAATTGCCGTCGCCTTTTTAGGCTACCAAAGCTTTGTTCTATGGGGTTAAAGTCCGGGCTGTAAGGTGGCAAAGGCAA
>JAJRYK010000033.1 GCA_024275825.1 Alphaproteobacteria bacterium
ACTAAAGCGATGCGAAGCTTCCACTTTACTACCACCAAATTCTACAAAGGAAACAACTCTTTTACGAAGGTCTATTGAATAAGTCATCATGCAGCATAGCATGCGCAATTATTAATTGGAATTACTATATCTCCTTAAAATGAGTGTTTTCCGGCTTCGCCTGACACTCATTTTAAGGAGATAGACTATGAGACAAAACGGCTAAAGCCTCTTTCCGCCTGAAGGCGGAGGTTTAAAACCTTTAAAAGAGACAATTAAAATCTTTGCGGTCTTTGCGAATAAACTTGGCGCTCTTTGCGTGAACCTTTTTTCTTATGACGCTTTTCTCAAGCGTGTATCTTTGACGATGCGAACAAAGTCTGTAGCTGCATCGGTCGGATTATCAGCTTCAGAAATGCTGCGCATCATCGCCACCCCATCAGCGCCGCTATTCATCACATCCGCAGCATTATCGACCGTGATACCGCCAATACCGACGACCGGCACTTTAGACATCGCCACCAGCGCTGCAAACTTTTTTGCGCCGAGGATGGACTTACCCTTGTCCGTTTGCGTTTCAAAAAATGGGCCAGTGCCCGCGTAATCGACAACGTAAGGATCGAGCATCTCAAAGTGCTCTGACGTGAACGCAGTCAGGCCGAGGATTTTATTTGGGCCGATAATCGCGCGCGCTTCAGCCGGGCTCATATCGCCCTGCCCCAGATGCACACCATCTGCATCAATCTCTTTCGCGATATCTGGACGGTCATTGATAATGAGCGGTACACCGGCGGGGCGCGTGAATTTGAGCAACTCTTCAGCGGCGGCCTTAATCTCGTGCCCCATCGCGTCCTTATCACGCAACTGCACCATGCTCACCCCACCCTTCACGGCCTGCGCAACAATATCAACAATATCGCGAGATCGACATAGCGACGGATCAACGACAAAATAGACGGAGAGATCAAAAAAATTTCTGACGGTCATACTCTATATTTTTCTATTTGCCCCTAATTACCCTAAACACTCAGCGCCTCATCGACCAATTTGTTTTGCTCCTCAACATGGCGGCTGAGGAGGCCTGTGGCGGGGGCGGCGGCGGCGGGGCGGCCGGCATATTGGGGGCGGCCGGCTTTGTGCTTCATGGCGATGAGGCATTCCTCGATGAAGGGTTCTACAAAGCTCCACGCGCCTTGATTTTTCGGCTCTTCCTGACACCACACCACATCGGCGTTTTTATATTGTGACAGCTCCTCAGCCAGCTCGGCTGAGGGGAAGGGATAGAGCTGTTCGAGACGCATGATATAGACGTCCTTTAGCTCACGTTCGCGGCGCTGCGTTAGCAGATCGTAATAGACCTTGCCGGTGCATAAAACGACGCGCTTGATCTTGTCTGGTTTTGCCAGCGTCTCGTAATCATCGTCCCATAAAAAGCGGTGAAAGGTGCTGCCCTCCAGAAAATCATCGGCCTTTGATGTTGCAAGTTTATTACGCAGCAAAGATTTCGGCGTCATGATAATAAGGGGTTTTCGAAAATCACGATGCATCTGGCGGCGCAGAATGTGGAAGTAATTTGCGGGCGTTGTACAGTTCGCCACCTGCCAATTATCCTCACCACACATTTGCAAGAAACGCTCAAAGCGCGCAGAAGAATGCTCCGGCCCCTGCCCCTCAAACCCATGCGGGAGCAACATTGTCAGGCCCGACATGCGCAGCCATTTGCTCTCGCCCGAGGCGATAAACTGGTCAATGATCACCTGCGCGCCGTTCACAAAATCGCCAAATTGCGCCTCCCACAGGACAAGCGTTTTTGGCTCGGCCAGTGTAAAACCATATTCAAAGCCCAGCACCGCCATTTCGGACAGCGGGCTATCGTGGATTTCTAGCTGGCGCGGATTATTTTGCGCAAATTGCTGTAGCGGCAGATATTTTTCTTCATTTTCCTGATCATACCAAATCGCATGACGCTGTGAGAATGTACCGCGACCAACATCCTGCCCGGACAGGCGCACAGCGAAATCATCTTTCAGCAATGTTCCAAACGCGAGCGCTTCGCCGGTGGCCCAATCAAAGCCTTCGCCCGTTTCGAACATTTTCTTTTTCGCATCCAAAACGCGCTGGAGCTTTTTATTCACCGTGAATCCATCAGGCACAGTCGTCAGCGCGGTGCCCATTTCCTGAAATGTCTCGTAAGAAATTGACGTTTCACCGCGGCGGGCGCCTTGATCAGGAAGGCTCAACCCCTCCCACGCGCCGCCGAGGAAATCAGCGTCAGTGGGATCGTAGGTTTTTGTGGCTTGGAAGGCTTCGTCAAGCTCGCTGGTGAAGGCTTGCAACATCGCCTCGCCCTCTTCCGCAGTAATCGTACCTTCGGCAATTAACTGCTCGTTATATAGAGTGCGCGCGGTTTTTTGTTTGGCAATTTTTTTGTACATCAAAGGCTGGGTGAAGGCCGGCTCATCACCTTCATTATGGCCAAAGCGGCGGTAGCAGAACATGTCGATCACCACATCGCGCTTGAATTTCTGGCGGAATTCGGTGGCGATGCGCGCGACATGCACGACGGCCTCCGGGTCATCGCCGTTCACATGGAAGATCGGCGCAGCGAGCATTTTCGCCACGTCAGTGCAGTACGGACCAGAGCGCGAGAATTTCGGCATGGTCGTAAAGCCGATCTGGTTATTGATCACAATATGGATCGTTCCGCCCACGCGGTAGCCCGGAAGCTCGGCAATCATCAGCGTCTCAGCCGTGATTCCCTGCCCGGCGAAGGCGGCATCGCCGTGAAGGATCAGCGGCATAACGGCCTCGGACTCGACATCATCGCGCTGCGTTTGTTTTGCGCGGACCTTGCCAATCACGACCGGGTTGACGAATTCGAGGTGAGATGGGTTGGCGGTCAGCGACAAATGGATATTATTGCCATCAAATTCACGGTCGCTCGATGTCCCAAGGTGATATTTCACATCTGCGGAGCCAAGCACTTGCTTGGTCGAGGACTGCCCCTGAAATTCAGCAAAGATCGCGGTAAAGGGCTTGCCCATCACATTAGCCAGCACGTTCAAACGGCCGCGGTGGGCCATACCGATGATAATTTCCTTTAATCCCATCTGCCCGCCGCGCTTCATAATCTGTTCGATACAGGGAATGAGGGCCTCTCCACCATCAATACCGAAGCGCTTCGTACCCGGATATTTCTTATGCAGGAATTGCTCAAACACCTCGGCCGCGATCATGCGCTCTAAAATCGCCTTTTTTCCCTCGGGCGTGAAATTGGTTTTGTTATGTGGCTCTTCAACCCGCGCCTGTACCCAGGATTTTTCTTCCGGATCAGTCAGGTGCATAAACTCCACACCGATTTTCCCGGCATAGGTTTCGCGCAGCGTGTCAACAATCTGACGCAAGGTTGCGCGCTCCATCCCCAAAACACCGCCGATAAAAATTGAGCGGTCGTAATCGGCCGCCGTAAACCCATAAAACCCGGGGTCAAGCTCCGGGTGCTCCGGCTTTTCCTTCAACTGCAGCGGATCAAGATCGGCCATCAAATGCCCGCGCGCACGAAAAGCGCGGATCATCATCAGCGCGCCGATTGAATCTTTTGCTGCACTTTGAAGGTCAGCCTCGCTCACCGCACCGCCGCCAACACTGGCTGGCGCATCATCAGCGGCCATCGGCGCAGCCATGCCAAACCCGCGCGCAGAGTGGCGATTTTCTTCCGGTGTCCAGCTCGCGCCCGTAAGTTCCTGTATCACCCCGGCCTGATTATCATTCAGCGCGCCAAAGAAGTTCTGCCAACTGCCATCTACCTTTTGCGGGCTAGAGAGATATTCACCATAGAGATGCGAGATATATTCTGCGCTGGTGCTGGTGAGGAAGGTTTGGAAATCTTTGTCGTCGATTTGGGCAGCCATGAGTGCTCTCTTTTTTCTGGTTATTATTCTTATTACAGTCAATTTATGAATTTATACGCAGGCGTTAAGACACGCGGTGAAGCGCAGGTGAGTTTACCATTATTTGCAGATGACAACCAGAGAGATCACAAAAAAAGCACCAGCGTAACGCATGGTGCTTTTTCAAAAATATTTCATCTTTTCAAATAATTAAAACGGCAGATAAAGATCAATCCAGTACATGAGATCATTAGGCACATTATTATCGATGATTTTGACCATTGCGACGACTGTGGCTGTTGTGGCGGCACCATACATATATTCAAGCATTTAGATCTCCTTTTTTACGCATTTACGCAGTTATTTCCTCGATATTTAGAGATGCAAGCCCCATGCCAAATTTTTCCATATTTGTTTTTTTTCAGAAAACATATTGTAAAAGAACATCCGGTGACCGCCATTTCGAGATATTGAGGATAAAAATGGCAGAAAACCAACAAAACTAAAAATAGATAAAATTTTATATAAATTTTAGAAATTAACTATCAATTAACATATTGAGCGATAAAATGAATATAGGTTCATATAAAAACAAAAAAGAGATACCGGCATGACACATCTTCGCACGCTCTGCATAACGGCAGCATTTTGCGCCGCTCTGGTTTTCAGCATAAACATGAATCATGCGCGTGCTGACGCTGGCGCACTCTCCAGCAACATGAACAACAACAGCGCTAACGAAAGATTCACTGTCTATGAACAGTTTAACTATAATGATGTTGCCGAGATGCGGATAAAATTTTCGCATTATGGGCTACAGCACATCCCCCTCTTAACCTCTTACTTTTTCTTTCCGGGCAGCGTGCATACAGAAGAAATCACAGATGAGGTGCGCGCGCATATCACCCATATGGCACAGACGCGGATGGTTGATGGCAATGAATACATCTTAGATATCGAACATTGGAGAACTGACGTTAATATCAGTAACGAAGAGCGCGCGGCAAACGTAGAAAAATACGTCGAGGTTATTCGCATCATTGAAAGCGTTCATCCAAATGTAAAACTGGGTTATTACGCGATGATCCCTAGCCGTAATTACTGGGATGTCTATGAGAATTGCGCATATAACGATTCACGCCGTGAAGAATGCCTCGCCAATGAACAAGCCTGGCGCGATGCAAACACGCAGCTTTTACCTCTGGCGATGGCGGTCGATACAATTTACCCATCACTCTACACCTTCTACGATAACCCAGAAGGCTGGGCACATTACGCTCTGGCCAATATTGAGGAAGCAGAGCGCCTAGCCACGCTTGCTGGCGGAAAACCTGTTATCGCTTACCTATGGCCGCGCTATCACGACAGCACTGATATGGCCTATCAGCTGATAGACGAAGCCTATTGGCGCCTCCAATTAGAGGTGGTTAAAAGCACCAATGCTGATGGCTTAATCATTTGGGATAATGCGCCCCACAGATCGACAGGCGAAATGATGCGAGACCCCTGGTTTGTACAAACGTTTGATTTCATCAGACGTTTAGGCGACGACGATACTAATGATGTTGACGAACCTGACCAACAACCAAGACAGAAATTGAAAACTGGCCGCGCACAATTTGGGAGACGTTAAATGAAACACACTTATTACATTCAAAGATTTTGTTCGGCGCTTCTGATCGCCCTCATAATGCTCACACATGTTGATAGCGCAACAGCGCAGACCAGATCCAAGGTTATGAGCAAGCGCGCAACAAGTGTCGAAAAAATTGCGCCACAAGCGATAATTACAGAGGGCACGATCACGCCCGCATCAGACAGCAGCAATGGAAACCAAAGTGACTTTCGAGTGGTTGAACAGCTGATCTATAGCGAAGAAGAGCACCATGAAGAACTAGCCACCATGGGCTTTGAACATGTGCCGCTTTTATATGAATGGTTTTTCTTCCCCTCCGGCCATGATCGTGACGGCCCAATCACAGATGAAATGGAAGAGAGAATCAGAAACTATACGCGCAATCTGCTTGATGATGGTGGCACATACGCGATTAACATCGAAAATTGGCGCACCACGATGTGGCAAAACACGTCTGAGGAACGCGCCATTAGCCAAGCAAAACTGATCCGCGTTATCGAGATCATGAAGGATGAGTTACCCTCTTTGAAACTTGGCTATTATTCGATGGTTCCAATTTACACCTATTGGCTGGACTACGAGAATTGCATGAATGATTGGCGCAACCCGAACAATCCGCCCTCCCATAAAGAATGTGCCGATAACCAACAACGTTGGGACGACGGCAATGAAGAGATGCTTGAGCTCGCAAGAACTGTCGATTTCTTTGCGCCATCTATCTACACGCGCTATGACGATCCCGAAGGCTGGATACGCAATGCGGCGGCGATGGTTCGGCAAGCTGAACGCCTAAATAAGTTTATCGGCGCAGACAAGCCGATCTACACCTACATCTGGCCACGCTATCATGGCAACAGCCCAAATGGCCTGGGATACACCCCCATTCCTGGCGATGATTGGAGAGTCGAGTTAGAGACTCTGCGCGCTCTTAACGTGGACGGCGTTATTATATGGGATGTCGCGCAATGGGTCACGCTAGACAGCGTCATGCGCAATGAAGCTTGGTTTAAGCAGACTATAGACTTCATTCAAAACTTGCCGGCAGTGGATGATCAGACCGGCGTTTCACAAAACAAAAACCTTCAAAGACGCTTCAATTAGCGCACATAAAAAAGCTCGAGAACACTCTCGAGCTTTTAAACTTTTATTTGCAGAAATAGCGCTTACGCCGCCATCGCTTCCATGACTGCTGTGCCAAGGCCCGCAGGACTTTCAGATACAGCAAACCCAGCAGAACGCATCGCGTCCATTTTCGCCGGAGCGGTGTCATCACCGCCGGAGATAATTGCGCCCGCATGACCCATGCGCTTACCCGGAGGGGCCGTTGCGCCCGCGATGAAGCCCGCGATAGGTTTTTTAGTTTTCAAGCCTTTATAGAAGTCACACGCTTCGATTTCTGCCGTACCGCCAATCTCGCCGATCATCAGGATCGCTTCGGTTTCATCATCATCCATGAACATTTCGATACAATCGATAAAGTTCGTGCCATTAACGGGGTCGCCACCAATACCAATACATGTTGACTGACCAAGGCCAACTGCGCCAGTTTGCGCCACAGCTTCGTAGGTCAGCGTACCAGAGCGGGAGACAATTCCAACCTTACCGCGCGTGTGAATATGCCCCGGCATAATGCCAATCTTGCACTCACCCGGCGTAATAACGCCTGGACAATTCGGGCCAATCAGCCGCGTTTTAGAATTTTTAAGTGCGGCCTTGACCTTCACCATGTCGAGCACCGGAATGCCTTCGGTGATACAAATCGCCAGCTCCATCTCTGCATCGATCGCTTCCAAAATGGCGGCCGCGGCAAATGGCGGCGGCACATAAATTACACTCGCATTACAACCGGTTCTTTCTCTGGCTTCAGCCACAGTATCAAACACAGGTAAGCCCAGATGCTCGGTGCCGCCCTTTTTCGGAGTCACGCCGCCAACCATTTGCGTGCCATACGCAATTGCTTGCTCGCTATGAAATGTACCTTGCGCGCCGGTAAAGCCCTGACAGATTAATTTTGTATCTTTATTTACTAAAACAGACATTAAGGAATACCCCGCATTGATTGAATTTAGATGAGAATCACCCGTGAAAAACGTACCTCATCACTCTATGAAAGTCCCTATGATAAATCAAGCAGATAGCAGCATAAACACACAGCAATATGGCACCTTTCAGGTTTCGGAAGCTTTAAATTTGCATTTACATAAATGTGTGTGGTATGATCCCTCTATTAGTTTAATTATGAAATTATGATGAAAAGTATGAGCATTCAAGATCGCATAAGCCCTAGAGGCAAAAAAATAATATTATCCATAGCTGGATGGTCGGCAGGTATGTCGGTCCTGTTTGGCTATGCCGCACACAAAACACCGAACGCGCCCCCTCAACCAGAGCTCATTAATAGCCCAGATACAGCAACCATACCCCAACAAGCACAAGGGCACTTTGCTCCCGCAGCAATGAACACCGCCAACGATCAACAGCATATACAGACGGACAGGGACGCAGTCTGCCAAGCATTTGTTCGGCATCTTATTGAACGTGAAGGCTATCGCACAGACGTATATAAATGCACCAAGGGCTACCTAACAGTTGGCATCGGGCACCGCGTACGCGCTCGTGATAATTTACAACTTGGCGATAGCATTACAGATGCACAAATTCAAAAGTTTTTTATAAATGATGTCAGCGCCGCCCTAGAAGCGGCCATTGGGCAAGCAGAAATGCTCGGCACTGAGAATGATAATGAGTTTGTCATGGCCCTGACCAGCGTGAATTACCAGCTCGGCAGCGAATGGTATAAAGAGCACAAGCGGACATGGGCCCTTATGCAGTCCGGGCAGTTTGCAGAGGCCGCTGTGGAGGCCGCGGACTCCAAATGGTACAAACAAACGCCCGTACGTGTCTATGATTTCCAAGGTGCGCTGCGCGCACTGGATGCTAAAATGACACAATCTTATAACATCAGCGAATACCAAAAAGTTAAACCACGCGACGTCACACCATGGAGCGCGAATGGGGCGCAGGTTTTAAAGTTAGAGGCCGCATAAATAAAGTTTACCCCCCCAAACGAAAAAGACCAGCTTGTCATGCAGCTGGTCTTTTTTAATTCTGTAATCGTTAAGGTGTTTTAAGCCGCCAACGCCTGCTTCGTTGCATCAACGACTTTCCTTGCGGCGTCGTCCAGATCATTGGCAGAAATTATCGGCAGACCGGAATTTGCCATGATTTCTTTGCCCTCTTCAACATTCGTACCTTCAAGGCGCACAACTAGCGGCACACTTAAGGATACTTCCTTCGCCGCAGCGACAACGCCCTCAGCAATGACATCACATTTCATGATACCGCCAAAGATGTTGACCAAAATGCCCTTAACATTCGGATCGGAGAGAATGATTTTGAACGCGACCGTCACGCGCTCTTTATCCGCGCCACCACCAACATCCAGGAAATTCGCAGGCTCGCCGCCATAGAGCTTAATGATATCCATCGTCGACATCGCAAGCCCCGCACCATTAACCATACAGCCGATATTGCCATCTAAACGCACATAAGATAGCTCGTGATCGGTGGCTTCTTTTTCGGTGGCGTCTTCCTCGCTCTCATCACGAAGAGCGGCGACCTCCGGGTGACGGAACAGCGCATTATCATCAAAGCTCATCTTCGCATCCAGCGCCATGACGGTGTCACCGACTGTGATCAGTGGGTTGATCTCAATAATCTCGGCGTCGAGTTCCATGTAGGCTTTATACAGACTGCCAAACAGCGTAACCGCGCTTGCCGCAGCCGCGCCGGTTAGCTCAAGACCCGCAGCGAGCTTATCACCATCAGCCTGCGTAAAGCCCTCAATCGGATCAATCGCGACATTGATGATTTTTTCTGGCGTACTTTCGGCCACTTCCTCAATATCCATCCCGCCCTCGGTTGAAACCATAAAGGCCACCCGCGATGTCACGCGGTCCAGCACGACAGAGCAATAATATTCTTTCTCAATATCAACACCGTCTGTCACATAAAGGCGCGTTACCTCTTTGCCCTCATCACCAGTTTGTTTGGTCACAAGGATTTTATTCATCATCGCCTCGGCGGCCACCTTCACATCATCAACTGTCTTACACAGACGCACGCCGCCCTTGTCATCGGCCGCGTCCTTAAAATGCCCTGCGCCGCGCCCGCCTGCATGGATTTGCGCCTTGATCACGAACAATGTCGTGCCGCCGGCTTCAAGCTCTTGCGCGGCCTTTACGGCCTCATCAACGCTCAGCGCTGCAATGCCCTTAGGAATGGCTACGCCGTATTTTTCGAGTAAATCTTTGGCTTGGTATTCATGAATATTCATATGATGAAGTGCTCCGCTTTTGAAAGGAATCAAAATTACCCTATGGTTTTACCATTAGAGCAGCTGATTGCAAACCCGAAAAACAGGCGTATTCAGTGCTTTATTAAGACCTTGTTAAGAGTTTCTAAAGGTTTTTCCTGTATTTTAGGGACAAAGGTAAAAAAGCGTAAAAAAACGCGCATGTATATAGAGGTAAGGTGTAAGGCATGGATCGAGACGATCCCACAGTTTCAAAAACATCACAAAGCACTGAAAGTGTTGATCTTCATGGTGGAACCAGCCAAAAAGATCAAGATGCGCGCGCCGAACAAGAACGCGCAGGAGAAGGCGGATCCATAACAAGCACCGACGTACCAGAAGGAAAAACAGACGATAAGAGAAAACGCCAAACACAAAGAAAAGATAGCACGCTGCACTTGCAGCTTTCTCTCTCTACGATTGACGATACGATCGCACAAATAAATGACATGATCGAGGACACCACAGATGATCTGGGAATCTTGATTTCCTATGATCAGTGTCTCGACAAATCTGAAGCGATAAAAAGCGAGATTGAAGAGCTTAAACAACAGCAAATCGTCTGCACAGAAACACAATGCCATTACGAGGACGCACAAGAAAGCTTTGAAGACAGCGATGCCCTATTAGATGAAGAACATATAGCACGCATCGCCGATGGTGATGTGAATTACATTGTCTATGGTGATTCAAAAGACCCCGGTGTGTTCTATCGCAAGGACGAACACGGCGCGTTCGAGCAAATCACCTATCCTAACGACATCAACAACATTGAAAATCTCATTTATTACGGCCACCGCGTCGCCGACATGAATGAGAATAATGAAATCGTGCTGCAACACGAACAGCAAATAGAAATTTTACAAAAAGCCCGCACGCGCTTTGAGGAGGCCAATGCTGAATATATCGACGCACAGGAACGCCTTGAAGATCTGGAAGGTGAGCTGATCAAGAATGAACATGAGCTGATGGATCTTAATATACAGATTAAGTATATTTGCAAAAAACTGGGTGCTAAAGACGGTACATCAAATGAAGAGCTAAAGGCAGAGTTGCAAGCACATCTGGATGTTTTAGAAAACGCAAAAGATGAGCTGCGTGAAAGCAAAGCTGCCTTGGAAGAAAACCGCGATCACGCTTCAACCAGCTTTGCTGAGCTGGAAGAGCGTATGCAGCCCATATTGGAACTGTATGATAAGGGTGACGCTTTGTCCTTTAAAGATCTCGCAGACACATTCGGCAATAAAACCACAGCCATCAATTACCTGAATGGTGTTGAAGAGAGCGCAAAGCAATTTTCAGACAGCCTAACCCCCAAACCAGATGAGGGACAAAGGATCATTGATCAGAAAAAAAATGAAATCGCCAGCAATATCGTCGCCTGCGGCGGCACCATCAGCGAGAGTGTCTTGCGCGACATGGCCGAGGATATGGGCATACCGCTGAGCCATATAGAGCAACTAAAAACCAACCTCGCAGCAATGAATGATCCCAATGTTCAGGTGATTTTTCCTGAACAAGCGCAAACGCATCAACACACAACAATTGCAGCAGCCGGGGTAAATGACCCTAAAATGCTTGTTGCCTCTTTTGAAAAAGCAAAAGGCACAGAATTTGATCAAGAAGCGCCCAAGCCTGCGCTCGATCCCGATGCGCCGGCGCTCTCCCCAACACCAAACACAAGCGTGGTGGTCTAGATGAGTGATTCAAACCTATCAGCTTCAGAACAAGCCCGTCTGGCCAACGAAGACCAGGTTAAATTTCATGCGCTAAAATCTGAGACTGCGTTATTTAATTTCGGTGACATCTTTAGCGGGCTGGCTGGTTTCATCAATGGGCTTTTTATGGCTTTCCGCGGCGATCATATGAACAGAATTGCCGAGCATGAAATGCGTGTCAAAGAAACGCGCATGGCCGAAGCGGAAGCCGAAACACAATCGCCACATATAACAGTAGATTCATTGGGCACCGATCAAGCGCTTGCCCAAGACACCGATACTAATCGTGAAAACAAACTGGATCGCGCGAGTGCTGGTTTAAAGAAGCAAGTGGGCACAACATTTGGGTCAGCGAACTCTTCTGAAGCGCCAACGCCATATACAGAAATTACACTGGAAGAGGCAACGCCGGGTGCAGATATGTGCAACCCGGACAATCACTTTAAGCCTTAAGCTTAATTAAGCCGCCTTATCCTGTGCAAATAGCCCCTCAACCGCCGCGCGTTCTTCGCGCAATTCTTTGTCGGTGGCATCCATGCGGCCTCTTGAGAAATCATTGATCTCTAGCCCCTGCACGATCTCGTACTTGCCGCCGCTGCATGTGCAGGGATAGCCGTAAATCACGCCCGGATCGATACCGTATGATCCATCAGCTGGCACGCCCATCGACACCCAATCACCGTCCGTCGTGCCCATCGCCCAGCTGCGCATATGGTCAATGGCGGAGCTGGCTGCGCTTGCCGCGCTCGATGCGCCGCGCGCCTTAATGATCGCCGCGCCGCGTTGCTGCACATCGGGAATGAATGTGCCTTCATACCAATCCTGATCAACCTGATCCATCGCCGGCGCGCCTTTGACGGTTGCATGATTAATGTCCGGATATTGTGTAGAGCTATGGTTCCCCCAGATGGTCATTTTCTTGATATCAGTCGAATGTGCGCCGGTTTTTTCAGCCAGCTGGCTCATCGCGCGGTTGTGATCAAGGCGCACCATCGCGGTAAAACATTTTGGATCAAGGTCTGGCGCATTTTGTTGTGCGATGAGTGCATTCGTATTCGCCGGGTTGCCCACAACCAGAACTTTCACATCGCGCTTCGCATGATCATTCAGCGCGCGGCCCTGCGGCCCAAAGATCCCGCCATTGGCCTCGAGCAAATCTTTGCGCTCCATACCCTCTTTGCGCGGCATCGCACCGACAAGCAGCGCGTAGCCGACATCATCGAAAGCAACATTCGGATCGTCCGTCGCGACGCAGCCCTGAAGCAGCGGAAACGCACAGTCATTAAGCTCCATGATCACCCCCTCAAGCGCGCCCAGCGCCGGGGTAATCTCCAACAAATGCAAAATCACCGGCTGATCCGGGCCGAGCATCGCGCCAGACGCGATACGAAAGAGCAATGCATATCCAATTTGACCAGCGGCGCCAGTAACGGCAACTTTGATGGGAGCTTTCATGATGGGAGTCCTTTTGTTTAGCGTTTGATTCTGTGGAATATAATAAACCACTAACCATCACGAATAAACTCCTGAATTTTATTGACATAAATTAAATGGTTTGTTAAGAAAATATCCATGAACAGTCTTTTTAATTTAGGAATCCCTTTTGGTGCCGTTTCAAGAAAACTGGGAACGCCATGCTTGAATGGCGAACTTGCACGGCCAGAGCCTAAAAAAGAAGAAACAAGAATTTTAAGAAACGCGTCATTGCCTCATGATAAAATCCCAGATCCACGCCCAAATATAAAGTATTAAGCTCCCTTAAACCCCAAAAATTCCAACTGCCAGACCAGCTCCGCTTCGCTCAGCGGGTAATCGCTGCCGTCTTTGGGGTAGAGGAGGTCACCGGGCTGGACCTGTCCGAGCTGTTTTTGCAGCTCTAGCGCGAGGCGCATCGACAGGCCGGCGTGCCATGTGAGAGCGACGATGGGTTTGGCGGTCTGCATCTCGAAAATTTGTTCGACATTTTCGGGCAACGTTTGAATTTTAAGCGCCAGCGCATGTATGACGAACGCGCGGTCACGCATCGCCAGCGCGTCAGAAATCCTTGCCTCGTCCAGCGCGCCCTCTTCCATCAGATCCTTCACCAGCAAGTTCGCCGGTTTTTGCGCAGCGAATTTATCGCTTTCGAAATCAATGCGGCGGCGGAAAATTGCGGCGACCTCTTCGGTTGTTTCATCATCAAAATCATCGCGGCTGACGAGGATATCACGCACGGAGGCATCGACGATTTCGGCGAGCTCTTTAACGATGGAGGATGGGAGGGCTTTACGCTCTGCCATGGCCCCCTGCCAATCACTGAAGTTTTTGGCCTTCTCGATGATGGTATGGAGGAAATCTTCACTGAGCTCCGCACCATCATTGGTCAGCAGCGCAACGCTGCCGGGTTGGTCATCGGTATCAATGACAGCTTCGGAGACGGTTTCACTAACGTGCTCACGTTTTGCCACGGCCTCAATCACCCAGCTGGCAGGGTGGGCCTTCAGGATATCAATCAGATCATGGTCGGAAAGCACGGCGCAATAGCGCAAGATCGGCTCCGACACATCGCGCTCTACATCACGGGCGAGCTGACCGGCGATTTTGGGCGGGGCGCAGGCGTGATCCTTTAATGTGCTAGACAGCG
The DNA here is from genome assembly GCA_024275825.1 of Alphaproteobacteria bacterium. Lineage (GTDB taxonomy): Bacteria > Pseudomonadota > Alphaproteobacteria > Micavibrionales > Micavibrionaceae > JAJRYK01. The sequence continues at coordinate 14,201 of JAJRYK010000033.1, forward strand.
CCTTGCGAATTTTCAGCACCTCATCCAGCGCCAGCGTGCCCAGCGCCTGGACAACAAAGGCGTAGAGCTGGCTCTGCTCATCCGCGGAGGCCTCGGGCAATAAATCCACCAGCCGCCCGGCCAGCGCGAGGCGCACATCAACATCGCGATCCATCGCAACGATCGGCGCGACATGAGCAGGCATGGCTTTGTTTTTGACCACCGCGCGGCGCACCGCCGGCTCCGGGTCCTTTTCCGCGAGGTAATAGAGGATTTCCTTATCGGTCCGCGAATCCTTCGCCAGCGCAAGGCGGCGCTTTACGTCCGCCGCACTGAGATCCTCAACGCGCTCGGCACGGGTTTGTGAGGGTGGTTTGAAGAATCTACTTAACATGAGGGGCATTGTATAAGTATATTCGCGTTAGGTACAAAATATTGTTAATTTTTATTGGCATAATGGTGTGGCGCTTGGTATATACATGAACATGAGTAACTGGAGATAAAAGGCAAAAAAATGATTGATAAAAACCACATAATTACATTAGCAAAACATGACCCCTCAAGAAGAGATGATGGTATTGAAACAATTGGCTTTGCCCATGGTGCCATTTCTAAAACAGTCCCTGATGAGCAACACCCAAACTGCTCTATAATATTTTTTCGTAGCACTGCAACCGTAAAGATGAGCGATGGCCTACACGAGACTCCAATTTCATCTTCAATGCTTGATGAAGGGCTTATTGTTCAGACATCCACACGTGATGTTACTGAAAAATACATGCCCTGGCCTGGCAGAGCCTAAGCCAAATACCCCGCACTCTGCATCTCCAAGAGCCGCGACACCGTGCGCTCGAATTCAAAGGCGTGATCATCGCCGTGATAGAGTTTATCGGGCGGGGCGTCGGCGGTGATGATGAGTTTTGTTTTACTCTCGTATAACGCATCGATCAGCGTCATTAAACGCTTGGCCTCGTTCCGGCGGTCATAGCCCAGCTTTGGAACCTTCTCCAGAAACACCACCGGATATTTCGCCGCAATCGCCAGATAATCTTCCGCGCCGTGCGGGCTTTCGCATAATTGTGCGAAGGTAAAGCGCGCCGCGCCGCCCGCGGCTGTGCGCACCTTAATCACGCGCCCCTTGACCTTAATATAATCACGCCCGGCGGCCGCCTGATCGGTTAGCTCATCAAACAAATGATCAGCCCGGCGGGTGGTTAAAGCGCCCAGCGGAAAGAAATACGAGCCCTCCTGCTGGATGGCTTGGGCGCGGTAATCTGTCTCACTATCCAGATGCACAATATCCATCCGGTTTTTTAACAATGCAATAAAGGGCAAAAAGCGATCACGCTGCAGCCCGCCTTCATAAAGACGATCAGGCTCCCAATTGCTGGTCGTCACAACGATCACGCCGCGGCCAAACAGCGCGGTGAACAAGCGTCCCAAAATCATCGCGTCCGCAACATCGGTGACATGAAATTCATCAAAGCACAGCACTTTTGATTTTTGCGCAATGAGGGCAGCATAGGATGGTAGGAGGCCATCAACCCCTTCCGAGAAATCATCCATTTCCCGCCGGGAATGAAAATAATCATGCGTGCGGATCATAAACTCATGGAAATGCACACGCTCTTTTTTGATGTCATCCGGGATGCATTCATAAAACAAATCCATCAGCATCGATTTGCCGCGCCCTACTCCGCCATGCATATATACGCCCTGGGGCGGCGGCTCTTCTTTTTCCCAGAACTTCCAACTGCTCTTTTTCGGCGCGTCATCGACGATTGCGCCATGCAGAACATCAAGCGCCATCACCGCCTTTTCCTGCTCAGGATCTGGGCGGAGCTCTTCGTTTTTCAGGCGCTGTTTATAGAGTTTAAGCGGAGTCTGCAGCATGGTTTAGGGCTTTTTTAGACGATAGACGGATAAGAAGTATCGAGAATTCATACAGCGCCATTATAGGCACAGCGAGCATGATTTGGCTAATCACATCTGGCGGGGTGATGACCGCCGCGACGATGAAGGTCGCGATGATGGCGTATTTGCGCTTTGCCGCCAGCGCATCTGCCGTAACAATCCCGGCCCGGCCCAGCAGCGTGAGCAGGACGGGTAGCTGAAAACAAAGCCCAAACGCAAAAATCAGCGTCATGATTAAATCGAGATATTCGCTCACCCGTGCTTCGAGCTGGATCGGTAATACGGTCTGCGCGCCAGTGCTTTGAAAGCTGAGGAAAAACGGCCAGGCCATCGGCAGTACAAGATAATAGACGCATGCCCCACCGAGGAAAAACAACACCGGCGTGGCGAGCAGAAACGGCAGAAACGCACTGCGCTCGTTCTTATACAGCCCCGGCGCAATGAACAGCCAGACCTGCCAGAGCAACACCGGAAAGGTCAGGAATATCCCGGCGAAAAATGCGACCTTAACATAGGTGAAAAACGCCTCCGTCAGGCCGGTATAAATTAAACGCTGCGAGTCATGGCGCCCCATCGCATCGGCCAGCGGCTCCACCAAAAAGCTATAGATCGGCTCCACAAACAAAAAACACACCGCCGTCCCCACAACCATCGCCCCAATCACCCACAAGAGGCGCGTGCGCAGCTCGATCAGATGCGCAGTTAGGGGTTTGGGGTCTGTGGTTTGGTCACTCACCGGCCTTTGGCTCCTCTTCTTCGACAGGCGCGCTCAAATACGCCTCATCCTCGCCCGCTTCATCAAAATCTCGCGCTTCAAAATTTACGGATTTGCGGATGTCGTCTAGATCATGTTCTTTCATGAAATCATCGAATTGCTGGGTGAAGGCGTAGCGGACGTAGCTGAGGCGGCGCATCAGGCGGCCAAGGCCGAGCATCAGTTTCGGGATCTCCTCCGGCCCCACGACCAGCACGGCCAGAGCGATAATGACGAGCAATTCTGGGAATCCGAAGTCAAGCATGAGACTTTGATCAGCGACTAAGCCTGATCATCCTTCTTCTCAACCGCCTTCGGCGCGGGGGCGCCTTCATCCTTCAGGCCTTTTTTGAAGCTCTTGATGCCTTTGGCGAGGTTTTCGGCGATGGCGGGAACGCGGTTTGCGCCGAAAAAAACGACAAGCAGCAGGATAATAATCGCAATTTGAAACGGTCCGGGGGTCATGGCTTTACAGCTCCTCTAATTCTTCTAATGCTTCATCAGCTTCGCCGTCATCGCTTTGTGGGCCGTACTCTTCGGCCAGGCGGGCTAGCTCTTCTGCCTGTTCTACGCCGTCTTCGCGCTCTTGTCCAGCGAACAGATCATCCTCGGCGCCGGGGATTGTATCGATGGCGGGGCGGCGATCGAGCAAGCCAGCAGCTTTCAGATCATCCATACCCGGCAAATCCATGAGGGATTCCAGTGAAAAATGATCGAGAAATGTTGTCGTGCTGACCCAGGTCAGCGGCCGGCCGGGGCTTTGGCGACGGCGGCCGGGCTTGACCCAGCCCATCTCCATCAGCGCATCGAGCGTGCCCTTATGCGTTGCCACGCCGCGGATATTCTCAATCTCTGCACGGGTAACGGGCTGATGATATGAAATTATTGCGAGCGTTTCCATCGCCGCGCGAGAAAGCTTTTTCTGCACATTCTTTTCAATTTGCAGCGAGTCCGCCAAATCAACGGCTGTACGGAACGCCCACTGGCCCTCTATATTGAGCAGGTTAATCCCCCGCCCCTCATAATGTTTTTGCAGCGCCATCAACGCCGCGCCGACATCTATATCATCATCAATGCGAGCGTGGAGGTCTTGCGCGCTTAACGGCTCGCTACTGGCAAATAATAGAGCCTCGACGAGACGGATATCATTTTGATCAATGCTCATGATTATTCGGCCTCCACCGGTTCGATGTCTCCTAAGGCGCGCAAGTAAATCGGCTTAAATAAACCATCCTGCTTGACCTCCAACTTCCCCTGCTTCACCAGTTCTAGCCCCACAGTCAAGGTTGAGGCAAGGGCGGAGCGGCCGAAGCTGCGGTCTTTGATGCCTTCAGGCATAAAACTCTCAAGCGTTGTCCAGACGGAGTTCAGCCCCTTGCGCGGCAACTGGCCGAGCATACGGGTCATACGGCCCATCGCGGCCTCCATCGACATTAAATTATATTCGGGCAGATCGTAACTGCTGCCCTCTTGCCGGCGCGCAATATCGCCATAGGCCTTGAGCATGTCATAGAGGCTCACATCCCATTGCGTGTTGGTTTTGATGCTGAGCCCCTCTGGCTTACCGCGCGCGAAAACCTGCTGACCGAGTTGCGGGCGGGATTTGAGCGCTTCGGCGGCGTTTTGCATGGCTTCTAAGCGGCGGAGCTGGAATTGCAAAGCCTCGGCCATCTCATCTGCGCTCGGCTCAACCTCGGACGTTTCACGCGGGAGAAGAAGACGGGATTTGAGGTATGCGAGCCAAGCAGCCATGACAAGATATTCGGCGGCAAGCTCTAGATTGAGCTGCTTCGCGCGCTCGATAAAACCTAGATACTGACGCACGAGCTGCAGGATCGAAACCTGAATCAGATCCACCTTTTGATTACGCGCGAGCTCGAGCAACACACTGATCGGGCCTTCATAACCATCAATATCGAGCAACAGCGCATCGGCCTCGTGCGGCGGCTTCTGCGCCGCGCGAGGCGGGTCTTCCTGAAATTCAGGGGATGTTGCTTCGGCTGTGGTCATGCCGCCATTTTCGAGAATTCTGCCGCCCTTTGCAAGCGTTTCAGGGCCTCATCGGACAAATTAGGCACAGATTCGGCGATTTTTTGCATATCGGGCAGCTTTCCGGCGCAATAAAGCGCGATATCGCAGCCGGCATCGAGGGTTTTTACGGCTCTGTCCGCGACATCGCCATGCGCGCTGAGCGCCTCCATATCCAGATCATCGCTGAGCAACAGGCCGTCAAAGCCGATTTCGCCGCGGATAATCTCGGTGATGATGGTGGGGGAGATTGAGGATGGCAAAGCCGGGTCGATCTGATCATAGACAATGTGCGCAGCCATGCCCCAAATGGCGGGAGCGATGTCGCTGGCGACGATGTCTTGGAAAGGTTTGAAATCATTGCTGAGCTGTACCAACGCGGCGTCTATGTGTGGGAGGTCTTTGTGCGAGTCCATCGTTGCGCGCCCGTGGCCGGGTAAGTGCTTAATCACAGGCGTGATGCCAGCGGCGAGAAGATTGCGGCAAACAGAAAGGCCGAGACGCGCAACGATTTCTGGATCATTGCTAAAAGCGCGGTCGCCGATGGCATCGTGCGTATCGGGGGTCAGCACATCCAGCACGGGCGCGCAATTCACATTCACCCCCGCATCGCGCAGCTCCCCCGCCATTTGCAGCGTGACAAAACGCACATCATCGAGGGCTTGCGGCATGCTGGCACGCGCGAGGTCACCGAAGATTTTTGCTGGAAAATATGTGCGCCAGCCGGGCGGTTTCAAACGCTGCACCCGTCCACCCTCCTGGTCGATAAGGATCGGGCAGTCGCGGCCAACGCTCTGTTTGAGGTCATCGGTGAGCGCGCGGAGCTGATCTGGCGTTTTGCAGTTACGGGCGAAGAGAATGAAGCCGAAGGGGTTGGCTTGCATGAAGAAGGCTTTTTCAGCATCAGAGAGCACCGCGCCTTCGACAGAGAAGATGGCAGCTTTGGCGTCCTTTGCATTGCCGTTTAAAAACATAGCCTTACCTTCTATACTGTTTTATATAATACATCACTAAGGAGAAAAGCAACTTGGCGTTGCAAGGTTTGATGTCTTTTCTTTTACCCCCTCACCCCTCCGGGGAGAGGGCTGGGGTGAGGGGGAAGTATATAGACCTCCAAAACCCTCACCCATTTCACCTAAAGCTCATTTCATTCGCTTAAGTTTACGTTGCCCTCTCCCTCGAGGGAGAGGGGCGGCTTTAACCCTACCGTACAACCAAACAGCCGCCGGGTTTTTGCGCCTTAATCTGATCACACATCGCATTGGCGCTGTCTTTGCTCATGGGGCCGGCTTGGATGCGGTAATAGGTGCCCTTGTCTAGATTGGCGCGCTTGACGCGGTATGACACATTGTTCAATAGGCCCGTATAGCGCTTCTCGAACTTGCCCCACTCGCTATGCGCGCCGGGTTCGGAAGTGACGCTGCCGAGCTGGACGAAATAGATGCCCGGCTCAATCGCGCCTGCGCCGCCAGCCGCACCCGCGGCCGGTGCGATGTTAGCCAGCGCAGCGGCGCTCGCGTCCGAGGCAACAATGGAAGCACCATCACTATTCTTCTGATCCAGCACAGAGCGTACAAAGGCCAGCGTATCAGGCGATGCGCCCGGCGCGTAGATGGTTTTTGGCTTTTCTTGCGTTTGCGCATTGGCCATCAAATCTTTGGGCGGGATTTTCTCAATCGTTTGCTCGATCTTTTTAATTTCAAACGGTTTTTCCGCTGGCGGCGGCGCAGCAGCGGCAAGCTCTTGCGCCTTTGCTTTTGCCCGTGCTTGCGCAGCAGCCTTGTCCTCAATCAAATTTTCGACAATACGCTCAGCGGCCTCTTCGCTGGTTGAGTTGTTGTCACCATCCAGATAATAAACGGTTGGTTTGCCATCATCAGCAGACGCGGCGGTGTCTTTGACAGCCTCCTCTTCAAACATAGCAAAACGATCAACAGGTGCCTCATCCGCAATCAAGTCTTCAACCGGAGTGGTTTCTTTAAGCTCCCCACCCTGCATGCTCATGAAAATTGTGCTGTCCTGAAATGGGACATCCATGCCGCCGGTGGATTTTGGCGCTTCTTTAAAGGCTGTCGTTTCGGCCTTGATGATTGGCACGTTTTCGGCCGTGTCGCTGCCAGGGTAGCTCATCACCACGATGGCGGCAAAGGCCGCGCCGGTGAGCAATAGAGCGCCCGTTGCAAAAAGCGGACTGCGGGTTTTCGACGCAATCTTTGGGCCAAACATTTTTTCGATCATGCCTTTCTTTTTGGGCAATGTTTTATTGGGGCGGTCATAGGCAGCAAAGCCTTGGCGGGGGAATTGATGATCGTCATTCATGATTTTAATCCTTAACGCACGGTGTGTTCTCTCAAATTCTTAAGCGCACCAAAATAACGCCGGAGAGAATCAGTTACTCTGTTCACCTAAAATGCTAGCGCAGGTCCCAATAGAGATCAAACAGCCGTTCATGCTCCCGAATGGCATAACGGTCGGTCATGCCGGCGATGTAATCCGCGACAATGCGCGCGCGAATGGCTTCATCCTTGGCTCCGCCAGCGTCTTCAACCCGTCTTTGCCAGTTATCAGGCAGCAGTTTATAGTTTTTCGTAAAGGCTGTGAATAAGTCTGTGACGATGCGTTCGACCTTCAGCGACAGGCGCTCCATTTCGAAATGTTTGTACATGCGGGTGAAAAGGAATGAGCGGAGCTCATCAACTTTTACCTTCATCCCCGCCGAAAAGGTCACGATTTGACGGCCCGCCATACGGATATCTTCGGGACTTTGCGGATTAAGGTCCTTCAAATTCTTTTGCGATTCGCCGTAGACATCATCAGCCATTGCGCCAATCATCTCGCGCACCATTTCGGCGACCAGATGACGCTTTGAAATATCCGGATATTCGGTACGGACCTCTTTAAGAACATCACGGAGGAGCGATAACTCCTCCAGTTCTTCGATGGTGAAAAGATGTGCGCGCAGGCCGTCCTCCACGTCATGATTGTTGTAAGCGATATCGTCGGAGAGTGCGGCGACTTGCGCTTCCAGCGAAGCATGCGTGCCGATGCGTAAATCAACCTTACTCTGCAGCTCTTTGGCAGCGACCTGAAGCTCCCCCTCCACCGGACCATTATGCTTTAAAACACCCTCAAGAACTTCCCAGCTCAAATTCAGACCATCCCATTTCGGATAGGTGCGCTCCAGCGTGGTCAGCACGCGCAAAGATTGATCATTATGATCAAACCCGCCATAGGGGCTCATGCACTCATTAAGGTGGATCTCGCCAATATGCGCGAACGGCGTATGGCCCAGATCATGCGCCAGCGCGATGCCCTCCGCCAGATCCTCGTTAATCATCAGGGCGCGGGCGAGCGTGCGCGTAACCTGCGCAACCTCCAACGTATGGGTTAATCGCGTGCGGTAATGATCGCCTTCATGATAGACAAAGACTTGCGTTTTATATTTCAAGCGGCGAAAAGCGCTGGCGTGTATGATGCGGTCGCGATCACGCTGAAATGACGTGCGATAACGGCTTTCCGGCTCTTCATGCACACGGCCTTGCGTTTGATCTGGACGGCACGCATAGGCGGCGAGCGGAAGAGCGCAGTAGTTGTAGGCGGGTTGTTGTTGTGATTCAGCAGACATAGGGTATTTATAAACCATACTTTAAAAGTATTTTAAACCACTAAGAACACTAAGCTTTCAGAGCTTACACCGACCAGAATACTTAACAACATAAATTACAAATGAAGAACCCCGCCGCAAGCAGCGGGGTATCAGAACATTGAGAGCTGCCTGTCTTCGTGTAGTTGATTATATTCTTTGCCTTGATTTTGGACGTATCGCTTTATCATATCCTCATCTCCGTGTTTTCCCACTGTAGAAG
>JAJRYK010000034.1 GCA_024275825.1 Alphaproteobacteria bacterium
GGCGCAAAACAAAAGAAAAAACACTCAATTTAAGAAAGAGGTTGTACTTCGCAGCGAAGGCAGCTTAAATCAAACTAAGGAGCCAAAACACCACCTAACGTCTGAAGCAACTTTGTCCAATATACTCTGACGACGTACAATTCCAGATAAAGTCATACCCCTGAAGTTTTTCTAAAACCTCAAGCCCTGCTGCCTTGGAGAGGTCATCTTTTAGGCGCGCATCCGAGGGGGATGTGTTGCCAGTAATGGTGCTACCAACATCCAGATTTCCGGCGATATTTGTATCCCCATTAAAAGCCTTCACACTAAATACAACAGCATTAGTATGGCGATTATAAGCGGTGATGGCTTCTTCATCATTATCTGATTCCTCAGTTACAATAAGCACACCACCAGCGTCTCCCCCTCGACCATCAAAAATAGCAGAATATGTAGCGTGGCCGTTAGTTCTAAATCCGCCTGGAAAATTACCTATAGCATTGCCTGACAATGTATCAGCAATACCGGTCACATGAAGGTTTGCAAGCACTGATGGTTGATAATTATTTCCAGGCACGCTATAAGCATTTTCATCCGCAATTTCCAGCGCCGTTGTCGGCACCGCGCCCACAAGAACAAAACTCCCCGCCTCTCCGCTTAGGACATAAATGCCCTCTCTTAAGCCAAGGGCGCCCATCTCACCCGGCGTGATAATCTCATCTCCATCAGAGCCCTCCTCAGCAATATCCCAAATGCCATTACTATCCGAATCAGCAAAACCCGGACAAACCTCATCCCCGAACCCGACGGCGCCTGCCGCTATGGCCAGCGAAGCCGGGCAAGGATAACGATTAGGATCATCAGCCCCAGGATCCGGGTCCAAATTAGGGTTTTTTGTGTAAATGACGAATGTTTATATTAAATATTGCCCCTGCTGAAATTGCCGTTTTGCACTCTAAAATAACAGCCGCACACACCAAACCACACGCAACCACCGCATTATATTAAGCTTGAGGGGGCTTTAGTTAAAATACAATTAAAATTGTGTGTTTAGGATGAGGCTTGTTTAGTGGGCTCTTTCTCACATTCTAGACAGTGTTTCCAGCTGAGCAGGTGGAAGAATATTCCGGATCCGACATTGACGATTGCCAGTCCGACGAAAATTCCGATGATCCCGTAAAAATGGCTGCCGATGAAAACGGCGGGAATGGTCAGGACGAAGGCCTTCACAAAAATCATGACGAGGGAGCGCTTTGGCTGGCCGATGGCGTTGAAGGATGAGCTCCAGCCAAAGACTAAATTTCCGAAGGCATAGGAGAATGGCACGATCCAAAAGAATAATTTGGCGTAGTAAATAACAATTGGATCGTCCGAAAAAATACCGGCAATGGGCAGAGCAAAAATGCCCAGAATAATCGCCACAGCAAAGGACCAGATGAAGTTAAAATTAATCGCCATGCGGATTGTATCATGCACACGGCTGTAGTTTTTTGCGCCCCAATTCTGTCCGATGATTGGCGCCATACCAACGCCCAGCGCGATGATGGCCAGGAAGGCGAGCGCTTCGACGCGGCTAACCACGCCGTAGGCCGCTACGGCTTCTGTACCGAATTTGGCAACCAGAGCAACGATGATGGCGTTGGTCAGCGGCATGATGATATTGGCCAAGCCTGCAGGAATTGCGATGACGACCAGGCGGCGCAGAGAATCTTTGAACTCATCCATATGGAGGCGTTCTGGCAGTAGTTTTTTGAGTATGGTTAGAGCGTATATGCCGCCGAAAAATCCGATAATATAGGCGCATAAGGTCGCCACCGCTGCACCTTTCACGCCCATTGCCGCAATTGGTCCAAAGCCGAAAATGAAGATCGGATCAAGGATACAGTTAATGGCCGCAATCGTGACCATAATAATCGCCGGTGTAACCGTATCGCCATTGGCGCGAATTGCGGAATTACCGTTCACGGGAATAGAGAATACGACAAAGGCGATCAGCCAGATCGGCATGTAATCCATCACGATTGGCATTGTCAGCGCATCTGCGCCCAGCAGTGTGAATAGCGGTTCTAGCGTAAAGAAGGCAATAATCGCAATGACGGTGGAAAAGCCGAGCGCCAGCATCAAGGCATGCAGTGTAACGCGCTTTGAATCCGCCATCTTCTTTTCACCAATCAACCGCGAAACAACGGAGGAGATTGAGACGTTTAGTCCGAAGAGTAAATGCGTCATCACCATCGTGACCGGAAAGGTGAAGCTAATCCCTGCAAGTTCTGTCGTGCCGAGCAGCGAGATGAAGTATGTGTCTGCAAGCTGTACACTGATGATTGCGAACAAACCCCAAATCATAGGAATCGTCAGGCGAACAAGATGCCGACCGATTGGGCCGTTTGTCAGGTCACCTTTGTTTTTATAGGGTAAGTCTTTGAGCGCTATATCGTCATTCGACATCAGGGATTTTACCAATCATGATTTTTTTGTTGATGTCATACTTAGTGCGAAAAGCATTCGCGTTCAATGGAATAATGTTCAAGCCTCTTGTAAAAAATGTGATTTTGAGAGAGCTTTGTTCTCATGGATCATGTTGTTTCAACACTTTTTATGCCGTTTGTACAAATTTATGACGATGGTTTTTCGGGGAAAGCTGCGTTCTTCAATGCTTTCCCGCATGAAAGCCTCAGCGCATTTAAACCAGAGCAGTTGTTTTTGCAGCAAGGGTTTAAGCCTTATGCAGACATACTGGAATGTGAAGGCTTTACGGTTTCTTCTGAGATTCTCGATGATGAATTTTACGATACTATCTTTATTGCTTTACCTAAAAACATGATTGAAGCTAAATATTTGATTGCAAAGGCTTTGAAAGTTTTAAATGCTGACGGTCAAATTTTTTGCGCCGCTGATAATAAAGCTGGTGGAAACCGGATTAAGAAAATGTTGCAAGGCTTTGGGTTGAAAAATGTGCAAGAGCTGTCAAAGAATAAAGCGCGCGTTGTTTGGGCAAGCGCTGGAACGCTTGATCAAAGCGCTGTTGATACAGCAATCGTTGAAGGTTCACAGCAAAGTGTTTTAGACGGTGAATATCAATCGATTCCTGGTGTTTTTGGATGGCATAAAATTGACCAAGGCTCCGCAATTTTGGCGCAACATTTGCCGGATAATTTGAGCGGAAAAGGTGCAGATTTTGGTTGTGGATATGGTTTTTTATCGCGTTATGTTGCGCAGCATTGTGTGAAAGTAAAAATGCTATATTGCATCGATGCAGATGTTCGTGCAGTGAAATTATGCGAAGAAAATCTAAAAGATTTTACGAACGATATTGAGACAAACTTTCTCTGGCAAGATCTAACGCGTGATTTTGATCAGCCAAAAAATCTGGATTTCATTGTGATGAATCCGCCATTTCATGATGGTAAAAAAGCGGATAAAGATATTGGTAAAGCTTTTATTCAGCAAGCGTTTCAGAGCTTGAAACCGCGCGGAAGATTGTTCATAGTTGCGAATGTAAATTTACCCTATGAAAATATTCTGAAAGAGCGCTTTTTTAAGGTTGAAAAGCTCTATGAAGGGCGGGGCTTTAAGGTGTATTGTGTGGCGAAGTAATGGCGCGGCGAATGTTCTAGATATAGAACATATTCGCATTGCCTTCGATATCTTCCACTTCTTTCAGTACCCGCTGAGTCTTTTTCGGGTCGTGCAGGGCTTGGCGGTTCAGACCGGTTTCGCGGGAGACCATGTAGTAAACTGAGTCCAGCGAGACCTCTTCATCCACCCCATGTTCCTTCACGTGATAGGCCATCGCCGAATCCATTGTGATGATCGATTTATCGGGTTGGTTCCGCTTGCGCATATGCTCATCGGTCAGCTGTACAATCATCATCAGCGAGTGATTGGACATGGTGACTTTATGATGTTTTTCAAAGCCGGGTCTGAGTGATTTGAGAATGTGGTAGGTCTCAATTGAGCTCGGAATTTTCAAAAAAACTTTTTGGAAACGCCGATCCATCGCGGGATCTTGCGCGACATACATGCGAAACTCATCCAGCGTGGTCGCGCCAATCACCATTAAATCACCCGCGGTCAGGTAGGGTTTCATCACGTCCGATAAACCGGCATAAGAGCTGCCCTCACAACCCGGCATGATCTGGTGAATTTCATCGAGGAACATGATCATGCGCGGATTGTCGGGATTGTGGTAGCGCTCGGCGATACCCTTACACAGCGGGATAAAGCGTTCCTGAAACTCGGCTGGGCCGCTGGTGCCGGCGGCCATGCGGGCGAGCTCAACCTCGATCAGGCGTGCGCCTTGCAGATATTTCGGCACCTCGTCATCGGCAATCTTTTGCGCTAGCGCGACAACCATCGCGGTTTTACCCACGCCAGCGGGCGCGAGCAGCACAGCGTTCTTTCGCCCCTTTTGCAGCAGCACGAGAATGGTCTCGTCTACTTCCTTATCACGACCGGTAATCGGACCGTAGCGTCCTTGACGCGCGAGCGCTGTGAAGTCTGTACAATAATTATTGATCAGATCTTCTAATTCTTCATTGGTAACGCTGTAATTCCAGTTCTCAGACATATGTGCATTCTACGGGTTTGTTTGTTAATAAAAAGTGTAAATTTTGGGTGATTTTTATGACTGTTGCTTATTGCTTGTAAGTGCATGATTTTATTGAATAAAGTACAGCCTCTTCTTTTTGTTTGCTCAAATATGGGAGGTGGGGACCTAAGGCATTGTTTTAACTAAACTTTCGTTGCTTTATTGTAGGAGATTATTCCTAAATTGGCAAGGTCATTTAGAGGCCACCTTGATCTCTTTATCCGTAAACCCTTGCACATACAGAGCCGCGGTGAGATCGCCGTGCAGGATATTGTTGGTGATCTGCTCGGCCACGACATGCTTGGAGTGATAGCCGATGCCAAGAGCGGCGGCTCCTAGCATTGGCAAGTCATTCGCGCCGTCGCCGATGGTGAGGACATCATCCTCTGAGAGATTATATTTCTCACTATAATATTTTACATAATGCAGTTTAGTATGTTTGTCTTGGATTGGTTCTGTGATTTTCCCGGTGAGGGTTTGCACGGCTTGGTTAATATCTAGCTGGTTGCCGTGATGTTGGTCGAAGCCGAGCTGCGCGGCGATGGCTTCGGTGAAAAAGGTGAAGCCGCCGGAGACAAGAATGCAGGTCGCACCATTTGCCTTCATGACCTTAATAAGCGTTTCTGCGCCGGGGGAGATTTGAGTTTCTTTTAGTGTTTTTTCAAGCGCGCTGGTGGGGAGGTCTTTAAGCAGGCTCACGCGCTTTTTGATAGCCTCGTGGAAGTCCAGGCGGCCTTCCATAGCTTCCATCGTGATCGCTGCTATTTCGTTTTTGAGGCCCGCATGTGCGGCCAACTCATCGAGGGTTTCACTGGTGACGATCGTGGAGTCCATATCCGCGAGCAGAAGTTTCTTGCGGCGGTTTTTCTCGCGCGTGTAAAACACATCAATTTTATGCGCGTTCATTTCATCACGCAAATGCATCAGCAAAACGCTGCCCGGCGGATCAATCAGAGAGATGTCGGCAGCCTTTTTTTTTGCCAGCCAAGCGGGCGCGCCGTCAATGCTCGCATCATAGTGGCTGATGATATGGGCGATTGATTTGAGCAGCTTGGGGCTGAGCGGATGTTTTTTATCCGACGCAACGAAGGTAAGAATATGGCTCATAATTATAACTTCTTTTATTATCCTCCTCCCCATTAGGGGGAGGATTGAGGTGGGGGGTGACGGTGTTGGGTTGGTTTACTGTTCATAACCCCTCCCCCCTAACCCCCTCCCTCTGGGAGGAGGATTCTGCTTTTAGGATTTATTGTCTTTGATTAGTTTTTCTAGAATCGGGCTGGCGGTGATCAGGTCGCTCATGTTTTGGTTGGCCGCCTGACCTGAAGGCATAACGATGACCATATTACCCTTTTCGCCGACATCGCGAATGGTATCAAGGCGCATGGCTTCCTCCATGAAACGCTCTGCTACAGCGGGGTCTACGCCCTCATCCACCATCTCACGACGAATGCTGGTATAGCCCTCGGCGATGCTCCGGCGGAAACCGGCGACGCCTTCTCCGATTAAAATATTGCGCTGTTTATCGGCTTCGGCGGCCTTAACGCGGCGAATGTAATCAGCGTCCGCTTCGTTCTGCGCGGCGTCCTTTTCACGCTCGGACGCGCGCACGCGGTTGAAGCTGTCTTGCACTTCTTGCGGCGCAGATGGCTCATCCACAATGATGCGGCGAATGGAAATGCCATATTCTGCGACTTGTTCCTTAACATCACGAATCACGGCTTCGGAGATTTCATCACGTTCGTCATAGAGCGCTTGAAATTGCTTGCCGGAGGTATATTTCCGCACTGAAGCGCTGACGATTTTATTCATTTGATCCACCGGATAGCTGGTATCAAAATAAAAGCGGCCAGTGTCGCTGACCTCATATTGAATGGTGATGGGCAGGCTGACGAACAGATCATCCTTGGTTTTGGTGTCTAGTGTTTCATTGACTTGGCGCAGATCAGTGGGGATTTTGACCGCCACCACATTAAACGGCCACGGCCATTTCAGATGCAGGCCCGCATATAGTTGTGTGTAAACATGTTTCCCAAAGGATGTGATCAGCGCTTCGCGACGTTGCGGCACCGTGTAGATGCAGGTAACGAGATAGGCGAGGAGAAAAACGGAGAGTATAAGAAAAAATTCCATAGCAGCAAGACCTCTTGAGAAAACAAAAATTTCAGTTAAAACAGTATCACAGAAAAGTCGCCATCTTTGAACATCGAATTTTTGGATAAGGATATTTTTATGAGCCAACCAACCGTTAAGCCCAATAATCCCTGTTTTTCATCCGGCCCGTGTGCGAAGCGGCCGGGGTGGAGCTTTGATGCGCTTGAGGGCACGCTGCTGGGCCGCTCTCACCGCTCTGGCGCGGGTAAGGCGAAGCTGCTGGAGGTGATTGAGAAACAGCGCGACCTGCTGGGCATTCCTGCGGACTATAAGGTCGGGATCGTCCCGGCCTCGGATACCGGCGCGGTGGAGATGGCGCTCTGGTCGATGTTGGGCGATGTTAAGGATGGCGGGCGCGGCGTGGATGTTTTTGCGTGGGAAAGTTTCGGCGCGGGCTGGCTGAAGGACATTGTGAATGAACTGAAGCTGGAGGATGCGCGCACGTTTGAGGCGCCCTATGGGTGCCTGCCGGATCTTAGCCAGGCCGACCCGGCGCGCGATATCGTGTTTACCTGGAACGGCACCACCGGCGGCGTGTGCGTGCCAAATGGCGATTGGATCAGCGATGCGCGGGAGGGTATTACGATCTGCGATGCGACCTCGGCGGTGTTTGCCTATGATTTGCCGTGGGACAAGCTGGACGTTACGACATGGAGCTGGCAAAAATGTCTGGGCGGTGAAGCCGCGCACGGCATGATCGCGCTCAGCCCCCGTGCGGTGGAGCGTTTGGAGAATTTTAAAACGCCGCGCCCATTGCCGAAAATTTTCCGCATGCTTAAAGGCGGTAAATTGAATGAAGGGATTTTCGAAGGCGCAACGATCAACACGCCCTCTATGCTGGCGGTGGAGGATTGCCTTGATGCGCTAAACTGGGCGGAGCGTATTGGCGGGCTACCTGCGACCATAAGGCGCTCACAAACAAGCTTTGAGCATGTAAATGCGTGGGTGCAAAAAACGGACTGGGTAGAGTTTTTAGCCGAAGCGCCAGAGACGCGCTCGAACACATCCGTACAAGTAAAAATCACCGATCCCGCTTTTATTGCGCTGGATGAGACAGGCCAGTGGGACTTCGTGCAGAAAATTTGCAAAAAACTGGAAACTGAAAATGTCGCCTACGACATAAAAGCCCACCGCGACAGCCCCCCAGGCCTGCGAATCTGGTGCGGCGCGACAATAGAGCCGGATGACGTTGCGGCGTTGCTGCCGTGGATTGATTGGAGCTATGGGGTGATTAAGGGCTAGATCTGAGCTTAAGTTAAGGACTTTTTTAACGTGAAGGTGCGGAGAAGCTAAGAATTTTATTCTTTTTCGCAGATTCGAAGTTTACCGTTAAAAAACTTTACTTCTTTCTTCCTCTCACATATGTAGGAGGCCTGTTTACCTCCACAAGACAAAAAGAGGATTTGATATGTCTGTAAAAGTTTTAATCAGCGATAAGCTGGACCCGCTCGCCGTGAAAATTTTTGAGAAAAAAGGCGTTAGCGTAGATTTTAAACCCGGCCTGTCGGCTGAGGAGCTTCTTAACATTATTGGTGAGTATGACGGGCTGGCGGTGCGCAGCGCGACGAGCGTTACGCCGGAAATTTTGGCTGCGGCGAAAAAGCTCAAGGTTATCGGCCGGGCTGGAATCGGCGTGGATAATATTGATGTGCCGGGTGCGACCGCCGCCGGGATTGTGGTGATGAATACACCGTTTGGTAATTCGATCACAACGGCAGAGCATGCGATTGCGATGATGTTTGCCCTCGCGCGGCAAATCCCGCAGGCAAGCGTTTCTACGCATGCTGGGAAATGGGAGAAGAAAAAATTCATGGGCACGGAGCTGCATGCCAAGACGTTGGGCGTTATTGGGTGCGGGAATATTGGCTCTATCGTGGCTGATCGGGCGCTGGGGCTGAAGATGAATGTTATCGCGTTTGATCCATTTTTAACTGAGGAGCGCGCGGTGGAGATTGGCGTGAGCAAAGTCGAGCTTGATGAGCTGTTCGCGCGCGCAGATTTCATTACGCTGCATGTGCCGAAGAATGAGAAGACGGTTGGGATTATTAATGAAGGCAGTATTGCCAAGATGAAGGACGGCGCATTTATTATTAATTGCGCGCGCGGTGGGCTGATTGTTGAAACAGACCTGAAAGCGGCGCTGGATCAGGGCAAGATTGCGGGCGCGGCGCTGGATGTTTTTGAGGTGGAGCCGGCGCTAGAAAATATTTTATTTGGTCATGAAAAGGTTATTTGCACGCCGCATCTGGGCGCGGCAACAAACGAGGCGCAGGTGAATGTCGCGATGCAGGTGGCCGAACAAATGGCGGATTATCTGGTGAATGGCGCGGTGGTAAACGCACTTAACATGCCCTCAATCTCTGCCGAAGATGCGCCGCGATTAAAGCCGTATTTGAAGCTGGCCGAGCAGCTTGGCGGGTTTGCCGGGCAGATTGCGTCTTCTGCGATACAGAAAATCGAAATTGCCTATGCGGGCAGCGTGACGGAAATGAATACCGATCCGATTACTTCGGTGCTGATTGCCCACCTTTTGGGCGCGCAGATGGATAGTGTGAACATGGTGAACGCGCTGCAGGTGGCGCAAAGCCGCGGGATTGAAATTGTGCAGAGTTATAGCGGGTCATCGCAAGATTGGCGATCAATGATTGATGTGAAGGTGAGTAGTGAAAATGGCGTGCGAAACGTGACGGGCACGTTGTTCACCGGGAAAGAGCCGCGCATTGTCAATATCGAGGGCGTGCCGATCGAGGCGGCGGTCTCAGAAAATATGCTGTTTATTCGCAACGATGATACGCCGGGTTTGGTTGGTCATGTTGGGATGATCCTGGCGAATGCGGATCAGAATATCGCGGACTTTCGTTTGGGCCGGAAGGCATGCGGCGAATCAGCGGTTTGTCTGGTCAATCTGGATGCGCCGCTGCCGGATGCGCTGTTTGAGGAGATCGCGAATTTACCGCAAGCGCGCAGCGTGAAGCGGCTACGGTTTTAAACCATCTTGTTATTGCACGGCTTATCCGCGCAATTCAGTTTACATCTATACATTTGTGCAATCTATGGACCACGCGCATGAAGCGTGTGATGGCGGCCACTGGGAGAAAAGCGAGCCTTAGAATCCAAAAAATCCTAGCATTCACATCTTCATCAACCGGCGAAGCCGAAAGAATTGGACGGAACACTAGGATCCTTTTGGGAAGCATAATCCTACACATCTTTACTAGGTAAAAATAGTAGGTGTTCGCTCAGATCTTACCTCTCAGAACTGTGGCAATAGCTTATTGCCATGTTGTCCCAATCGACACGGATGAACCCCCATCCGTATTATTTATCGTGGTGATCAACCCACGCGATGGCTTTATTGCAACAAAACCAACAATTCAGAGACTGATTCAAATGCTAAGAGCGAGGGAAAACAATGATTATTGCTAACGTTTTTATGTGCGCGACCACAGGCCCTAATCACTGTAATATACTCAAAGCTTTCTAGTCCCCTTCAGCTTCTGGATATAAAGTCAGGCCCGAAGATCTGGTTTATAGTGGCTCCAAAAACCGTGCTGGTGACCGACCAGCTCCGCCTTCGTCACGGTGCATCCGGTGAAAGATGCATATGTCTCGAAGACAATTTCAGAATTGTTCAAAATGAATTCGGAGTCGAGTCCTTTTTTAATTTTTTTAAACATTTTTTAAAATTATGTATTCCTGTTGAAACATTATTACCTGCGCTATGGGGTTTGGATTCTTTTTATGAATCTAATTCAATCACAGAGTTATTCACAGGATATCCACCGGGAAAAAAGTTGAAATTATTTTTGTTTTAAGAGGATTTTTTATCGATTTTGTGATTTTCTGACTCTCAATCAGTATAAAAATACGAATCAAGAATCGCTTTTTGTGCAGATTCGACTCGGATTCGGGCCAGATTCGCTATCGATTCTTTAGTGATTCTCACGAGAATCGATTCGTATTCGCTTAAAAATTACAAAACCAGTGTATGATTCATCGTAATTTTTAGAATAATCCCATCAGATTTGTGCATGGTTCTAAGCCGAGTCGTCTTCTCGTGCAACCGTGAAGCGTATGTTTTCATGAACAAAATCAGGAAAGTATAAGAATATGCCCCAATATTTGCCATAAAAATTTGACAAAACCTTAATGATTCGTTAATAATGTGGCCGCTTCTGTTACAGCTTATACATATTTGGGATTGGCCCGTTTGGCCGATATATATTTAAGGAGAGACATATAATGAGCAATCAAGCTTCATCAAACGAATCGACACACATACAGCCAGATAATGCTGATCTTCAGAATCTAAGCGCGCAAGGCACGACGGACGCGACTGCGCCGCAAGATATTTGTGTGCTGGATGACCATGCTGATATGTCAGCGACCGTTATTTCGACGCCCGAAGCTGGTGTGAACCCGGAAGTACTGATGCAAGCCGGTCACAAATATGATTTTGACTTTGAGCAAAGCGATATTTTGTCGATGACAAATGTTGGTGGCGATGTGGTGATGGCGCTGTCTTGTGGGCAGTCAATTACATTAAAGAATTTTGACGTGGTTATGGGCGGGGCGAACGCGCCAGTGCTAGCGTTTGCAGAAGTTATTGATTTCAGCGATTTCATGAGTCTTATAAGTGTCGCCGATGTTGCGCCGTCAGTAGAAGAGTTGGCGGCGGTTGAACCCGCCGCGGGAGATGATGCCGGCGATACGATGGGCGCGCTTGCGCAGGAGTTGGCGGTAATCGAAACGGCCGCCGGTGATGAAGCGGGCGCAGTCAATGATGGTGGTCGCGGCGGATATGGTTTTCAGAGCAGTGTTGATGCGCAAGGTGTGAACAGCCTTAACAATATCGGCGCGATTGATGCAACGGCGCGCGGCTTTGATGCGGCGAACTTTAATGTGGAAGATGATCTCTTTATTGCACAGGCACCAGCTTTTGATGATGCGCCAGAGATTATATCAACCGGCGGCAGTAGTGCCGATGGAACCGGCGATGTGGTGCGCGAGGGCGGTATCGGCCCAGACACGCCGCTGGTGATGAACGGCCAGGTTGTCGTTGATTTCGGCGCAGATGGCGCTGGTGAAATGTGTGCCAATGGTGAGTTTAGCATTAACGGCGTTGCGGGCGGCGATCTGACCTCCGGCGGTGAGGCTGTTGTGATTGAGGCTTCGCCCGAGGGCTATGTCGGCATGGTGGGCGGTGAGGTTGCCTTTACCTTTACGATTGATGGTGAGACGGGCGAATGGGTTTACACACAATATATGCCGTTTGATCATGCGGATGGCACTGACCCCAATGATACTCTTAATCTAGAATTTGGTGTTAAAGCCACGGACGCGGATGGTGATGAAGTGTCAACAATCGTGATCGTTAGTGTTGAGGATGATGGGCCGGATGCGGTGAAGCCGGATGATAATAGCATTGATGAAGCTGACGGTGCGCAGCAAGTGCACGGCGATATTAATGTAGATTTTGGCGCGGATGGTGTCGGCAGCATAGAATTGACAGGCGACTTTAGCGTGAATGGCGTTGATAGCGGCGATCTCAGCTCTGGCGGCACGCCTATTGATGTTAGTCTTGTGAATGGAGTGATGGTCGGCACGGTCGGTGGCGAGATTATCTTTGCCCTTCAGCTTAATCCAGAAACGGGAGAATATACGTTCTCTCTCTTGGGCCCACTTGACCATCTTGCAGATGATGATGTGCTTTCGCTTTCCTTTGATGTGTTGGCGACAGACGGTGATGGCGATTCCATTCATACGAATATTGTAATTAATGTGAATGATGATGAACCCTCGATTGAAGTACGTGCAGGCGCCGTTGATGAAGCGGGTCTGGCTGATGGTGGCGTGATCACAATAACGCGCACGATGGAGCATGATTTTGGCGCGGATGGTCCGGGCTCAATTGAGCCGACCGGTAATTTCACAGCATACTTCCAAGTGGGCGGTCAGGCGCAGGATTTAACCAGCGGCGGTGAGCCGGTTGATGTCGCAATGACGGCTGATGGTTATGTCGGAACATTACCTGATGGGACGGTGGTGTTTACGCTAAGCATTGACCCTGAAACGGGCACACATACCTATACGCAATATGAGGGGATTGATCACCCAGGTGAAGGTGATGATGTAATCTGGCTTAAATTTGAAGTGCAGATTACCGATGCGGATGGCGATACATCTATAGCCCGAATTCAAATTGATGTGCGTGATGATGGTCCGGCGCCGGTCGAGGACCCTGCAGCGGTAGCGGTCAATGAGGCAGATTTAACAGATGGCCCGATTGAGGTTGTTCGTGAAATTGATGTTGATTTTGGCGGTGATGGCGCAGGGTCGTTTGCGCCCACAGGAAATGTGATGGTGTTTTTTGAGGTTGGCGGTCAGCAGCAGCAGCTAACAAGCGGCGGTGAAGATGTTACAATTATATCAACGGATCATGGTTATGAGGGCATATTGGCCGATGGCACTGTGATCTTTACATTAACAGTTGATGTAGAGACCGGCGAATATACCTACACGCAATATGCGGGCGTCGATCAGCCCGGTGAAGGTGATGATGTTATTTGGCTCAAGTTTGAAATGGAAGGCTTTGATGCTGACGGCGACAGTACTGGGCCGTTTACCATCCAACTGGATATTCGTGATAGCGTGCCAGACATTGATTCAGTCGCCTTTGCGGTTCATGAAGATGATTTGGATGATGGCCCGATTGTTGTGAATGGCCAAGTTGATCATGATTTTGGCGGTGATGTTGAGGGCGGCGCGATTACGCCTACAGGGGCATCTTTTGTTCTTTTTGATTTTGGTGGAGATCACCAAACATTAACGAGTGGCGGCGCAGAGGTTGAAATTACGACAACAGCTGATGGTTATATGGGTATGACCGCGGACGGCACGCTTGTCTTTACGCTGAGCATTGATTCAGCGACAGGCGAATATGTGTACACGCAGCACGCTGGCGTTGATCACCCGGATAACGCTGAGAATGCTATTTGGCTGAAATTCGGCGTGCAAATCACCGATGGTGATGGCGACACAAGCGGTAACAGCGAAGGCGATTATGCCTTTATTCAGATCGATATTTACGATAGCAATCCAGCAGCGCAAGATGATTTTGCTGTTACCAATGGCACAGATGAGGTTGATGGTAACGTGCTTGATAATGATGATATCGGCGCAGATAGTCCCGGCGTGGTGACGCAAGTGAAGTTTGGCGACATCGTTATTGACGTGCCGGAAAGCGGATCAGCGATTATCAAAGGGGATCACGGCACGTTGGAGCTGTTTGCGAATGGCACATATACTTACACACCGTTTACGTCAGAGACTTCTGAATTTAACCCTGTTGCTGCAGATGCTGCTGGGTTTGATGATTCAATCTCCAGAGATGGCATCACAATTAGCATTGCCAATGAAGGAAACTATGACATCACGTGGGTGGATACGCCGGACGGTAGTGGCCTGGGCATTGATAACCTTCATACCGGAGACAGTCATAAGGTTTGGCCGTTGGGTGAGGCATTTGATATTGTGCTTGATACACTGGCAGATATATTGACGCTGACGATCAGTGAGCTGGGCAGTAATACGAATGCTGGTGATAAGGGCGCTGATTTCATTATCACATTGGCTGATGGCACAGAAGTGACGGGCGAGCGGCAATTTGATCCATCAATGATTGTGGATGGGTCTTTTGATTTGGTTTTGAATGCCGTTGATTACGGGCAAGAGATTATCGGCGTTCGTCTAAGCTCCGTAAATTCAGGAGATTACGCGGGCACATCGTTCCTGCTTAATAATGTTATAGCAGAAACTAAGGGCCATGATGGCACAGGTGAAGATGTGTTTGCTTACACTGTTTCTGACGCTGATGGTGATACAGACACAGCGACGCTAACTTTCACGAATAATGGCGAAGAGGGCGCGCAGCTTCTTACGCAAGGTGAAGACGATGGCGTGGTTGCGTTGAATGCCGATATGGTTGATGCGGTCACATTGACAGGCTTTACGCAAAATCAGCAAACACAAAACACCATGACGAATGCAGCGCTAAATACGGCGATCATCTTGATGGCGGCCAGTGTGGCAGATATTGCGCAAACGCTGGCGGCGGTTGATGGTGATGCGGTTGTGACAGGCATCGAAATGCCGGTACATGATGTTGTGCTCTTCGCACCTGATAACGCATTCGATGTTGATATGAGCAAAGAAGAGTTTGCGAAAATGCAGGCACAAAAAGCTGGTGATCAGACAAATGATGACATTACGCTTGATACAGCATTGGGTGCGCAAGATGCGATTGAGATGGCAGAGATTTTGTTCGCGCCAGAGGACATCGTTCTTGGCGCGCCGCAAGGTCAAATTACCCAAGCCAATCAGGTGGATGATGGTGCGATTGCCAAGGCTAAATCGGCCGCAGCAAATGATGATTATGATGCCTTAACCGCAGCGGCAAAGACGCAAGATACAAGTGCAGTAGAAAAAGCGAAGATGGCAGAGATGCTGGATACGAAAAATGCTGATGGCGAAGATCTGGTGCTCTATGCTGGTAAGATCGCCCTTGAAGATGTGATCAACCTGGATATTGCCAATGATGCGCAGCAGGCGATTGATACGTTTGTTGAAGCGACGTCGGTCGCGGAGGCGGATATTGTGCCTCTGACAGTTGCGCCGCAGCATGCTGCTGCTTTTGTGATTGGCGCGCCAGTTGCAGATCTTACGCCAGTAGATGAAGATCTGGTGAGTGCGCAAGCGAATGCCAGCGTGATTTAACCAAAGAATAACAGAAGTCGTCGTCCCCAAATCGACTGATTCTCTCCTAAGCCTGGGGCAGATTTTCTGTTCCGGGCTTTTTTTGGCTAAGCTATTCAATTTAAACGAGAAATTTGCATAAAATTTCTTGCATTTTTTGAGTAGGGCGTGCATAAAGGCTCCATAATTTTATATGTGTAAAGAGTGCAACGATTTTAATTTGTGCAATATTTAAGAGAGGTATCTCCCGTGATTAAAGCGACATCAAAAACAACTGGCTTAAAGGCATTGTGCCTGACGGCTTCAACGCTCGTTCTTTTGGCTGCCTATCCAGGGCAGGCTTTGTCTCAGGATGGGCAAGCGCATCAGAGCTTGAGTGTTTCACTCAGAGATGCTGTGGCAACCGGGATTGCAACTCACCCTGAATATGGCGTTGTGGCTGCGAGCCGCCGTGCGACTGATGAAGAGCTGAAGCAAGGCAAGGCGTTATTCTTACCGTCTGTCGATGTGCGTGGCGATACGGGGTATGAGTATACTGATGACAATGCCACGCGCGCCGGCACTGGCGATGATACCGAGGGGCTATGGCGTTATGATACTTCTGTGACACTGACGCAGCTTTTGTTTGATGGCTTTGATGCTAAATACGAAGTGGCCCGTCAAAAGGCCCGCGTAACGTCATCTGCGCACCGCGTGCGTGAAACGGCGGAACTGGTTGGTTTGTCGATTGTTGAATCGTATCTTGAGGTGCTTCGTCAAAGACAGCTTGTGACAATTGCCCGCCAAAACGTAGCAGCGCACATGGATATTATGAGTCAAATTTCTGATTCTGTATCTTCCGGGCGTTCAACCCAGGCGGATTTGGAACAGATTAAAGCGCGCGTGGCCTCGGCTCGTGCGAATGAAGCCAGCACGATACAGGCGCTGAAAAATGCCGAAGCAGACTATATTCGCGAAGTGGGCGATAAGCCCGGCGTTCTCAGCTTGCCAAACGTACCGTTTAATCAACTCGCCGCTGATGTGACGATGGAAGTTGAACAAGTTTTGCAGCATAGCCCAACATTGGATATTTTCGCAGCGGATATTGAGCGCGCATATGCCGAAGCATTGCAAACACGCTCAAGCTTTTACCCGCAGGTGGATTTAGAGCTCAATGCCCGTCAGGCTGATAAGGTTGGCGGCGTTAGAGGCGAAGACACAAGCGCGTCTGCACTGGTCGTGATGAACTGGAACCTCTATCGCGGCGGCGCGGATACTGCGCGCGCGCGTGAGTTTTTACATCGTCATCAGCAGACCAAGGAAGAGCGCGCCGAAGCTGAGCGCCAGCTCGCTAATGATGTACGCCAAACATGGGCGAGCATGGTTGCCGCCGGTGAGCGCTCTCGTCAATTCTCTGCGCAGGCTGATGCAAATACCCAAGTTGTTGCGGCCTATAGAGATCAGTTTACGCTGAGCCGTCGCACGCTGCTCGATGTTTTGGATTCTCAAAACGAGCTGTTTGTTTCACAAAGCTCTACAGTAAATGCGCAATATCTTGAGATGTTTGCGGCCTATCGCCTGCTTGCGCTGAAGGGTGCATTATTGCCGGCGCTGGAGGTTGCATATACTGACGAGACTGTTATCACAGCCGATGAAATGTGGTCTATGGATAAAAAGGACCAGGCGCGCTAAACTGTGTGGGCTGCGTATAATAAACGCGGCCTCCAACAAATAGGGCTTAGGTGAGCAAAGATCCCAAAAATCAGAGTGAAAAGGCAAAGCCAAAGGCTGGCGGACTGTCGCTGAAGATGGCTGACAGTTCTGCGCCTAATAAGGCTGCGCCGGTTTCTGATGCTAAACCACAATCCAAACCTGAAGCTGACCTCAAAAAAGATACCGGTGAAGATAGCTGGGCGTTGCAGGCTGACCGGATGGCGATTGATATGCCGCTGGTTGATGCGCTGGTGCTGATGGCTGGGCATTATGGGCGGCGCACTTCGCCCTCTTCTCTAACCGCTGGTCTTCCGATCCCTAAAAAAGGCATTACCCCGGCGCTGTTTATTCGTGCAGCGGAGCGGGCGAGCTTGAATGCGAAGCTGGCGGAGCGCTCTTTGGAATCTCTCGCGATTGCGCCTAACTTGCCGTGTATTTTATCGCTCGATGGCGGGCAAGCGTGCTTGCTGTGGGACGTTGAATATCCGGACAAGCACCCGCCGAAGAAAGAGCCCGGGCAAAAACTGGAAATCCATCCCAAGACACGGTTTTTGGTACAGTTTCCTGAAACGCCCGATGATAAAAAATTGATGAGCTTAGGCGAGCTGGGCGCGATCTACACCGGCTATGCATTTTTTGTGCGCCCTGTCGCGCGCGCGGATGAGCGCGCCGGGCCAGCCGCCATTGATACGGGCCGCGATTGGTTCTGGTCGACATTTAAGCAGAATAAGACGCTCTATATCGAGGTCGCAATTGCGGCGGTGATGATTAATATGTTTGCCATCGCCAGCTCGCTATTCACCATGAATGTTTATGATCGCGTGGTGCCGAATAATGCGTTTGATACGCTCTGGGCGCTGGCGGGCGGGATTATGATTGTCTATTTCTTTGACTTTATGCTCAAAAATTTACGTGCGAATTTTCTTGATCATGCGGGACGCAAGGCGGACGTGAATATCTCGGCGCAATTGTTCGAGCAGATGATGGGCATGACGATGGTGGCGCGGCCGCCCAGCGCCGGGATTTTAGCGGCCAATATGAAAGATTTTGAAACGCTGCGTGATTTTTTCACCAGCGCAACGATGGTGGCGCTGATTGATTTGCCGTTTGTGCTTTTGTTTATTGGGGTGATCTGGATTATCGGTGGGCCGGTCGCCGTTGTGCCGATTTTTGGTATACCGCTGATCCTCGGCGTCGGGTTTTTGCTGCAAAAACCACTGCAAAATATCATCAAGGAATCGATGATGGAAAGCGCGCTGAAAAATGCACTGCTGTTCGAAACGATTATCGGGCTAGAGACGATTAAGGCACAAGCCGCCGAGGGTCATTCGCAGCGCGCTTGGGAAGAGCTATCGGAGAAGGCTTCGCGCACTGCGGTAAAGAGCCGCAATATCTCCTCCCTCTCACAAAACTGGGCGCTGTTTGTGCAGCAAATGGTCAGCGTGTGGATCGTGATTGCAGGCGTATTTTTGATTAGTGAGGGCGAGATGAGCATGGGGGCGCTGATTGCCTGCGTTATCCTCTCTGGCCGCGCAATGGCCCCGTTGGCTCAGGTTGCAGGGCTTATGACGCGCTTTAGCCAGTCGAAAACCTCGCTCGATCAGCTGGATGATTTGATGAAAAAACCTGTCGAGCGGCCGCTGGATAAAAACTTTATTGCGATGCCGCATATGGATGGCCGGGTGGAGTTTAAGGATGTGGTGTTTAGTTATCCGGAGCAAAGCGTACCGGCGCTGAACCAGATTAGTTTCGAGATCAAGCCGGGCGAACGCGTGGGCGTGATTGGCGCGGTGGGCTCGGGTAAGACAACGTTGGAGCGCTTGCTGCTCAATCTCTATGAACCCTCCAGCGGTGCGGTGCAGATTGATGGCGCGGATGTGCGGCAAATTGATCCGGGTGATCTGCGGCGCTCCATCGGTGTGGTGCAGCAAAGCCCGCAGCTCTTTTTCGGATCCGTGCGTAAAAACATCACGATGGGGCACGAGACAGCGCCCGAACGTGCGGTGATGCGCGCGGCGGAATTATCGGGCGTGCTCGAGTTTCTCGGCGACTCATCAGCCGGGCTGGATACACAGGTGGGTGAGCGCGGCGATGCGCTATCTGGCGGGCAGCGTCAGGCCGTGGCGATTGCGCGCGCGCTGCTCTATGACCCGCCGATCATGGTGCTGGATGAGCCGACGGCGGCGATGGACCCGGCCTCTGAAAACCGCCTGAAGAAACGCCTCGCGGTACTGTGCGAGGACAAGACGGTGATTTTGATCACCCATAAAGGCGCGATGCTGGATTTGGTAGACAAGCTGATCTTGTTGGATCGCGGGAAATTGGTGGCTTACGGCCCAAAGGATGAGGTCATCCGCAAGCTGCAAGCCAAGCAATATGGCACCGCGGCGGAGAATACGGATGTTTAGGAATGTGATAAAGATTTTATATTTAAACACAAAGCAAAACAAAGTTAGACAAAGCTTTTATCAATATTAAAAGAACTTTGTTTTACTTTGTCTAACTTTGCGGTTCAAAACTAAAGAAGTAAAAATGACAGAAGAGCAAAAACAAAATTGGCTGAGTGTGCGCGTTGAAAAATTTCAGGCGCATTTGCTTGCGACGTTCGAAACGGATGATGACATGAAAATGTCGCAGCATTTCTTGCTATTTTTCATTGCAGCATTTTTTGTGTTGTTTGTGCTCTGGGCAAACCTTGCGCCGCTGGATGAGGTCACGCGCGGTGAGGGCAAAGTGATCCCCTCCAGACAGGTCAAAGCGTTGCAGGTTTTGGAAGCGGGCACGGTGCAAGAGGTTCTGGTGCGCGAGGGTGACGAGGTGACGAAAGGCCAGCCCTTATTGCGCTTGAGTGATATTGAGGCCTCTTCGAACTTGGGAGCCAACAAGGTGCGCTATCTGGGTTTGCTCGCGGCGATCACGCGATTGCAGGCTGAGGCGGAAGGTAAGCTTACCGTTGAATTCCCATCGAGCGTGATCAAGGGCGCGCCGCGCAGCGTGACGGAAGAGCTTAATAGTTTCCGTGCGAACCAGCAGCAAATTCAAGGCCAGCTCAATATTTTGCTGCAGCAATCGGCGCAGCGTGAGCAAGAGGTGCGCGAGCTGCAAACGCGCATTGCCGATACGCGCGGCGTGATCAGTTTGCAGCGTCAGGAAAAAGAAATGATCGCGCCGTTGGTGGCGCGCGGCTCTGCGCCGAAATTGGAATTGCTACAGCTTGAGCGGACGCTGAAGGAAAAGAGTGCGGAAATTAATGGCTATCTCTCTAGCCTTGTGCGCGCAAAATCCGCGGTGCAGGAAGCGGAAGCCCGCATTGCTGATTTAAAAACTTCCGCGCAGGCGGGGGCGCAAACGGAGCTGTCTGCAAAGCTGATCGAAATGAACGAGATTAAAGAGCGCTTGGGCGCGCTGAGTGATCGTAAAAGCCGCCAAGAGCTGAAATCACCCGTGGATGGCATTGTGCAAGAGGTGACCGCCAACACAATCGGCGGCGTGGTTAGCCCGGGCGAAGACATTATCAAGATCGTGCCGAAGGATGATTTGCTGGTGATTGAGGCGAAGATTAACCCCTCTGATCGCGCCTTTATTCATCCGGGGCAAAAGGCAATTGTGAAGATCACTGCTTATGATTTTTCAATCTATGGTGGTCTGGACGGCACGCTCACCTTCATCTCGCAAGATACGTTTGAGGATGAAGAGGGCAATAGCTATTATAATGTCCGCCTGGAGACGGATAAGAACCATCTGCTTTATAATGGTGAGGTTAAGCCAATCACGACCGGCATGGTCGCGAGCGTTGATATTTTAACCGGGAAAAAGACGGTGATGCAATATTTGTTGAAGCCGTTCATCAAGACGCTTGATAACGCCATGAATGAGCGTTAGCCAAAGCGCGCATGCTGGTTTAACGTCGATAGAGGGCGCCACTCTTTTAAATTTATGGCTTCTTCTATTGTCAGGCTGTGTTGGGTAAGTACGTCGTTAATAGTTGGTAGATTGAATTCATCTTTAATGCCTAAAGCTTCATTAAGCGCTTGAATTCGCGCCTTCTGTTTAGGGGTGAAATCAATATCAGCATAAATATCAGCATGACCTTCAAAAATATAGTTATTCCAATTAATAATTGCACATAAATAAATCGTCCAATGGCGTGCCAAGCGGTAAAAATTGCCGTCGCCTTTTTAGGCTACCAAAGCTTTGTTCTATGGGGTTAAAGTCCGGGCTGTAAGGTGGCAAAGGCA
>JAJRYK010000003.1 GCA_024275825.1 Alphaproteobacteria bacterium
AATACAACGGCATTCCTGAAAAGCAATTTTATTGGTTCTTAAAAGAAACGGAATTTAGGTTTAATTATGGGTCGCATAAAGAGCAGTTAAAAACGCTCAAAAAATGGACAAATTTATAACTTATCTACGACAGCCCCTACTACAAAAAGTGGTTCTGCCCGATAAAGGCGGTTAAATGTATCTTTAAGAGGGAACACAGAGAAAACTACTACTTATTCTTTTTGTTCAATGCCTGCTCAAGCCACTTAATCGAATATTCACCGCTCAGGAACTCATCTTGCTGTAAGATCCATTCATGTAAGGGGAGCGTGGTTTTGATGCCCATGATGACGGTTTCGCGGATGGCGCGTTTGAGGCGGCGGATGCATTCCTCGCGGTTGCGGCCATGGACGATTAATTTTCCGACCATGGAATCGTAGTGCGGGGGAATGGCGTAGCCCTGATAAATCGCGCTGTCGAAACGCACCCCTAACCCGCCGGGGGCGTGGAATTTCGTGATTGTGCCGGGGGAGGGCATGAATGTGTCGGGGTCCTCTGCATTGATGCGAATCTCGATGGCGTGCCCGCGAAAGCGCAGGCGATCCTTTTTGATGGTTAGCTCTTCGCCAGCGGCAACGCGGATTTGTTCGGCAATTAAATCGATGCCGGTGATCATCTCTGTGACCGGGTGTTCGACCTGAATTCTGGTGTTCATTTCCATGAAATAGAATTTGTCATCTTCATAGAGAAACTCAATCGTGCCCGCACCGCGATAGCCCATTCTGCGGATTGTGTCGGCGGCCAGGCTGCCAATTTCGTCGCGCTGTTGTTCGCTAAGCACTGGTGAGGGGCCCTCCTCGATCAGTTTTTGATGGCGGCGCTGGATGGAGCAATCACGCTCGCCTAGATGGATAGCGTGGCCGTGCGTGTCGCCGAAGACTTGAATTTCGATATGTTTGGGGTCTTTCAGAAATTTCTCGATATAGACAGTGTCATCGCCGAAATTGACTTTCGCTTCGCTGCGGGCGCGGTTGAACAGCTCTTCAAACTCGCTCTCGTTATTGACGACTTGCATCCCCTTGCCGCCGCCACCAGATGCGGCCTTGATAATGACGGGCAGGCCCATGCCTTTGATGACTTTAAGGCCCTCTTCCACTGTTTCAACGCTGCCGTCAGAGCCGGGTACAACCGGAAGGCCAAGCGCCTGCACCGTTTGTTTGGCCATGACTTTGTCGCCCATTTTCTCGATATGTTCAGGCGTGGGGCCGATGAAGGCAAAGCCGTGCTCCTCGACCATGCGGGCAAATTCTGCGTTTTCGTACAGGAAGCCATAGCCGGGGTGAATGGCATCAACGCCGGTCAGCGCCGCCGCGCTGAGGATCGCAGGAATGTTGAGATAGCTGTCACGGCTAGGCGGCGGGCCAATACACACAGATTCATCAGCCAGACGCACCGCCATTGAATTGGCATCGGCGGTGGAGTGGATGGCGACGGACAAAATATCCATCTCGCGGCATGCGCGAATAATCCGCAGCGCGATTTCACCTCTATTTGCTATGAGAATTTTTTTGAACATGGGGCGCAAAAATCCGTAAGGGGTTTACTCTATGACCATCAGCACATCGCCGAATTCGATGGGCTGGCCATCTTCGGCCAAGATTTGAGTCACTGTGCCGGATTTTTCGGCCTTGATCGGGTTCATGACCTTCATGGCTTCGATAATCATTAATGTGTCGCCAGCCTGCACGCTGTCGCCCTTGCTGACAAAGGCTGGTTTGTCGGGCTCTTGCGCCATATAGGCGGTGCCGACCATGGGCGAGGTTATGGCGCCGGGATGGGCGTGCGCGACATTGTCTGGTGCGCTGGTGTTTGGCTGGCCGGGCGCAGTGGGGTCAGAGGGCATGGAGAGAGGCGCAGCCGCGGTGGGCGCTCCGGCAACAACGGTGCTGCCGCCCTTGCTCACGCGGATCGCTTGATCGCCATCGGCAACTTCGATCTCGTTTAATCCGGTTTCATCCAGCAGCTCCGCGAGCTGTTTAATGGCATCTGCATCAATTTTCATTTAACGTAATCCAAGTATGTTTCATTTGTGCTTTATAGCGGGTTTTTGTGCGATTTAAAAGCCTCGCTTACGGGTAGACGAATTTGCGGCAAATGTCAAAGTGGGAAAATTTAAAGCTTTGTGATTTCGGCGAGTTTTTCGAGGGCCATATCATAGCCCTTTTCCCCGTGACCTTTAATCACAGCCGTGGCGAGGGGGGCAATATAAGAGTGATGGCGAAAATCTTCGCGGGTTTCTGGATCGCTGATATGAACCTCAATAATGGGGATGGTTAGGGATTTTAGGGCGTCATGAATGGCGATCGAGGTGTGGGTGTACGCCGCGGCGTTGATGATCAGGCCGGTGTAAGCGCCGTTGACAGCCCCTTGAATCCAGTCGACCAATTCACCTTCATGATTGGATTGACGACATTCGACGGCTGAAAAGCTGAGGCTCTGTCCTTTTTCTTTACAGCTCGCGAAAATCTCATCCTGCGTTGTGGTGCCATAGATTTCAGTCTCGCGCGTGCCGAGCATGTTGAGATTAGGGCCATGGAGGATGAGGATGCGCACGTCGATCTTTCTAGAGCTTTTCGCCCGGCGCGGTGATCTGGACATCAATAGTCATCTCCGGCGCGTGTTCAAAGGTAAGGGTGAGCGCAAATGTTTTATCTTTGGTCAGGGGGGCCTTCAGACCCAGCAGCATAATATGATGCCCCGTGGGCTCTAGCGTTACGTCGGCGCTGGGCGCTAGCTCATAATGCTCTACCTCGCGCATCATCATCATGCCATCCTTTATCAGATGCGTATGAAGCTCCACGCGTTCTGCCACATCGCTGGTGGCTTTGATCAGCTTGTCTACGCTTTCCTGATGGTTGTGAAGCTGCATAAACACCGCGCCGTTTTTTTGCACCGGCGCGGTGGCGTATGAATAGGCGCTTTTGACCTGAATGGATGCAGCGCTCTCATCCATGGCGTGCGCCGGTAATGCTGGCGCGAGCAAAAGCGCAAAGGCGAGAAGAAGAAGTTTCATGATTACCCGTCTTTTTTATCACGCGCTTTTTTGATGGCATCTTTAAAGCCTTCTTTGCCGAGATAGCCGGGGTAGAACTCACCGCCAATGATGAAGGCCGGTGTACCGCTAACGCCAAGCGAGCGAGCGAGCGCGATATCAGCATCGAGCTGCTTTTTAATGGCCTTAGAATTAGCGTCCTTTTTCATTTTATCTGTATCAAGGCCCAGTTTTTTACTGATATCGAGCATTGTTTTTTCATTTTTAGCACCTTTGAATTTCATTAGCGCTGAATGGAACTCAAAGTATTTGTCCTGTTTTTGCGCGGCTAGGGCCCATTGCGCCGCCACTTTGGAACTCTCACCCAAGATCGGCATTTCGCGGAAGATGAAATGGACGTTTTTATCAGTCTCTAAAACCGTATTAATGTCTGGCCATGCCTTTTTACAATAGCCGCAATTATAGTCGAGAAACTCAATAATCGTGACATCGCCTTTTGGATTACCAGCAGATGGTGCATCGGCGCTGGCCAGCACGCTCATTTTACTTTGGATCGTTTCGGCCATTTTTTCTTGCTCGGCGACTTCTTCTTTTTGACGGAAAGCATCAACGGCTTCGATAACGACTTCGCCATTATTCATGATATAGTCTTTGAACATTTGTTCGATTTCGGTTTTTTGATCTGCTGAGAATTGCTCGGCAGCCTGCGCGGGCGTTGTTGTAAATGATACAAAAACTGCTGCAGCGCCTAAAAGTCCAAGAGTTTTTTGTTTTAGTGAAAGTGATGAAGTCACATTTATCTCCTTAAATTGAGGTCATATTAATAGTGTACCCTGAAGTACGGGCGGTTGAACAGGTTTTTGCGTGCTTAAAGGCGTAAAATTTTCCCCTTATGCTTTATTCGTGCGGTTTATAGTTGGGGTTACTTTCAATTGTTGAAATATCGGCCAGAATATCCTTGGCTTTGATCCATTTGCGGCTGCCTTCGGTGAATCCCTTGGCGGCGGTTTCGGCAAGTCTTTTGGCGTAGGGCAGGCGGCGCTGCAGCAGCGCTTCTTCAGATAAATGCAATTTGGCCATGTTTTCATCGCCCTTGCGGCCATAGGCGGTGGCGAGCAAGCGATGTGCGCGGGTTGAGCGTGGTTCATAGCGCAACGCCTTGTTCAGTACATTAATCGCTTCGTCATAGTTATTCTGGCTGGAGCGCGCCTCAAGCAGAGCATGGCCCAGATCAATCTGGATCAATCCGGCCTTGGGCAGCATTTTGGCAGCCTTGCGATAAAATGGAATGGCCTCATCCACCCGACCGAAGTCGCGGAGCATTTGCCCCTTTAATTCAAGAAAATAGGGGTTTTCAGGCTCCATTGCGATGAGCTCATCAATCTCTTTGAGCGCGGGCGCGACATTGTTATCGCGATAGGCGGCAATAGATCTGGCATAGCGCGCCGGCACGGATTTATCCAAATCATCATAAACCCACGGCACACGGCCAGGATTGGTGAAGGCGATCAGCTTGGCTTTCATCCGCGCATGGGCTTTGATCCATTCAGCAGGGATGGCTTTGTCCTTGCTGGGTGATTTATCGATGTTGGTCTGCAGCGCGTCAATACGGTTGCGGCTTAAGGGGTGCGTGCGTGCGTATTCGCTTTGCTGGTCCGTGGGCAAAAGCTCGTCCGATTCCAGCTTGCGCAGAAAGCTTTGCAGCCCCTCTGGGTTGATTTGCGCGCTATCCAGAAAGCGAAGTCCCGCTTGATCAGCGCTGGATTCATTGACGCGGCTATGGGCCAGAAACCGCCGTTGTGCAAGCCCGCTTGCGCCGCCAATGATCGCTTGCGCCGCGCCGCCCTTGCCGGTTAAAATCGCCGCGCCAATTCCGATGACGGAGCCCAGAATGCTCTCGTAGGAGGCACGCTTCAGCGCGTCCCGCCCTGCGATTAGATGCCCGCCCGCAATATGGCCCAGCTCGTGCGCCATCACGCCGATAACTTCATCTGCGCTTTCGCTTTTATCAATCAGGCCGGTATAGAGGAAAATATTCGCCCCGCCTGCGACGAAGGCATTAACCTGCGGGCTTTGAACCAGCACTAAATTCACGCTGCTTGGGCCCATATGAGCGGCGTTTAGAAGCGGCGCCATCCATGTTTTGATGGTGGCTTCAATTTCAGTATCACGGATAATTGTTGGCGGCTTTTGCGCATGCGCTATTATGGGCGCTAATGTAAAGCTACAGAGCAGTATCAAGTTTAAAAAGATCTTCAGAGTGTTTTTGATGTGTGTCATGCTTTACTTTAAACAAGGTTTTCTACGCTTATGCGTTTTTTACAATACCGCTAAATAATGAAATAGGATATGGATTTTATATTGCAATGGATAGATGTGGTCTGGCTGCTTGTGGCGGGCTTTATTACGCGCAGAAATCACCGCGCACTCAGCATAGGGTTTGTTGCGGCATGCATGACTATGCTGCGTTTGCAGGTGGAGCTGATGAACGTGATCGGCTATCCAAACGGTATTCTTAATATCCTCAGCTCTGATTTGTTCTATCGCGGCGTGGCGGTTTATAGTTGCTTTTATGCTGGTTTTTTCCTGATGGCCCATTATTCTCGCGAGGCCAGAAAGGCCATCTTCATGGCCGCCTCTATCAGCGTCTTTTTCATCGCGATGTTTATTTCTAGCATTTTCATGCTGCTTTAGGCTATAAAGCCCGCATGTCACGCAATAAAATCAAATCAAAGGTTAGAACGGCGAAGGGGCGGAAAAATTCCTCGACTCGCTGGCTCAAACGTCAGATCAACGATATTTACGTTGAGGAAGCAAAAAAGCAGGGCTATCGCGGCAGAGCGGCCTTTAAACTCAAGGAAATCGATGAAAAGCTGAAATTCCTCAAGCCCGGCATGAAAATCGTGGATCTGGGCAGCGCGCCGGGTGGTTGGTGCCAAATCGCAGCGGCGAAGGGCTGCCAAATTGTAGCGCTGGATTTGTTGGAGCAGGATGAAATGCCCGGCGTTGATTTTATCCAGATGGATTTTATGGCTGATGACGCGCCGGAGATTCTCAAAAAAATGCTGGCCAAGGACGGGAAGGGTGATCTGGCCGATATCGTTCTGTCCGATATGGCCCCCAACACCACGGGGCACCGGCAAACTGACCATCTGCGCATTATGGCCGTTGTTGAGGCCGCCTATTATTTTGCTATAGAAGTCCTAAAACCCGACGGCATCTTCATCGCCAAAGTCTTTCAAGGCGGCGCACAAAATACATTGATCGCAGAAATGAAAAAGAGCTTCAAAACCATAAAACACATAAAACCACCTGCCAGCCGCAAGGAAAGTTCAGAGACATATATGATTGCAAGCGGGTTTAGGGGGTGATAATTTCCTTTACTTTCCTGCAAATTCCGCTATAACTCACCTGCAAATTAACCGTATTTGAATAGGTGGTTTGCTATGGTCAAAATAAACAATCCTGAGAAAATCCGTGAAGCGTTAACCTTTGATGATGTCCTGCTGGTGCCGGGCGCGTCGGAGGTGCAGCCCCATGAGGTTGATACGGCCACGCGTTTGACGCGCAGCATTACCCTGCATATTCCCATTTTATCGGCCGCAATGGATACGGTGACGGAGGCTGATATGGCCATTGCCATGGCGCAAAATGGCGGGATGGGTATCTTGCATCGCAATATGGATTTAGAGGCGCAGGTTGAGGAAGTTAAAAAGGTGAAGCGCTTTGAATCCGGCATGGTGGTTGATCCCATCACGATTGATCCTGATGCAAGCTTGGCCGAGGCCTTGGAGGTGATGAGCAAATATAGCATTTCCGGCATTCCAGTTACCGAGCGCTCTGGCAAATTGGTGGGCATTCTTACCAACCGTGACGTGCGCTTTGCTGAGGATATGAGCCAGAGCGTGCGTGAGCTGATGACCTCTGAGAACCTGATCAAGGTCTATAATACCGTGACCAAGGAAGAGGCCCGCAAAGTGCTGCATAAACACCGCA
Source organism: Alphaproteobacteria bacterium (assembly GCA_024275825.1). Taxonomy (GTDB): domain Bacteria; phylum Pseudomonadota; class Alphaproteobacteria; order Micavibrionales; family Micavibrionaceae; genus JAJRYK01. The sequence continues at coordinate 7,028 of JAJRYK010000003.1, forward strand.
TTGAAAAGCTTCTGGTCGTGGATGATAATGAAAAATGTATCGGCCTGGTAACGGTAAAGGATATCGAAAAATCCATCGCCTACCCGCATGCGACCAAGGATGCGCATGATCGCCTGCGCGTTGGCGCGGCCGTGGGGACGGGCGATATTAACGGGCTGGCGCGCGCTGTTGCGCTGTCTGAGGCCGGGCTAGATGTCGTTGTCGTTGATACGGCCCATGGGCACTCCAGAGGCGTGATTGATACGGTTGCAAAAATCCGTCAGGCCTGCGGTGTAGGTCTGCAAATCATTGCCGGAAACGTCGCCACAGCGGACGCCGCCAAGGCCTTGATCGAGGCCGGCGCGGACGGCATTAAGGTCGGAATTGGCCCCGGCTCAATTTGCACCACGCGCGTTGTGGCGGGCGTTGGCGTGCCACAATTAACCGCTATTATGGATGTGGCCGGCTTTTGTAAGAAAAAAGACATTCCCGTGATTGCCGATGGCGGCATTAAATATTCCGGCGATTTTGCCAAGGCCATTGCCGGCGGCGCGGATGTATGCATGATGGGCTCGCTGTTCGCCGGAACAGACGAAGCGCCCGGCGAGGTTATTCTCTATCAGGGCCGTTCCTACAAGGCCTATCGCGGGATGGGCAGTGTTGGCGCGATGGTGAAGGGCTCTGCCGATCGGTATTTTCAGGCCGGTACAACACAATCAAACAAGCTGGTGCCCGAGGGGATCGAGGGCCGCGTGCCCTATAAGGGACCAATCAGCGCTGTAATCCACCAAATGGTGGGCGGACTGAAGGCCGCCATGGGCTACACAGGCTGCCCAACATTACCAGATATGAAGAAAAAGACAGAGTTTATAAGAATGACGGGTGCGGGATATAGAGAGTCACACGTGCACGATGTGACCATAACGCGCGAAGCGCCCAATTACCGGGCGAAGGATTAGGCGTGCGTTAGGCCGCTCTAATGCCCATAAATGCACCGCTGGTCAAGGTAATCACATCCAGCATAATGCCCGGCTGCTCACCTGATTCTCTAATCCAAGTGGTTTCGAACTCTGTTTTAGTCATTGTGTTCTCCCTATATAAGAGTATGTAGTATATTCGGGTCGTAAATCAAGAAAGATACATTAAAAAATGAAACCACAAGCGCGCATACAGGCCACAATCGATATTTTCGAAAAACTCCCGGAAAGCCGTGTTCCGTTGGATGGTGTGGTTGGTGATTACATGCGTCATCGGCGCTATATCGGCTCTAAGGACCGCGCCTATGTGGCCGAGCTGGTCTATGAGATGATGCGCAGTTATGCGCGGCTGGAGTGGTGGCTGGAGAGTAAAAAGGCCGAAGACACCCCCAGAAACCGCATGATTGCTTATTTGATGCTGGCGCAAGAGGCGGATAAAAAGCGCCTGACAGGCTTATTTGATGGTTCTAAATACGCCCCAGAACCGCTCAGTGAGGAAGAAATAGCCTTCGTGCAAGCGCTGGAGGGCCAGCCATTGGAGCATAAATCTATGCCGCCTGCCGCCCGCGTGGAATGTCCGCCGCTTTATGAGGAAAAACTCAAAACCTATTTCGGAGAAGCGTTTGAGGCAGAGATGAGCGCGCTGCTCAGCAGTGCAACTCTCGATCTGCGCGTTAATACCTTCACCTGCGATGTAGAGAAGGCGAAGAATTATCTCGAGGCTGATGGCGTGAAGGTTGACCGCACGCCCTATTCCCCCATTTGCCTGCGCGCGCGGGCGAAGACCTATATCTCGCGCAGTAAGGCTTGGACTAAGGGCTGGGTGGAAATCCAGGATGAGGGTTCGCAACTGATCGCGCATGTGTGCGATGCACAGCCCGGGATGCAGGTGCTGGATTATTGCGCTGGCGCTGGCGGGAAAACCCTCGCACTGGCTGCTGCGATGCAGCGCAAGGGCCGCATTGTCGCTATGGATCTGGATGAGCGCCGTTTGAATAAAGGGCGCGTGCGCTATAAAAAAGCCGGCGTGGCCGATATTATTGAGGTGCGCGCTTTGTCGGAGGATAAGCAGCGCAAATGGCTTAAGCGCCAAAAGGAGAAGTTCGATATTGTGCTGACTGATGTGCCCTGCACCGGTACCGGCACATGGCGCCGTAATCCCGACATGCGCTGGACGGTCTATGGCCCGTCGCTGGAGGAGCTGGTGGAGATACAGGCCGATATCATGGATCGGGCATCCAAGGCCGTAAAGCCGGGCGGGAAGTTTGTTTATGCCACGTGCTCGTTGCTGCCCGATGAAAATGAGATGCAGGTGGAGGCGTTTTTAGCCCGTAACCCGGATTTTGAGGTGCAGCCGCTAGACGACACTCTAAAGCTTGGCAGCCCCTATATGCGCCTGACCCCGCACCGTCATCAGACGGACGGGTTTTTTGCGGCGGTGTTGGTGCGTAAGGGCGAGTCGTTAGTATCCTAAAGCCGCACAAACATCACTCGTAATCTCCGCCTTATTTAGCGTATAGAAATGGATGTGCTCTACGCCGCCTTCGGCTAATTCTGTAGCTTGAGTGATTAACAGATCAGTTGCAACCTTACGCGCTTCGTCCGGTTTATCCCCCAGCCCTTCAAATTTAGCATGTAGCCAGTCCGGCACAATCGCCCCGCAGCGCGCTGCAAAAGTGCACAGCGATTTAAAATCATGGATCGGCAGCAAGCCCGGCACAATCGGCGCAGTAATGCCCATTTCCTGACAGACCTCTTTGAACTGAAAATACGCCGTATTATCAAAGAAAAACTGCGTAATCGCGCGATCCGCCCCGGCATCGCATTTGCGTTTAAGCGCGAGCATATCCTGTGCCAGAGACGGCGAGTCCGGGTGCTTTTCCGGGTATGCGCCAACGCTGACCTCAAAATCGTGCCAGCTTTTCAGCGCCTCCACAAAGTCACTCGTATATTGGAAATAATCACCATCATCATCCAGCGGCCATTGCAGATCATCCGGCATATCCCCGCGCAGGGCGACGATATGCTTCACTCCTGCATTCCACAAATCATCCGCATGCGCCTTAGCCTGCGCGCGCGTGGTATTGATGAATGTATAATGCGAGGCAATCGGCAGGCCAGTTTCGTTGATCATTCGCGCAATCGTATCGCGCGTCCCCTCACTGGTCGACCCGCCCGCCCCATACGTCACCGTCATAAATTTAGGATCAAACGCAGCCAGTTTTGGCACAGCGCTCCAAAGCACTTCAGCAGATTTTTCAGTTTTCGGCGGAAAATATTCGAAGGAGATGGTTGGCTTGTTCATGAGAAGAAGTATTCCCGGTTGTGACAGGCAGTGCAAGAAGAATGCTTTAAAATATTGCACATGCCAGCCACCTTCTATAAAACTGGCGCATGACACAGACAAATACAGCAGACAATCTTCACGTTCTTGAGCATCACGAACGCATTCTTATTCTTGATTTTGGCTCTCAGGTGACGCAGCTGATTGCGCGCAGGGTGCGCGAAAGCGGGGTGTATTGCGAGATTTGGCCGTTTAACCAGGTTGATGAGGACCGCATTACGGCCTATAACCCAAAGGGCATTATCCTGTCCGGCGGCCCGTGCAGCGTTGGGGATGCGGACAGCCCGCGCGCGCCGGATATCGTATTCACCATGGGCGTGCCGGTTTTTGGTATTTGTTATGGCCAGCAAGTGATGGTGGAGCAGCTTGGCGGGCGCATTGAGGCAGGCAGCGGCAAGGGCGAGTTTGGCCGCGCCTATGTCGATATTGTTGATGAGAGCAAAATTCTTGCCAATGTCTGGGAAAAGGGCGCGCATGAGCAAGTCTGGATGAGCCACGGCGATCACGTTGCCGATATGCCCGATGGTTTCCGCGTGGTTGGAAAATCTGAGGGCGCGCCATACGCCTTTATCGCCGATACGGATCGCCGCTTTTACGGCACGCAGTTTCATCCGGAGGTCGTGCATACGCCCCACGGCGCGCAGCTGATTAAGAATTTCACACATAATATTTGCCACTGCGCCGGTGATTGGACAATGAGCGCGTTCAAGGACGAAGCCATTGAGAAAATTCGCGCGCAAGTCGGCGATGGCAAAGTAATTTGCGGCCTGTCCGGCGGGGTGGACAGCTCGGTCACGGCCGTGTTGCTGCACGAGGCCATCGGCGATCAGCTGACCTGCATTTACGTTGATACCGGCCTGATGCGTGCCGGGGAGAGCAAGCAAGTGGTGGAGATGTTCCGCGATCACTATAATATTCCGCTGATCCATGAAGATGCTAGCGCGCTGTTTCTTGAGGGGCTGGAGGGCACGTCCGACCCGGAAATGAAGCGCAAAATTATCGGCGGACTGTTTATTGATGTGTTTGATAATTGCGCAAAGCGTATTGCGAAAGAGGGAAAACCCGCAGAATTTTTGGCGCAAGGCACGCTCTATCCTGATGTGATCGAAAGCGTCAGCTTCACCGGCGGGCCAAGCGTGACGATCAAATCCCACCACAATGTTGGCGGCTTGCCCGAACATATGGATCTGAAATTGGTCGAGCCTTTGCGTGAGCTGTTTAAGGATGAGGTGCGTGATTTAGGCCGCGCGCTGGGCATGCCGGAAGATTTCATCAAGCGCCACCCCTTCCCCGGCCCCGGTCTGGCCATCCGCATCCCCGGTGAGATCACCGGCGAGAAGCTGGAGATCCTGCGCAAGGCTGATCTGGTCTATCTGGAAGAAATCAGAAATGCGGGTCTGTATGATGCAATCTGGCAAGCCTTCGCCGTCCTCCTGCCCGTACGCACCGTCGGCGTAATGGGCGATAACCGCACCTACGATTTCGTCTGCGCCCTGCGCGCCGTAACGTCCACCGACGGCATGACCGCCGAATACTACCCCTTCGATCACCAGTTCCTAGGCCGCGTGAGTACGCGCATTATTAACGAAGTGCAGGGGATAAATCGCGTGGTGTATGATGTGACGAGCAAACCACCAGGGACGATTGAGTGGGAGTGATGAATAATTACTACGTGTACGTATATATAGACCCTCGGAATTTTGAAGAGTTTTATTTCGGCAAAGTAAAGGGCTCTAGAAAAAGCGCACACCTAAAAGATCTCGAAAGCGATAGTGAAAAAACTAAGCGCATAAAATCCATCAAAGCTGCGGGCTTAGAACCTATAATAAGAGTTATTGCAAGAAATCTAACACAGCATGATGCGCTTTTAGTTGAGAAAACATTACTCTGGAAGCTGGGAAAACATCTAACAAACATATCTTCCGGGCATTACTCTGATAACTTTAGACCTCATGACACATTCCATCATCAAATTTCTGGTTTCGATTTTCAAAATGGAATTTATTACTATAACATTGGTGAATGTGAAACTAGAAATTGGGATGATTACAGAACGTTTAATTTTATCTCAGCAGGCGGCAGTGTAAAATGGCGTGATAGTATACTTAACTTTCAACCTGATGATATTTTTGCCGCATACCTTAAAGGTAAAGGCTTTGTTGGAATTGGAAAGATCTTAGCATGCGCTATCCCTATCAGGAACTTTATTGTAAACGAAAGAAGACTTTTAGAGCATGATTTAGTATGCCACAGCATGGGGCAACACGCAGATAACGACGATTTATGCGAATATATTTGCCCTGTTCAATGGATAAAAAAATATGATAGAAATGAAGCAAAATGGAAACCAAAAGCCGGCCTCTATACAACAACGCATATAAGAGCCAACTTGGATAACCAGCCTAAAACTATTCAATTCCTTAACGAACAATTTGATATTGATCTCAAAAAAGAAGTCCAATAGAGACGATTAAAACCCACCATCATCCTCAAACATAATCTTTCGCCCATCTGCCGGATGAAACAGTTCTAGTCGTTGTGCGTGGAGCATAAGTCTAGGCGCGGCTCCAAACGCTTCATCATGCGCATAGAAATCATCGCCCAGGATTGGGTGGCCGCCGGTTTCGATGCTTAGCTGCTGCATATGTACGCGCAATTGGTGTGATCGGCCGGTGTGGGGGGTTAGGTGCATGAGGCTCCATTTTATGCCGCCGGTCTCTCCGCGCTCCAGCACTTTCCAGTCGGTCTGTGATGGCTTGCCGTGTTCATAACATACCATTTGCAGCGGCCGGTTTGGCCAGTCGCAGCGCAGGGGCAGGTTGATGGTTCCGTTCTCGCTTTCCACATGACCACACACCTTGGCGATATAGGTTTTGCGCAGGCGGCGGCGCTCGAACTGTTTGCCGAGATTGGCCTGGGCGGGTTTGTTCATCGCCATGATCATGATGCCGCTGGTCTCCATATCCAGCCGGTGAACGAGCAGGGCGGTTGGGAAGGCAGCCTTCGCGCGGGTTTCCAGCGAGTCCTGATGCGCCGGATCGCGTCCCGGCACGCTGAGCAGTTTTGGCGGCTTGGACAGCACCAGCAGATCATCATCACGATGGAGGATCTTGAGCGCGCTCATCGGCGGGTTATAGATCAGCGGCTTTAGTGGACGGATCACATCGCGCCTTAAGCGCAGATAAGAAGCATAAGCCTATCGAGCAAAGTGGGCTTGTCGTTTTTCTCATCCATTGCGTAACCACTCTCGGCGGCTGCGTCAATTTCATCTAGGTTATTTGGCACATTACGCATTTCTGGCGTAATTGTTTCGCCGTTGGCATCAAGTTGTGCAGTTGTTGGATGGATAGTGGCATTTTGTTTGAAAGACCCATTGATTGGCCCGTGCATTTCATAGCTCATTTTCAGCATCCTTAAAGTGGCATATCGTTAGTGTGATGTGTAACATGATGGCCGTATTAAGTCAAACAAAGTTGAGGGGGCTTAGGAGGCAAAGACAATTTTTACGCCGCGCTTTTTGAAATAGGCCTGCATCATTTTACGCCCGGCGCGATTATTCTGGCTGAGGCGCTCTGGTGTGAAAACGGCCTCTTTCTCGCCTGCTGCACTCATTGCGGCTTTTAGAGTGGCAATGTGCAAATCTATATCTTCATTATCATTGGATAGCGAGCTATAGACAGCTTCGATGGCGGCGGTTAATTCTTCTGTACTCATGATATATCCTTGTTGTATAAATCTAAGCTAAATCACCACAAAAACAGCCGCGAGTAAAGCCATGAGCAAAATTTCAAGTCGTATAAAAAAGAGGGGGCTGTCGTAGATAAGTAAAATTATTTAGGATAGTTTATGGGTTTAAAGCGTTGCAGATTAAGGGATAGAGTTCAGCGGAAGTTGCTGGAGTTTTTCGTGGCCGAAGTCACGGCACGCACAGCGGCTGATTTGATGGGC
>JAJRYK010000004.1 GCA_024275825.1 Alphaproteobacteria bacterium
CATCAAATCAGCCGCTGTGCGTGCCGTGACTTCGGCCACGAAAAACTCCAGCAACTTCCGCTGAACTCTATCCCTTAATCTGCAACGCTTTAAACCCATAAACTATCCTAAATAATTTTACTTATCTACGACAGCCCCTATTTTTTATTGAAATTTTAATTAACATACCAAATGAAATATGTCAAACATTTTCTATATTTAAAAAATCCGTATTCATCTGTGTTCATTTGTGGTTAAAATAAAACCATGTTCCCTCCCCCTCCCCTAAACCCCGGCGATTGTATCGGCGTCTTTGCGCCCTCCTCTTATGTTGTGCAAGAGGATATCGAGAAATCAAAAGTACTATTAGAAAACAAGGGCTACAGCGTTTTTGTTCATCCTCAAACCTATGCGCGCCATGGTCAAATGGCGGGCACGGATGAGGAGAAAATCAGCGCGCTTTACGATTTATGGGAGCGCGAAGATATAAAAGCCATTTGGAGCGCCGGCGGCGGTAATCGGGCGCTCAATTTGCTGGGCAAGATCAATTTTGAGCGCCTTAAAGCCGCTCCAAAGCCCCTCATTGGCTTTAGCGACATATGCCCCCTCCTGAACGCCATCACCGCGCATACAAGCCTAACCACCTATCACGGGCCGGTCTTTAAGGCTCTGCATAGCTATGAAGAGCACATGATAGACCAGTGCCTAGGCACACTCGCCGGAAAACCACAGGTAATAGACCTAAACCCCGCAGAAATCTCGCGCGAAGGCACCGCCACCGGCCCTCTCATTGGTGGCTGCCTCAGCCTGTTCCAATATCTGGTCGGTACAAAGGACTGCCCGCCCCTTGATGGCGCGCTCTTGTTCCTCGAAGACACCGGCGATCACATCAGCCGCTTTGACCGCATGTTCGCCCATTTGGCCCGCCACCGCGTATTTGAGCGCATCAGCGGCCTCATCCTCGGCGAATTCCACGACCTACAAAACAGCGCCCGCCCTTTTGGCTTCACACTGGAGGAGTGCATCACCGAATACACAAACCATCTCAACATTCCCATCGTCACAAATGTGCCCTTCGGCCATGGAACACAGCTCCCCACCTTCCCTATAGGGCAAAGCGCCACACTCGACACAAAACTCCTCACTTTGTCATTTTGATCACCGACCAACCACCAGTAAATTATTTTCCGAAAATGCACTATATCTGCAGTATTATGCCTAAAGTATGCGCAGCTAAAGTACCAAGAATTACTTTTTGTTGAAACAATATTGTTATCCACAATAAATATTTCATTCTATTACAGTGCATTAGGAAAAACACTTTGACTTACATACTAAAGTATATGCTAATATTCCTCACACAATAAAAAACAGCAGCAACAGGGATAATACGTTGTGAAATACAAAGAGACCGATAATAGCGGCTCTTTCGATGCGTACGGAGCGGGGTTTACGTACAAATACCACTCCAACGAGCAAAGTTTAACGATACTGCGTGCGCACGATTGCAAAGCCATAAACACCATCGCGCTTGACAGCCGGTCATCCTGTGATGTGCGCGCCTATATTGATGACATTAACAAAGCCACCCAAATCTACGCCCTGATGTTCAGCAATAATACACAAATAGAGCTGGTGGAGATTCTAAAAGGGCCGCGCCTCAAAAGTATTGTGAAGAATGCCGCCCGCCTCGCCCGCTATAGTTACGATCTCAAAAGTTACGATTTCCCAAGATTTACTGAAAAATTCTGCACGCACTTCTCCCTCAAAGATATTGAAGTGAGGAAAATATATGGCCGGACAAAAGAAGAAGATTTTTACGTCGCCAAAATCAAAACCAAGAAAGACAACGCCGCAGCGGCTATTTCCGAGAGCCTTCACGGCATCATGAAAGATTTATCCGAAAAAACCGTGCAGGACCTCATCGTCGCGGAATATGGTGGATTTAACCAAAGAGAAGCCCAGAACCTCCTCACCGTTTCCACCAATCTAGCGACCATTTCCCGCATTCTCAACACAGAGTTCTCCCCCCACCGCCGCATTGCAAAATACAGCACCATGAGCGATTCTGATCTAGAGAAAAACAGAGAAAATATATAAACAACAACAGCTTAACCCACAACCCTGACTATTTAATTGAATTTTCTCTAATTTTCATGTATAGTACGGTCTTCAAGCATTACAGGGAAAAATGGTTGCTCACGGAGAATATGATTCTCATAGCCTAAAAGGCACCAAACCAAACTTCCTGGCGCAAGATCATCGACAATGCGTTTGTCGAATATATATCTTTAACCGCAAACGATAAGAAAAAAAGGAACGACATGGCTGACAAAAAAACCAAAACAGTAGCAAACAACGACAATATCGACTTTTCAAAAGGCGAATACGTGGTGTACCCCAATCATGGCGTGGGCCAAATTGAAGGCGTGGAAACACAAACCATCGCCGGCATGGAAATTAGCCTCTATGCGATCAGCTTTGAAAAAGACCGTATGCGTCTTAAAATTCCGGTCATGAAAGCCAAAGACTCTGGCCTGCGCAAACTGTGCACCGGTGATCGTCTAAAGGACGCGCTTAGCACGCTTAAGGGCCGCTCACGCGTACGCCGCACAATGTGGAGCCGCCGCGCACAAGAATATGAGATGAAGATCAATTCCGGTGACCCGATTTCCATCGCCGAAGTTCTTCGTGACTTAAAGCGTAGCAATGATGATACGGAGCAATCTTATTCAGAGCGCCAGATCTATCAATCTGCTTTAGAGCGTTTGGCCCGCGAAGTCGCTGCTGTTAAGGAGATTGACGAGCTAAAAGCGACAGAGCAGCTGGAAGATATCTTACAAAAATCATCCAAAAGCGCCGCGAAAGCCAAAGAAGAAAAGGCCGCCGCTTAAAGCCTGATCTACAAACATAAAATTCCAAAAACCTCCCTCTAATATGTGGGAGGTTTTTTTTGTGCGAACATATTCTAAAGAACCTCCTCCCCCTTAGGGGGAGGATTAAGGTGGGGGGTGACAGTGTTTGATTAGTTTACCGTTCTAACCCCTCCCCCTAGCCCCCTCCCTTAGGGAGGGGGCAACTAAGGTTGATAAAAATCAAAGAGTACCGCTTGGTAATCCTCTGATTTTGTTGTATACTTAATTTGATTCTGGGAATTCCTATTTTTTGAGTCATCTATTGCGACACCGCCTTTTCTTTTTTCACCATTTCTGCTGCGTTCAAATCCTTCCTCTTTCGGTGATTATTTTAGCAGTGCCTAATAAAACAAAAGACGCCCGCTTTGCGGACCTTGGCAAGCCTAATCGAATCTGGGCTGTGCCCGCTATCCACGGTGAAGTTGACCGCCTGATCAGCATCCATGACAGTATTTTAGAGCACATCACCCCCGGCGACCGCCTCATCTATCTCGGCAACTATACCGGCTATGGCGAGCATGCACGAGAGACTGTGGACGAACTTCTGACCTTCCGCCGCCTTGTCCTGTCGATGCGGGGCATGATGTGCAAGGATCTTGTTTATTTACGCGGCGGACAGGAAGAAATGTGGCAAAAGCTGCTCCAGCTCCCCTTCGCACCAGACCCCACCAGCGTTCTGCTCTGGATGCTCGGTAATGGCCTCTCCAGCACGCTTTACAGCTACGGTATTTCGCCGCATGACGGGATCGAAGCCTGCCGCAATGGTGTGATGAGCATCACCAAATGGACCGCCACCATTCGCGCTGCCATCCGCCAAAATCCGGGCCATGAGATTTTCGGGACGCAGCTTGTCCGCGCGACCTATACGGCGCAAGATACCGCCTACCCCATGCTGTTCGTCCATGCGGGCCTCAACAGCCAAAAACCGCTAGAGCAGCAAGGCGATCATTTCTGGTGGGCGGGCGATCAGTTCAAACGCATAGAGCGCGCCTACGACCCATTCCAGAAAGTTATCCGCGGTTATGACCCCTACCATAACGGCATCGTCACGAACTGCATCACCGCCACCATCGATAATGGCTGCGGCTTCGGCGGCACGCTGGCCTGTGTTGGCTTTGAACAAAATGGTGATATTGTGGATGTGCTGGAGGCTTAGAACCGCTAGCCCCTCTTCACACAGATACCCAAATCATCCCCCCTCCCTGAGGGAGGGGGCTAGGGGGAGGGGTTTACGGCGCATCAATCAAGCGCCATCACCCCCCACCTTAATCCCCCCCCCTAAGGGGGAGGAGATTAATGCAAAAACCTAAAGTTAAAAAAATGTAATCTCCATGTAATCCAAATGCATGTTTGGTACGAATATACTTTTAACAACACTTGGATGAACTCTAGAAATAATCAGGACCAAAATTGTCTTGTTTTATGAAAAGGTAAAAAATCATGGCTCACATAGACGATCCACAAACACAAAAAGCCAACATGGCCTATATCAAAACATCGATGAGCGCCCCGATGCTCGAAAAAGAGCACGAGCTGGATCTGGCGCGCCGCTGGCGTGAAAAGGGCGATGAGAAAGCGCTGCATGAGCTTATCGAATCTTATACGCGCCTCGTGATTTCTCTGGCCTCTAAATTCCGCAATTACGGCCTGCCGATGGGTGATCTTATTCAGGAAGGCAATATCGGCCTGATGCAAGCCGCTAACCGGTTTGAACCAGACCGCGAACTGCGCTTTTCCACCTATGCCAGTTGGTGGGTCAGATCCTCGATCCAGGATTACGTACTGCGTAACTGGTCGATCGTGCGGACCGGCACAACGGCCGCGCAGAAATCCCTCTTCTTCAATTTCAGACGCCTGCGCGCCAAGATAGAGAATGACAACGAAGCCGAAGGGATCGGCGAAGATGGCCGCGCAGAAATCGCAAAAGAACTCGGCGTGAAGGTGAAAGAGGTCGAACAAATGGAAGGCCGCCTCAGCGGCGTTGACAGCTCGCTCAACATGACCATCGGTGATGAAGGGCAAGAGGAGTGGCAAAACTTCCTTGCGGACGATGCCCCCAATCCAGAGGAAATCGTAACCACAATGAAGGACTCGCAAACCCGCTCCGCATGGATCAATGACGCGCTGAGCGAACTGCCCGAACGCGAGCAACGCATCATCCGCGAGCGTCATTTGGGGTATGAGACCGTCACACTGGAAGCCCTCGGCAAAGAGCTCGGGATCAGCAAAGAACGTGTGCGCCAGCTAGAATACCGTGCCATGACCCACCTCAAAACCTCGATCTAGGGAATGGTGGATGAACCGGATAATCTGTTTATGGGTGGTTAATCTGTTTATCATCGCGCAAGAGAACCTTACGCGACACTCCCCCCTCCCTGAGAGAGGGGGCTAAGGGGAGGGAGTTAGGAACGGCGACCGTCACTCACCCCCCACCTTAATCCTCCCCCCCTCAGGGGGAGGAAATAAAGGCCTACTCCATTACAACCTTATAACTCTGGCCAGCAATCACCCCCTGGCCAGAGGCTAAACCATTGAGCAAGCGGAACAGATCCTCCTTATACTCATCAACAACCTGCCGCGCGGCCATCGTGCCCACACTCTCACCAGATTTTGCGACCACCATTTTAACTTTATACGGCTTAACCGACGCCTTCTCGCTCTCTTTCATATTACGAAAACTGTAAGAGGCGCGCTTTAAATCTTCCACCAGCGCGGCAGAGCTGCCCTGCGGTATCGCCAGCTGAAACCGGACAAAGCGCCCCTGCCATGCAATGCTCACCAGCCGGATCGTGACGGGCCTTTTATTCACCGTGCCCGCAAAGCTCGCCGTTGCTGCGGGCAAGCCGTTCACCGTAATGCGCTGCGCATCTTTCAGAACTTTATCTTTCATCCATGTTTTGGTCAGATACACAAACGGATCACTCCCACCGCCTTGCGGCGCGCCCTTCATATCAAACACCATCACCGCGCCATTTTTGGCGCTCGCCACAACCTGCGTCGGCTGATTAATCATCCGAAAGCCATCCGGCGCGCTAAGGGTAAAACCAAGCCCAGGGTGGTAAAAGCGCTGCCCGCGCACAAAGCCTTGCGCCGCGCTATCGCCAAAAATCAGCCCATCCAGCGCGATCAAATATTCATTGCGCCCTATCGTTGAGCCGTCTTGCGGATATTGCCGCGCCTCGGCCATCGTCTTAGCCACACGATCAGAGGTCGCCGGGTGGGTGGAGAAATAGCTAAACTGATTCCCATTTTTCCCCGCGGCCTTCGCCTGAAATGCGCTATCGCGCTGCAACGCAGCCAAGAAAGAAGACATCGCCTTTGCGTCATAATTCGCCCGCGCCAAATACCGGATCCCCAGCGTATCAGCTTGATTTTCCTGCGACCGCGAATACGAACTCAGAAACAAATTCGACCCCAGACCCAACGCTTGCGCCGCGCTAGAGCTATCCACCGCCGCCGCAATCAACCCCGCGCCCAGCGATGTCACAACGCTGGTGGAATACCGCTCTGCAGAATGCCGCCCCGTAATGTGCCCAATCTCATGCCCCACAACGCCCGCCAGCTCCGCCTCATTATTCGCCAGCGCCAGCAATCCGCGCGACACATACACATACCCGCCCGGCAGCGCAAAGGCATTCACGATCGGGCTATCGATGATATAAAATTTATAGCTCACATCCGCGCGCTCCGTCCCCTTCGCCAGCCGCGCGCCAAGCCTGTCCAGATAGGCCTGCATCTGCGGATCTTTATACAGCCCAAATTGCGCGACGATCTTTTCATGCTCGCTTGCGCCCACGCTCGCTTCTTGCTGCGGCGACATCAGCGCGGTGAATTGCCGCTCCCCCGTCGCCAAATTCGTCGAGCACGCCGCGCCAAACAAAAGCGCAAAGGCCAAAATAATCACAAAAAGCCCTTGTCTCTCAAAGGCCTTGGCTTGTATGTCTTTAGGCATGATGAAATTTCTCCTGATGTTATTCACTCTATGCTTTTTACCCTGCTCCATAGGGTATACGCAAGAGGCCGTCCAATCCTTCCCTACTGGAATCTTCGATGACCTCAAACGCGGCGACATGGTCAAAGTCAGCGCCATTGTCGACCCACAAACCATCCAGCTTGATAATGGCACCATCATGCGCCTTGTCGGCATCCGCATGCCAGATTTCGGCGTGTATGAGGTTGGTGATTATGCGTTGACGGCCAAAAAAATCCTCACCGACATGCTCCAGGGCGAAACGGTGCAGCTCTATATCACCCCAAAGAAAGATTGGGGCCGCGTCAATCGTATGGGGCACACCCTCGCCCATATTGAGCGCCAGAGCGACAAGGCCTGGATACAGGGCACACTCATATCTCTGGGCCTCGCCCAAGTCGGCACCGGCCAGCGCAATCCCGAAATGGCCGCGCAGATGTATGCCTTAGAAGCCGCAGCGCGCGCAGAAAAGCTGGGCATCTGGGAAAGCGATACCTACAAAATCATCACCCCCGAAGACACGCCGGACCACCTCAAAACTATTCAAATTGTCGAAGGCCACGTCGAAAGCGTCGCCAGAAGAAATAGCCGTACCTATATTAATTTCGGCAAAGACTGGCGCACCGACTTCACTGTTTCAATTAAATCCGGCGATAAACGCCTCTTTTCCAAGGCTGGCATAAACCCCATGGATTGGGGCGGCCAAACCATCCGCGTACGGGGCTGGCTGGATGAGTATAATGGGCCATATATCCAGATTAGCCACCCTGAAGCGGTTGAGGTTATTTCTGAATAAGCAAGAGGCTCACGCAAAGAGCACTAAGTTTTTCGCAAAGGGCGCAAAGCTTATATAAAAATTCTTTGCGTCCTTTGCGGCTTTCCTTCTTTGCGCCCTTTGCGTGAACCCTTTTTCCTTCATAAAACTCTTTAGCTAAATTCGTTAATATATTAACATCCCCACATGCCCAAGAAAAAACAACAACTCCGTCCGCAACCGCTGCTCGATCTCTTCCCTGAGATTACCCCCTATTCCAGTGGCTTTCTCGATGTCGGTGATGGGCATGAAATATATTGGGAGCAAAGCGGCAACCCAGACGGCGCGCCCGTCATCTTCCTGCATGGTGGCCCCGGCGCAGGCGCCAGCCCAACGCACCGCCAATTCTTCGACCCCGATCATTACCGCATCATCATCTTTGATCAGCGCGGCGCTGGGCGCTCTCATCCGCTAGGCGGTCTGGAGAAGAATACAACCGCCGCGCTCATTAGCGACATGGAGACATTGCGCACGCATCTACGGGTTGAGCGCTGGCACATCTTCGGCGGCTCATGGGGCAGCACGCTGGCCCTCAGCTACGCCGCAGCGCATCCGCAGCACGCCTTAAGCATGATTCTGCGCGGTATTTTCCTGTGCGAAGCGGATGAGATTAACTGGTTCCTCTATGGCATGCGCAAGATTTTTCCCGAAGCCTGGGAGCAATTCGCCGGCCTCATCCCCGAGGATCAACAAGGTAATCTGCTAGAGGCCTATTACGCGCGCCTGACCAGTGACGATCCCGATATCGTCATCCAAGCCGCCATCCGCTGGAGCCTGTATGAAAGCGCCTGCGCCTCGCTATTCCCCAATTACGAGACCATCACAACCGAAGAGCAAAAACAAAGCGCCCTGTCCCTCGCGCGCCTTGAGGCCCATTATTTCACGCACGAGATGATCAGCCCCGAAGATAGCCTGCTAAGCAAAATTGACACCTTCCGCCATATCCCCAGCATCATTATCCAGGGCCGCTATGACGCCATCTGCCCGATCCAGACCGCGCATAAACTCCACCAGGTCTGGCCCGAAGCCGACTACATCGTTGTGCCCGATGCCGGCCACTCCGCCCTTGACCCGCCTCTGCGTTCACGGCTAATAGAAGCCACAGAGACATTTAAGACGATCAGATAGGAAACACCCAAATGAGCTTCACCTCCATCCGCGACCTCGACCTAAAGGGCAAAAAAGTTCTCCTGCGCGTTGACCTCAACGTCCCGCGCCAAGATGGCCGCGTCACCGATACCACGCGCATTGATCGCCTCAAGCCCACCATTGATTATTTACGCAAGGCCGGCGCAAAGACCCTCATCCTCTCCCATTTTGGTAGTCCTGATGGAGAAAATAATGCACAAATGTCACTCGCCTTCCTCACCTCAATTCTGCAAGAACGCTGGGACGCGCCCATTAAATTCGCGCAAGACTGCATCGGACCGAAAGCGCAAGCCATTGCCGACAACCTCCAAAATGGCGAGATTGCTCTGCTTGAAAATCTCCGCTTCCACGCTGGCGAAGAAAAGAACGACCCGGAATTCGTTGCTGCTCTTGCCGCGCTAGGGGAAATATACGTCAACGATGCCTTCTCTACCGCCCACCGCGCACATGCCTCAACCGAGGGCCTTGCCCACGCGCTCCCCTGCGCTGCCGGTTTACTGATGGAAACCGAGCTCACCGCCCTTGACAAGGCTCTGGGCAATCCCGACACCCCCGTCGCAGCAATCGTCGGCGGCTCAAAAATCTCTACAAAGCTCAACGTGCTCTATCATCTAACCGAAAAGGTCGATTACCTGATCCTCGGCGGCGGCATGGCCAACACATTTTTACATGCTGGCGGTGCAAATATCGGCAGCTCGCTGTGTGAAAAAGACATGGCTGAGGAAGCTCAAAAAATCATCACCAATGCCAAAAAGAATAACTGCGAGATCATCCTACCGATCGATTGCGTAACCGTCACAGAACTGAGCAGCGATGCCGAGATTCAAACCGTCTCTGCGCAAAGCATTCCCCCAAACCGCATGGCCATCGATATCGGCCCCGAAAGCATCATGCACATCGAGAGCATCCTAAAAACCTGTAAAACTGTCGTCTGGAATGGCCCTATGGGCGTGTTTGAAATCAAACCTTTCGATACCGGCACAAACGCCGTGGCCAAAATTGTCGCAAACCTGACCACCGCAAACAGCCTCATCAGCATCGCCGGCGGCGGCGACACCGTGGCCGCGCTCGAAAACGCCAGCGCAGCCAAAGACTTCACCTACATTTCCACCGCAGGCGGCGCTTTTCTGGAATGGCTAGAAGGCAAGACCCTGCTCGGCGTGGCAGCGCTTCAAAAATAAACTAAGGAAAAACTATTCAAAGAAAAATGCGGTGAAAGTGCAGTATTTCGAAAACCGGAGCGAAGCGTACGTCTTGTACGTGAGCACCGGAAGCATAGAAATGCTGTGCTTGCAGCCCATTTATCAAAGAATAACTTAGTGAACCTGAAGAGAGTTCTTCATGATGCTGATCGCAACATCTTTTTCGATGCGGTTGAAATAGCTCACCGCGCGAGTCATATCATTCAGGTCAATCTTTTTCCCCCGCCCGCGCACGCGATTGGTCAGCAGAAATATCGATACAAAATCATCCTTACAGATATCCAGCGCCCGACACGCTACGGCCAAGCCTTGTCCATTTGCTTGCTTCAAGATCGTCTCAATCGTCTCGGATTCAAGCTCTGTAAACTTCGAAAACTGTGCAATGAACGCCTGAACTTGGCCACGGCGCAGCGTGCCCATCATCAGCTTCATGGTCAGCAAGCCCTTCTCACGAAAACGCTCAGCCGCATTGATCATCGCCTTACTCGGCGAAAATTCACTCGCCGCGGTGGCCTCTTGCATTTCAAGAACCAAATCATCAACCGCGTTCATCAAAATGCTTGAATCAACCTCGTAATTCTCACGCATAAAACTCTTCAACTCCGCGCCCACAGCATCATAAAGCTTAGAGGCCAGCTCATCGGAAACCTCTTCCCGGCGCAATAATGGCCGCGCGAGCACATCAGAATCTTGCGCTAAATCGGCCAAACTCATCATCACCGGCTCCGTCAGTGTAATGCCTGTATTCTCGGCCAAATTCACAGCTGTATCAAAATCTCCAGTATCAGCCAGAATGCTCATCACTTTATCGCTCATAATCTGGCGCGTTGCGATGGCGCGCCAATATTCGGGGCCCTTCGACTTAATAATATATTGTAGATCCAAATCACCTAAAACACTGCTCTGGCGCAATACCGGCTCAGCCACAGGAATCTCATCATTGGCAAATTCCAGAGCAAGACGCAGCGGAATTCCATCCATCACGGCCAGTTTCTCAGACAGCGCCTGACGCAAATCAATCTCCGCCTGACGCAGCAATTCCATCATCACATCCGCGATCAGCTCTTTCTCATTGTTTGAGAGCGACATCTCAAACAGCTCAGACACAGCCGTTGTTAATTCGCCGCGCGCCTCGGGCTTCTTATCCTGCGCCAAGCCATAAAGCTTGTGCGAATCATAAAGCTTCACCAAAAGCGGCGTCACATTCGACGATTTATCTAAAAACCTTAAATCCATTTTAAAAACCCTAAGCTGTTCAATCGCTGAGCCTTATAAGACTGGCCCGTCATTATTGTGCGATATTGTGTTGAAAGAAGAAGAAACGCAGACCTTAGGCAGAGCGCCTAAAATTGAGAGGAATCTAATGTTCCCTTGCTCTCACCCCTTATTTATACAGATCATTTATTACCAAGCGGTTAAGGCAAAGTTATCAAATCGTTAAAAACACGGTTTTTTTGAAACTTTTTGCTTTTACAGGCGAAACTATCTATACTAAGTTTTTGTTAAGGGTTCATGGGTATACTGAGTAGATAGGCTAATTTCACGTCTTTTAGGGACGATGACAAAGGGACACTCAAAATGGCAGGATCACTATCAGGCATATCCGGACAGCAACAATACGCTGTATCACAGGCGCTTCAACAATCAGGCAGCCAAAATACCACGCAGCAACAGGTGCGCGAAAATGACAACGCGCAAACGCAACAAGCCACCGCGCCGACACAAGGCGCGCACGTTCAAAACATTAAACCACAAGATTCAAGCGTCCAGAACGAACGCGTAGCACAAGCCGCCGCCGGCGAACTCAGCGAATCAGCCGACACAGAGCGCGGCTCAGTAATTGATATTACAGTTTAAAGTGCCCCGACTTAACGTTAGAGCATTAAAGAGGCGCTTTCAGGCGCCTTTTTTGATGGAAAGTTAGGCAGGCGGACCTTAAGCAAACCCTGCAGGCGCTGCAGCACTCAATGCGTTATCAAGATCATCAATAGCCTGACAAACTGATCTACTTAAACCTGCCAAATTGTCAGGCAACCACTCAAGGTTATCAACATCTTCAAACACAATATCCATTGTTTTCTGCATAAACTCTCTAGCTGTTCGCTGCATCTCAAGGAGAGAAATATAGGCATCTTCTGAAATTTCAAACCTATCCTCCTTAATCAAACGATCAAATGTGCGTTCAATCTCCGAAACTTTACTAGCAAGACCGCTTGGAGCAATCTTGCCTGGCGACTGAAAATCATTTTCAGCACTCCAAACAACCATAAGATCTTCCGCAGCGTTACGCGCTGCACAATATAAATTTTTAGTCTCTTCCGTATATGCACCCATATTAAACTCCTTATATTTCGATAACACATAACAACAACAAAATAATCATGTCAAATAAATTGTGTTAAACAAGAACCTTTACAAATTAGGAATTTTATCCTATGGTGCCCCTGGATACTCACATATACCGACCCTCAGTTTAATATTATGTAAATAACAAAGATCGATTTACGCACCATTAAAAAAAACCGGGCCAAACGGATCCGCTTTGGGATAAGTGCCGAAAGCACAAGAGAAAACATCAGGCCCACTCGAGAGAGAAATCCGGCCCCACTGGGCCCACAATGTGGCCCCACTCTAAAAAACTAGAAAAGATCGCTTAAAATCCGATATGAGATTCTTAAGGCTTACTGAAACGCAACCTCGTTAAAGCTGCGCAGTTTCCGGCTATGGAGCTTTTCCGGCTTCAGGTCACGCAGCAGCGTCATTGTGCGCAGGCCAATTTGCAAATGCTGCTCAACGCGCTCGCGATAAAAGCTATCGGCCATGCCGGGCAATTTCAGCTGCCCGTGCAGCGGCTTATCCGAGACACAAAGCAGCGTGCCATAGGGCACGCGAAAGCGAAACCCGTTAGCCGCAATCGTGCCCGATTCCATGTCCATTGCGATCGCGCGGCTCTGCGATAAATGCTCGTTCTGACGCTGCGTCGAGCGCAGCTCCCAGTTCCGGTCATCGGTTGTGGCAACGGTTCCGGTGCGCATAACCTTCTTCAGCTCATACCCCTTTTGACCTGTGACTTCGGCAACCGCTTGCTCCAACGCGACCTGAACTTCCGCCAGCGCCGGAATGGGGATAGAGGGCGGTAAATCACCGTCTAGAACATTATCCTCGCGCAGATATCCATGGGCCAGCACATAATCGCCAAGCGCCTGCGAATTACGCAAACCCGCGCAATGGCCCAGCATCAGCCACGCATGCGGGCGCAAAACGGCGATATGGTCGGTAATCGTCTTCGCATTTGATGGCCCAACGCCAATATTGACCATCGTAATCCCGCTGCCATCGGCACGCTTCAGATGATAGGCCGGCATTTGCGGCAGGCGCTTCCCCTCCGGCGGCTCGACAAATTCCGTATATTCCGCCGTTTTAACCTGTGATTTACCAAGCGTAATAAACTCATCGATATAGAATTGATAATTCGTGAAGATAATAAAATGCTGGAAATGCTCCGGCGCTGTGCCGGTATAATGCTTCAGGCGCTGCAGGCTCAAATCCACGCGCGGCGCGGTGAACAGCGATAATGGCTCTTCCTCGCCAGCCTTCACAATATGGGTTGAATTGGCAATTTCATCATCCATAATGTCCAAATTTGGTACATCAAAGATATCGGGCATGTCTTTCAGCTGATCAACGCTAAGATCACCCTCCAGATGAAATTCACTGCCCAGCGCGAAATGAACCGGAATGGGCGTATCGCTCACGCCAATTTCAATCGGCACCTCGTGGTTTTGCATGATTAGGCGGAATTGCTCCTGATAATAATGCTCAAAAATATCCGGACGCGTCAGCGTGGTCGAATATGTCCCGGGATGCGGCGCAAAGCCATAGGCCAGGCGCGAATCCGGCCGGCGCGCATATTTGGTCGAAATCCTTGCATAGGGGTAACAGGCCCGAACGCGCTCACCGGGCTTAAGCTCCCCGCGCACAAAGGCCCGAAATTGCTCCCGCAAATGCTCAGTATTCGCCTCATATATCTCCTGCAGCGCTTTCAGCGCGGCTTCAGCAGATTTATGTTTTTTGGATTTAAAAGATTTTGGAAATTTAGCCATATCTTTATTATAGCTTATTTTTCAAGGTTTTGGCGAAAAAAAACTATGTTTCTAAGCCCACTAATGCCCGCGCATATTGCTCTGGATTAAAGGGCTGCATATCCTTAATCCCTTCACCGACACCGATTTTATAGACCGGAACGCCGAATTGATCCGCAAGGCCAACAAGAACGCCGCCCTTGGCCGAGCCGTCCAGCTTCGTGACAATCAAGCCGGAAATATTAACCATCTCTTTAAACGTCTCCACTTGCGAAAAGGCGTTCTGGCCGGTGGTTGCATCAAGCACGAGCAAGGTAGCGTGCGGCAAATTTTCATCCTGTTTTTTCAGCACGCGGATAATTTTCTCCAGCTCCGCCATAAGGTTCTTCTTATTCTGCAAGCGTCCAGCCGTATCGATCAGCAGCACATCAGCGCCCTGCGCCTTAGCCTGAACATAGGCCTCAAACGCAACAGCGGCAGCATCTGCGCCGATATCCTTGGACAGGAATGTCGCGCTCGCGCGCTGCGCCCAAATCTGCAGCTGCTCCACCGCCGCCGCGCGAAACGTATCACCCGCGGCGATCATAACGCTCAAACGGTCTTCGAAATGATATTTATAGGCCATCTTGCCAATGGTGGTGGTTTTGCCCGCGCCATTAACCCCGCACACCAGAATGACAAACGGGCCGCCGCCTTCCGGTTTTTTGATTTCCAGATGGCTGGCCACAGGCTTAAGAATTTCGCTCATGCTATCGGCCAAAGCTTGCTTAATTTCTTCGGCCTCAATTTCTTTACCAAAGCGATCTTTAGAGAAATCAGCAATAATTTTAGCCGCTGTGCTCGGCCCTAAATCCGCCTCGATCAGCATATCCTCCAGCTGCTCCAGCGTTTCCTCATCAAGCTTTCTTTTGGTGACAAGGTCGGCCAAACCCTTCGTAAAACGATTGGTGGATTTGGATAGGCCGGCGGTAAGGCGCGAGAGCCAGCCCCCCTCCTCGCTATGATCAGCATCAAGCTCCTCAGCCTCCTTCGCATCGCCATTGGGCGTATGATCCGGCACCGGCGCTTCATCAATATCAGCAATAATTTCAGCCGTGGTTTCATCAAGCTCATGACGAAGATCAGGCCCAATTTCAGCCTCATGCTCCGTCGGCAACTCAAGCCCCGGCTCACCCTTTGGGTGCAGCAACGCATCATCCCGCGCCTCCTGCTCGGCTTGCTTACTCTTATTCTTTTTGCGCCAAAAAACCATCTCTATACGGGCGTTCCGATCAGAACATCCCCCTCAATTTCAGTAGTGTGTATGCTCAGAAGTGTACCAGCTTTTTGATCCGCACAAAGCCTTATCGGTGCGAAGTTTTCTGCGCGGGTCATATTGTCTTTTTCGACAATGACTTGCAGGGTTTTATTCAGATTACTACGCAGGAATTTATGCATCTGCAATTCTCCTTTTTCACGCAAGCGCTTTGTGCGTTCTTTGCGGATTTTTGGCTCTACTTGTGGCATTTTGGCGGCGGGGGTGCCTTCGCGCTCTGAATAGGGGAAAATATGGAGGAAGGTTAGGTCGCATTCTTCAATGATATTTAGCGTATTTTGGAACATTTCATCTGTTTCAGTGGGAAAACCAGCGATAATGTCTGCGCCGAAGCTTATATCAGGGCGCAAATCACGGGCTTTTTGGCAAAGATCAATTACATCTGCGCGCAAATGCCGCCTTTTCATGCGTTTCAGGATCATATCATCACCGGCCTGCAGCGAAAGATGCAGATGCGGCATTAAACGCGGTTCCTGCGCGATTAATTGCCAGAGGTCTTCGTCAATCTCCACCGGATCAAGAGAGGACAAGCGCAGGCGCGGCAATTCCGGCACCAGCGCCAGCACGCGACGGATCATCTGGCCAAAACTTGGCGATCCCGGCAAGTCCGGGCCGTAGGAGGTCACATCAACACCAGTAAACACGATCTCTTTATAGCCCTGCTCCACCAGCGCACGCACTTGATCAACAATTACGCCAATCGGCACGCTGCGCGAATTACCGCGACCATAGGGGATAATGCAGAACGTACAGCGATGGTCACAGCCATTTTGCACCTGCACAATCGCGCGCGCACGGCTTTCAAAGCCCTCTAACATGTGACTAGCGGTTTCGGTAACGGACATGATATCATTAACCAGAATGCGCGCTTCGCCGGGGGCGCTCCACGTCTCTGCCTTAAGCTTAAGATCATTGCCGATAACCTGATCAATTTCCGCCATCGCCGCATAGGCGCTCGGATCAATCTGCGCGCTACAACCCGTCACGATAATTTTAGCATCCGGGTTTTCACGCCGCGCACGGCGAATAGCCTGCCTACCCTGCCGCTCCGCCTCTTTGGTCACGGCGCAGGTATTAAAAATAATAGCATCCCCAAGCCCCGCCTTCCTGGCATGATCGCGCATAACTTCGGACTCATAAGTATTGAGGCGGCAACCGAAGGTTATTAATTCTGGTTCAGAGTTTTTCATTTTTACAAATGTAGCCTTTAAAATTCACCACAAAGACTCGAAGGACTCAAAGAATCACAAAATTTTTTAAATATTTCTTCTTTGTGATTCTTTGAGTCCTTCGAGTCTTTGTGGTGAATACTTAATATTAATTTAGATTTTCTATATATTTTTAAGCACGCCGTCAAACACATGCTCAATCGAGCCAGTCATCAGGACGTGGTCATCACTTTCGCGCCATTCTATATGAAGCGTACCACCGTCCAGCTCAATCTCAACTTTGCGCCCCGTTAATTCCCTTCGCGCCGCAGCCACCGCAACAGCGCACGCGCCGGAACCGCAGGCTAGCGTTACACCAGCCCCGCGCTCCCAGGTTTTTTGGCGGATTTTGGTCTTGCTGATAATTTGCGCGAATTCTACGTTAGTGCGCGCCGGAAACAACGTATGGTGCTCATAAATCGCGCCGAGCTCTTCTATCACGAGATCATCGAGATCATCCACAAAAAACACGCAATGCGGGTTGCCCATGCCGACAGCGGCGGGATTTGACAGCCCCTCTTGATTACCTATCGGCAGCTCTAGCGTATCCTCTTCATGCGCAAGTGGGATATCTTTCCACTCCAGATAGGCTGGGCCCATATCGACCTCAATCAAATCACCCACGCGGCGGCACGGCAAAAGCCCCGCGCTAGTCTCTATCGTACAAAGATCCAGCCCCATCTCGGCCATCGCGAGATCAGCGACGCAGCGGCTAGCATTGCCGCAGGCGCCGGATTCCGAGCCATCAGCATTATAAAACCAGGCAAAAACATCGCCGTCTTTTGAGGGTCCTAACACCACCAGCTGATCACAGCCCACACCGAAATTACGGTCGCAAATCGCGGTAATTTGGGCATTGGTCAACATCCCCTTGACCTCTCGCTGATCAAGGATCACAAAATCATTCCCTAGGCCGTGCATTTTCTTAAAGCGCATATCTTGTCCTTTTCCTTGACATTGACCAACAATATGCATAGTTTACCAACAAATTTCCACTGAAAGCTTATATTTTCAGTGCCCAAGCACTTTCGAGGTGCAGGTATCCCCCGCTCGGCGCATTTACGCTCAGCGGGGCTTAAAGCTTTATTTGAGGTTACGGACGTAAATGTTTGATAGTTTGAGCGAAAAATTAGGCGGTGTATTCTCCAAGCTGCGCGGTAAGGGCGCGCTTAGCGAGAATGATGTTATGGCCGTTAGCCGTGAGATCCGCGTTGCGCTACTCGAAGCCGATGTTGCCCTGCCGGTTGTTAAGGACTTTATTTCAACCATCAAGGACAAGGCCATTGGTGAGGATATCATCAAGGGCGTTAATCCCGGCCAGCAAGTCATTAAGATCGTCCATGACGCGCTTGTTGAAATGTTGGGCAGCGAGACGCAGGAGCTTAAATTTGCGACCTCGCCTTGTGCTTACCTGATGGTTGGCTTGCAGGGCTCTGGTAAAACGACCTCTACGGCGAAAATTGCTAAGATACTGACCGAAAAGCACAATAAGAAAGTGCTAATGGCCAGCCTCGATGTTTATCGCCCGGCAGCGCAGAAACAGCTCGCCGTACTGGGCGAGCAAACGGGCATTGCCACGCTGGATATTATAGAAGGCCAGCAGCCCGTTGATATCGCCAATCGCGCAATGGATGTGGCGCGCAAAGAGGGCTATGACGTGGTCATGCTCGATACCGCTGGCCGCCTGTCTATTGATGAAGCGCTAATGGATGAAGCCACGGCGATTAAAAAGGCCACAAACCCGGTTGAAACTCTGCTGATCGCCGATGCGATGACGGGGCAGGACGCGGTGCAGACCGCCACCGCGTTTGATAAGGCCGTTGGCCTGTCCGGCATTATGCTGACCCGCGTAGACGGCGATGCGCGCGGCGGCGCGGCGATGAGCATGAAGGCCGTCACCGGCCAGCCCATCAAGCTGATCGGGGTTGGCGAGAAGTGGGACGAGATTGAAGTCTTCCACCCGGAGCGCATCGCCGGGCGCATTTTGGGCATGGGCGATGTTGTCTCTCTGGTAGAAAAGGCGATCGATACGGTTGATGCCGCCGATGCCGAGAAAATGGCCGCCAAGTTCAAAAAGGGCAAGTTCGACTTTAATGATCTGCTAAGCCAAATGAAGCAAATGCAGAAAATGGGCGGCATGGGCGCCATGATGAAAATGCTGCCCGGTATGGGAAAGATGGCGGGGCAACTTGATGAGGCGGGCGTTGATGATGGCATGATCAAAAAACAAGAAGCCATCATCCTGTCCATGACTCCGGCAGAGCGCGAGAAGCCTGAATTGCTCAACGCCAAGCGCAAGATCCGCATCGCCGCCGGTTCCGGCACAAGCGTGCAGGATCTGAATAAGCTGGTGAAACAGCTAAAGCAAATGCAAACCATGATGAAGCGTATGCGCAAAATGGGCATGGGCGGCATGATGAAACAAATGAAGGGCATGATGGGCGGCAATGCCGGCGATCTTGAACTAATGGCGCAAAGCATGGACCCGGATGGCCTTGGCATGGACATGGCTGAACTGGAAAAGAATGCGGGCGGCCCCCTGGGCAACAACCCCTTTGCACCGGGCGGTGCGCTGTTTAAGGGGAAGTAAGAAAGAAGAAGGAAGGAAGATTCACCACGAAGACACAAAGACCACAAAGAAACACGAAGAAGAGTATTAATAAAAAACTTTGTGATTCTTAGCGTACTTCGAGCCTTCGTGGTGAATTTTAAAAAGTTTTAACCAATTGATTGATTTAACATTTTAACCAAAGGAGAAAGAAAATGGCATTAGCAATCAGACTAGCAAGAGGCGGACGGAAGAACCGTCCATTTTACCGTATCGTTGTAGCCGACAAGCGCATGCCGCGCGATGGCCGCTACCTTGAAAGACTGGGCACGTATAACCCGCTTTTAAACGATGATAACGAGCAGCGCGTGACGCTGGTGAAGGAGCGTATTGAGTACTGGCTTTCGCAAGGCGCGAAACCGTCCGAGCGCGTAGCGATCTTTCTGGGCAAGGCCGGCATGATTGATATGCCTGCGCAGCCAAGCCGTCCGAACAAAGCAAAGCCGTCTGAAAAGACCACATTGCGCATTGCGGACAAAGAAGAGCGCGTAGCCGCAGCCAAGGAAACAGCGAAGGACGCTGAAGCCGAGGCAAAGGAAGCCGCAAAGGCCGCCGCCGAAGCAGAGAAAGCTGCCGCTGAAGAAGCCGCCGCTGCCCCTGCTGAAGAGGCTGCGCCAGAAGCAGATGCTCCTGCTGAAGCCCCTGCGGAAGAGGTGAAAGCTGAAGAGACCCCTGCGGAGGAAACTAAAAAAGAAGACGCTGCACCTGAATCTCCGGCAGAAGAAAAGCCTGCTGAAGACGCAAAAACCGAAGGTGCTCCAGCGGCTGAAGACAAAAAGAAAGCGGAGTAAAGATTCACCACAAAGTCACAAAGGTCTCAAAGCTGCACAAAGTTTTTTCATTATTTCTTTGAGATTCTTTGTGTACTTTGAGCCTTCGTAGTAAAATAACGCACGATGAAACGCATTTGCTTAGGAAAAATTGTCGCAGCGCATGGCGTGAAGGGGCTGGTGAAAATCCGCCCCTTTGGCGATGATCCGTCATTAATGAACGGCACGATATATACGAACGAAAGCGGCAAAGACACGCTGCACATCACCCTCAAAAATGGCCTGGGCAAATATATTCTGGCCGAAGTCAAAGACGTACAAGACCGTACGCAAGCTGAAGAGATCAGAGGGACAGAGCTGTACGTTGATCGCGAAATCTTGCCCGACCTTGATGAGGGGCATTATTTCGAAGATCTGATCGGCATGAGCGTGGTCGATAAAACCAGCGCAGCAATCGGCAAAGTCATCACCGCCGATAATTTCGGCGGCGGCGATCTCATCGAAATCCGAGGTCCAAAAGGCACATTCATGCTGCCCTTTATCGAGGATTATGCAAGCGTTCAAGACGATCAGGTCGTTATCAAAGATTTTGAGCAATTCTTATGAGCTGGCACGTCAACATCCTCACCCTATTCCCCGAAATGTTCCCCGGGTCACTTGGCACATCGCTGAGCGGGAAAGCGCTGGGGGCTGAAACATGGTCATATGATGCGATCAATATCCGTGACTTTGCAGGCGGCGTGCATAAAAACGTTGACGGCGCGCCCTATGGCGGCGGCGCGGGGATGGTGATGCGCGCGGATGTGATCGAAAGCGCGCTGCTCTCAATCAAACAGCCGGGCCGCAAAATATATCTCAGCCCGCGCGGGAAACCTCTGAGGCAGGCGCTGGTGCAAGAACTGTCACAAGAGCCAGCCCTGACCCTGCTCTGTGGCCGGTATGAGGGCGTAGATCAACGTGTTTTGGACGCACAAGGCTTCGAAGAAATCAGCATCGGTGATTACGTACTCTCTGGCGGAGAGCCCGCGGCGCTGATCCTCATGGATGCCTGTATCCGCCTGCTGCCCGGCGTGATGGGCAATGCGGAAACGGCGCGCGAAGAAAGCTTCGCGCAGAGCACGGGCGGCCTGCTGGAATATCCGCACTATACCCGCCCCGCCACATGGGAAAGTGCAAACGGCGGCACCTTAAACGTGCCCGACATCCTCACCTCTGGCGATCATGCAAAGATAAAAAAATGGCGCGAAGACCAATCCCGCGCCATCACGAAAGCCCACAGGCCTGATTTGTTAGAAGGTTAGTCAGCGCAAGGCTCACAACGATCAATACCGTAATATTCATAAAAATCATCACGATCACCATAAACAGCATTCGGCAAGTTTAATCCAACAGGATGGTTGCGATGCTCCCCGCTATCCCAACCACCATGCCCACCACCGCGTCGATGACGGTGCCCGTCCTCAGCCTTGTTGTTGTGGAAAATATTTACCGCAGAGCCATGATCATGCGTCCCGTTTGGATCACGGTCATAATAAAAAACAGCATTATGCTCACACTGGCTGTGGTCCTTGGCCTTATAAGGCTGCGCTTCACTACGGGCATGAGCACCTGAACGAAATCTGCTTAAAACCTCAGCTTTTTCTCTCAACGCATTATTGTACGCCGCGGGATCAGTTTCCTCTAAACGCTTCATCGCGCCATTCATAATGGCTTGTGCGTAGAGTAATTGCTCTTCACGGCTCAAATCACCAACCATCAACTTATTGTCTGTCCACGACATTCCTGTGGCCTTAAAAATATTTGAAGAAACACCAGCGCGATTTTCGAACATTTGACCCGGCAACGCATAAACTTCAAAAGGAATTGGCGGAAGCACGCCTGTATCGCTAACATACACACGGCCTGCAAGGTTTGCTTTTTTATAATCATACATAAGGGTTGAGGCCCTGTTATACTCGGGCATGCCATCAGTTGTAGCGCACCCGACCATGCCAAAAATTGGCCCTAATGATAGAATTGTAGCAATACCTGTCTTTCTCAAATTGAGTGTCATAAAACCCCCGTCATAAATCTGTTATCTAAAATTCTTGGCGACTATAGACCGAATAGCGCAATAACGCAAATTTTTCCCATAACAAGCACCAGAAAAACCGCAAAAAAGCTTGCATATGGGCTCATTATCCTGTAATTATGCGCGGAATTTAGATTTAACCCATGAAAAAGATAAGTGAACCGCCGGGCTAGAGATAAGACTATAGCTTGATTATCGGGTTCCGCAAAAAGGGAAGAAGACAATGAATACACTACAAAAATTCGAAGCAAAGCAGCTCGAAGAGCTAAAAAACGCTAAAGAGATCCCAAAGTTTGGACCTGGTGACACCATCAAGGTTAATGTCCGCGTTAAAGAAGGCACGCGCGAGCGTATCCAGGCGTTTGAAGGCGTTTGTATTTCGCGGACCAATGGTGACAATGTCAGCGCGAACTTCACCGTTCGTAAAATCAGCCTCGGCGAAGGCGTTGAGCGTGTGTTCCCGCTTTGGAGCTCTCGCGTAGACAGCATCGAAGTGGTACGTCGCGGTTCCGTTCGTCGTGCAAAACTTTATTACCTGCGCGATCGCCGCGGTAAGTCGGCCCGTATTTCCGAGCGTACATCCGGCCACGGTTTTGAAAAAGTTGATGAAGCAGCAATAAGCACCGTTTCAAAGACTGAAAAGACAAAAGCCAAGCAGGAAGCCAAGAAAGCGCAACGTAAAGAGCGCAGTGATGAGCTGGCTAAAGTAAAAGCTGAAAAAATCGCCGCGAAAGACGCTGAAAAGAAAGCAGCCGAAGCAGAAGCCGCAGCCGAAAATGCAGCGCCAGAAGGTGAAGCGCAGGAGTAAAGCGCTCTTCGATTATATAATAGAGCATTTAAGAAGGTCGCGGATTAGCGGCCTTTTTTTATGGGCTGGATTCGTTTTCTGAGGACAGAGGTTATTTATTTGAAGAAACAATAACTGGCGGCATCGCAAATCCATCACCAAAATACCCGCCAATCACCTTATATGGCTTGGCTTTGGTGTCGTTATCTTTGCTATTTTTTAGATGTGGTGCATCAGCCTCTAAACACTGGCTGTATTCTGTTTTACGCATTTTACTCTCCCATTTACACAAGTAATTTTTTTGGTGCTTTTTTGGCGATTCTTTTTACTGCTTGAATTATATATAGCACTACCGTGCTGCATTGCAACACAAAGACGGTAATAATCGTAAAATTATCCTCAACCTATGTTTTTTAGTGGCGTGCGCAATCATTTCTTCGTATCAAAAGAGCATGAGACCACGCACACTTTTTGAGAAAATTTGGGACGATCATATCGTTCATACGGGTGATGATGGCACGTGCCTGATCTATATTGATCGGCATTTAGTGCATGAAGTCACCTCACCGCAGGCCTTTGAAGGGCTGCGCATGACAGGCCGCACGGTGCGCCGCACGGAAAACACACTCGCCGTGATGGATCATAACGTCCCCACCACCAGCCGCGCCGAAACAAAAGAGCGCGGCATCATGCAAGAAGATAGCCGAGTTCAGATCAGTGCCTTAGAGAAAAACTGTTCGGAATTTGGCGTACAGCTTTTTGATTTATTCGATAAACGCCAGGGCATCGTGCATATTATCGGGCCGGAGCAAGGATTCACCCTCCCCGGCATGACGATTGTGTGCGGCGACAGTCACACCAGCACACATGGCGCATTTGGCGCGCTGGCTTTTGGCATTGGCACATCTGAAGTCGAGCATGTGCTGGCCACGCAAACACTGATCCAAAGCCCAGCGAAATCCATGCGCATTACCGTGAATGGCGCGCTCTCCACCAGTGTGACGGCCAAAGACATGGCACTGCACATTATTGGTGAAATCGGCACAGCAGGCGGCACAGGATACGTCATTGAATATGCGGGCGAAGCCGTGCGCAATCTGTCTATGGAAGGCCGCATGACGATCTGTAACATGTCGATTGAGGCCGGCGCGCGCGCTGGTATGGTTGCGCCGGATGAAACAACCTTCGCCTATATCAAGGGCCGTCCAATGGCGCCGCAAGAAGGTAATTGGGACAAGGCGGTCGCCTATTGGAAGACCCTCCCGTCTGATGATGGTTCAACCTATGACAAAGAGGTCGCGATTGAGGCCTCAAACATTGTGCCCACCGTGACATGGGGAACAACGCCCGAAGACGTCGCGCCGATCACGGCGCAAGTCCCTGCTCCGACTGATTTTGATGATCCGAATAAACGACAATCGGTAGAACGGATGCTCGATTATATGGGGCTAACCCCCGGTACAAAACTCACCGACATCCCCATCGATAAAGTGTTTATCGGCTCCTGCACCAATGGCCGGATCGAGGATTTGCGCGCCGTGGCCAAGATTGTTGAGGGCAAGAAAATTGCTGATAATATCCTGGAAGCTCTCATCGTCCCTGGCTCCGGTCTTGTGAAGGCGCAGGCGGAAGAGGAAGGAATCGCAGAAGTCTTAATCAATGCAGGCTTTGACTGGCGCGAGCCCGGCTGTTCTATGTGTCTGGGCATGAATCCAGATCAGTTGGAGCCCGGTGAGCGCTGCGCCTCGACCTCTAACCGCAACTTTGAAGGCCGCCAAGGCCGCGGCGGGCGCACGCATTTGATGAGCCCAGCCATGGCCGCAGCGGCAGCAATTACAGGGAGATTGACCGATGTCAGAAATATGGCCTAATAACTTCGACTTTCGCACTGATGAGACATGTCAGACCATCTTCAAGCCCTTCATCCTTGCGCAATTTGAAGAGCTTAAGCGCTATAATGACAATCGCCCCGGCAATCACACCTATATTTTCCATGAACATGCAGAGCGCGTGGCGGGGAATGTGCGCAAGACGTGCCTCCACATGAGCCTTAGCGATACAATAGCGGAAAACATGTATTGGGCAGTGCTGCCCCATGATATCGGCAAGAAAAACATGCCCGTTGAGATTTGGGATAGCGATGAAAAGCCCACGCCGCAGCTTAAACAGTTCCGCCGTACGCACACCCTGCTCGGCGCGCAAATCGTGCAGGAACATCTGGCGGATATCGAACATCCATTCAAAGACCTAATGATCAACATCATGGCCCATCATCATGAACAAATGGACGGCGAAGGCACGCACGGCATTGCCGGCGACGCGCTCTCCCTGCCCGTTCGTCTCGCGGCCATCATTGAGGCCTATGATGGCTGGCGCATATGGCGCCCTCACTATGGTGAGCGCGACATCTCTCCCGTCGGCGTTCTCACCCGCATGCGTGAAGAAAAAGGCGCTGATATTTTTGATATGGCGCTCTTTGAATCCTTTGCACAAATGAAAGTGGATGAGTATAACAATCCATCATGAAGCCATTCACAAAACTCACAGCGATCGCCGCCCCCCTGCCGATGGTGAATATCGATACCGATATCATCATCCCCAAGCAGTTCCTAAAAACCATCAAGCGTACGGGGCTGGGCGTAAGCGCGTTTTATAATTTACGTTATAGTGATGACGGCACGCCCAACCCTGATTTTGTGCTGAACAAACCAGAATACAAAGACGCAG
The DNA here is from genome assembly GCA_024275825.1 of Alphaproteobacteria bacterium. Classification (GTDB taxonomy): domain Bacteria; phylum Pseudomonadota; class Alphaproteobacteria; order Micavibrionales; family Micavibrionaceae; genus JAJRYK01. Next base: position 25,598 of record JAJRYK010000004.1, read on the forward strand.
AAATTCTGATCACTGGTGAGAATTTTGGATGCGGCTCTAGCCGCGAACATGCGCCCTGGGCTATTCTCGATATGGGGTTTCGCTGTGTGATTGCGCCAAGCTTTGCCAATATTTTCTACAATAACAGCTTCAAAAATGGTATTTTACCCATCACTCTGCCGCAAGAACAAATTGATGAGCTTATGAAAGAGGCACAAAATAACCCCGATGCCCTCACCGAAATTGACTTGGAAAAACAAACCATAACGCGCGGTAATAAATTTAGCTTTGACTTCGACATCGACCATTTTCGCAAATCATGCCTACTCGGCGGATTAGACGATATCGACCTGACGCTAGAAAAAGACGCACATATCAAAACCTATGAAGACAAGCTGAAGGACGACAAGCCATGGCTCTAATATCTTTTAAAAAACCAAAACCGCACAAAACGCGTGAAGGTAAAATCGGCCTTACGCTTGCCGCTCATAGCATTGATACAATCATTGATATTGGCGCCAATAATGGTGGCGCATATGAAAGCTTTCGCAATGGTGGGTTTAAGGGACAAATTATTTCAATAGACCCCCTGCCTGCAGTACAAGAAACTCTCGCACAAAAGAAAAAGAACGATCCTAACTGGACGATCCTGCCGCCCTTGGCTATTGGAGATCAAAACGGCGAGACACAGATTAATGTCTCCGATGCCAGCGATATGAGCAGCGTGCTCAAAGCCTCCAATGTACTCATGGAGGCCCTCCCTCGCACCAATGTCGTTGAAACCATCACCGTACAAATGAAAACACTCGATACGCTGTATGAAGAGCTCTGTCTTGAAGGAAAAAACGTATTCGTAAAGATCGATACACAAGGCTATGAAATGCCTATACTCAAACATGCGGAAAAAACATTGAATAAAATCAAAGGATTGCAAGTCGAAATGTCGCTCTTCGAACTTTATGAAGGCGAAACGCTTTATGGTGAAATCATGACTTTTCTTAGTAATAAAGGTTTCTCTCCGCACATGCTCATCGAAACCAATTTTTCTAAAAAACTCAATCGGCAACTCCAAATCGATGGCATTTTTTACAAGGATTAAACAATGACAAAGAAACTCATGATGTTGCCTGGCGATGGTATTGGACCAGAGGTGATGGCCGAGGTGCAAAAGCTTATTGACTGGATCAATGATCAAGGCGACCTCGCGATTGAAACGCAAAATGGCCTGATTGGCGGCGCCAGCTATGATGAATTTGGCAACCCTTTTGACGACACAACGCTAGAGGCCTGCCGTGATTGTGATGCCATTATGCTCGGCGCGGTAGGCGGACCCAAGTGGGACAATGTGGACTATACATTGCGCCCGGAGGCTGGCCTGCTCAAACTGCGCAAACAACTCGACCTCTTCGCCAATTTACGCCCCGCCATTGTGTTTGACGCACTAATCGACGCCTCAACCCTCAAGCCCGAAATCGTGCGCGGCCTCGATATTCTGATCGTGCGCGAACTTACCGGCGGCGTTTATTTCGGCGAGCCTCGCGGCATTGAAGATCTGGGCAACGGCCAGCGCCGCGGCGTCAACACGCAAGTTTACACCACCAGCGAAATTGAACGCGTTGGGCGCGTTGCATTTGATCTCGCACGCAAACGTCGGGGGAAAGTCACGTCCTGTGAAAAAGCCAACGTGATGGAGAGCGGCAAACTCTGGCGCGAAGATATGACTGCGCTCCACGCCGCGAACTATAGCGACATCACGCTAGAGCATATGTACGCCGATAACTGTGCCATGCAACTCCTGCGCGATCCATCGCAGTTTGATGTAATTGTTACCGATAATTTATTCGGCGACATTCTCTCTGATGAGGCTGCGATGCTCACCGGCTCGCTTGGCATGCTCCCCAGCGCTTCACTGGGCACAGAAGGAGCGCCGAGCCTGTATGAGCCAGTGCACGGCTCCGCCCCCGATATTGCCGGCCAAGGCAAAGCCAACCCCCTTGCGATGATTCTAAGCTTCGCCATGTGCCTGCGATATTCACTAGATCAAAGTAATTTGGCAAGCCGCATAGAATCAGCAACACAAAGCGTACTCGGCCAAAATCTGCGTACACACGATATCATGAGCGATAATTGCAACGAAGTTTCTACAGCAGACATGGGTGATGCCGTCATCGCAGCCCTGTCAAACATGTAAAAAGAGGCCCATGAAGGCCTCTTTTATTATTCTCAATTCGCATAAAACCTAGCTGCTCGTACCCAACGCCGTGCGACAGAATCCGCCACCTGCAATAGCGCCCGCTTCATCATAAATACCGGACACAGGCGTTGTTGTGCAACCCGTCCCAAAGCTCTGCGTCGTGCCGCTATTCGCTATACCATCGTCTGTTTTGCGGTCAAGCCGTGCCGCCTCAGACGGCTCTAAAATGCCTCAGGTCCCGACCGCACGCTCTGCAAGCACAATGAAATGTCCCGGTGAGGCTTGTCCTCCAGTCATATTCATCATACCACCAGGGTGATAACCAACAGACATAAATCCGCCAAGGGATGTGGGCGGGTTCGCTGTGGCCGCCGTCAAAATGGTCGTGTTCACAATCATCTGTGATTTTGTTAAATGTTGCCAAAATGCCAAAGGCTCTCCCACATTGCCGTTCGCCCCAGGCAAAATTGCAACGCCGCCAGGGTTAGTAATACGCCCATCACCGCTTCCTCCAATGCAGACCGGCGCCACTGTACAATTCGGAACGCGTGCATTGGCAACGTTCAATGGCATATCGCCTGGAAAACTTGCATATGAATCACGGAATGTCATGATTGCGGCATCAACTGACCGTACGGCAGAGGCCGTTGAGGCGATCTCTGCATTTGTGATGAGCTCTTGGCCCTTAAGAACGCCGGTGATCAATAACCCGACAATGATCAGCACAATGGCAAGCTCCACCAACGTGAAGCCCTGCTGCGGCTTATTTGCCTTATATAGTCCCTTATTCATGTCTAAGCGCCTCCCTGAAAACGCGTTTTAGTCAAAAAAAGGTCGATGAATCAGTGGAAATGGGCGAAGTGCCCGTAAGATGAAGTCCCTGTCATACCCTTTTATTATACCGCTTATTGTTGTGTTTGTTGATACACATGCGGCTTTCTACTGCACTTATCATCACATTTTCAGGTAAAGAAGAGGTTAATATCCACAGGCTATAATATTTTTTTCACTCGCCCAACGAGTATAAAAAAAGGGCCCCGCGAAGGGCCCTTTTAAATTCTTTATTAAAGCAAAGACTAGTTACCAAGCCCAAGCGCCATCCGGCAAAGACCATCATCCACAGCTTCATCATAGACAGCTCCATTCAAACATCCGCCATCAGATTGCGTTGTACCGGTAGCAGGAAGACCGTCATCTGTTTTGCGATCAAGACGCGCGGCTTCACTGGCAGCCAAAGTATCACCTGTACCAACATCAGTGTTAGCAATAACAATGAAATGCCCTTGTCCAACAGCGCCGCCACCGACAGCTAAAGCAGGACCAGGATGATATCCAACAGAGAAAAATCCAGCGATCGGTGTCTTCGGATTTAAAACAGGATTCACTTCATTGTTGCTCACAAGCATTTCTGCGCGAATTAAATGCTCCCAGAAAACCAACGCCTCTCCGGTATCTCCAGCAGCACCGACGGCCTGTGCAATTCTACCATTTCCATCCCCACCTGCGCACGTACCACAAGTTGGAATACGTGCGATAGCAGTCACTGGCAACATGTCACCAGGGAACGCCGCATATGAATCACGGAAGGTTGAAATAGCGGCATCCACAGCCCGAACAGATGTTGCTGTCGATGAAATCTCAGCATTCGTAATCAGTTCTTGCCCTTTCAGAACGCCGGTAATCAATAGGCCGACGATAATCAGAACAATCGCAAGTTCAACAAGGGTAAATCCCTGCTCGCTCTTGCGGTGTTTCAGTATAGTTCTCTCCATTTTAAAACTCCTTCAAAAAGTTTATATCAAGTTTGTGTGTGTAAAAACGACATGCCAGGACGGCACATGTGTAAAATAGTATACACAATTACGCCCCCATAGAACAGGCCCCATAGCCTTAGTTTTTCATTATTTCCTAAACAGACCGTTAATTTTTCCCTGCAAAAACAACGCTTTGACAAAATGAGTCCTCACATTCACAAAATGAGGAGTTTGGGGCGGTTTTAGGAGGTTTTTCACCACAAAGGCTCAAAGGACACAAAGATTCTCAAAGAAAGTAATCGTTGTTTTCATTAAACATCGTACATATCACGATACCGTCATTACACGGCTCCGTCCGTGTAATCTACGATCAATATGGATTGCACGCATAAAGCGTGCAATGACGGATTTAGAAAAATGGACGAATTTAATAATTTATCTACAGCACTCCTTATAATATTCTTCTTTGAGAATCTTTGTGTCCTTTGAGCCTTTGTGGTGAAAACGACTACATATATGAGCCACGGAGGCATGAAGGCGCGAAGTTTTTTATTTTGTTTTCCCCCTTCGTCTCTTCGTGGTAAGAGATTTTTGTGTCTTCAGTTTCTTGCAAAAGATCCCGGATCAAGTCCGGGATGACGGTGGGGTTAGGTATTCTTCCTAAATTTCGATGGTGAATCACCCGTCATTTCTTTGAAGACACGGTTGAATGATGCCAAAGAATTAAACCCGACATCCTCCGCCACCACTTTTATCGGCGCGTCTGTCTCACGCAGCAGGCGTTTGGCGTCTTCTATGCGGTATTCATTCATCAATTGCGGAAAGCTTTTGCCGAAATGGGCATTAATGACCTTCGAAATTGTCGTTTCCGACGCGTCACATTCGCGCGCCAGATCCATCCGGGAATAGCTCGCCTCTTGATAAACCTTCTCTAAGGTCAATAAACGCTCAATTTTCTGCGCAAGCGCCTCATCAGCATCTGAAAAACTCTCCGCACCGCGCGGCTCCACCTGCACGGCTTGCGGATAGATACGAAACAGGCTGGTGCTGACCAAATAAACAAAGCCCAGCCCCAAAACACTGCGCGCCATGATTAAGTTATTAACCTCAAAATCCTCATTCAGCCCTGCAAGCATCAAAATCAGCAGCGATATATTCATGAAGATCAGTGACAGAACGAGCCAATAGCGTGCCTTGCCATTTTTCTCCGCATAAAGACGATCAAACAGCTGACGCTTAAACCAAATTTTCAGCAAGCTGATCGCCCCGGCGATAAGGCCGCAAATCACCAACCACTCTGATAGATTTTCAGCATCGCTGGCCAAGTTTTGCGCAGCAAAAAATGCAAGCGGCGGCAGCAATAATACCCAATAATGACGCAGCGCCGGAACCTTGGTTATTTCTGCAATTTGGATGATCAGCAAAACACTGAGCGGCGGGCCGTAGAACCAGGCAAACCAGCGAATTGTCTCAAAATGCGGGATCAATTCCGCAATCTGCGTTTGCCCAAAATCGCCCATGAAGGCCAGCCCAAGCACAAAGAAATACAAAAGCGCCAGCCCGGCCCGCGAAATTCTTCCTGCGCGCATGCTCATATAAACCAGCACATAGACGCACTGCGTTACGCCAATCAGAGACAGAATCTCGGTTATGCTGAAACGGAGCTGGTCCATTATGCTCTTTCGTTATTGTTGCGGGACATCCTTACATAGAGGATGCACGGCCGCTTCCTCCGGGTCAAGAATACGTTCGCATATCGTATCGCGCGTATGGGTAATTTCCGCCGGGTCGTATTTGTCGAGACCTTCTTTGATGATTTTAACCATGATCTCAAGCGCCTCATCTTTGTTCCCCGTGGAATTGAGGATAAAGCCCGGCATTTGCCGCGTCCATACGGGCTGATCACCCGGCAAGGCCGCAAGCTGCCGCGCATATTTAAGGGCCAAGTCCATATTCTTCATCCTGAAGCGCGCAAGATATGCGGCATGCGCAAGCCAGCGCCAATTCTCTCCGCCCGGCCTTTGCCCAGCATCGCTCAAATACTCTAAAAGCGGGGGCAGCATTGATGGTTTTTGTACGCCGCCAAAATATAGAGCCGCGAGATACGGCGTAAAAGAGGATTCAGGATCCAGCATGCTACTGAGGCGTAACCAGCGCGTGAGGTCATCAAAATCATAATCCTCAAGCGGCGTAACGCGCCCGCCCGTATCGCCAAAATTTTGGAGCATAACACTGATCATGCGGAATGCGAGCTGCCGATCGCCGATAGCAAAGCTCTGCGCGCGCGATTCGCTTGGCACCGGAGGAATTATATGCCACTCCGCCCGAAAATCACGCGCATAAAACCAGAAGATGAGATTGAGAAAGACGGCAAGATAGAGAAATATTTCAACGGTTTTTTCTTTTAAAATGCTCATGGCTTGAAATACCTCTTAAAACTGCCTGCGCACCAGATCAAGCATGGATGCCAAAGAGACAAGCATTGTAAAGACCAGACCCTGCGCAAACACAAAGGCGAGATTTATCTGCTCCCCCACGCCATAGATCAACCAGGATGTCTGGCCCATCAGATCGAGGCGCGGGGTGATCACGGACACCATCTGCACGGCCATTTCCAAAATCGGCATATTGCTCACGCTATAATCCGCGTAAATAATACCCAGAATTTGCCCCATCATACGCGCCAGAACATAAAACCCAAAGCTGGCCATCGCGGCCGTTGCGGCGCTGGTGAGAAACATTGAGAAAAATAACGCCATACTGGCCATGATCATATTTTCAATGATAACGCTCACGGTCCAGAGGATATGCCCTTCTCCGAAAAGATGGGGGCCGAGAATATAAACGGCCAGCCCCTGCGCCAGCCCCATAAAGATCGCCAGCACGTAAAAAGCAAAGCTGTAGGAGAGTAAAAACTGAACCCGGCCAATGGGGCGAGAGAGCAGGAATTCCACATCCTTTGTTTCGAAAGATCGCCTCATAAAAAAAACGACAAACAAAACGAGACCAAAAGCGCCAATGAAGCGAAAGCTACCCGCCGCGAACACGGCGCTGAATTGATTTTTTTCAATGATCGCAGACGATCCGACAAACACCGACAGGCTCGCGCCGAGTATCAACAGGATCATCAGCGCCGTAATAACCCGGTCCCGAAGAGCCGCAGTCAGAACATATTTAACCAAGGACCAAGACATCTTAAAGTACCAAAATTTTCACTTAAAGCTTAAACGGACGGCGATCGCTGGAAAAACGTCTATATAAATCCTTGTCAGCACTATGAACGCTACCCGATGGGCTATTTAATATCGTTGCCTTCAGGAAAATAACGAGCTCCGTTTTCGTTACGGTATCGCTATGGTTTTTAAAGAGTGAGCCAAACATCGGTATTTCGCTCAAAATGGGGACGCCATCTTCACTTGTTTCCGATCTATCATTTAGCAGGCCACCCATAACAACGGCCTGGCCGGAGCTAACCTTAATCACAGTATCAATTTCCTGTACGTCTAGCTGAGGGATTAAAGATGGCGCAAGATTAGCACATGGCGCGCCACATTGCGCGATAACAAATGCTACCCCCGGATCCTCAACCTGCGCATCAATGCTCGTCACCGTAGGGCGCACGGCCAGAGATATCGTCTGCCGTTCAAGATCAATCGAGGGCATAACATTAACAAGAACGCCAACAGGCACATTTCGTATTTCGCTGGTCACCTTTGTGTTCACAGTAGCGCCGGCACCGGCAACCGGCGTGGAGTCGGATTTCACCTCAACTTCAAAAAACACAACATTCGTGGCAACATTTAAAACCGCAGACTGATTATTCAAAACAGTCATTCGCGGGCTGGCCAGTGCACGCACTGTTCCAAAGGTCGAAAGCGCCTCAATAAAGGCCTCTATATTGCTCCCCGCATATCCAACACCAAAGGAAGATGCCCCGGCAATCGCCGTGGTTGAATTAGCGTTCAGCGCATCCAAAAATGCCCCACCAGTATTTGATAAGAAGTTAAGTGTGGTCAAATCCCCAGTCGGATTAATCTCGCGCCAATTAATGCCGGTCGCATATTGATCACTAAGCGACACCTCCAGGATTTTAGCTTCAATCAAAACTTGCGCCGTTGCAGATCTCCTAAGCAGTGTCAAATATTTTTCTATTTCTTTTTGCTGCCGCTGCGGCGCGAAAACATTTACAATACCGGCCATTTTATTGAGCGAGAATGTTGCACTCACAGCAGCACCTGCTGCGCCCTGAGCGCCCACATCATCGCCGCTAATCGGTAGAGATTCAACCCGCAACACAGCATCGGGCGGTGAAATTTGCACCTGCCCACCACGCCCCTGCGGTGCAACTGGCCTCACATCGGGGTTTTGATCCATGGCCGTAATACGCGGCGTAACGCTGGTTTTTAGAGATGATGATGATGCCTCTAAAATCTGTGTTAAATTTGTTTCAAGTTCCCCCCAAAAATCAGCCTCGCTCTCTGATGTTGCTTCAAAAGAAGATCCTGTATCCGCGCCTTCTCCTGCAACAACAGCAACATCATTCCTAACGCTTCCCGAATTGCTTCGAATAAAGCTCAAATAGTCAATTTTATATGACTTGTTATAAGGTGTATCAATTTCAACGCGCAAAACATCATTGTCGAAGTTATGGCGCAGCCCGGCCATATCGCTTATACGCTCTACAACCTCATCAAGTGGCCGATTACGCGCGGTGAAGATGATGGAGCCACTAATGCGCGGATCTAGCTCAAGGTCATAATCAGCTTGATTAGCCAGCTCAAAGAGAATATCGCGCAGTGGCACAGATTGATTAACTGAAATAGAAACCAGCGGCATAGATTTCCCAATAGCGCCGCCTTGCGCCACATAAGGTTTTAACTCTGGAATAGAAACGTTATAGCCTGATTCGTTCTCATCGACTTCTGGCAAGCGCGGTGCGAGCCCATCCTTAAAATCTTGCACCTCCATACTCGCTGAACGATCCGGTTTGAGCTGATTTTTAGCAAAATCACAACCGCTGAGCGGAACAACCAGAAACCCTAACGCAAAAACCGTCAGGAAAAACTGTGAAGAAAAAATATAGGAGCAAGTTCTATTGATCATTGGTCACTCAACCTTGGACATAGGAAACGATAGCGCGAAACGCACTGACTGCCTAAAGTATAATCATAATAGGGTCGACCGATCAATAACTGATCATCCAGCAAAGCTTTATTAATGGGATAAGTTTCGTGCGCTAAGCTTTATTCGCTAAGAGAAAGGAGAGATGTATCCATAACTTGAAGAGCATCGCCGCCCTTCGCACTATTGCGATCTTTTTCTGTTAGGTTTGCTTGTTGCAATTTTATTTTAATATCAGCAGGCTTATCAGAATTGATAATCACAGTTTCCTCAGTGATTAAATCTTCTTGATAAAGCCGCATAAGCGATTGATCAAAAGTGCACATGCCGAGCGTATTATTTTGCTCCATCACATCCTTGATCTTTCCTATCTCTCCAGACTGGATAAGCTCACGCACGAGCCCCTCATTGATCATCACCTCAATGGCCGGCGTTAAGCCTCCATGTTTGCACGGCATTAATCTTTGCGACACAATCGCTCTTAAGTTCATCGATAGATTAAGACGAATCTGTGTGCCGTAATCCTCTGGGAAAAAGTTAATAATGCGCTCAATAGCCTGATACGCGTTATTGGTATGAATGGTTGAGAGACACAAATGCCCCGTTTCCGCACTCATTAAGGATTGCTCCATAACTGCGCGGTCCCGGATCTCTCCCACCAAAATAACGTCCGGGCGCTGGCGCAAGGCATTCTTGAGCGCAATCTCATAGCTCTCCGTATCCACCCCTACTTCACGCTGCGAGATAATGGACTTCTTATGTTGGTGAAAATATTCGATAGGGTCTTCAATGGTAATGACATGCCCCTCCATGACGGAGTTACGGTAGTCAACCATTGCGGCAAGAGACGTCGATTTACCCGACCCCGTCATCCCCGTAAATAAAATCAGGCCGCGCTTTTCTTTTGCTAGCCCCTCTAAAACACGCGGCAAGCGCAAATCGGCGAAACTGGGGATCTCGGAAATAATACGGCGAATAACGATAGCCGACTGTTGCTTTTGTCTCATAATACTTAAACGAAAGCGCCCATGCTCACCCATATCAAGCGCTGTGTTCAGCTCCATATCCGCTTCAAAATCGCGCTTTTGGCGATTGGTCAGAAGCATATTGAGCACATCATTGATATCATCGGGCGACATCTTATCGTTACTGAGTGCATAAAGCTCATCTTCCACCCGCAATGTCGGCGGATAGGCCACTGTCAGATAGAGGTCACTGGCCCCACGATCATTCATATTCTTCAGGTAATTTAGGATTGCCGGCTCACTCAAAATGAATATCCTTCAGTTCCGCCTGACTTTTGATCTGCGCCACCTTCGGAAGAAAGCTCTTCAACCAAATCGGTGCCATCAATGCGCCCACCACCAAGCGCGCCTGCTGCATAGTCTTCATCTTCGTCATCTTCGGAATCCGTCGCCGTCATCATCGCCTTGCGGGCCTCGCTCTTTTCAATCAAGCCGCCTTCCAGCAGATCAGCAATCGCATCTTCCATCGTGATCATCCCGTATCGCGATCCCGTTTGCATCATGGAGTACATTTGCGGCACCTGATTTTCACGAATCAAATTACGTACCGCATTTGTGCCGACCAAAACCTCAAACGCCCCAATACGGCCACCGCCAGCCCGCTTCAACAGGCTCTGCGCGACAACGCCCTGCAATGACGAAGCCAGCATCGCGCGCACCATTTCCTTATCACCCGTCGGGAACACATCAATAACACGGTCAATGGTTTTTGCCGCTGAATTAGAGTGCAGCGTTCCAAATACCAAGTGCCCAGTTTCCGCCGCGGTTAGTGCCAAAGAAATCGTTTCATAATCACGCATCTCTCCCACCAAAATCACATCAGGATCTTCACGAAGCGAGCTTTTAAGCGCTCTGGCAAAGGACTTCGTATCCGTGCCCACCTCACGGTGATTGATCAAAGATTTCTTTGATTTGTGAAAAAATTCAACCGGGTCTTCAATCGTAATAATATGCTTCCCCATATTCGTATTGATATGGTTGATCATGGATGCCAGCGTCGTTGATTTACCGCTCCCTGTCGGACCGGTGATCAAAACAATCCCCTTCTCCAGCTCGGCAAAGCGCCGTATAACCGGCGGCAAATCAAGCTCGCGCATCGTTGGCACTTCGGTCGGGATGGTTCTAAAAACTGCAGAAGACCCGAGGCGCGTCGTAAATGCATTCACACGAAAACGCGCTTTCTCGCCAAGCGCGATGGCGAAATCAATCTCCATTTCCTTTTCGTAGGTGGAGCGCTGTTCCTCTGTCATCACAGAATAGAGCATCGTGCGAATATCGTCACTAGACAGCACATCAGTCTTGATGCGTTTCATGTCGCCATTCACGCGAATAATGGGTACGCTTCCTGCGCTTAAATGCAGGTCAGACGCCGAGTTTTGCATGTTAAATGCTAAGAGCTGCGTTAAATCCAAAGCTAAAATCCCCTTTTATTGAAAACGTGTCAGAAAGGCCGACCATCCTATTATTACGCAATAGTCTAAACGGAAAGTAAATTTTCTAAACTATTTACAAGATTATTTTACACTATTCACCCTCTTCAGAACAGAAAAGAACCATCCAGGACCAAAAGGATGAAAAACGCGATAATTAATGCCGGGCCAAAGGGAAAAACCTTAGTTTTTTTAATGACTTGCCAGATAATGGCCAAAGCCACGCCCAAAACACCAGACACCACACAAAAGAGCGGCAATTGATAAAACCCGAGCCATAAACCGGCCGCGCCAAAAAACTTCACATCACCAAAACCCAAAGCGTCTTTTTTCAGCACTTTTCCAACAAACCAGCCCATAAGCCAAATCACGCCCGCAAACACCGCCGCGCCCAGAATATTATCCGCTAAAACGTCGCCCACCGTACGTTGATGAAACACAAAAATTTCCGTGCCAAGATAGACTGCGCCAAGGCCGGCAATAATCGCCACCAGCTGATTGGGTAAAATCATATACTCCAGATCAATCATCAGTAACGCCGTCAGAAACGGCGTCAACGCCATTAACATCCACCCCTGATAAGAAAACCCAAATTGCGTGTAGATAGTCAGACATGCCGCCAAAACCAAAAATTCTGTGACAGGATAAACCACGCTAATAGGTGCCTGACAATGCCTGCATTTTCCGCGAGAAAACAGCCAGGAAAAAAGCGGCACCAAATCACGAACGCCTAAAATGTGATCACACTGCGGACAGGCCGAACGACAAAGCGCAGAATCCTTTCTATCCGCCCTGCTCTTATACAAAACAGCCCACGGAATATCGCGCGGAATGCGATAGATCATCGCCGTGGAAAAGCTGCCCAGCACCAGGCCAAGAAAACAAATCAGGAAAAATTCAAAAAACAGCATCAATCAATGCCTTACTGCCGCATTAGCGCAGATGGCTCAAGCGCTCATACACATTGTCGCGCGGAATAGATTTTCCACCACCATAAACGGTATCCATCTCCAGCGCCTTTTCGTAGTAATTAATCGCCTCTTTCTTATTACCGCCGCGATCAGCAACAACAGCAATATTGAACAAATGATTCGCATTATTCGGCTCCATACTCGCCGCGATGCCAAGATATTGAAGTGCGTCGTCATAGCGCTGCATCTGCGCATAAGCCACAGCCGTCTGCGCCACAACAGCAACACTATCAGGATGGCGCTCCCGCAAGTCCAAAAGGCGCTGCAGCGACACCGCCGGATATTGCGCACTCATCAAACCAAGCATATTGATCTCAGCATCCAAATTACCGTCATTGGCATCAAGCAACTCTTGATAAGCCATGACCGCCTCATCATTGCGCCCAAGATTCTGCAAAGAGACAGCGCGCCCCATCAGCACATTAGAATCTTGTTTTCGGCGCTCATAAAGACGGTCAAACATCTCAAGCGCGGCATCGTAACGCCCTAATAACAACGCCCGCTGCGCCGCGACGATCTGCGCCGGCTGAGAATTACCGCTCGCATTTTTCTCAACCACAATAAACTTAGAGGCTGGCTCCAACGCCGGGTTAAGCTTCCGCGGTCCCGTGCTGCCAAGCTCCCCCCTGGGCACTAAATCATTTGCATCAAAGAATAAATTTTCATCTTCGCTCTGCCCTGACGGAGCAAGCGCATCAGAATCAGGTGCGCCTTCGCCTGTTAAAAATTCCAAATCAGCCTGTGTTATACGTTCCTGCCCTTGCGGTTCAAGTTTTCTGATCTGCCCGGAATTCTGGGCAAGAACAGGTTGTGAAATAACAAAGACACCAAGCATAGCAGCCGATGTAAGCAACATTTTGTTAATGGTCAAAAAATTAAAAACGGACATGAGATAAAACTCTTTTACTAACATTTGGCATGAAGCACCTTGAAAACGCTTAAAGCATAGATTCGCACAGCGCATTACCCAATTATTATGCAGCATTCTTTTCTTCAATGAAATGAAGAAAAGCACGCTCCAGGTTTTCAGCCCCGGTTTTTTTCTTTAATTCCCCCGGCGCGCCCACATATTTTATCTGACCATCATGTAAAACAGCCACGCGGTCACAAATTTCATCCATATCCGCCAGAATATGCGAGCTCAAAAAAACAGTTTGCTCATGGCTTTTACCCTCCACCAGCATATCCTTTACCTTCGTGCGCGCACATGGATCAAGGCCGCTCATCGGTTCATCAAGCACGAGCAATTCACATTGCGTTAGCACGGTCGCAAGCAGCCCAAGTTTTTCACGCATACCCTTTGAATAGGCCTGCACACGGCGCTTAAGAGCCGCAGGGTCAAGCGCCAGCTTCTCCGCCCCCGCAATCACTTTTGCCTCATCAAAGGGCTGCTTATATAAACGAAGAGAGAAACGGACAAACTCCATGCCGCTTAAAAACCAGGGCGGCTCAAAGCGTTCGGGCAAATACGCCAAGCGTGCCTTGCTTTCCACCGCATCTAATGGCTGACCATGGATGCTAATCACGCCAGATTCCTGGGTCATAAGCCCCAATATCGCCTTAATCAAGGTGGTCTTACCCGCACCATTCAGGCCAATAAGGCCAAAAAACTCACCTTTTTGAATCGAAAATGACGCATTGTGCACAACCGGCACACCGCCATAAGCCATGGTGACATCATCAATTGAAAGAGAATTTATCTTTGCGCTCACGGTTAAACTCTATCCCGGCAAGAAAATGCGTGTGTCAATATTGAACCTTTGATGCGCCTTTAAGCGAATAGGAAAGATCTGGTTGCTCCACTCATCAAACCATTTCATCTCAATATATTCATTGTGAACATTAAGGTCCAAGATTTCCAGCGGCAACGCATCTGGCGTCACGCGCTTTCCATTGAGCCATATTGTCCAATCACCTTGAGCAACATAGACAATCCCACCCAAAACAATATCACGCTTCTCGGGCGGTGGTTTAACACGATCTTCCGGCCGAATCTCTGGTCGTTTATTTAATTCCGCCCTGGTCGGTGCACGCACCTTACCGCGCGAACGCTTGGCATCTGCAATAGCATTACGCTCCCAAAAAGTGAAAAACAAAGAACTCATCTTAGAGACATCGCGAGCAGCATTGATCTTCGTGCTTTTTTCAGCCTTTTGGGCCGCATTGTCACTCACATCAGCGGTAACAACGTCGGAAACCTCTTCATCACCATTGCCTTCGGATTCACTGCTCTGTATTGATCCCTCAACCGTCACACCAAAGTCTTGCAGCACCTCGCCTTCAGGGCCAGCGACCTCTTCCACCACAACATCTAAATCTGACGCAACGTCCTGCGCATAAGATGGCGTAAAAACAAACCAGACCGCAAAAAAACATAAAGCTGAAATTAAAATCTTCATGGCCGCCCCCCTCCTGCACCGATCACATCCGCTTGAGGAATCATTGTACGCCACATTAAATCAATCTTAGCACTCACCAAAACAGGACTTGCGCCACTGGAAATACTGCGGAGCAAAGCGCCAGTCACCTCTTTTTCTCGTTTCATTGTAATGTTCTGGACAGACACATGGCCGGGAAATACCCGCTCCACTAAGTCTATATATTTATAAATATTAAGCTCATCCATCGCCTCCACCCGCACCTCAATCGGGCTGCGCAGGACAACATGATCAGCCTTAGCGCTCTCTTCACTCTCCTCAAATTCACCAGACCTGATATTCGCCACAGCAGAAATAACGCCGGCCTGTTTTTGAATGGCCTCAAAAAGAAGCTCAGCCTCACGGCGCCCCTGCTTGCTAAAGAACCCCTTTTCCTTCAACGCCTCGAACTCAGAGCGTTGCGTTTCCAATTGAGAAAATTCAACAGACAAACGACTAATATCCGTGCGCAACGTGGAAACCTGAGAACGAACCATGCGTAACTCCCGCTCTTTCTTAGCGGAATCAGGCATTAAATACCCGTAAACGCCATAAGCAACCAGCACATTCACAGTAACCAGCACGACTAAAATAATAACTCGGCTTTTCCCCAGTACTCTAATCACAATGACGTCTCCTGCGCCGGCTCTGGCGCTACTATCGTAATTTCAGCAATAAAATCTTGCTGTACATTAATAGAATTTAGATCACCCGTTTCAACAACAAGCTCTTCAATATACTCATAGTCCTTCAGAAACTTACTCACAACAACACGATAGCCAGGAAGCACCCGTTCCAAGCGTGTCCTTAAATCACGCACCTCCTTATTGCCACGATCAACATCAGTCGTGCTCGGATAGGTCATCTGCATCGTGGCAGAAAATAGATCGCGCGGCTCATCCGATGTCTGTGATTGGCCAAAGGGATCTTTTTGAACTTTGTGCTCTACACGGTTAATCGTGACCTTATCAATGCGAAGATCTTTGCCAAGCGCCCGCCCGACCCCATCAAACACATCCAATGCTTTAATTCTCTGCCGCTCAAGCTCGTCACGAACAGCAATCGAGCTTTGCACCAAACGCACATCAAAGCCAAGCTCTTCCTTGCGCTGTACTTCTCTTTGGTACTGAGCATTAAGCTGTGATTGCACATTTTTTCTCGAATCTATATCTGCGCCCGTCTCAGACACATTAAAAGCAACAGTCATAAACTGATAACTGAAAAATGCAGCACTACAGAACAACAGAAAAGAGGCCGCAAGTGCTGCCTGACGAGGCTTGGAAACACTATCAATTTGAACCGCCTTCATCGGCAGAACAAATTTAGTCTTGCGCCCAGCCCAGGCTACATGAAGCGTATCAGCGTAGCGAACATGCTTATGATTCCCAATGGGCACACCGAGCATGCGCGCGGCCTGGACAACTGTTATCGCCGTAAAGTTACATTCCTCTTCAATGAGAGCCTCAAGGCGCTCACCCGCATCCGGGTTGGCAACAACAATGACATCAAGGCCATCCTCAGCTTTATATCCAAAGCGCGCTAGATAACTCATCGTTGCTTTAAACTCTTGATGAACCTCATCTGCCCATGCGCCGCTATCACTCTCATCATCAATGATGGGCGTCATCCGTGTTAAGGCCATGTCACCATTCTTCGTCACGATTTGACGAAGACCACCACTTTTATGCTGTCCAATAAAGATCGACCATTCCGCATTGCTCTTCTTCGCCTTCGAGAGCTTTGCAGACAAGGCACCCACCATGTCTGATGCCTCAACAGGCAACAGACAAAAGCCAGAAATAGATGCCAGGGAAATTTTTGCTGCTGCGATCGTATCCTGGAACTGTGAAGAATTTGGAATAGCCGCAAAGATAAAGATATCAGCGGCCGGACCAGCATCTTTTTTGGTCACCCTTTCCTTCAGAGGGTACGCCGCCTTAACCGAATAATTTGGAAACGCCACATTCAGCTTACGCTTAATTAAGCTTTGTTTGTCGAGCATGCCCACGCCTTTTTTGACCACGCGCTCCTTACGATAATGCTGCTCGACCATATCATTGAGAATCAAAATCGGCTTGCGACCACAATCCTTGGAAATAATATTGGCAACATTTTGCTGGAAGTTTTCACCACCCCATGGAATCGTCTCAATCAAATCCACGCCCTTGCTGCTCGTTGTATAGATATACAACGCCTCATCAGAAAGAAGCAGAACGGTACGACTGGGCGACAAAAAAGAAAGAGACATTCAAAGACCTAAAAATCAATAGTTTCCAACATAGAGTATATCGGACCAAAGACCGCAACTGCAATCCATAATATCATTATACCCAGAACTCCTGTTAATGCCGGCTCAATCATCGCAATTAAACCCTGAATTGCCTCGTCGACATCCTTAGTATAAAAACCAGAAACCTGGTCGAGAACGGGACCTAAATTACCAGATTCCTCACCGACCTTAATCATACGCACAACCAGTGACGGGAACTCCCCCGATGCATTAAACGCCTCAGACAGCGTGCTGCCTGACTGAATATAGCGCTCAACAGATTCCAGCGCCTCCAGCATCGCACGATTGGTCACCGTTTGCCGCGCGGCCTTCAGCCCCTGCACGATATCAATGCCGCTATCATACAGCGCGCCGAAGGTTTGCGCATAGCGCGCAATTGTGATTTTGCGAATCAATATACCGCCCACGGGCATTTTCAAATATAGCGCATCAATCTGATAGGCCAGATCATCTGATGACGCCCGCAATAGCCTTAATGTTGTTAGCAGTAAAAACGGCGTAATCAAAACAACAAACCCGCCATAGACCGGCAAACCAAATATCGTGAATAACGGTGAAGCAAAAAATTCAGACGTGGCCACCAGCGATGTCGTGAAAATATTGAGGTCCTGATCAAGATTATCCAGAAAACCAACAATTTGCGGCACCACATACCCCATCATCACCACAATCACGAGCAGGACAACGCCCGTCACAATAATCGGATAGCGCGTGGCCTTGCGAATATTAGACTGCATCTGGTCAACCCAGAGCAAATACTTCACAAGCTGACGATAAATACCGGTCAGGTCCCCGGTTTCCTCACCGGCCTTGATCAAAGAGATATAAAGATTGGTAAAAATCTTCGGGTGCAGCGCCATAGATTCGGACAAGGATGCCCCATCAGAGACATCACGATGAACATCCGTCATCACATCACGAAGCGTACCATTGCTCGTTGTATCACGAATATCCGCCAGCGCATCAAGCAAGGGCACACCCGCGCCCTGCATCTGCTCCATATGAATAAAAAACTGAATAAGATCGCGGACCTTGACTTTCTCGGTCTTAAATCCACCAGAACTGCTTTTTTCACCGATCACCGAACAATCAATAAGCTCGAGCCCCGCCGATTGAAGTTGACGATATAAATCGACCTCGTTGGCAGCAGAAATCGTGCCGCGTATGGGGCGACCTCGTTCATTTACAGCTCTATATTTATAGCGTTCGATGGTTCTTATCCCACGCTTCTAAGTGAATACTTACTTTCTGAGATCAACAACTTTGGCAAGCGCCTGAAAGTCAGTAACGCCCTCAAGCACTTTTAGAATGCCATCATCCCGCATGCTTTTGAAGCCTTTTTTAACAGCCGCAGCTTTAAGGTCCGCTTTTGAGTGGCTTGCCGCAACCAAATCATCCATCTCCTCATCGAATGATAAAATCTCTACGACAGCTGTCCGCCCGCTATAGCCTTGACCGCCGCACGCATCGCATCCACCTTGCTTGGCCTTAAAAATGGTTAGCGCACCGGCTTGCTCAACACCAAGAAACTCACATTCATCAGCATCCGGTTTATAGGCAACCTTACAGCTACCACAAAGCTTACGCGTCAAACGCTGCGCAAACACCGCAACAATCGCGCCCGCAATCATCCCCGGCTTAAGCCCCAGATCCAAAAGACGCGGCAAAGCGCCAAACGAATCATTCGTGTGCAATGTCGTATAAACCTGGTGCCCCGTCATAGAGGCCTTCAGCGCCATCTCCGCTGTTGTCTGATCACGAATTTCACCAATAAAGATAATATCCGGATCTTGCCGCAGCAACGCCTTAATCCCGTCCCCAAACTCCAAAACACCTTCACGCACATGCGTCTGCCTGATCATCGGCAGAGAGTATTCAACAGGGTCTTCCAATGTCTGAATATTCACCGCCACATCATTGATTTCATTAAGCATTGAATAAAGCGAAGTTGTCTTACCTGAGCCCGTAGGGCCCGTCACAATAATAATCCCCTCAGGCTTGGATTGCGCATGCTTGATCATATTCAGATTATGCTCACTAAAGCCCAGCCCTCTCATCGGCATAATGCTTGAACTTTTATCCAAAACACGAATAACGATATTCTCGCCATTTACCGTCGGCAAAGAAGACACACGGAAATCAGCCTCACGACCGCCAACATTCAAACTAAAGCGCCCATCTTGCGGACTTAATTTGTCAGCGATATTCATGCCGGACATAATTTTAATGCGCTGCGAGATACCGCTCCAATGCTGCTTATGCAGGATTTGTGCGGTATACAGCACGCCATCCTTACGATAACGCAGGCGAATAAAATTTTCTTCTGGCTCAAAGTGCAAATCAGATACACCAAGCTTCACCGCATCAAACACCAGCGCATTCACAAGGCGCACAATCGGATGAGAAAACGCAGCCTCCTCCCCCAGAGTAGCCATATCAATCTCAGCGCCATGCTCTTCCAATTCCTTAAGGATCGCGCTAATCGAACTCGCATATCCATAGGCCGCATCAATTGCATCAGACAGCGTCTTGGACGTCGCCACCATTGGCTTGATTTGCGTACCTCTGGGCACATAACGACGCAGCAAATCCAGCACCACCACGTCATACGGGTCAGCCATCGCCACCAACAGCTCATCATTATCCATAGAAATCGGTAAAAGACTGTTCTTAAGCGCGACCTCTTTTTCAATCAGCGCCAGCGCATCCCCATCAACAATCGTTGTCTTTGGATCAAATAGATCAAACCCGGAGCTTTCCGCCAAAAACTTAATCAGGACTTCTTCAGAAATAAACCCAAGATCTACTAAAATTTCACCAAGCATCCGCCCGGTAATCTTCTTTTCCTGAAGCGCAACATTGAGCTGATCATCACTAATGATGCCCATAGACACCATCTTATCGCCCATACGGCCCTTAAGCCGGTTCGCCGCATCCGCAGCTTTTACACCCAGATTCGTTTGATATGTTTTAAGCTCGCCGCTCGCTTTAGAAGAATCATACTCAACAGGAAGCATCTCCTCTTCATCTTGCTTTGAGGAAACATTGTCTTCACTAGCCTCAAGGTTCAAATCCTCAGTGTCAGAAACAAATTCAACCTCCTCCGCCATAAATGAACCCTCAATCGAGTCTTGCTCAAGCGCAGAAGCCAAATCAGCATCCGGCTCGATCTGCAAATCATCGTCCAGCGTTAAATCCTGGAAGTGTTCAAATTCCGTGTGTTTTTTGGGGGCCTCGTCTTTTGAGACAGCCTCCACGTCAACAGCATCAGAATCGCCCTGAATACGAAGCCCTAACTTATTGATTTTATTATCTTTACTGTTATCACTGCTCATGTTTTGAACCATTGGATTATCGTCTCTGAAATTATTGTATATGAAAATATGTTTAGAATTACCCAGCTCTAGTCCCTTTAGTTTTACCGCAAAAAGGTTAACAAAATGATTACAGCCTTGAAAATATTATATTTTTTCATAATGCATGAGTGTGTTATCCACAGGGAAGAATACCACATTTCCACAGCCAATTTGAGACAATTCCTCAAGCCTCCATAAAACAAATACGGGGGAAACCACATATGAAAAGGCGCCCAACTCAAGATGAGGACGCCTTTTAAAGCTCAGATATTGATTTAAGCTTACGCAGCCGCTACCGCAAATTTTGCATTCTTGCGCGGCCAGCTTGAAAATGTCATCACCGAATCTGGAATATCACAGATAGTCGCCGCAATGCGCGCCGCCACCAGATATGGATCAGCATTCGCGCCCGGACGGCGATCTTCGAAATACCCATAGCCCTTTTGCACCACCGGCGCAGGAATACGAATAGAACATCCACGATCCGCATTACCGACCTTAAAGGTATCGATACCGCACGTTTCATGCTCACCCGTCAAACGCTCAGCCAAGCCAGCACCATAAAGCGCAATATGCTCTTTATGCTTCTCGCCAAGCTTTTGGGTCGCCGCCTCAATCGCCGCCTTCCCTTTCTTCTTGTCGCGCGTATCTTTGGTAGAGATATTGGCGTGCATGCCTGCGCCGTTCCAATCCCCCTTAACAGGCTTATTATCAAGCGACACAGAAATATCAAACTCCTCACCAATGCGGTAAAGCAACCAGCGCGCAATCCACGTGTGGTCACAGATTTTCATCGCATCAGCTGGCTCATTCTCATCACCACGATAACCAATCTGGAATTCCCACTGGCCCGGCATCACTTCGGCATTAATGCCGTAGAACATCAGTTCGGTAGACAGACACAACTCCGCATGCGCTTCAACAATCTCACGACCAAAAATCTCATCCGAGCCAACGCCGCAATAATACGGCCCCTGCGCCCCCGGATAACCATGTTCCGGCCAACCTAGCGGCGTACGATTTTTAAACAGCGTATATTCCTGCTCCAGCCCGATCCACATTTCCTGCTCTGCCGCGCCTGCATCCATAACGGCGCGAAGCTGCGCCCGCGAATTTGATTCGTGCGGCGTTCCATCCGGGTTCATCACCTCACACATCACCAGATAACTGCCCTCACCGCGAATAGGGTCATCAACAAAGCTAACGGGCTGCAAAAGACAATCTGAATTATTTCCCACCGCCTGGTTCGTGGAAGAGCCATCAAAACTCCATTCCGGGAAATCATCAACAGATGGCGTGCCATCAAATTTAACTGCGCGGGTCTTGGACCTCAAATAGCGCGTGGGCACAGCGCCATCCAACCAAATATATTCGGCCATCGTGAAATTGGACATGAACATGCCTCCTTTTTTGTACATCAGTGAACTCTAAAACCATCTCAACTTAAGCATTTAAAAGGAATAGTTCAAGAAACCGGGCCGAATAGGACCAATGTTGTGCACAAGAAAAAATGATTTTAGGAAGAACATCAACATTGAAGGAAAATGGTGCACCCGGGAGGATTCGAACCTCCAACCGCTCGATTCGTAGTCGAGTACTCTATCCAATTGAGCTACGGGTGCTTAAAAAGCCCTTGAAAGGCGGGCAGACCATACGCCAAATAAAAATCTATTGCAAGCCTGCCTTCACCCTATTACGCTTCACGCATAATTTTGGGGGTACTCCTTGGCCCACGCTTGACTTCGCGCGATTTAAGAGGGATGCTTAAAGCTGAATTGTACCTAAGAGTAACTACTCACCAACGATATATAAATCAAAACTCCTAAAGAATAGGCATATAAGCATGCGCTTTCGTTATAAAATCCTTATTTTATCGGCTCTCGCCTCCTCCAGCGCCCTGACCAAACTGCCTGCGTTCGCGCAAGGCAGTTCCAGACCGCCACTGGTGATCACCAATGCGCCGCTCCCCGCTGATCTAAAGGAACGGATCTACAGCAAACCGATGCAAGTGCAAGACATTGAGCCAAATCAGGTTGTCGGCCGTGATTACTATCAAAACATTCCTGTCACCAAAGTTTCAGCTAAAGTCGATGAAATTGGCAATAATCTCTATAATATCCAGAGCAATATTTCGGGCCTTTCTGCGACCCTTAATGGCCTGCAGCGTAATAATGAGCAAAAGGCTGCAACATATTACGCATCTACCGCCACCATAAATACGCAGCTTCAGGTTGGCACAACGCCCGGCAACCCCCGCCTGATGCAGAAAATAGACGTTGCGCGCACTAACCTTGAGAATTTGAACACTGGCCTGGGTGAACTTAGCATTCTGGCTGATGATGTCGCACAAACAGCGTCTGAAGCCTCTTACCTGCTCGAAGCGACCAGAGCCGCTTATGCCCTATCTGGTGCTATTGAAGAAGATCACGTCAAGCTGGCCGAACTGGAAGATGCCATCAATAATACATTAGTCGTGATTGACCGCATCCTGAACACGGTAAACGACGACATCACCCGCTCCAGCGCTTACCTAAGCTCGGAGCGCAGCAATTTGCGCACTCTAGCGCTGGGCGTAACCAATGGTGACCTTTACGGCATCAGCCTTGCGAATCGTCCTTTCTCTAACGTTCCTGAGTTTATTCAAGCCAGCACAGGCAGCAACAATGCTGTGAGCAGTCAATCACTGGCACCGCGCGCCTCCGCTGGCGGCGCGCTTTCTTCACCACGTCCATTGGTGAAAATTCGCTTTGACCGCGCTAACATTGACTATCAGCAGCCCATCTATTTAGCTGTCAATGAGGCTTTGGAGCGCTATCCAAACGCCCGTTTTGATCTTGTCGCCATTCACCCAACATCTGGAAATGCCGCCGAAGTTGCGATTGAGAGCACAAAAGCCCGACGCAATGCTGAGAGTGTTCTGCGCACATTAACACAAATGGGTCTGTCGAGTGATCGCGTGGATCTTGCCTATAATAAAAGCGACGTTGCGCGCTCTATCGAAGTTCATCTTTACATTAAGTAATAAGAGCAAATATCACAAAGAAAAGCGGACTGGGCTAAGTCCGCTTTTTTTGATGAGTGAACCTACCTTTTCGTGAAAATGTTAGCGCTTGACCGCGCATGGTGAATGCTTAGGATGAGACCGTATTATGACCCTAGCAAAAGACGACTAAATGAGCGTTACCCCCACCGCAGCCCCCATACAGTTGGATGCCATATCCATTCGCTTAACCGAATCTACTGCTGAAATAGAGGCGGCGCAGCGTTTGCGCTATAAAGTCTTCTACGAAGAATATGCAGCAACCCCGGATAAGGAAACTGCCGCCAGCCGCCTGGATGCCGACGATTATGATGACTATGCCGACCATTTAATCGTTATTGATGATTCTCGCCCAAACGAAAAAATCGTGGGCACCTATCGCTTGCTCCGCCGTGAGCCGGCGATGCGCTATGGACAATTTTACTCTAGCGATGAATTTGATATTACAAATCTTAAAAATTCCGAA
The DNA here is from genome assembly GCA_024275825.1 of Alphaproteobacteria bacterium. GTDB lineage: Bacteria > Pseudomonadota > Alphaproteobacteria > Micavibrionales > Micavibrionaceae > JAJRYK01. Next base: position 49,641 of record JAJRYK010000004.1, read on the forward strand.
TTAGAGCTTTTGGAACTTGGCCGCTCATGCGTACTGCCTGAATATCGGACAAAGCCAATCCTTAACCTGCTCTGGCAGGGCATTGCGGATTATGTCACCGATCATAAAATTGATGTCATGTTTGGCTGCGCGAGCTTGCAGGGCACTGATATCCCGAGCATCGCCACGCCGCTTTCATATTTACACCACTTCCATCAAGCCCCAGAACACCTATGTCCACGCGCGATTAAGGGGCGCTACATCAATATGAACTTGATCCCCAAAGATGATTTACACCCACGCCGCGCCTTTGCCAGCCTACCGCCACTGATCAAAGGCTATCTGCGCATTGGCGGCTCCATTGGTGATGGCGCTGTGATTGATAAGCAATTTGGCTCAACAGATGTGTGTATCGTCGTAGAAACTCACAAAGTCACACAAAAATACCGCAGCCATTACGAGCGCAAATTACAAAAAACCATGCATAGCGGGAAAGAGAGCGAAGGCGCAGATGCCGCAGACACTGCAGGCAATGTGACCAACCTCAAAGACTTTAAGAAAGACAAAGACGAATGAGCATTCTACGCGCCGTCTTTAAATTCCTTATATTCGCCTTAACCTGCCTGATCATTGTTCCCATGCAAGCGCTAGTACTCATCTTTGCCAAAAACCAAAATGCCTATATCATGCCCCAATTGTGGCACATCATCATATGTACGGCATTTGGTCTTCGCGTCACGATTGAGGGCGCGCCCAATAAAAACCAGCAAACCATATATATGGCCAACCATATTTCCTATCTGGACATCCCGCTGATCGGGCAGATGATCAGAGGCTCGTTCGTCGCCAAAAGCGAAGTCGAGAACTGGCCCGTCTTTGGCTTTTTAGCCAAGCTGCAACGCACTGCCTTTATCCAGCGCAAAAGCAGCGAGATCACAAAGCAAAAACACTCCCTTCAGGCAAAACTTAATCAAGGAGAAAGCCTCATCATATTCCCCGAAGGCACATCCACAGACGGTCGCGAAGTGTTACCCTTCAAATCCAGTCTATTTTCCATCGCGCTAGATAGCACGCAAAAGGACCTATACGTCCAGCCCGTGACCATCACACTCAACAGCGTTGATGGACACCCCATTACAACGCAAGAAGAGCGCGAAATTTACGTCTGGTCGCGCGACATGCCCATCAATCTGGCCGCGCATCTCTGGCGTTTTACCAAGACCAGCGGCGCGCATCTTACCCTCACCTTTCACCCGCCGCTCAAGGCCCGTGATTTTGAAGACAGAAAAACACTTGCCAAGACCTGCCATGACCACGTAAGCATGGGGCTAGATTTAAATATAGAGACCGCCGCGTAAAGCGCGCATAACGAAAAAAGGACGATAAATTAATGGCTATCATCGATAATTCAGAACTTCCCCGCCTTGAAGCTTATCTGCAAACAACATTCGGCAATGACCGCATCTCGCTAACCCCGCGCGACAAGGCTAAAGATTCTGCCGAGGTTCATATTAACGGCGAATTTATCGGCGTGATCTACAAGGATGATGAAGATGGCGAAGTCTCTTACGACCTCAATATGGCCATCCTTGAGATGGATCTGCCGAAAACCACGGGCTAATTACACTTAGCCCGCGCCCGTTCATCCCCACACATCACGTCACCCAAAACGCTTAGTTTTTGCGCCTGCTGCCCCCTTTTTGCTAGAATGAAGGGTAAGGGAAATTTTAGACTTTGTGCGAGGGTAAACTATTTTGACACGGCATTTTTATCTCAGCCTCTTTTTAAGCGCGATTATCTCTGTGTGCTTCCACAACATAAATGCGCGTGCCGCTGAATCTCTTACATTTGGCAGTACCATCCCCGCCTCCTCCCAATTGTTCTTGCAAAACTATAGCGAACAAACGCTACAAAGCCCTCTGAAACCAAGCAACATTGCCCAAATCGACCTCAACGGCGATGGCCTGAATGAGTTTATCCTGCTCCCGCAAACATGCACCAGCGTCCATACATGCCTCTTCCGCGTCCTTAGCGAATCTAACGATCAGATCATAGAGCTCGGCCAAATCACAGCACGCACACTCGCCTTGAGCGATCATCAAACAAACGGTGTACGTGACATTATTGCCTATGACAGCGCGATAAATGACTACGCCTATAATATCTATCACTGGGCACCCAAGCGTGCGCAGTATATACTGGAAAAGAAACAACCAAGAGCCGTAAATGAATAACGCCCGACACAAAAACTGGATGAAACGCGCAGTGATCACGGCGACCATGCTCGCGGTTTTTGTGTCATCTGCGGCGCATATTTCTATGGCGCAAGATCAAGATGCAGGCTGCTTGCCCGGCATTCCCTGCGTTGTCGATAAAACCGAAAATGATCCCGCTGCGCCCGATAATGGTCCGAATGCCGGCCCCAACGCAGATAAAAACACCTCCGGCGCATGCGATGCCGATTTCATGAACCAGATCTACAGCCGCGCCTATATCGAGGCCGAGCGCGAGATCGTAATGAATGAAATTGTAATCCGCAAGCCCGACAGCGTGCTGGAATATACTTGTTTCGACCAAATCGCGGGAATCAATGCCACCGTTGGCAGCGCGCTGTTTTCAGGCTCCGACAACTTCACAGATAAAACCGTGCCGATCGAGGTATCCGGCTCCACAGATTTTCTGGGCACCGAAGTGACCATCAGCAATACACTCGGCCCCGACAGTCTGGGCGATGTGCTGGAAAATCTTGTGCTCGCCAGCCTTATAAATTACAGAAACAACAATTTTGCACATGACTTTCTGGGCGGCTATGCGACAAATCAAAATAGCGAGTTTAGCGCCGAGGCAACCGCCGAAGACTATAATTGCGGCGTGATGAACGCCATCTATACCGGGCTCGCCAAATGTATGGATTTCGCCACCGATGATCGCTTTTTCAGTTTTGAGACATTGGCCAATTTGGACCCGCGCCTTTTGCCCGCACAATGCGCAGCCGATGATGAAGGCACAGCCATCACGCAGGATCTTATCAATGTGGCAAATAACACGGCCTTCCAATATGTGAATTTTGATGAAACGGACACTCATCTGGATTGGGTCATTGGCGGCGCGGAGGCCTGCTCCATTGATCCAATCCCCACAGGCATTTTAACCACAAGGCTGATATTCTCATTCTCGCTGCCCTTTGGTGATGTAAAGATTGAGAGACGCCGCGAATATGACGAGGGTATTTGCCCGCCGGGGTGCTTGCTCAATGATGACGGAACATCCTGCGGAGGGAACTAACCATTTGCGCTGGATAGCGAAAATGCAGTAAAATCAATATAGAAGGGTAATTGTGCAGAAAAACTTAAAAAACAACGTGGGTAAAACATGGATATTGGGCCTAGCGCTTATGCTGTGCGCCGTCTCTATTGCCACATTTGCCAATGCACAAACCGCCGCGGAGAGCAGCTGCGACCCCGAATATTACAACACTCTGAAATCCCGCGCCTGGCTAGAGGCGCAGCGCGAGATTACCCAGAATCAAAACCTGATCTTCAAACCGGACAGCGTGCTGGAATATACCTGTTTCGACCAATATCTAAATGTGCTGGCCCAGCAAGCTGAAAACATGTTCAGCGAATCTGGGCGGTGGGGCGATGGCGCTGGAGAGCGTAATACGATCATGGATGTGGCGCTGGAAAACTTGGTCGGCACGCCGGTTGCAGCTTACATCGCAGCAAACTTCGAAGACCCCGGCTATGATCTTGCTGGAGGACGCGCAGAAGGAATTGACCACGATATAGCTCCCGTTGCCGGCGGCACATATGAATGTGACATCATGAACCAGGTCTGGATGTTCGCCAAATGTATGGATTTTATCGCCGATGCGGAGCATGACGGCTTTTTCACCTTCGCTGATTATCAGACTGGCGATGATAAACGCTTCCTTCCTGCGCAATGTGATGCGATTAGCGATCGCTGGGGAACTGAACTCGCGGCGGCGCTGGGCACCGCGGAAGAAACCCCGTGGACCGAAGACCCTCTGGTGACGTATTTTAATCTATTGTTGCCACCGGCTGACCTTGCATCTGACCAAGACGGCCCGCCAGCACCACTTCGCTGTAACAACTACACCCCTGTCCCAACAGGCGTCACCGTTATCCGTAACCAAAGCCCCAGCTATTACGAAGAAAAAATATGTCTGGTACCCGGCTGTGTCTTTGTTCCCGGAGAAAACGGCGCAGCAGGCACGTGCGAGAACTCGTAATATAGTCTCTTTTCATTTGATCATATAAAGCCTTTGCATTTCGTGCCGCCCGCGCCATAAATAACCATGCTGAAACTCTATCAAATTTTAACCCGCGCCAGTGAATGGCTTTTCATCCGCTTACTGGATAGGCGCGTGGCCAAGGGCAAGGAAGATCCGGCGCGCCTGAAGGAGCGCATGGGCGTGACCTCAAAACCGCGCCCGGATGGTCCGCTCCTCTGGCTCCACGCTGCCAGTGTTGGCGAGGCGCAATCGGCGCTGATTCTGATTAAGGCGATTTTAGAGCAGCATAAAGCTCTTCATATTCTGGTCACGACCGGCACGCTGACCTCCGCGACCCTTATGGAGAAATCATTGCCGGAGCGGGTGTTTCATCAATTCTACCCTCTCGATCACCCCGCATGGGTCGAGCATTTTTTGGATCACTGGCACCCGAACCTCGTCCTTTGGATGGAATCAGAGCTGTGGCCGAATATGCTGATCGGTATTAAGCAACGCAAAATCCCCGCTGCGCTGGTGAATGCAAAGCTCTCGGACAGATCATTCAAACGCTGGCGATTAATGACCGGCGGCGCGCGGAAAATTTTAGGCGCGTTCTCCCTCGTCCTCACCCAAACGCAGAAGGATACGCAGCGCTATGGCGCGCTGGGCGCGCACAATGTCTTTTACACTGACAACATCAAACACAGCGCCGCCGCCCTGCCCGCTGATGATCAGGCTCTAAAATTATTGATCGCGCATACTGCTCAGCGCCCAATTTGGCTGTTTGCAAGCACGCATGATGGTGAGGAGGACATGGCCGCGCGCATCCATGCGCGCCTTAAAAACACATTCGCGGATATCCTGACCATCATTGTTCCGCGCCACCCAGAGCGCGGGGAAGAGATTTATGCATCTTGCGACCGTGCGGGCCTGGGCACAACCCTGCGCGGTGAAAACCACATCATGCCGGGCGAGAATACGGACATTTATATCGCTAACACACTGGGCGAGCTTGGCCTGTTTTATCGCGCCGCGCCGATTGCCGTTATTGGCCGGTCATTCAGCAATGATGGCGGCGGCGGGCATAACCCGATTGAAGCTGCGCAGCTGAATTGCGCTGTTCTGTGCGGGCCGAACGTCCAGAATTTGCAGGAGATTTATGATGACATGCTCGATGCGGAGGCCGTTATTCAATGCCCTGATCAGCCTGCTCTTTACAATCAGCTTTCTGCGCTTTTGAGCGATATCGACATGCTCAAAACCCAACAAAAACGTGCCATTAATTACGCAAGGGAAAAGGACAAAGTACTGCCCCGTATTTTACAGCAGCTTTCACCATTGCTTGAAGATAATTTATAGAGCCGCTATAAAGACCTAATGTTGTTTAAAACCCCCAAATTTTGGTATAGACCCAATGACACGCGCGCGCCGCTTATCGAGCATTTGCTCAGCCCGCTATCATGGCTTTATGCGATGGGATATAATATTGATCAATCCCGCAAAAATCGTCAGCACGTAGATATTCCAATTCTTTGCGTTGGTAATATTATCGCCGGCGGCGCGGGGAAAACCGTGACGGCTCAAAGCTTTATGAGCCTTGTTCAAAAGCATAAGCTTGCCAAAAAACCACACTTCCTCACGCGCGGCTATGGCAGCAAGATTAAGGGTACAATGCTGGTCAATCTTGCGCAGCACAGCTATGAACAATGCGGTGATGAGCCCCTCTTGCTCGCGCAAGACGCCCCAACCATCATTTCCAAAAACCGGCCAGAGGGCGCAGACCTCGCGCAAAGAAAGGGCGCAGATCTGGTCATCATGGATGACGGGCTGCAAAACCCGACCCTGCATAAGGATATCAGCATTGTGGTTATTGATGGGGAAATGGGCTTTGGCAATCAGAAATTATTGCCCGCAGGGCCATTGCGCGAGTCCCTGGATGAGGGTTTTCACAAGGCCGATGCCTTTGTGCTTATTGGTCAGGACAAGCGCGACCTCATCCCGACACTGCCCAAAAAACCAATCTTTAGCGCGCGCTTTTCAGCCCTGAATGAAGACGCACCATCAAAGGATAAGCCTTATGTCGCCTTTGCCGGTATGGGTTATCCGCAGAAATTTTTCTCTTATCTCAAAACGCTGGGATACACTCTGGTTGAGGAGCTGGATTTTCCAGACCATAAGCCCTATACAAACAACGATATCAAGGCTCTGCGCGCCATGGCCCAAAGCCACAAAGCAGAATTAATCACCACAGAAAAAGACATTATCCGCCTGCCCCAAGGCCACGGCTTAAATGTACATACACTGCCCGTGACATTATCGTGGCGCGATGAAGGCGAAGTCGTCGCGTTTTTAAAAACGCGCATCAATAAGGCGCGGGCATGAAAACGCTCCGCTATGGCCTGGAGGCTACGCTCCTGTATCTCCTCTTTGGGTTTTTTAAGTTACTGCCCATTGAGTCCGCATCAAATTTTGGAGGCTGGGTTGGGCAGACGATTGGACCGCGCCTTGCCACCTCTCGTAAGGCGCTGGGCAATATACAGCGCGCGCTGCCTGATTTAAGCGATGAAGAACACCACCAAGCCATCAAAGAAATGTGGGATAATTTGGGCCGTATCATTGCTGAATACCCCCATTTAGAGGCCATTGGCAAGCGCTATACGGTGATCGAGAATCAAGAGGCGTTCCTCAACTTCTCCGAAAATAATGACCACGGCGTTATCCTCTTCACCGCCCATATCTCGAATTGGGAGATCCACGCACCGGCAATGCTCCAACAGCTTGGGCAAGAGGTTGATGGCACATACCGCGCACCCAACAATCCCTGGAGCGATAAAATGCTGGCCAAGGCGCGCAGTCTCAAAGGGCGCTTGCAGGCCCACGCGAAATCACGCAGCGGCGGACGCGCCTTGCTGGGCGCGATGAAACAAAAGCGCAATATTGGCATTTTGATTGATCAAAAATATAATGAAGGGCTTGCGGTGCCGTTCTTCGGCATCTCCGCCATGACCAACCCCATCTTTGTACAGCTCGCGCAGAAATATAAATGCCCGCTCATCCCCGTGCGTAATGAACGCCTGGGCGGACCGCACTTTAAGTTGAGCTTTGAAAAGCCGATTGATGTGTTTGACAAAGAGGGCAAACCTCTACCGATGGACGAGGTGATTGAAAAAGCGCATGAACGGCTGGAACACTGGGTCAGGAAAAAACCGGGGCAATGGCTCTGGCTACACCGAAGGTGGGACTCTGCGAAGACAGCAAAAGAGCGCGCTTAGTTAACACTCGTCGAGCCTTGTGTTTCGCTAATGACAGACACCATCAAGTCAGAATGCTCAAGATTCGGAAATGGAAGATTACCGCCTCGTACATCGTCCTCCGCCAATACATAAATGCGCGCCATATTCGCGGCATATAGCCGCTGCCCCGCATGAGAAAGAAACGCGCGGTTACAAACATGATTGAGGAAATCCAGAACCTGTTCCGGATAGGCTTCCTCTCGCCCAGCTTCCTGCATCAGGCTTTTTGTCTCAAATTTAGTAATGCGGTAATCCAGGCCCGCTGATGTTGCAATATCCGCCTCGTGCAAAATTAAGCTTAAAAGCGCTAGCCGTTTATCGCCCTCAAGCGCCTGGAGCTCAAGATCAAGGTTGAGCGTATATACTTTATTTTTTTCACCCATATAGTGATAGCGATACGCCGCCTTCATTTGATTAACCGGGCTAGAGGGTTCCCCCATTGGCGTTGTATCCGTGCCAAGCAGCATCGTACGGACATCATCTAAAAATTGGCTATGATCCATTCCACACGCTTCAAAATACGGCTTTGCAAATTCAAAAGACCGCCCTTCCAGACGCCCCTGAAAGAACGATCCTTGCACAACATTGCCCTTACCATCATGCCCCAGGTCATGAATGCAGGCCGTCAGCAGCAGTAAAGCAATAGAACCATCAGCCAGCTCCTGAGACGTTTCTTTAAATATTTCATTATGCGCCGCAATCATACGGACCGTCTGCAGCAGCACTTTCTTAAAATGGAGGTTATTATGATAAGGGTTGGTATTTTCAACCTCCCCCAGCAGCGCCGCCATAAAAACGGCTTGTCTAAAACGCTTTGGCACATTCAAATCAAAATGCTCAAAAGCGCACACACACATCGCCATCAAAGACGGCGCACTGCCCGCATAATGCCACTGGCGAATAACCTCAAAATTATGTGCGGTTTGACTATCATTTTCAGATTCTGGACCAAAAATGGCACCTGCGCCCTTTTGACATTTCTCAACATCATCAGGCAGAGCGCCCACAACACGCGCCAGAACGTCATTCAGCTCACCTTGCGCGGGCCAGTTCGTGTGAACACAATCAACCACATCACTCAAGGCACTCAGCCGTGATTGCCACACATTCATATCAGTCTCTAAGAAATTCATACGTTATCCGGTACTACTCATTTTTTATATGGCTTTAACAGCCTTCTCTTTACACTATATTTTATTCGTTTATTTTTGCTTAAAGCCGTTAAATACTCTATATAAATCTTTGATTTAACGCATTTTACTGTATATAAGAGCAAAAAACATGGCTAAAGACTGGAATCCCTCAAGCTGGCGCGCAAAACCATCGCTTCAAATGCCTCACTATGAGGATCAAACTGCTCTCGATCAGGCTGAAGCAGAACTGCGCGCGATGCCGCCACTTGTCTTCGCTGGTGAGGCCCGCAATTTACAATCCAGCCTTGCAGATGTCGCAGCGGGCAAGGCCTTCTTGCTACAGGGCGGCGATTGTGCCGAAAGCTTCGCCGAATTCAACGCTAATAAAATTCGAGATACATTCCGCGTCATCTTACAAATGGCAGTTGCCCTGACTTATGCCGGCGGTTTACCTGTCGTCAAAGTCGGCCGCATTGCAGGACAATTCGCAAAGCCACGCTCCAGCGACACAGAGACGCAGGGCGACATGACCCTGCCTAGCTATCGCGGCGATAATGTCAATGGACTAGATTTCACACCAGAGAGTCGCGTGAATGACCCCGCACGCATGGTCAAGGCCTACCACATGGCCGCCTCGACGCTGAACCTTCTGCGTGCATTTGCGAAGGGTGGCTATGCCGATCTTAATCGCGTACATGGCTGGAACCTCGACTTTATCAAGGGCAGCCCGTTGGGTGCACGTTACGAAGACCTTGCCGGCCGTATTGACGATGCCTTGCGCTTTATGGCCGCCTGCGGCGTCACCAGCGAGACCGTACCTGCCATTCGTCAAACCGATTTCTATACCTCGCATGAGGCCCTCCTTCTCAACTACGAAGAGGCCCTCACCCGCAGCGATAGCTTGACCAACCAATGGTATGACTGCTCCGCGCATATGCTCTGGGTCGGTGCGCGGACACATCAGGAAGATCATGGACAAATCGAGTTCCTGCGTGGAATCAACAACCCACTGGGCCTAAAATGCTCACCCGACATGAGCGCAGATGAGCTATTGCGCCTGATTGATATGCTCAACCCCGATGACATTCCAGGTCGCCTAACCTTAATCGCGCGCATGGGCCATGAGCAAGTTGAAGACAAGCTCAGCCCTCTTGTGCAGGCTGTAAAGAAAGAAGGCCGCACGGTTGTGTGGTCTTGCGACCCCATGCATGGCAACACTGAGAAATCTTCCAGCGGCTATAAAACCCGCCGCTTTGACAATATCCTCGCTGAGGTCAGAGGCTTTTTCGCCGTGCACAAAGCCGAAGGCACGCACCCCGGCGGTGTTCATTTTGAGATGACCGGCCAAAACGTTACCGAATGCGTCGGCGGCGCGGAAGACATCACCGATGAAGATCTCTCCAGCCGTTATCACACCCATTGCGACCCGCGCCTGAATGCAAACCAGGCGCTAGAGCTCGCCTTCCTTATCGCTGATGAACTGAAGGCCGTGCGCATACATAATAATCTGCAAAGTGTTGCCGCGGCGGCGGCTGAGTAAATGAACGCCCCTCTCAATATAACGCTCGCACAGATCAACCCGATCGTCGGAGATTTGGCATACAACAAGGGCAAAATCCTGACATACTGGCAAGACGCACCGGAAGGCACCGACCTGGTGCTGTTCCCCGAGCTTGCCATCTGCGGCTACCCCGCCGAAGATCTCATCCTAAAACCCTTTTTCATGCGCGAGATTGAACGAGTCATTGGTGAAATCCTTGAGGCCAGTGCATCACTCAAATCCGCCGCCATCATCGGTACGCCATGGGAGATCGACAGCAAGACCTACAACGCCGCTCTGCTCATCGAAAATGGTGAAATTCTAAACGTCACCGCTAAACACCACCTCCCGAATTACGGCGTATTTGACGAGCGCCGCATTTTCGCCCGCGGGCCCTTACCCACGCCAGTCAGCTTTAGAGGCACAAAGCTTGGAATTATGATCTGTGAAGATATGTGGAGTTCTGATGTTGCCGCGCATTTAAAATCCGAGGGCGCAGAAATACTCATCGTGCCCAACGCCAGCCCCTATGATTGCGACAAAGACGATATCCGCCTGAACTCAGCCAAAGACCGCGCCTGCGAAACCGGCCTGCCCCTTTTCTACGTCAACCAAATCGGCGGGCAAGACGAGCTAGTGTTTGATGGCAAATCATTCGTGCTTGATGAAAATGCCACAGTCATCCGCCAAGGTGCAGAGTTCGAAGAAGGCCTCTACAGCGCCAACGAGGTTATTGCCGGAGGTGAAGAGCTGGCCGAAATCTATGGTGCCCTCAAACTCGGCCTCCACGATTACATCACCAAAAACGGCTTCCCCGGCGTTTTGATTGGCCTCTCCGGCGGTGTGGATAGCGCTCTTACCGCAGTCATCGCCGCCGATGCACTCGGCCCGGGCAAAGTCCATTGCGTGATGATGCCCTCGCAATACACCTCACAAGACAGCCTCGATGACGCGGCGGCGCTCGCCAAAAATCTCGATGTTCATCTAGGGAACATCCCAATCACAGAGGCCGTAGAGGCGCTCGCCCCCACCATCGAATCTTACGTTGGCCCAAACGCACCGGCGGTCACCTACGAAAATATTCAGTCGCGCAGCCGCGGCCTGATTCTGATGGCGCTCTCCAATGCGATGGGCTATATGGTGCTGACCACCGGCAATAAATCGGAAATGGCTGTGGGGTACACAACGCTCTACGGCGATATGTGCGGCGGGTTTAACGCGCTGAAAGATGTCTATAAAACGCAAGTCTATGATCTGTGCAGCTGGCGTAATGCGCAATCGCCAGTCATCCCAGAGCGCATTATCACCAAAGCGCCAACGGCGGAGCTAAAAGACAACCAAACCGACCAGGACACGCTGCCGCCCTATGACGCGCTCGACGACATCCTCGCCTGCCTGATTGAGGCGGATATGGGCCTTGATGCAATCGTCGCGCGCGGCCATGACCGCGAAACCGTTGCCCGTGTCTGGAAAATGCTAGATCGCGCCGAATATAAACGCCGCCAAGCCCCGCCGGGGGTAAAGATCACAAAACGCTCCTTCGGTCGCGAGCGCCGCTACCCCATCACGAATCATTTCGTGAATATTGTTGAAAAACAGGGCATTTAGCGCTATTCAGATACTCTAAATAAAGAATGTTATAGGAAAACCATGACCGTAAAAGTTCGTTTCGCCCCATCCCCCACCGGTATGCTCCACATTGGTAATGTGCGCGCAGCCCTGATCACATGGCTGTTTGCTCGCAAGGAAGGCGGCGACTTTTTGCTGCGCATTGATGATACGGATGTTGAGCGCTCAAAGCTTGAGTATGAGAATGCGATCGAGGAAAGTCTGACCTGGCTCGGCCTGGATTGGGATCAAAAGGCCAACCAAAAAGACCGCATGGAGATCTACACAGCGCAGATTGAGAAGCTGAAAGACGATAGCCGCCTCTATCCGTGCTATGAAACACCCGAAGAGCTGTCCCTCAAGCGTAAGAGCCAGCTCTCCCGCGGCAAGCCGCCGACATATGATCGCGCAGCGCTCGACCTTACGCCCGAGCAAATCGCAGCTTACGAAGCCGAGGGCCGCACCCCGCACTGGCGCTTTAAGCTCAATGACGCACCGATTGAATGGAACGACCTGATCCGCGGCGAAGTCAAATTTAACGGCAGCGATCTCTCCGATCCCGTCGTTCTGCGCGCGGATGGAACGCCGCTTTATCACCTCTGCTCCGTCATTGATGATATTGAATTTGGCATCACACACGTTATTCGCGGCGAGGATCATGTCTCCAACACCGCCACGCATGTGCAGATGTTTGAAGCGCTCGGCGCCAGCGCGCCAATATTTGCGCACAATTCCCTGCTCTCTGACAAAGAAGGCGGCAAGCTCTCCAAACGTCTCGGCTCGCTCAGCATTATTGATCTGCGTGATGATGAGGGGCTGGAGCCGATGGCGATTATCAGCCTGCTAGCCCGCCTTGGCACGTCTGAGCCGATTGAACCATTCCAAAGCATTGCGCCGATTATCGAGAGCTTTGATTTTGCTAAATTCTCTCGCGGCACACCGAAATTTGATCAAGAAGAGCTGATGCGTCTGAACGCTAAAATTCTACACGATATGCCTTTTTCTGACGCCGCGCCGCGCCTTGCTGGTCTAGAACTGAGTGATTTGGATGAATCTTTCTGGCTAACGGTACGGGCAAATCTTGAGAAATTTGAAGATATTAAAGACTGGTGGCACGTCGCCAACGGCCCGGTGCAACCCGTCATTGAAAATCCAGATTTCATCGCCGAAGCCCTCGCTCTCCTGCCCAATACGCCATGGGACAAAAACACATGGAGCACATGGACAACGGCTGTGAAAGAACAAACCGGCCGCAAGGGTAAAGCGCTGTTCATGCCCCTGCGCCAAGCCCTCACCGGCATGGATCACGGACCAGAGCTGGCGGATTTATTGCTGTTGATTGGACCAGACAAGGTGAAAGAGCGTCTAGACCACAAAAAAGCCGCTTAAAAGCGGCTCTTCATCTTAGGTATTAATATAGAAGCTTAGCTCGCAACGCGCATTGAGTTTTGCAGCAGCACCATAAATCTTTGCAGCTTAATCACATCGCATTTCTCAGCTTGGGGCCAGATCAGCTTAACCGCAGAGCCAAAGGCTGCTGGGCTGTGCGCATTATTATGCTCCCACAGCGTCATTTTTTGCTTCACGCTAAGGCCCGAAAATTCTTCAATAACATTGAAGTTCGGCGCGGTATCTCGTACTAAGGTCTCTGAATAAGCAGCCATTTTTTACTCACTATTTGTTTAAGTTGAATATGATCCTATCAAAATCATGATAAAAAATCAAATACATCAGCAAACATTAAACAAAAACAATATGTTAGCTATAAAATTATGTCTAATGATAACCCTGTAATCATCCTTATTAACCCGCAAATGGGCGAAAACATCGGCGCGGCGGCAAGGGCCATGCTCAATTTCGGCCTAATAGACTTACGAATCGTCGCCCCGCGCGATGGCTGGCCGAATGAGCGCGCTATCGATATGGCCGCCGGCGCGCTTGATCAGATGCCAGAGCCGCAGATTTTTGAGAGCCTAAAAGACGCCATCACAGACTTAAACTACACCTACGCCACCACCGCCCGCCGCCGCGATATGGTCAAGCCCATTTTCACCCCCAGAAGCGCCAATAAAGACGCTGCAGAGCGCAACGCACAGACACAAGCTATCGGTTTCGTTTTCGGCCCTGAGCGTACGGGGCTGAGCAATGATGATCTGTCTCTATGCAGCGCCGCCATAACCATTCCCACAAACCCAGAATTTTCGTCGCTCAATCTCGCGCAATCTGTCCTGCTGATCGCACATGAATGGTACAGCGCTCATGACCGGACGCCAGATAAAGTCATGGATTCCGGTGACAGCCGCCCAGTAGAGCAAGAAAAACTTGAGGAAATGCTCACCCGCCTAGAAAGCGAATTAGAGGCCGCCCGCTTTTTCCGCGATGAAGGCCTAAAACCCACCATGCTGCGCAATATCCGCAATATCTTCACCCGCGCAGAGCTCACCGATCAAGAAACCCGCACCTTCCACGGCATTATTTCAGCGTTGATTGGGAAGAAGAGCCCATAAAAAAAGCCGCTACAAATGAGCGACTTTTTGAATTCTTTAACGAAACTTCAAATCTTTAACGTGAATAGAATTCCACGATTAAATTCGGTTCCATTTGTACCGGGTATGGCACTTCATCCAGCTGCGGGATACGCAGGAACGTAGCTTTCATCGCCTTGTGATCAACGTCAACATAGTCGGGCACATCGCGCTCTGGCAAATCAATAGCGATCAAAACAAGCGGCAATTGACGCGAGCTTTCTTTCACTTCAATCACATCACCCTCTTTCACCTGATAGGACGGAATGTTTACAACTTTGCCGTTCACCGTTATGTGCTTGTGATTAACAAACTGGCGCGCTGCAAATACAGTCGGGACGAATTTAGCGCGATAGATAACCGCATCCAAACGACGCTCAAGCAAGCCAATCAAATTCTGGCCAGTATCGCCGCGCAGACGCGAGGCTTCCTTGTAGTAGCTGCGGAATTGCCTCTCACCAACAGAGCCGTAATAACCCTTCAGTTTTTGCTTCGCCATCAGCTGAACACCGTAATCGCTCAGCTTGCCGCGACGTGCGCCATGCATACCCGGGCCAGTTTGGCGTTTGTTATGTGGAGATTTTGGACGCCCCCAAAGATTCAAATTCAGACGACGATCAATTTTGTGCTTTGCACTAATACGCTTACCACTCATATCTGTGGATCCTTTCGTTTTCAATTGTCCCGCTAGACCACTAGGTTTGAGAGTAAAACCCTCAACGGAGCGAAACAGCTCGCCCTCTTTCACAGGAATGAGCGCACTTATAAGGGTTTATAGAGAAAAGTCAAATATTTAATAAAAAACGGCGTAAGCCACCGAAGCCCCTAAGGGCGAAGGATGGTGGGCCAGGCTGGATTTGAACCAGCGACCAATCCGTTATGAGCGGACTGCTCTAACCAACTGAGCTACTGGCCCTTTAAAGGAGACAAGAGATCACGGATCAAAAGCCCCTGTCAAGGTACGACATCCATCGATGCCTCATAAATATCACGCAAAGGTGAGTTATCATCCTTAAGGCAATCCTCAAATATTTTAAGCAATACCTGACGAACCCTCTCCTTACTTATAGACAACTCTACGCCAATCTCTTCGAGTATTAAAGGAGGACGGCCATCCAAACCAAAACGTAACGTTAAAATAATAAAATTTCTATCCGTTAATTTATCTTTAAAAAGGTTAAAAACAGAAGCCGCGCCAACTTCTCTCATAAAAGAAGACAACAAAGGATCTCCATTCTTTCCTTTATAGTAATTCCAATTAATAATTGCGCATGCTATGCTGCATGATGACTTATTCAATAGACCTTCGTAAAAGAGTTGTTTCCTTTGTAGAATTTGGTGGTAGTAAAGTGGAAGCTTCGCATCGCTTTAGTGTATCTCGCC